>DXEM01000013.1 GCA_019114985.1 Candidatus Anaerostipes excrementavium
ATCTTAGGTATGTTCGTCCTCGGAGCATTGATCGAGCGATGGGTAAGCATCAACTTCACACCGGTCGTATCTACGGTACAGTTAAGTGAAGGAGCTTATATTGATTGGAATAGTCTTCCATCCGGAGCAGAGGGAATCCAGACAGCACTGACACAGTATGCTTCCGGGCTGTCATTGTCAGCAGATAAAGTAACAACTTTACAGGACAACTTAAATTCCCTGATTCCAGGATTCGTACCGCTGCTGCTGACACTGCTTTGCATGTGGCTGTTGAAGAAGAACGTATCCCCGATCATCATCATCATTGCACTGTTCATCGTAGGTATCGGCGGACACGTGATCGGATTATTATAAATCAGGAGAATACAGAAATTTTCTTGTATACGAAAAGCCCGGATTCTCCGGGCTTTTCTTTATTTCCAAAAGAACCGGTCAACCATTCGCTTCATATAAGGGGCACTTCTATGATATAATAAGGGTGATTATATTGAGTACATTATTCAACAGAGACTGCATCTTATTTGACATTGATGCAGATTCAAAAGAAGAAATTATTTTAACTTTGATTCATCGGTTAAAACAGACAGGTAAGATTACAAACGCAGAGGATTTTTATCATGATACGCTTGCCAGGGAAGCGATTTGTCCTACTTCCATCGGATATAATATTAGTTTTCCCCATGGGAAATCAGATCATGTGAAAGAAGCCTGTATTGCCTATGGGCGTTCCCGGCGTCCGATTCTTTGGAACACAGAAACGGGAGAAACCGTTTCTTCTATCTTGTTGATTGCAGTTCCAAAGACAGATGGAGCAATGACTCATTTAAAAATCTTAGCATCTTTATCCAGAAAAATTATGCATGCGGAGTTTCGGGATATTTTAATCGGCAGTGAAAAGGAAGCCATTTATCAGCTGCTGGAAAATGCACTATCAGATAACCAGACGGAGGCAGAATTATGCGAAACGCACTGCGCACACTGAAAAAACATATTTTAACAGGGACGTCCCATATGATCCCTTTTATTGTTGCCGGCGGAATTCTATATTCTGTTTCCCTTATGTTAAATCCGGCAGGAACTACGGCTCCGACGGAAGGCTGGCTAAAAGGAATATACGATATCGGAAATGCCGGCTTATTTCTATTTGTTCCAGTGCTTGGAGCCTATATTTCTTATTCTATCGCAGACAGACCCGGGCTTGCTCCCGGCATGATCAGCGCTTATCTGGCCAGCCAAATCGGAGCAGGCTTTCTCGGCGGCATGGCTGCCGGACTAATTGCCGGCTCCATTGTTAAACAATTGAAGAAGATTCCTCTTCCCCTTTCCCTGAAAACTTTAGGATCTATTTTTCTCTATCCTCTGATCGGCTCTCTGCTGGCCGGAGGAATCGTGATATGGGGAATCGGAACACCTTTCGCTCTTTTAACCGATCATTTAACAAATTGGCTTTCGACGCTGGGTAATATCGGGAAAATTCCTCTTGCCGCAATCCTGGGAGGTATGACTGCTTTCGATATGGGCGGTCCTATCAACAAAGTGGCAACTTTATTTGCCCAGACTCAGGTAGACACCCTTCCGTACCTGATGGGCGGCGTTGGCGCAGCAATCTGTATCCCGCCAATCGGCATGGGGATTGCCACATTATTAGCGCCGGGGAAATATAATTCCGAAGAAAAAGAAGACGGAAAGGCTGCACTGATCATGGGATGCGTTGGGATTACGGAAGGAGCAATTCCTTTTGCTGCCAATGATCCGCTGCGTGTTATCCCTTCTTTGATCATCGGCTCCATTACAGGAAACATCATAGCGTTTTTAGGCGGCGTGCTGAATCACGCTCCCTGGGGAGGCATTATCGTCCTGCCGGTCATCGAAGGCCGCTTCCTCTATTTGCTCTCGATTTTGGCAGGTTCTCTTGTTACTGCCCTTGTAGTAAATTTTTTAAAAAAAGAAAACACCGATGTTACCGAATCTGATCGTGAAAAAAATGTCGAAGATATTGAATTAAATTTTGAACAATTATAAAATAAAGAGAGGAGTTGCTCATGAAAGTTGTTGGAATCACTGCCTGTCCGTCTGGTGTTGCCCACACCTATATGGCGGCAGAAGCGCTGAAAATTTCCGGAAAGAAATTCGGAATCCAAATTTCCGTTGAGACGCAGGGAGGATCCGGCATTGAAGATCCTTTAAAAGATACCGACATTGCTGACGCCGTATGCGTCATCATTGCCAACGATATCGCTGTTCAGGGCATGGAACGTTTTAAGGGAAAAAAAGTGCTGAAGCTTGGAGTATCCGATATCATCGCAAAATCTGATGCTATCATGAAGAAGATTAAAGATACATTTTAGAAAGGATCGTAAGCATGTTGAGCGGAAGAATGCTGAATGTGATTCAGTACATACAAATCAAAGGAACCACTTCCTATAAGGAAATTGCACAAGACTTACATATCAAGGAAAGAAGCGTCCGATATGACGTCGATCGAATCAATGACAGTCTTTCCATGGAGGGCAAACCTCCTCTGGAAAAACATCCAAAGGGGATTCTGAAATATCCAAAAGACTTATCTCTTGAGGAAGTTTCCGAAAGCAATGACTTCCTTTATACCAGTTCGGAACGGATTTCCCTGCTTCTTCTTAATCTCCTGATTCGAAATGAAGACTTCAAGATCAGTCAGATCTGCAATGAACTGCAGGTATCTCGTTCTACTATAAAGAACGATATGAACGAATTGTCCAAATCACTGAAAAAAAGCGGCCTGACAATTGAATATACCGACCATTTTTTTCTTTCCGGTCCGGAAAAGAAGCGTGTTCCTCTCATGAATCAGGAATTTAACAAATACATTGATCTGCTGATCAATCCGCCCATTAATTTTAATGCTTTTGAATACCACAGCATCCATTTAATCCATACTTCTTTCAAAGGAATCTCCATTCCTCAGGTTCTGGTATGTATCAATGAATTCTTAGAAAAAAATGAATATGTACTGGCAGATTCCTCTTATCGCTGGTATTTATCCAATATTTTGTGTTTGCTTTGGTTCATCATCCATAAAAAAGAATATCCGCTGACTCTTACCAGCCTTCCTGCTTATGATAAAGACACGCTAAGCTCTTTCCAAAATTCTCTGTCAGAGATCATCGGCTGCCCGATCAGCAAAAAACACTTACTGACCATGGTCCGATATTTGGAGTATACACAAACTTATTCCAATATCAGTCCTACGATTGATTTGGTTTACGCAGAGTCCTTGACAGACTCACTTGTATCAAAGGCTTCTAAGGTATTCTCTCTCCCGTTTAAACATGACAGCGTGTTGATTGAAGGTCTCCTGGGGCATATTATCCCCCTGCTGGAAAGAATCTCTTCTCATGTTTCCATTTGTGAGAATATGATTGAAGTACTCGGTCCGGATGAAATGGAAGCATACCGGCTGATCAAAGAAATCTGTCTCGAAACGGAACCTTTTGATCAGATTGAAAACGAAGACGAATTCGTATATTTTACAATATATTTTCTGGCAAGTATGAAACGTATCTGCAATATTCCGCGAAAACGAGTACTGCTTGTCTGCGGCCATGGCTATGGAACCTCTACCATGCTTCGGGAGACCCTACTCAGTGAATATCAGGTAAATATCACGGATACCATCCCAATTTATAAGGTGCCTTCCTACCCGTATTGGCGAGATGTCGATTATGTACTGTCCACGACCAACATCCATGGCAAGCTTCCGAAACCCTACCTTTTGGTAAATCCGATCCTCAAGACTTCTGATTATGTGGCAATCGAGGAACTGGGAATCCCCCGGAAAAAACTGCTTGCTGATTTTTATCAGATTGAAAAACAGCTGGATTTTCTTTCTCTTGAAGATAAAGAAAAGGTCATGGATATTCTCTCTCATGAATTAGGCTACCAATCCAGACCTGCGGAAAGCAAAAGCAATGTATTTAGCTCCCTCTTAAGATTCAGTCAGATTCAGCTGATTGATGGACCTTTGGAATGGGAGGAAGCCACAAGAACCTGTGCTGATCCTCTGATTGAAAATGGATCCATCCAACAAGAATATGTAGACCTTATGATTCAAAATGTCAAAGAGCTTGGATTTTATTCTGTAACGGATCGTTCCTTTGCCATGCTTCATGGAAAGGCCAACGTGGGAGTGAATCAAACCTGCCTCAGCCTTTTAATCAGCCAGGAACCGATTCATTTCGGAGACAAACAGACAAAAGTTATCTTTTGTCTGGCCGCTAAGAATTCCAAGGAACATATTCCCGCTGTCGTATCTCTGATGCGTATGGTCAAGACCACTTCTTTAATTCCTGATTTAGAGAACAGCCATACGGTCGAAGAAGTTTATCAGCATATCATTACTCACGAATACGAGGCATCCTAAAAATGTGAGAGATTGACAAAGCTATCGAATATGCTATAATTCTCCAAGGGATTTGAAACTTATGCGATATGCGAAAGGAGTTTCTTATGAAAGAGTCTTTAAGAAAAGAAATGTTAAAAAAAATATGTGTCCGAGATGGAGATAAAATACTTGATGTAGGCTGCGGAGACGGAACGCTTCTTGCTGAGCTGACTCAATGGCGGGATGCTCAGGGATACGGTACGGATATATCGGAAGATGCGATCCAAAAAGCCAGCGAAGCTCATCCGGAGCTGCATTTACAGACCGGCTACAGTGATTTTCTTAATTTTGATGACGATATGTTCCGTATCATAACCGTTTGTGATGATTTTCATACGTTTAAGAACCCTGAGAAGTTCATCGAAGAGGCTGCCAGGGTATTAAAACCTGGCGGACGTCTTTACATTGCGGAAGCCGCAATGCCGGAACCGGTTCGTATTCTTGCGAACATCCCATCAATGCTTATACCTTCAAAGAAGAATAAATACCACTCTACTTATGAGATCCTGGACTATTTTAAAAAAGCAGGTCTCACCAAGTTCCGAGTATATAAGAAAAATCGCCTTTTGATGGTATCTGCAAAAAAACCTTCGGCAGAACAATAAACTATGCGCCCGATTCAGACAAAGATCTCAATCGAGCGCTTTTTTCTTATAATTCCCACAGCCACCGCAAATATTTTTTCTGTTTTATGACCCGGACGGTATTTT
This sequence comes from Candidatus Anaerostipes excrementavium, assembly GCA_019114985.1. Lineage (GTDB taxonomy): Bacteria > Bacillota > Clostridia > Lachnospirales > Lachnospiraceae > Anaerostipes > Anaerostipes excrementavium. The sequence continues at coordinate 5,131 of DXEM01000013.1, forward strand.
CTCCCAGCAGTTTTTTCATCTTCTTTTCTGCTTCCCGATTGATTTTTACTTTTTCATCTTTCGTTATGCACAAATCAGGAAACATCACACACCACCAATTATGTCCTTTGGCTTCTCCCAGATCAACACGGACCGCATCGTACCTTCCTTTTGGAAACACATAGCTTCCATATTCTTTTTCCGGGAATTCTTCTGTTGTAAAAGATACCGTTGCTTTTTGTGGATTTCCCTGTTTAGCCAAAGTATCCTCGGCAATCTTTTGGATTTCTCCCTCCTTTTCCTTTAAAATGACCAGCGCTTCCTCTTTTGTCTCGGCATTCTCCATATAAGGACTGACATAATCGATCACTGCATCTCTTACCTTCAATTTTTCTTCCTGATCTTTTTTACTGTCACTGTTTGCTCTTACATGGAATCGGATGACGTTTTCTTTTAAGTCCTCCTGCATTCCCGCCAAAATTCTATGTCTGGCTGCCGCGAATAGGAAAATTCCTGCTGCCAGCACGAAAAAAATCCTCTGGATATATTTTCCTTTCATATCCAGAGAATTCCCACTTCTTTTATTTTTTATTCATTTTAAATTTATTCTCTCTCCTAAAAGAAAGACTGCATCTTGATTTTTATTTATGTCAGGAGAAATCCTGCTGCCAGATAGCCGATGGCGGCTAAAATTCCGGAAATGATAAAATATGGTTGTGACGTAATGTACTGTTCGTAAACTCTGACACGGCATGCCCTGGCCGACAAAACCCCTAAGTCAGATACTACGCAGGCATTGGCTCCAAATAACCCGGCAGAAATCAAAGCTCCCAGGCATAGAGGAACATTGGCGCCGACTCTTGGAAGAACTACCATCAAAATCGGGACTGCGATCTGATACAACGTATAATTCAAGCTGTAAAGGTATTCGGTACAGCTGAAAAATACAAAGATCAGTACCGGAAGCAGCGTAACAAACGGAATTGCATGACATACATTTTCTACAAAAGCTTCCATTCCCATGGTGTACATAATTTCCTGAATGCTGTACCCTAGCATCAGGATGATAACCATATCCATCATGTCCAAAAATCCGTCAACGATACATTGCACATATTCGCTGATCGTCATAATTCCCTGGAAGATATAGAGCAATCCTGTAAAGATTGCAGCGATGCCAAATGCCAAATAACAATCCAGCCCTGTCGCTATAAGGGCGACCATAATGGATCCAATCGGAAGAATCAAATTCCAGACACTGATGTTTTGTTTCCGCTCATCATTCTCATCGAATTCCTCTTCTTCTTCCTCTTCTCCATCTTCATCGACCTCTCCTTCCTTCAATTCTCCCATCTGTTTTCCCTCTTTCGCCATCTGATACGCCTTCTTCATCGGTCCGATCTTAGGGACAATTCCAACTGCAAATAAGATCGCTACGATACAAGCAATGATTGCGTAAAACATAAATGGAATTGCCTGTAGGAAAATCCCGACCGCCTCAGCCCTGCTTCCAACATTGTCCGCCGCCGCGATCTGATAAATAATAAAATATCCCCAGGCTCCAAAAGGAAGGATCGCAGAAACACAGATGCTGAATGTTCGAATTACATAAGCAAGTGCCAGCCGCGGTTTCTGTATCGCATCTATCAATGGGGTAAAAGAAGCTCCTGCAGTCAGCGCAGATACATAATCGTCGATGGAAGACGCTCCTGCATAAATTCCCGCCGCTCCTAAAACCATTTTTTCACTTTTTCCAAATCTGGATGTGATAAAGTCTGTGAATGCCTTGGTACTTCCGCTGCGTTTCAAAGCAATGATAATGCCGCCGGATAAGAAGAAAGACATATACATCTCAATATTCTCCCCATCTGCCAGCACGACCTGCAGATCGTCAAAAAATCCCTGCACGGCTCCGGTCTTGTACCATAGAATGTACATCGAGAACGTTCCAAGGAAAAGACTGCTCATAACATCTTTCGTCACCAGCGCATAGACAAATAATCCTGCAAGCGGCGCTAAGATCAGGATGCTTCCTTCAATCATTCTCTGGGGAAGCAAGAAAAAAATAACATTGATCAATAGGAAAAAAATCCACAATTTCACCATCTTCTGATCGATCCGCTTCGGATTCATATAGTAGATCATTCTTTTTATCATATTCTTATACCTTTCTGAATCCTCATTTTCATATTTTTTCTATTCTACTATATCTCTCTTCAGAATACCAGCAAAAAAACAGGTCTCTCCCAAAGATCTTCCTTTTTCTCTATCTGCCTTCCCACTCTGCAAGCTTGATCAAACTCTCGCTGCTGCCTGATACAATCAAAATATCATCCTCTCGGAACATATATTCCGGCCTTACGTATTCAATTACTTCGTTATTATTTTCAATGGCAATGATATTGAGTCCGAACTTCGCACGGAAATTCATTTCTAATATTGTATGTCCGACTAACTTTTTCGGCACTGCCAATTTTGAGATGTTAACTTTCTCACTTAACTTGATAAAGTCAATGACCTGAGAGGTTTCCAGACAATTTGCAAGCCGAACCGCCATATCCTGCTCCGGATATACGACTTTGGCTCCCAGACGCTTTAGGATCTCTCCGTGCTCCGGGCTCGTGGCTTTTGCAATAACTTCCGGTATTCCCATCGCCACCAGGTTCAGTGTCGTAAGAATTGATGATTCCATATGACTTCCAATGCAGACAATAACCACATCGCAATTCTGAATTCCGGTATCCCTCAGAACGTCCTTATCCAGCGTATTGGTCACCATAGCATTTTCTGTTAATTCTCTTGCTTTCCGAATCTTGTCTTCATCCCGGTCCAACACAATAATCTCTGCTCCTGACTTTGCCAACTCCCTGGTCAAGGAACTCCCAAATCTTCCCATTCCGATAATTCCATAGGTTTTTGTTTCTTTTCTCTGTTTCCCAAACATATTGCTTTCCCTCCTCTAACCGATTGCAATATTTCCTTCTGAATAACGGACTCTCTCTCCGACTGAAAAATGCCAAAGCGTGGCAATCGTAAGAGGTCCCAGACGTCCAATATACATGATAAAAATAGATAACAATTTACTTCCCAGTGATAGATCCGGCGTGATTCCTGTTGATAAACCGACCGTTCCAAAAGCGCTTACTACTTCAAACAAAGCATCTCTAAGCGATACCCAGGGATCCATTACCAACATCAAATACGTTCCTACGACAACGACTCCAAGCGCCAAAAATGTAATGACAGATGCCTTTCGGAAAGATTCCTTCGGTATCGCATAATGAAAGGCTTTTTCACTGCTGTTGGTCGCTGCGGATTTTAGCCCTTGCATCAGGACAAAAAACGTACTCGTCTTAATACCTCCTCCGGTAGATCCCGGAGAAGCTCCGATAAACATCAAAACGATCAATGCCATCAAGCCGGGAGTTGTAAAGTCTTTCAGCGAATATGTAGAAAATCCTGCTGTTCTTGCAGATACACTGTGAAAGAACGCTCCAAGCCACGTCATATTTTCTGTAAATTTGAGAAGCAGCGCACCAATAACAATCAGTATCGCACTGGTACTAATCACGACTTTGGCGTGCATCGACAATTTTCGCCACCGAAGTCTGGTATGAATTAATTCGTGGATGACAAGAAATCCAATGCCGCCAAAGATAATCAAGCCACAGGTGACGAGATTGAGCATGATATTATCCTGATAAGGAATCAGATTTGTCCCGCCTCCCAAAATATCAAATCCTGAATTATTGAAAGCCGCTATGGAATGAAAGATACTGACCCCTAAAGCTTTTAACGGTGCATAACTTTTTATAAACACCGTAAAACTAAGAATCGCTCCAAGTGCTTCAAATATGACAGTTGTAAAAAATACACTTTTTATAAAGCGGATCAGTCCTTGTCCGGAACCCAGATTCATTGCTTCTCGGATCAGGTTTCTCCCCTTTAAATTAACTTTCTTTCCTATCGCAATAATAATTCCGGCGCCGACCGCAGTGACTCCGAGACCGCCGATCTGTATTAGTCCGCCGAGGAAAAATTGGCCCAACGGCGTAAAAGTATCACCTGCATCCACTGCAATCAGACCTGTCACACAGACAGCGCTGGTCGATGTATACAAAGCATCAATATAGTGAAGTACGACTCCGTCTTTGACACTGCATGGCAGCATCAGCAGGCCGGAGCCAATGAAAATGACCAAAGCAAAGCCAAGCGCTATAATCCGCCCCGGAGGCTGTCGTTTTATTTTTTGTAATAGATTCATGATTCGTCACCTCATTCATTATACATTCGGTATCCTACACCTAATTCATTGGAAATATACTGATTGGAACCGGGCTTGATTCCAAGTTTTTTTCTTATGTTTGCCATATTGACCTGAAGTTTCTTAATGCTTCCTGTATCGGAAGATCCCCAGATGGTCTGGATGATCACGGAATATGTCATTACCTTTCCCGCATGTTCTGAAAGCAGCGCAACAATGTTAAATTCTGTCTGCGTCAGTTTCACCGACATATGCTTCATCGTTACGGTCCGGCTCTCATAATCAATCTTCAAATCCCGCAGGACAAAAGGCTTATTTCCTTCTTTTTCTCCGTCAATTCCGTGCCTGCTGTTCCTTAAAGCGGCACGTACCCTTGCGAGCAGCTCCGCAGTACCAAAAGGTTTTGTTACATAATCATTGGCCCCCAAATCCAAAGCCTGGACCTTATCTTCCTCCTGCGTTCTCGCAGATAATACGATGATCGGCACTGAATGTGACTTACGCACTTCCTTGATAAATTCTGTTCCATCGAAATCCGGCAGTCCAAGATCCAAAATGATGAGATCCGGACAATGAGATGAAAACATCATCTTCGCCTGCGTTCCGGTCCTGGAATCCAAAACCTGATATCCGTTGGTTTCCAGGATCGTTTTTACGAAGCTTCGGATATTCGATTCATCCTCCACAATTAAGATCTTATATTTATTATTCATTTTGCTCTTTTTCCTCCGTGTCTAAAACAAATCGGAACACCGTTCCTCCATTTTGTCGATTTTCGCCGGATATCGTACCTCCGTGTGCTTTCACAATCGCAGCGCACACTGACAGCCCAATTCCCATATTGCTTTTTTTACTGTCGGCTCCGACTCCTTTCCTGGCAGAATATCCCTGAAATAAGTGCTGCATTTGTTCCTTGGACATTCCACATCCATTATCAGAAACCTCAAAAACCGCAAGGGATCCTTTCTGCGACACTCGAATCAGCAGTTCTGTCATTCCCTTCGCATGCTGGACGGCATTTTCCAATAGGTTCATTAGGACTTGTTCCATCAGCATCGGATCCATCGGCACGATTAGGAGCTCCTCTGTCATTTCAACAGAAACCCTGACGTTTGGATAACGTTTCCCGAATTTTACAAGAACTGTATCCAGAAGTTCCTCAACGACTGTCGGAATCTTTGTAATCTTCACATTCTCATCACCGACTTTTGTGATTGATAATAGATTCTCCACCATACGAACCAGCCATTCAGAATCTTCTTTTATTCCTTTTAAGAGCTGCATCCGCTGTTCTTTCGTTAATTGATCGTCATTATCAATCAGTGCGGAACAGGCGCCATAAATTGTAGTCAGCGGGGTCCTCAGATCATGAGAGATTGCCCGCAGCAAATCAGCTCTCATCTTTTCTCGCTCTGCTTCCGCTTTCATCTTATTCTGACGCTTCACTTTGGTCGTCAGCGTGCTGGTGAGGATCGTTATAATCAGCATAATGACCGCAGAAAAAATACTTTCTGGTACGGATACACGAAATGTAAAATATGGGAACGTAAAAGCAAATGTGACCGCCAGCACACTCACCAGTGACGCCGCAATAGGAATCACGTATCCGTCAACAGTCAAAGCGATCAGGAAAACTGCTAAAACGAAGATGGTAGGAATCAGTGTATCGGTATGGAAAACCGTCTGGATCGTCAGACTAATTCCAAACGAAACCGATAAGATGAAGATCGGCAGCAGCAATTTCCTTATAAACTTTTTGAAGTTTTCCATGCAGCCCTCCCTTTTTTATTATATCTTGCATAATTGTAGCACGATTTCGGCAAAGAAACAGCTAAGATTTTTTTGACTTTTCCCCCTTGACGGTTCCGGGAACCTGTAGTATCTTAAAAGCACGAGGTCATATGACTGACGGAACCCGTGGAATGAACCACAAGGAAGTATGATCATAAGCAAGCCGACCGTCTGGGCAATCTGCCTGGATGGTACGGCTTTTTCTATTTTATATAAAAAGTTTTCCAGGCATTGAAGAAGATACAAGCATTGACAAAAGGAGGTCTTTTATGGCAACTGGTCACATTCACTCCATTGAGTCCATGGGACTGGTCGACGGACCCGGTATCCGCACAGTCGTATTCCTGCAGGGATGTTCTCTGCGCTGCAGGTTCTGCCACAATCCGGATACATGGGATTTTGAGGGTGGAGAAATCATGGAACCGGCACAGCTGATTCAAAAAATTCGCAGATTCAAACCTTATTTCAAAGAAACCGGAGGCGTTACATTCTCCGGCGGAGAACCTTTGATGCAGCCCGATTTTTTGTCGGAGACTTTAAAATTATGCAGACAGGAAGGCGTCCACACCTGCATCGATACCGCAGGATGCGGCATGGGAAATTACGATGAGATCCTAAATCATACAGATCTGGTACTTCTGGACATCAAACAAATCGATGAAGCAAGCTATCAGAAGATGACCGGGCGATCTATTTCCCATTTTCAACAATTTCTTCAGGCATTAAAGGAACATCAGACACCCATCTGGATTCGCCATGTTGTGATTCCCGGGCTGACTGATTCCAGAGCACATATGGAAAAGCTTCAAAAATATGTGGCATCTATCCCACATGTGGAAAAGGTGGAATTGCTTCCTTATCATCTGCTTGGCACCAACAAATATGAAGTCATGGGAATTCCTTACTCCCTGTCAAATGTCCCTGCGATGGACAAAGAAGAAACCGCAGAATTACAAAAAGAATTTTTTGGAGGATATGATCATGTTTAACGAATGGAATGGTTTTCATACCGGAAAATGGACAAAAGAAATCAACGTCAGAAATTTTATTCAGAAAAATTATACCTTATACGAAGGAGATGATTCTTTTCTGGAAGGACCTACGCAAAAAACAGAACGTGTCTGGGAGAAGTGTGAAGCTCTGATCTTAGAAGAGTTGAAAAAAGGGATCTTGGACGTGGAGACAGACTTAATCTCCGGCATCACCAACTTTGCTCCTGGTTACATCGATAAAGAGAACGAAGTCATCGTGGGACTGCAGACGGATGCCCCGTTAAAACGTATGGTGAATCTGTACGGCGGAAAACGTATGGCAAAAAGTTCTCTGGAACAATATGGCTATAAACTGAACGAAGAAATCGATCAGCATTTTAACGAATACCGCAAGACCCACAATGAAGGGGTTTTTGATGCTTATCCTGAGAGAACAAGAAAAGCAAGACATGCCGGACTTCTGACCGGTCTGCCGGACGCTTACGGACGCGGCCGTATTATCGGAGATTACCGAAGAGTCGCTCTTTACGGCATTGACTTTCTTGTGGAAGAGAAAAAAAAGGATTTGGCAGAACTTGACGGTCCAATGACAGAAGACCGCATCCGTTTAAGAGAAGAAGTTTCCGAACAGATCCGCGCACTGGGCGCGATCAAAGAGATGGCTGCTTCTTATGGAGTAGATATTTCAAAACCTGCGTCAAATGCCAGAGAAGCCGTTCAGGCTACTTATATGGGATACCTGGCAGGTATCAAGGAAAACAACGGAGCTGCTACCTCCCTTGGCCGTACTTCTACATTCTTGGATATTTATATTGAACGAGATTTGAACAATGGCGTGATCACCGAAGCCGAAGCGCAGGAATTGGTCGATCAGTTCATCATTAAACTGCGTCTCGTGCGCCACTTAAGAACACCGGAATACAATGAATTATTCGGCGGAGATCCTACCTGGGTTACAGAATCCATCGGAGGCGTTGGTGTCAATGGAAAACCATTGGTAACAAAGAACTCTTTCCGTTATCTTCATACGCTTTACAATCTGGGAACTGCTCCGGAGCCGAACCTGACTGTTTTGTGGTCTGAAAAACTTCCGGCTAACTTTAAACGTTTCTGCTCCAAAGTTTCTATTGATACAGATTCTATCCAGTATGAAAACGATGACGTTATGAGACCAATCTACGGAGATGACTATGCAATCGCCTGCTGCGTTTCTGCCATGAAAGTAGGCAAACAGACACAGCTCTTTGGTGCAAGATGCAATCTGGCAAAATCCTTGCTCTATGCGATCAATGGCGGCGTAGATGAACGTTACGGCACGGAAGTCGTTCCCGGAATCGATCCAATCACCGATGAAGTTTTGGACTATGATAAGGTCATGGAAAATTATAAGAAGGTAATGTCCTATGTTGCCGAATTATATGTGGATACCGTCAACATCATCCATTATATGCACGACAAATATGCTTATGAAGCCAGCCAATTTGCTCTTCATGATACCCATTTAGAGCGTATCGCAGCTTACGGTATTGCAGGACTTTCCATCGCGGCCGATTCTCTGTCTGCCATCCGCTATGCAAAAGTAAAACCGATCCGCAATGAACAAGGCATCGCAGTCGATTTTGAAACCATTGGAGATTTCCCGAAATATGGAAACGATGACGACCGCGCAGACGACATCGCTGCAGATATCGTTACCACATTTTCCGAGGAATTAAAGAAACATCCGGTTTACCGCAATGCAATCCATACATTATCTGCCCTTACTATTACGTCCAACGTTATGTATGGAAAGAAAACTGGTACTACGCCGGACGGACGGAAACTTGGAGAACCTTTGGCTCCTGGAGCAAACCCAATGCATGGACGTGACGAGAACGGTGCGCTGGCATCTTTAAATTCTGTTGCCAAAATTCCTTACCGGGATGTATGCCAGGACGGAGTATCCAATACATTCTCTATCGTACCGGACGCCCTTGGAAAAGATCAGGGACAAAGAGAAACGAACCTGACCTCTATCCTGGATGGATATTTCGTACAGGGCGCTCATCATTTAAATGTAAATGTCATGAAACGGGAAACTCTGATTGATGCAATGGAGCATCCGGAAAAATATCCGACTTTGACGATTCGTGTTTCCGGATATGCTGTAAACTTTAACCGCTTATCCAGAGAACAACAGGAAGAAGTCGTTCGGAGGACCTTCCACCAGAGCATCTAATCCTTTGAACTTTATAAAACGAATTTAACAACTATGAAAGAATCCTGCTATGCAGGATTCTCCGTCTGCGGCGGGCGCTTGAGCGTTATCTTCATCTCCGCCGCAGTGCGATCCGTGCGGAGCATTTTTTATGTCATAGGAATGCCGTTTCCTATGACATAAAGAAAGACCGCTGACAAAGCCCCTCACATGAATTCTCATGCAGGACGCAGACAACGGTCTTTTCTTCTAAAAGAAGCATGGCATTTCTTTTATTTCTGATATCATCGATTATAACTTTTCCAAAATCTTTTTCTTATACTCCAAAAATTCCTTCGTTAAATGAAAATCCTCTCTCCGAGGTTTTGGCTCTTTGATGACAATCTCTTCTGTGATTCTCCCCGGTTTTCCCGTCAGCAGATAAATGCGGTCCGAAAGAAGAATCGCTTCCTCAATATCGTGGGTAATAAAAAGCGTCGACATTCGAATCTTGTCCATAACATTTAGATACCAGGAATGCATATCGTGTTTTGTCAAAGTATCCAATGCGCTGAAAGGCTCATCCAAAAGCGCCACGTTCTTGGAAAACATATAGGTCCGCAGAAGCGCCGCCCTTTGGCGCATACCTCCGGATAGCTGCCTTGGGTATTTCTTTTGGGTGCCTTCCAGGCCAAATTCTTCAAAAAACTTTCCGGCCTTCTCTCTGGCTTCTTTTTTGTTCTCGCCTCGGATCAGCATCGGCAAAATGACATTATCTTCGATGGTCCGGTAAGGCAGCAAAAGATCCTTTTGCAGCATGTAGCTTACATGCCCCGGCTGACCGGTAATATCTTCCCCATCCAGCAAGACCCTGCCTTTTTGAGGCTGATTGAGTCCGGAAATCACATGGAAGAGCGTCGTCTTTCCTCCCCCGCTGGATCCCAGAAGAGAAACCAGTTCATGATCATGAAGTTCCATCTGAATATCTTTTATGACATTTTCCTTCTCATATGCAAATGATACGTTTTCAACTATTAATTCTGACATTTTCCCTACTCCAGGTAATCGTTGGTAAACCCTGTATTCTCCGGTATTTTGCTCTCAACCAGATCATTATCGTTCAGCCAGTCGTAGAATGCATTCCAGCGTTTCGGATCGATATATCCCCACTGATCTACTTCTGCTTTGTATTGATCTTTCATATATTTCTGGCTGTTTTCTACCAGTTCTTTATCTAATTCCGGCGCTGCATCACAAAGAATTTTTGCTGCTCCTTCCGGATCCTTGATTGCATCCTCATAACCTTTTTTCGCCGCAGATAAGAATTTCTTTGCAGTCTCCGGGTTTTCTTTCATCCAGCTGCTGTTGCCGATGATAACCGGTGTATAATAGTCAAAGACTTCATCAATATCTTTAAACGCAAAATAATCGGTTTTAAGCCCGGCGTTTTCCGCTGCGATTCCTGCCCATCCGTAGAAGATCCAGATGGCATCTACCGATTTGCTTTTCAATGCAGATACTTCATCTGTTACGGTACTTGGAATCATCTTGACTTTGTCAAAATCACCGCCGTCTGCTTCTACAACCTGCTTTAAAGTCGCCTTCTCGATCGGCGCATCCCATGTGGCATATTTCTTGCCTTCCATTCCTTTCGGACGATCCATTCCTTCTCCTTTGCGAGAAATAACACCGGATGTATTATGCTGCAGCACCGCTGCCACTGCTTCGATCGGAAGGGCATCATCTCCTACAAGAGCAGAGGCCATGGAGTCCTGGAATGAGATTCCGAACTGAGCCTTCCCGGATCCGACCAGCACCTCAGCTCCATCTTCCGGCGGCTGCACAATATCAACGTCCAGACCGGCATCTTTAAAATATCCTTTTTCTTTTGCTACATAAAGTCCTGTATGATTCGTATTCGGCGTCCAGTCCAGCACAAAGGTAATCTTTGTCAAATCCTCATCGCCGGATGATTTCTTTTTATCGGAACCGCATCCTGTGATGACAAATACCATCATCATCACCAAAAATACAGACCATAATCTTTTTTTCATATTTTTCTTCCTCCTGTTATTTTATCTCTTCTTTTTTCTCCCACGGCATGCACCATTTTTGTATACAGTCAACCAGCCACATCAATATCAAACTAATTGCTGAGATCAAAAATATGACGGCAAACATCTTATCAAAGGCAAATGCCTGTTTGACTCTGGTCATATAGACTCCCAGTCCTTCAAATCCTCCTAGCCACTCAGAAATTACCGCTCCCACGACTGCGTAAGATACCGCAATCCTAAGACTTGAGAAGAAGCGATTGAGAGATCCCGGAAATTTTACATACCGGAAAATCTGTATCTGAGAAGCCCCCATGGACCGAAGCAGCTGTATCGTATCCTGATCTGCGGATCGAAAACCTTCCAAAAGACTGACCGTCACCGGGAAAAATGTGACAATCACGATCAAGATCACTTTCGGCGTCATCTCATACCCAAACCAAAGGACCAGCAGCGGCGCGATCGCCACAGTTGGGATCGTCTGCGTCAGCACAATCAGCGGATAAAAAGCCCGATATAAATGTTCAAAACGATCCATAAGAATTGCCATGACAAATCCAATGACAACACCCAATGCAAGTCCCGCAAAGGCTTCCAACAAGGTAACTCTTGCATTGCTCATAAGTATTGGGAAGTCTTCAATAAAGGCCTTCACCACATCTGTCGGCGCCGGAAGCATGAATTCCAAGACCAGCCCCGTACTGCTTGCAATCTGCCATACGATCAGGATGATGATGATCGCGGCCAGAGACCAGATCTTACTGGTGATGTTTCGTAACTTTTTTGTCAATGGTCAGTACCTCACCTTCCGGTTTGTAGGTTACTTTAATATACGCTGCCACAGACGGCGCACCGGCACGAATTGCAATATGCTGGCATTCCTTTACGATATCCATCAGTTCATCGTAATCCCCTTCAATTGCCGTCTCAAACGGTCCTACATAATAAGATAATCCTGTACTCTTGATATAATCGATGACTTCATCGACAATACGGATCAGTTCTTCATTATTCTCAGCCTCCGGAAGAGACTGAATTGCTACGCTTGCGTTCATTTTCATTTCCTCCTTTATTTGCATTTCATAAGAAACTCCCTATGAAAAAATAAAATCCCGTCGGAATCTTCCGGCGGGATAATAGTTTTCACATACTGCAAATTCGATCCCATGCCGGCATTATCCGGATCAGGTAAAAGGGTCAAAGGTGCATATCACCTTACTCTCAGCCGGCCTGCGCCAGCTCCCCTTGAACTTTAATAATACTATTATAATCATTTTTTACGATGAAATCAATTCATTTTGCTCCAACTTTTTCTTGGAATCCTATCTTGTTCGATTCATTGTGTTTGGTTATAATAAATATAACGCTATAATAAAGTTGATAGGAGGCTCTTATGGGTGGATTTTTTGGTGTAACTTCAAAACAAGACTGTGTCTTTGATTTATATTTCGGGACGGACTATCATTCTCATTTGGGAACCCGGCGCGCCGGCATGGCTGTCTACAACAAAGAAGATGGTTTCGATCGGGCGATCCATAATATCGAAAATGCTCCATTTCGTACGAAATTCGATAAAGATGTGAATATTATGCACGGATATATGGGAATTGGCTGCATCTCAGACTACGAACCACAGCCGCTGATCGTTCGTTCCCATCATGGGACTTACGCAATCATGACCGTTGGCAAAATCAACAATCAGGATGCGATCATCCAGAAGATGTTCCAGTCCGGACATACCCATTTTCTTGAGATGAGCGGCGGTGATATTAACGCAACAGAACTCGTAGCCGCCTTGATCAATCAACAGGAGAATTTAATTGAAGGCATCCAGTACGCCCAAGATTCTATTGACGGTTCTATGACAATTATTTTAATGACTCCAAAGGGAATTTACGCGGCCCGTGACAAACTGGGCAGAACCCCGGTAGCCCTTGGAAAAAAAGAAGACGGCTTCTGTCTTTCTTTTGAAAGTTTCGCTTATTTGAATCTAGGATATACCGCTGATCGGGAACTTGGTCCCGGAGAGATCGTTGTTATGACTCCGGAAGGCGTAAGAACCTTGGTACAGCCTGGAAAAGACATGAAGATCTGTACTTTTTTATGGGTCTACTATGGATATCCTTCCTCTTCCTACGAGGGGATCAGTGTCGAGGAGATGCGCTATAACTGCGGTAAGAAACTTGCGCAAAGAGACGATGCTTCCCCGGACACGGTAGCCGGCGTTCCGGATTCGGGAATTGCCCATGCGGTCGGTTATGCCAATGAATCCGGCATTCCTTTTTCCAGACCTTTTATTAAATATACCCCGACCTGGCCTCGCTCCTTTATGCCGACGATCCAAAGCAAACGAAACCTGATTGCTAAGATGAAGCTGATTCCTGTCCATCAATTGATTCAGGACAAGAGTCTCCTTCTGATCGATGATTCCATCGTTCGCGGCACACAGCTTCGTGAGACGACGGAATTCTTATACCAAAGCGGAGCTAAAGAAGTCCATGTCCGCCCGGCATGTCCGCCGATCTTATATGGATGTAAATATTTAAACTTCTCCAGATCTTCTTCTGAGATGGATTTGATTACCAGGCGAGTCATTGAAGAGATTACCAGGGATTATCAGAACGTTCATTTAGACGTATTCTCTAATCCGGACACGCCGGAATATCAGGCAATGATTGATGAGATCTGCAAGCAGCTGAATTTCACTTCCCTTCGCTATCATCGGCTGGATGATATGATCGAATCTGTGGGACTGGATCGAAGCAAACTTTGCACCTACTGCTGGGACGGAAAAGAATAAATGAATTTAAAAGTATAGGGATCTGATTCTCTGTGAATCTGATCCCTATTTTTTATTTGAACGTAGATTAACCTTTCCTAAACCTGTCTCCATACGGAATATGGGAGGTTAAAAAATGGAAATGGCACTGTATAGAATGATTTTTACTTGTTGAGAGCAGGCCAAAGCCTTATACAAACAAGGATTTTCCAGTTTAAGTTTCGTCCAAATATATTTCTACTTTGATGTATTCTTTATTTTTTGCATAGGCGAAAACCTCTGAATTTCTAATATAGTCAAATATATTTTCACTTAAATCTTCGTCCCACGTTGCTTCTATAAACATTTCATTTTCGTTGGTAGGCTCATATATAATATCTACATGAATTTGGTAAAACTCTTCATCCTCGTTCGGAAATTGTCTGACCAATGAAATCTGAAACACTTGCTCTTTCGCAAAAGTAGTAAATGTACCTGTCTCAAATAAAATCATGTCTTCCTCAAGTGGTATACTGCACATCTGCTCAAATATATCAACAATTTTTTCCAGTGACATTTTACCTATAATTTTATCCTTTAATATCTGAATTAAATTACCCATTGTTTTCCTTTCCAAATAGGGATTTTGCTATCTCTTTCTTCCAATATATCTACATACTTTTTTTCTGTATTCCATATATTCCTCTCCAAATGCTTTTATCAAGAAATCTTCCTCCACTTTGATAATCTGCAAGTGAAACATAACAACTGTTAACACTGTTATTATTAACAAACCCCAATTAAAGAACATAAAAAGTATGGATAAATAGTTTAAATCAAAACCCAAAAAAGCGGGATTGCGACTATATGCGTATATTCCAGACATAACAAGCTCTGTTTTCTGGTTGTCGGGAATACCAGTTCTCCAACTATCACGCATTGTAAATACAGATACCGCAAACACCACAACTCCTAATATTCCCAATATACAACCGAATACCCTTATCCATGTAAAATCAATATATGTCCCTCTGAAAATACTAATCAACTCAACAATGGGCGCTACAAATGTTACGATTTTCAATGAATTTTCTATAACCTTTACAACGCCGTTCTTTCCCTTGCCTAATAAATTTGTTTGTATTCCCTGCTTTCGTTGACTAATAAGTTTTATGTAATAAATACCGTAAAACGCCATCATTATCAGTAGAGCAATAATTTTATATGCCATGTATCCATCTCCTCAAATTCCAATTTGAATATCAGTAAATTATGACCTCTCAACAGAGGTTACAGTGTTTTAATAAAATCCTCCAAAAGCCTTGAAAATAAAGGATTTATCGCAATGTGTCTGCCTTATCTCTTTATACGGTTACACACAA
>DXEM01000001.1 GCA_019114985.1 Candidatus Anaerostipes excrementavium
AAAATTATATATAAATATAATCATCATTCAGAAACATATCAAAAGAACAAAAGTCAATTAGATCAAATTTTTATAGAAGAGAAAAAGAGATTGTTTGATCAAACAAAAATTGATAAAATCATTTACTATGGAGCGTTTGATCGAACGGAAATGGCGGTATTAGGAAAATTTGAGTGCAAAAAGTATTTTTATATTGCCACTCCAAAATTTAAAAGTATACCGATAAGCCCATTGATTTTCGATATGTATGATACGATATGGGTAAAAGATGAAGGGATGAAAGAATATGTAGATACAATGTGTGATCCCGGCAAGGTAAAAATATTGAAATGTAAAGAAGAATTATTCTCTTAAAAGAGAGAATTTGGTTTTCAGGATTAGAAACAAAAAGCAGTATAGGACAACAAGATTAGGATTGTTTTATGCTGCTTTTTGATTTATAGAGATGATGTTTCAATATCGGCATTGATCGTTAACGGAAAAGAGATGATATATTTAAAGACAACATAGAAGAAAAAATTATAAAAAAAATTGCAGAAATATTACAAATATGTTAAAATTATATGAATAAATAGAAGACAATAAGGCATTGGGGTAAGATAAATGAAAAGGAAGGATAGAATAATATAATGCAGAAAAACAGTCGAATTATGTACATTGATTTGTGCAAAGGTCTTGGCATCCTGATGGTAACTTTGGGGCATATTACAACTTTGGCAAATCCGGTAGATATGTGGATGTCTTCTATGAAATTAAGTATCTTTTTTGTCGCAGCGGGGTACTTAATATGCTTGACGGATTACTATCAGAAGAAAACCTTCAAGGGATATATTGTAAAATTACTAAAATCTCTGATAGTTCCATATTTGTGTTTTAGTGTTTTGGGAATCGGATTTCGTTTTACGGCAATGGTTTTGCAGCATACGGTTAATATGGCGGCGATTAAATCTTATATTTTTGCGACAATTACGTTTCGTGGGATTTTTGCTCTTTGGTTTTTGCCGGTGTTATTTTTAGCAGAAATCTTATTTTTTTGTCTGATTCGCTATGCTCCGAAATTGCTGCGTTTGTTGATCCTGATAGTTTTCCCTCTCCTTGCAGTATGGTATGGTGAATATTTAGCGCAGCTGAAAATCCTGCTGACCCCTCTTTGGTATGAAAGGATTTCTTTTGTTTTGTTTCCGATAGGCAAAGCAATGGTTGCGCTTTGGTATTTATATATTGGTTATTTAGGATGTAAATTATGTCTGAAAATAAAGCAGCGGCGAATTTTAACTTTCATTGGAGTAATATTTTTTATAAGTAATATTTTTTTATCACAGCAAAATATGCATGTGGATATGAATCATATGGAATTTGGAACAAATCCGGAATGCTTTTTTATCGGTGGTATTATAGGGTCTTTTGGAGCATTGCTATTGTTTCAGTGCCTGGAAATGTATTGGAAATTTCCTGTTCTAAATTATTTTGGAAGAAATTCACTGATCTTAATGTCAACGCAGCGTCCTCTCTATGTTCTTGAGATTGCGTCGGCAGGATGGCATGCATTCTCGGCTTCTGAAACGGTATTGTCTTTGAGGTATTATGTTGATAGTTTGGGAACACTAGCCATTGTGTTAATCATGGAATATTCAATCATAACGTTTATTAATAAAAAACTGAAATTTATGTTAGGAAAGTTTTAGCTTTGGACATGGTTGAATATTTGCCCATTCAATAGTATAATAAAGCAGAGAATGTTCGGAAATGGAGAAAAAAGATGAAAACCTATATTGAGAATTTTAAAAAGTATCGGTTCCTTTTATTGGAACTTGTCAAAAAAGGTGTAAAGCTTAAGTATCGGCGGTCGTATCTTGGTATTTTGTGGACGCTGCTGGAACCTCTTCTTACAATGATTGTCCTCAGTATCGTGTTTGGTACGCTGTTTGGAAATGACGATCCTCAATTCCCGGTCTATATTCTTTGCGGAAGATTGATGTATAGTTTCTTTTCTTCAGCAACCAATGGGGCGATGAAAGCCATTCGAACGAATGCAGGAATGATTAAGAAAGTTTATGTGCCGAAGTATATTTATCCATTATCCAGTGTATTATTTAACTATATTATTTTTGCGATTTCCCTGATTGTGCTGGTTGTTGTGGGAATTGTACTGAAGGTTTATCCGACCATCTACATGCTGCAGGCTTTGATTCCATTGGGATTGATTCTTGTGACGGCATTCGGTGTGGGCATGATCCTTTCTACGATGGCTGTATTTTTTCGTGATTTGGAATATTTATGGTCCGTTGGATTAATGATTATTATGTATGCATCTGCAATCTTTTACTATCCGGAGCGGCTTTTGAATTCCGGTTTTGGATGGATCTTAAAATGCAATCCTCTCTACCTGCTGATTCATAATTTTAGACAAGCGGTGTTTGGAATGCCAATGAACATGAAGTTTTTAGCAGCATCTATCGCATTTGCAGTCGTATCGGTGATTGTTGGGTTGGTCTTCTTTTATAAAAAGCAAGATGAATTCATTCTGCATATTTAGGAGGGTATCATGGCGAAGAAAGAAGTATTGCGGGTAGAACATGTCGGCATGAAGTTTAATCTAAGTCAAGAGAAAGTGGATGACTTGAAAGATTATGTCATCAAACTTTTAAAGCATCAGATTTCTTATAATGAATTTTGGGCATTAAAAGATGTTAATTTTTCTTTGAATAAAGGAGACCGTTTAGGAATCCTTGGGTTAAACGGCGCCGGAAAGAGTACGCTCCTGAAAGTAATTGCAGGTGTGTTAAAGGCAACGGAAGGAACCGTAACCTCCAAGGGAAAGATTGCTCCGTTATTGGAGCTGGGAGCAGGATTCGATCAGCAATATACAGGCAGAGAAAATATTTATCTATATGGTGCGGTTCTTGGATTTTCCAAGAAGTTTTTGGATGAGAAATTGGATGAGATCATAGAATTTTCGGAACTAGGGAAATTTATTGATGTTCCGGTCAAGAATTATTCTTCCGGAATGAAGTCCAGACTGGGATTTTCTGTGGCGACTCTTGTAGAGCCGGATATTTTGATTCTGGATGAGGTATTGTCCGTAGGAGATGCCAAATTCCGCAAGAAGAGTGAAGCTAAGATTATGAGTATGTTCGATAAAGGAGTTACGGTATTGTTCGTATCTCATTCTCTCGATCAGGTAAAAAGGCTTTGCAATAAGGCAATTTTGCTGGAAAAGGGTCAGATTATTGCGAACGGAAGTATTGATGAGGTTAGTAAAATATATTTGGAAAAGACAAAATAGTAGGAAAGAGGTACATGATTCATGAAAAAAGTTATTACTTACGGAACATTTGATTTGCTGCATGCGGGACATATCAATTTGCTGCGAAGAGCTAAGGAATTAGGCGACTATTTGATTGTTGTTGTTTCTACCGATGAATTCAACTGGGAGCAGAAACAGAAAAAATGCTATTTCAGTTATGAAGAGCGGAAGAAATTGGTTGAGGCAGTTCGTTATGTAGATTTGGTGATTCCGGAAAATAACTGGGAACAGAAGATTTCCGATGTAAAGGAATATCATGTGGATACTTTTGTCATGGGAGATGACTGGAAAGGAAAATTTGATTTCCTGAAAGATTACTGTGAAGTGGTCTATCTTCCAAGAACGGAAGGAATCTCCACAACGAAGATCAAAGAAGATCTTGGATTAGGCGGCAAGACAAAAGAAGAGGATACAGCAAAATAGGAGGACAAGAATGGATAAAAAAGTCAAAAGAGTAAGAAAAGCGGTCATTCCGGCCGCAGGATTAGGTACAAGATTTCTGCCTGCTACAAAAGCAATTCCGAAAGAGATGCTGCCGATTGTGGATATTCCAACCGTGCAGTATATCGTAGAGGAAGCGGTAGCCAGCGGAATCGAAGAGATTCTGATTATTACCAATTCCAACAAGCACTGTATGGAGAATCATTTTGACAAGGATTACGAATTGGAAGCTCGTCTGACGGAGTCCGGTAAGATGAAAGAAGTTGAAATGATCAATGATATTGCTAATATGGCAAATATCTATTATGTCCGTCAGAAGGAACCGAAGGGACTGGGACATGCAGTTCTTTGTGCCAAGTCCTTTATCGGAGATGAACCGTTTGCCGTGCTTTTGGGAGATGACGTTGTCATCAATAAAGAAGGTGAGCCTGCATTACAGCAGCTGATTCATGCTTATGAGAAGCATCGTGCGTCTGTTGTCGGAGTACAGACAGTGGCAGAAGATCAGGTAAGCAAATATGGAATTGTGGCTCCGAATCGAAATGTGCCGGCAGATGGACGGGCAGTGAAATTGGATAACATGGTGGAGAAACCAAAACAGGAAGAAGCTCCAAGCCGTATGGCGGTGCTGGGGCGTTACGTATTAACGCCGGAGATTTTTGAATTGCTGGAAAGCCAGGGAGCCGGAGCCGGCGGAGAAATTCAGCTAACAGATGCAATCTGCCGATTGATTGATACACAGGCAGTATATGCATATGATTTTGAGGGAATCCGCTATGATGTAGGGGATAAGTTTGGATTTATTAAAGCTACGATTGATTTTGCCCTGGATCGTCCGGAATTAAAAGATCAGGTGATGGAATATATGAAATGTGTCGTGGAGACAAAATAAAAGAGTCTAAAAGAAACAATATATAGGGGATACTGAATGAAAAAAGAATTTCAACATGCTTAGGCAATATTCGGACTTGTGCTTGGGGGAATTCTTTTTTCTTCCGTATAGATGAAATTATATAATAACAGATTGGAAGGAAGTATCGTGAATATCAAACAGTTTATCAAAAGAAAAATTATTGCAGTTTATAAACGGCTTACGCCATTTGTCCCGGTGAGCAAGAAAAAGATTTTGTTCCAGAGCAACAATGGAAAGAATTATACCGGTAATCCAAGATATATCTATGAGGAGATGGTGCGGCAGGGATTGGATCGTAAATTTGATTGTGTCTGGTTTCTGCTGGATACATCGATCGAGATTCCGGGAAAATGCCGAAAGGTTCGCTGCAATTATCCTAGATTTTTCTGGGAATTGATGCGCGCAAAGTTCTGGGTGTTTGACAGCCGGCAGCAAAAAATGTATATCAAGAAAAAAAATGTGGTTCATATCCAGACTTGGCATGGAACCCCTCTTAAGAAGCTTGCACTTGATATGGATCAGATGGATATGGCGGGAAATCAGAATATTGAACGGTATCATAGGAATTTCCGAATTGCCTGCCGTGATTGGGATTATCTGGTATCACAGAATCGTTTTTCTACAGAGGTATTCCGTTCCTGCTTTGACTTTAAAGACAAGCCGATTCTGGAAATCGGGTATCCGAGAAATGATGTCCTGTTTGCAAAAAATAACGAAGAGGATATTCGCGATCTGAAAATTAAACTGGGACTTCCTTTGGACAAGAAAATCCTTTTATATGCACCGACCTGGCGCGATAATGAATATTATCAAAAGGGCGCCTACAAGTTTGCGACGGAGTTGGATTTTGAACGAATGCGGGAAGAATTTTCCGATGAATACTGCATGATTGTCAAGTATCATTATCTTGTTTCCGAAAATATTGATTGGACGCCGTTTAAAGGATTTATTTATACGTTTGATGAGACCAAAGATATTGCATGGCTGTATCTTGTTTCCGATGCATTGATTACCGATTATTCTTCTGTTATGTTTGACTACAGCCTGCTGAATCGTCCGATGTTCTTTTTTGCATATGATCTGGAAGACTATAAAAAGAATCTTCGAGGATTTTATTTTGACTTTGTCAATGAAATACCGGGACCGATTTCTCAGGATACAGATACACTCATTTCCGATATTAAGAATTATCGGAGTGAGGATTGGAAGGAAAAATATGATGCATATCATGATAAATTTAATAATGTAGATTGTGGAAATGCTTCCAAAAAGGTGATTAAATTGATAAAAAAGAAGATGAAAGAGGCTTAGGAGGTCTCTCCGTGGAAATGTGAATGGAGGTTGGTGTGTTATGGTAACGATTCTGTTAGCGACGCGAAACGGAGAAAAATATTTAAAAGCGCAGTTGGAATCGATTGCAAATCAGACATATGAAAATTGGCAGCTGGTCGTTGGAGACGACGGTTCTACGGATCAAACTTTAGAGATTTTGAGGCAATTCGAAGAGCAGCACCCTAATCAGGTGACGATCTATGAGAATGATCCCCCGTTTGGAAGCGCCAAAGCAAATTTTATCAACCTGCTTCGAAATTCTTACGGACCGCATTTTATGTTCTGTGATCAGGATGATGTATGGAAGCGTGATAAGATTTATCTAACGCTGCATAAAATGGAATCGCTGGAGACGAGATATGGAGATCGGATTCCGATTCTTGTACATTCCGATTTGTCAGTCGTAGATGAAAATTTGGAAATGATTGCAGAATCTTTCTTTCAGTATGCCAATCTGCCAAAAAGAATGAAGCTCAATCGTTTGATGGTGCAAAATTCGGTAACCGGATGTACGATAATGATTAACCGATGTCTGCAGCAGTATTTTTTGCGGCAGCTCCCAATCTCCGAGATTATTATGCATGATTACTGGGCTGCTCTGATTGCAAAAGTATTCGGAAAGATCGGATATGTCAATGAGCCGACCCTATATTACCGGCAGCATGGACATAATTCTGTTGGGGCGAAGGATGCAATGAATGTTAAGTTTTTGTATGGCCGTTTGAAAGAAGGCAAGAATTCTTATCGAAGGTCAATGATCGAATCGATGGAGCAGATCCAGGGATTTGTGGAAACTTACGGGGATGAGATTGAGGATCTGGATGAATATGAGCTGCTGAAAGACTATGGGGATCTGTATTATAAGGGAAAAATCCGTCGTCTGGCTTTTTATAATAATCATCAGGTATTAAAGGAAGGAAGGATCCGAAAGCTGATGCAGTGGCTTTGGGGATGATTTGTTTTATGAAAAATGCAGTGATTCTTATTTTAAAATATTTTATGATGTATTTATCTTGTTTATTTCCAAGAAGTGAGAAAATCTATGTGTTTGGAGCCTGGCTTGGAGAGAAATTTGCGGATAATCCCAAATACTTATTTTTGGAAGCACAGGATCACCCGGATATTCGGCCGGTATGGATTACAAAGAATCCAGAAGTCTGCCGCCAGGTGCGAGCCATGGGATATGAAGCCTATGGATATCGAAGCTTCAAGGGAATCTGGCTTCAGCTTCGTGCGAAATATGCAGTCGTGTGTAACGGCATCAGCGATTTGAATCATACTTTTTTAGGAAGAGCTGTATTCCTAAATCTGTGGCATGGCGTTCCCCTGAAAAAAGTCGGATATGATGACGACAAATTAAAGAATTGGGATAGCCGGGGACAAAAGATCCGCAGAGCAATCCAGGAGATTCCTTTAGGAAGAGAATATGTAACGGCAACCAGCGAGAATTATCAATCGATTTATGAGAGTGCCTTCCGCAGGAAATCCGACCATATTTTGATTCTGGGACAGCCGAGAAACGATATATTTTTTGATAAAGAGGGAAAATTTCCGATGCAGCATAAGATGAAAAAAGCTGCGAAAGGGAAAAAAATGATTCTGTATGCGCCGACACACCGGAAAGAGGGGAAAGAACCGTTTCCTTTGGAAGAAAATTTTGATTTTGAGCGGCTGAATCAGTGGTGCAAAAAACATCAGACAGTATTTGTCATTAAAAAACATTTCTATCACCGGGAAGAAGAGACAGATCTTTCAAAATATTCTCATATTGCGGATATTACCGACCGCCCGATGGATATTCAGGAATTATTAATGGATACAGATCTGCTGATTACGGACTATTCCAGTACTTATATTGATTATCTTCTTTTGGATCGTCCGATGATTTTTTATAATTTTGATTACCGGGATTATTTACAAACCGACCGTGGATTGTATTATAATTATGAGGATGTGACGCCGGGGTATAAAGCAGAGACTTTTGATCAGCTGCTGGAGGAATTAGAACAAATTTTTCAGGGGGAAGACCTCTATGAGAAAGAAAGAAGCCGTGTGAGAGATTTCTTTTATTGTTCGGAAGGCCAAAAAGCAGTAGGAGAGAAGCTTTTGAAGTTTTTAAAAGAAGTTTCCTAAGTCATATTTGTTTAACATAAAGATAGAATGAAAAGGGGAAGGAGCCTTTAGAAGTGAATACATTTTTGCCAGCAGATATATTGATGCCCCGTGTAGATTCCATGGGAAAATGGGCTGTCATTGCCTGTGATCAGTATTCTTCGGAACCGGAGTACTGGGATGAAGTGAAAGAAAAGGTACAGAATCGCCCGTCTGCGCTGCACTTGATTTTGCCGGAGGTAGAACTGGGAAGCGGGGGAGAAAAAGAAAAAATCGATAAGATACATCGAACGATGAACCGTTATTTGACAAACCAAATGTTTCGTTCCTATCCGCATGCCTTGGTTTATGTAGAACGAACATTGCAGAATGGAAAGATTCGTAAAGGCGTTGTCGGACGAATTGATTTGGAAGAGTACAGTTATACACCGGGCGAGGAAGCGAAAATCCGAGCAACGGAAAAGACGGTTATGGAACGAATTCCTCCGAGAATGAAAATCCGTTACAATGCATCGGTTGAGCTGCCTCATGTGATTCTGCTTTGCGACGATCGCAGGAAAAAGCTGATTGAGCCAATTACAAAAAAGAAGAAAAGTCTGACGAAACTCTATGATTTTGAACTGATGCAGGGCGGAGGTCATGTCACCGGCTGGCTGATGCAGGGCGAGGATACGGATGCGTTTATGCGCAGGACAGAAGAATATGAACAGCAGATGCTGAAGAAATATCGGGAATTCGGAGAGACGCCGATGGTCTATGCAGTAGGAGACGGAAATCATTCTCTTGCAACTGCAAAAGCCTGCTATGAGAGATTGAAACAGACACATCCGGAAGAGGACTTTTCCGACCATCCGGCACGATATGCACTGGTAGAGCTGGAAAATCTTCATGATGAGGCGCAGGAATTTGAGCCGATCCATCGAATTATCACCAGTGCCGATACGGAGGAGCTTCTGACAGAGCTTAGGGAAACTTCCTGCAAAGAAGGTGGATTCCCGATTCCGTGGTATTGTGGGAAAAAGAAAGGAACGATTTCTCTTGATTTAAAGAAAAATCAGCTCCCGGTCGATAAGCTGCAGATGTTTTTAGATCAGTATTTGGCAGAAAATACCGGGGAGATGGATTATATTCATGGGGATAAGGTTCTTAAAAAATTGGCGAAGCAGGAAAAATCCATCGGATTTTTATTGCCGGCTGTGGAGAAAGATCAGTTGTTCCCAAGCGTTATGGAGGATGGGACTTTGCCGAGGAAAACATTTTCCATGGGGCATGCTTGTGAAAAGAGATATTATATTGAGGGAAGAAGAATTCGATTTTAAAAAAGACCTTTTGCTGAAGGATATTCGGCAAAAGGTCTTTTTTTTGGAAAGGAATCAATACCCGACACGATAGATGATTTTTTGATTAATACGGCCTAATTCATCACTGACTTGATAGTTGGATGTACCAAAAAGATATTTGTGAGCACGGACGGCGTTTTCTTCCAGGGTTGATGGGAAACCATAATAGATACCGTTATACTTCATTTGTTTCTGGTCCCATGGGAATCCTTGCTGATCTGCAATGTCATAGCGGAAAACAGACAGAAGCATTCCAAATAGTTCCTGACGGCTCATATTTGTTTTAATCTGAGGGAGAATATCATCCATAGCGGACATTAATTTTATTGGGCTTTTCTTTGCTTTCTGAAAGATTTTTTCTAATACTTCTCGCTGGCGGCCGGCTCTTGCAAGGTCTCCGCCTGCGGTATATCGGATCCTGGAGTAAGCGACTGCCTGGTTTCCATCCAGCGTGTAAGTTCCGCCGGAAGGAATCTTTGCTGAATTTCCGCCGTTGATGCGGTTCATATCACCGATATAGTTGTTTAAGTTGTCTAAAATATCAGAATCGATCTCCATTTCGATTCCGCCCAGAGAGTCTACGATGTCTGCCAGGATCTTAAAATTCACGGTTGCATATTTTTCAATATTAAGGTCTAAGTTGCGGTTGATCGTACTCACGGCAAGTTCCGGACCGCCCCATGAATAGGCGGCGTTGATTTTATTGTATTTTCCATTAATGCTTACAAAAGTATCACGGTAGATGGACAGAAGTTTGACTTCCTTTGTCTTATTATGGATGCTGGCAACAATAATGGAATCGGAGCGATTGCCGCGGTCGGACATGCTTCCTGTCTGAGAGTCAATACCGAATAAAGCATAGTTTGTATAATCCTGCATATTTTGATCCTCATTGACGGTTACCAGCTGGCTCTCATCCATATCCGATGTTTGGATTTTCCCTAATTTGACATAAACGATGCCGAGAAGGAACAAAAGAAAAAGGATCAAGATCAACAAAAAGAGTGTGAGATTTCGCAAAAGGGGTGGACGTTTTTTCTTACTATGCTGTTTGCTGCTTTTTTTGTTCATAATCTGCCTCCTTTACAATAAAGGACGGCATAGAAGCCGTCCTATCGATCATTAATAAGCATTTTTATTCACGAATCCTTTGAAGATGGTTAAAAATAAAATCTTAATATCCAGGCCAAGGGACCAGTTTTCAATATAATAGAGATCATGCTCAATTCTGCCGCGGATGGAAGTATCCCCACGGAATCCATTGACCTGTGCCCAGCCGGTAATCCCCGGGCGTACCTGATGCTTGATCATATAGCGCGGGATCTCTTCTTTAAATTTTTCGACGAACAGCGGACGTTCCGGACGCGGACCGATCAGGCTCATATCGCCTTTTAATACGTTCCAGAACTGAGGAAGTTCATCCAAGCTTGTCTTACGTATGATCTTCCCGACCGGAGTTACCCGGGCGTCATTTTTGGTTGTCCATTGTTTTGCCTCTTTTTTCGGATCCTGAACTCCCATGGAACGGAACTTGTACATTTTAAACGGTTTATTGCCAAGACCGATCCTTTCTTGTGCAAACAAAATCGGACCCGGGGAACTTCTCTTCACTAAAATAGCTACAACGAACATGATTGGTGAAAAAAGAATCAGGGCAATGACGGATCCGACAATATCCATTCCTCGTTTAATAATGCGGTTCATGGTATTGGTAAGAGGAACATTCCGGATATTAATGACCGGAAGACCGTCAAGGTCCTCTGTGTATGGATTTGTAGAAATAAAATTGTAATAGTCCGGCACGAACTTGGTATGGACGCCGGATTTCTCACAAATCGCAACAACTCGTTCAAGCTTATGGTATTCGTTCAGGTTCAAAGTAATTGCAACTTCATCCAGCGACGTATTTTCAAGATAAGAAGCCAGATTGCTCAGCGTTCCGATTCGTTTGATGCCGCGATATTCGAACTTCTCACTTACCGTATCATCAAATATGCCATGTACTTCTACTCCCCACTGAGGATTGGATTTAATGCGGTCGATATAAGCAGCCGCGGAATTACTAAATCCGACGAATACAGTATGTTTGATGTTATGCCCTCTTTTTCGGTTCTCTTTCAGCACTCTGCGGATAATATATCTGGAAATTATGCCTAAAATAAAGTTGATGAAAAAGAACAGCAGATACAGAGATCTCGGGAAGTTCTGGATCTGAAAGATCGTAATGATAAAGGCGGCAATGCCAAGTCCGATAACGTTTGACTTTAAAAGGTTTACAAGCTCCTTGCTGCCGCGTTGATAACGCTTCGGCGTATAAAGCCCAAAGGAAGCATACAAAATCAGCAGCATGATCAAGGTGCCGATCAGCGGAAATTGATAATACTTAAATGGAAAAGGATAACGATTGTATTCAAAAACATATCGGTATACTTCGAAACCGAAAATGCTTAGATTAAATCGAATCTGATAAGCAGCAACTCCCGCAAGATAAATGCAAACTGCGTCGATCAAGACATGCAGCCGGTTCAAATAAGTTTGGTTTTGCTTAATCATGGATCAATTCTCCTTTTGTACTTCCTATTATTATAAGGGAAAAAGAACTTATGTACAATGGGAAATGTCTTAGGTTTTTCTTATTTTCGTAACGAAAATGACGAAACTGCAGCTTGTTTTATGACAAAATGCTGTTCTTTTTTTTATAACAGGAAAAACACATTTTCAACACAATTATTGAGTATATTAAAAGCAAATGAACTGCACAGAAACAGAAAGGAGAAAATATCATGGCGGATTATGATAATCATATAAATAACGATAGAGATAATGATCAGTGGAAGACGGCAGATGAGTGGAGAGCCGAAGAAAAAGAAAATAAAAAGAATTCTTCGAAAGATAAAAAGGGAGGAAAATGGTGGCTTAGGATCTGTGTAAGCGCTGCTGCATTTGGTCTGATCGCCGGTGTTGTATTCCAGGGAGTCCAATATGGATTTTCGAAAGCGGGAGTTCAAAATACCGGAAGTCAGCTGGCAACGACAAAGACCATAAGCAGCTCATCCGGCAGTTCATCAGCAAACGGTCTTTCCGAAGTAACGGAAGTCGTTATGCCGTCCATTGTTTCAATTACGGGAATTTTCCAGACGACTTCTCAGAGCTGGTATGGGCAGCAAAGCAGCGAGTCTGAGGGCGTTGGATCAGGAATTATCATTGGAAAAGAAGATGGGAAACTTTTGATTGTTACAAATAATCATGTTATAGAGGATGCGAAATCTCTTTCGGTCGGATTTATCGATGAGGAGACGGCCAGTGCAGAGGTTCGCGGAACCGACAGTGATGCAGATCTTGCGGTAATCGAAGTAAAATTAAGTGATCTGAAAGATTCTACCCAGGAGAAGATTGCAGTCATCACAATGGGTGATTCAGACGATTTGAAAACAGGTGAGCAGGCAGTTGCAATTGGAAATGCACTTGGTTACGGACAGTCTGTAACCGGAGGATATATCAGCGCTTTGAATCGGGAAGTACAGCTGACAGATAAGACGATGACTCTGATTCAGACAGATGCGGCAATCAACCCGGGAAACAGCGGCGGAGCCTTGTTGAATAGCAAAGGAGAACTGATTGGAATTAATACGGTTAAGTATGCGGATGAAGATGTAGAAGGAATGGGCTATGCAATTCCGATCAACACCGCAAAACCGATTATCAATGAATTGATCGAAAATGGTTCTGTATCGGAAGAAGAACAGGCGTACCTCGGAATTTCAGGACAGACAGTCGACAGTTCTATGGCCGCTCAGTTCAATATGCCGACAGGCGTATATGTACAGCAGGTAATCAGCGGCTCTCCGGCTAAGAATGCAGGTATCAGTGCGGGAGACATTATTACGGAATTCAATGGAAGCAAGGTTTCTACGATGGATGGACTGCAGGATAAGATTTCCAACTTAAAAGCCGGTACAAAGGCGAAGATTGTCGTGCAGAGACAAAGCCAGTCAGGAGGTTACGAGTCTAAGACATTGACCGTGACTCTTGGAAAGAAATCAGACGCGCCGTCGACTTCATCCGATGAGAATAATTCAGGAAGCGGGTCTGAAAGGAACTATTATTATAACGGACAGTCTCAGAACGAATCCGGAAGCAGTCCTTACGGCGGCTATTAAAAAAGAATTTCCTCTCGATATTATGTGTTAACTTTACAAAAGAAAAGAGAACAGATACAATAAAATGGACAGCATGAAGCTGTCCATTTTGTTTGCAGGACGGGAGATACATATGATAGCAATTGAGATTGAAAATATAAAAAAATTTATGGCGGGATTTCTCGGCGGGAATTTATTTGATGACTTTTTGATGAATGAAGGCAAGTTATCGATGGATATTGCATATGAATTCAATGGAAAAGTTTTAAAGGAGTTTTATGATACCGAGGAATGGGAACAATATGGCACGTACGCATATATTCCGTGGGAGAGAGAGAAAGAAAGGATTTTTTCTTTGATTAAAGGGAAAAAAACGCCTTTAGGTTTTCAGTTTGTTTTAATGCTGAAGCCGGAAAAGGCAGAAGAATTTCTTATGAAATATAATCTCGCATTGGGAACGGAAGAGGTGACAGGGCTGTTTATCAATCTTTTATATGATAGGAAAAGTTTAAAATGTACTTCGGGGGCATCCAGAAGATCTTTCACCTTGGATCGGGGATTGGAAGAATACTGGGATCATGAAGTGAAAGAACGCTTGAAGGAGTTTATGTAAATGAAGCTGCTGAAAGAAATATGCAGGGGATCCCTGCTTGGGGTTGCTAATATTATGCCTGGGGTGAGCGGGGGAACCCTGGCGATTTCTATGGGGATTTATGATAAGATCATTTATGCGGTTACCCATCTGCGCAAAGATCCAAAAAACAGCATCCGGATCTTAGCACCAATCGGTGTTGGAGTCCTTTTAGGATTTATAGGACTGTCTTATATCATTCGATGGCTGTTCATGTTTTATCCATTGCAGACGAATTTATTATTTATCGGATTGGTTCTTGGAGGACTGCCTGAAATCGTAAAACCGATACGGAGAGAAAAGATCACCGCTGTTCGCATCCTGGTCTGTTTGCTCTTTTTTTCCTTGGTTTCGGTCCTTCCATTGCTAAATATAAGCGGCAAAGAGGCGGTGATGGATTTTAGTTTTTTGACCGGAGCGAAAATGTTCGGAATCGGCATTATTTCGGCGGCGACGATGGTCGTTCCGGGTGTCAGCGGATCTATGATTTTATTAATCCTGGGTTATTACCAACCTTTGCTGGATGAGATTACAGGATGCATCAATGGACTTTTGCTGATGGATGGAAATAGGATCCTTCGCGGAATCATCCTATTAGGTCCGGCTGTGATTGGTGTAGGTGTGGGGATTATTGTGATTGCCAAACTTGTAGAATATTTGCTGGGGCACCATAAGATCACATCTTATTGGGCGATTTTAGGCCTGATTTTAGCATCGCCGATTGGCATTTTTCTGGAAATGGAAACGCCGTCATGGGATATCCTGCCTGTACTTACGGGAATTCTGGCGTTGGGACTCGGTTTGTTTGTAACCAACCGACTAGGAGAAAAAGACACAGAAGAATGAGATAGAGGGTTGTTCCTGTTATTGAGATATGGTAGAATAAGTAGTAATTAATACTATATCAAATAGGGATAATAACCTTGGATAAAAATAATATTTGTAAAGGAGATACGGATATGAGCTTTCATATTGTATGCGACAGCTGTACAGATTTAACGGGGGAAGATTTTGCAAAAGGATGTTATGCATGGATTCCTTTGACACTGTTGGTGGATGGAGAAGAGATTATCGATGATGATACCTTCGATCAGGCTTCTTTTCTGAAAAAGGTATCAGAGAGTACAGGCGAGGTGAAATCAGCCTGCCCTGCCCCGGAGAGTTACATGGAAGCTTATCAGGCCGCAGATGATATTTATGTGGTCACATTATCAGCAGAATTGAGCGGCTCTTATAATAGCGCTGTTTTGGGAAAAAACCTTTACGAAGAAGAATATGGAGAGAAAAATATTCACGTTTTTAATTCCAGAGGCGCATCAACGACACAGCTTTTGATTGCAAGGAAAGTTTATGAATATGCATCAAAGGGTCTGCCGTTTGAAGAGGTCGTAGATCAGGTAGAAGCGTATATTTCGACCCAACGTACGTATTTTGTCCTGGAGACTCTGGAAGTGCTTCGTAAGAACGGAAGACTTTCCAAATTGACCGCTACGGTGGCGGAAGTGCTGAATATCAAGCCGGTGATGGAAGGAACGAGAGAAGGCGTGATTCAGAAATTGACCCAGGCAAGGGGAACGAAGAAAGCTTTGATGAAGCTGGTCGATGCCATTGTAAAAGAAGGGAGAGATTTGTCTCACAGGGTGCTGGCCATTGCCCATTGTAATTGTCCGAAACGGGCGGAATTTGTGAAAAAATTAATTGAAGAGAAACTTACGGTAGGAGAAATCGTTGTAATCGAGACACGAGGTGTTAGTACGCTGTATGCATGTGATGGAGGCATCATTTTGTCATATTAGCCGGCCGGATTTCAGATTGCATGGCTTCTTATGTCCGAATCAAAAGGCAGTGTCTTGTATACAGGATTCTGCCTTGTTTTTTATACATGAATTGTATAAGATTAATAATAACAATCATGTACGAAACTAAAATTACATAAAGGAGGAGTTTATGAGTCGTTTAGAATTGATGACCCCCAATCACGCCCAGCTCGTGGTAGAGGGACTTTACAAAGACCTGGAACGCAGGATTGAATCCAGTCCGCCGGGACTATGTCCGGTAGATATTTCCAGAGCTTTTTTGGAAATATGTCATGCTCAAAGCTGCGGAAAATGTGTTCCGTGCAGGGTAGGTCTCGGACAGCTGAAGAATTTATTGACAGATGTTCTGGATGGCAAAGCCAATATCCGGACTTTGACTGCGATTCGGGAGACTGCCCAGTCGATTATGGAATCTGCGGACTGCGCCATTGGATACGAAGCGGCGAATATGGTCTATAAGGGAGCCGTAGGTTTCAAAGAAGACTATCTGGAACATATTATGTATCATCGGTGTTTAAGCACGCTTAATCAGCCGGTGCCGTGTGTATTCCGATGTCCGGCAAGAGTGGATATCCCGGGATACATAGCATTGGTAAGAGAAGGCCGGTATGAAGATGCGATCCGGCTGATTCGAAAAGATAATCCATTTCCTACGACATGCGGATTTATCTGTGAGCATCCGTGTGAAGCATTATGCCGGAGAAACATGATCGATGATGCAGTCAACATCCGAGGTTTAAAAAGAATGGCAGCAGATGCGGCCGGATATGTAGCGCCGCCGGAATGCGCGCCGTCCACAGGGAAAAATGTTGCAGTTGTCGGAGGAGGTCCAAGCGGTCTCAGCGCGGCATATTATCTTCAGCTGATGGGACACCAGGTAACGGTGTATGAAACGCTGCCGGAGCTGGGAGGAATGCTGCGGTACGGAATTCCAAATTATCGTCTGCCGAAAGAACGATTAGATCAGGATATTCAGGCAATCTTGGATACAGGGGTAAAAGTAGAATTTGGAAAAGATATCGGAAAGGATATTTCTCTAACAGAATTAAAAGAACAGTATGATGCGGTTCTAATCAGCATCGGTGCCAGTACAGATAAGAAAATGGGGCTTCCGGGAGAAGAAGCAGAAGGAGTTATTTCTGCAGTACAGTTCCTGAGAAATGTAGCCCTGGGAAAAGCAGAAAGCCTGGAAGGACAGGAAGTTGCGGTCATTGGAGGAGGAAACGTCTCCATGGACGCGGTGCGAACCGCCGTTCGTTTAGGCGCGAAGAAAGTAAGTATTGTCTATCGCAGAAGAGTTGCGGATATGACGGCGCTTTCGGATGAGATCGAAGGAGCTCTGGCGGAAGGAGTGGAAATTAAGACATTGATGGCTCCTGCCAGAGTGGAAAAGGGAGAAGACGGCAAGGTAAAAGGCATCTGGGTAACGCCGCAGATGATCAGTGTGATTCGAGGGGGAAGACCAAGCGTTACGCCGTCAGGAGAAGAGGATATTTTGATTCCATGTCAAACGTTAATTGTAGCTATTGGCCAGGATATTGTGTATCAGCATTTTGAAGAATCCGGAGTTCCGGTACAGCGAGGACGAATCAGCGTCGAAAAGTTCGGCGGGTTTGAAGATATTCCGGGTGTGTTTGCCGGTGGTGACTGTGCTACGGGACCTTCCACCGTTATATCTGCGGTTGCCGCAGGAAAGGTAATTGCCGCCAATATTGATGAATATCTTGGATTCCATCATGAGATCACGGTTGATGTGGAAATACCGGAGCCAAGACTGGAAGATAAGGAACCTTGCGGAAGAGTTAACATGACGGAGCGAGAAGCAGGAGAGCGTATCTGCGATTTTGAAGGAGTAGAAAATTGCATGACCGAAGCTGAGGCATGTCAGGAGGCATCCAGATGCCTGCGCTGTGATCACTTCGGATACGGAGTATTCAAAGGAGGCAGGAATATAAAATGGTAAATATTACGATCGATCATCGGGAAATATCGGTTCCGGAAGGAACGACCATCATGGAAGCAGCAGCATCTATCCGTATCCAGATACCAAAATTATGTTATCTGAAAGATATCAATGAAATCAGTGCCTGCCGTGTCTGTGTCGTGGAAGTAGAAGGACAGAACCGACTGGTAACCGCCTGCAATAATGTGGTAGAAGAGGGGATGGTTATATATACCAATAGTCCCAGAGTTCGCAGAAATCGGCGTCATACAGTCGATATGCTCTTATCTCAGCACGATACGAGCTGTCCGACCTGTGTTCGCAGCGGAAACTGCAGCCTGCAGGCGATTGCCAATGATTTGAATTTGGTAGGCAGTCTGTATAAAAAAGAATTGGTTCTGCAGGAGTGGGATATGAGCTATCCTTTGATACGAGAGACCAATAAATGTGTGAAATGTATGCGGTGTATTCAAATCTGTGATAAAGTGCAGGGAATGAACATTTGGGATGTATCAGGAACCGGATCCAGAACGACTGTCGGAGTATCCGGAAGCAGAGATATTAAGACTGCAGACTGCACGTTATGTGGGCAGTGTATTACCCACTGTCCGACAGGAGCGCTAAGAGAGCGGGATGATACCGCAAAATTCTATCGGGCATTGGAAAAGGAAGATACGATTGTTGTGGCGCAGATTGCGCCTGCAGTGCGGGCTGCATGGGGAGAGTCTCTTGGCTTATCCAGAGAGGAAGCGACGGTCGGGAAAATTGTAGATGGACTGCGTCGTATGGGAGTCGACTATGTATTTGACACATCGTTTTCCGCAGACCTTACCATCATGGAAGAGGGCAATGAATTTGTAGAAAGATATCAAAAAGGTGATTTAGACGAATATCCGATGTTTACATCCTGCTGCCCTGGCTGGGTGCGTTTTATTAAATCTCAGTATCCGCAGATGGTCAGCCGTCTATCCACAGCAAAATCACCGCAGCAAATGTTCGGCGCAGTGATGAAAAGTGCATTTGCAGAAAAATTAGGAGTCGATCCGGAACATATTTATACGGTTTCAATCATGCCTTGTCTTGCGAAGAAAGCAGAAAGAGAGATGCCGTTATTTTATGGAGAGTTTGCCGGACATGATGTGGACTGCGTATTAACGACTAGAGAGCTAGATCGGATGTTCCGGGCAGATTATATTGATCCAAGGACTTTGCGGGATGTGAAATTTGATCAGCCGTTTGAAGAAAACAGCGGGGCAGGCGTTATCTTTGGAGCCACAGGAGGCGTTATGGAAGCGGCTCTTCGGTCAGCATACGCGATCATAACCGGGAAGAATCCGCCGGCAGATGCATTTCGGGAGATCCGCGGTGTGAAACCCAAAGGCTGGACGGAAGCTGA
Source organism: Candidatus Anaerostipes excrementavium (assembly GCA_019114985.1). Taxonomy (GTDB): domain Bacteria; phylum Bacillota; class Clostridia; order Lachnospirales; family Lachnospiraceae; genus Anaerostipes; species Anaerostipes excrementavium. The sequence goes on from DXEM01000001.1 coordinate 19,371, forward strand.
ATTTGACATTGCAGGTCATACGATTGCAATTGCCGTAGTCAGCGGTTTGAAAAATACAAGAGATTTGCTGGAAGCAATTCGAAAGAAAAAAGTACATTATCATTTCGTGGAAGTTATGGCCTGTCCAGGCGGCTGTTCCGGCGGCGGAGGACAGCCGATTCATGATGGATGTGAGCTGGCAGCAGAAAGAGGAGAGAATTTGTATTTTCTGGATCAGAATGCCAAAATCCGTTTTTCTCACGAAAATCCGGATATTAAGAAATTGTATGATGAATATATGGAGGCTCCGGGATCTCACAGAGCGCACCAGCTGCTGCATACCGAGCACCATAGGTAAGAAATGAGAGAATCATCATAGATAAGACAAAAAAGACGCGGTCAGATGGCGAAAAAATATGATTTTGTCAGAAAGAGACTCGTGTCTTTTTTGTGTACATTATTTACATCATTCTGATTTTTCGCTATAATATATCCCAAAAGCCTGAAAAGGCACAGTAATTATAGAAGAACACCATAGGAGGAACAACCATGAGCAAAATTCAGATGACCACCCCGTTAGTCGAGATGGACGGAGATGAGATGACAAGAATTCTTTGGAAGATGATCAAAGATGAGCTGATTCTCCCATTTGTTGATTTAAAGACTGAGTATTATGATCTGGGATTGGAACATAGAAATGAAACCAACGATCAGGTGACATTTGATTCCGCAGAAGCAACGAAGAAATACGGAGTTGCGGTAAAATGTGCGACGATCACACCAAATGCCGCTCGTATGGACGAATATGATTTAAAAGAGATGTGGAAGAGCCCGAATGGAACGATCCGTGCGATCCTTGATGGAACGGTATTCCGTGCTCCGATTACGGTAAAAGGCATCGTTCCGACGGTAAGCAAATGGAAGAAGCCGATTACGATCGCCAGACATGCATATGGAGATGTCTATAAAGGCGTAGAGATCAAGGTGCCTGGAGCAGGAAAAGCAGAACTTGTTTTTACAGGGGAAGACGGACAGGAAATCAGAGAAACGATTCATGAATTTGACGGACCTGGAATTATTCAGGGAATGCATAACGTGGATGCATCCATTGAAAGCTTTGCAAGAAGCTGTTTTACATATGCTCTGGATACAAAACAGGATCTTTGGTTTGCGACCAAAGACACGATTTCTAAAAAATATGATCATAATTTCAAAGATATTTTCCAGGATATCTATGATAAAGAATATGCGGACAAATTTGAAGCGGCAGGAATTGAATATTTCTATACATTGATTGATGATGCAGTTGCAAGAGTCATGAAATCAGAAGGCGGATTCATCTGGGCCTGCAAAAACTATGACGGAGATGTAATGAGCGATATGATATCCTCTGCATTCGGTTCTCTGGCAATGATGACTTCAGTATTGGTATCTCCACAGGGATACTATGAATATGAGGCAGCGCATGGAACCGTACAGCGTCATTATTATAAATACCTGAACGGAGAAGAGACATCAACGAACTCTGTAGCAACCATCTTTGCCTGGACAGGAGCTCTTAGAAAGCGCGGCGAGTTAGACGGCAATACGGAACTTATGGAATTTGCGGATCAGTTGGAAAAAGCAACATTAGATACGATTGAATCCGGAACAATGACAAAAGATTTGGCTCTTATCACAACGTTAGAAGAAGTAAATGCAGTGAATAGCGAAGATTTTATCAAAGCAATCGCAGCAAGATTAAAATAATTTAAGAATAAAGAAAAAAGGAACTGTTTTTTGGAGATGTCTGGAAACGGTTCTTTTTTTACTTTAAGCTCTAAAATATATTTACATTTTAGTATAAATTTGATATGATAGGAAAATGATGAATTTGCAATAAAACAAAAAAATAAATTAATATACAATAAGATGGCGCAATTTTTGTATAGAAATAAAATTTAACCAAAAAATATGTTTTAAATATATTTTCTGTGTTATAATATTAATAGATAATAATAGAGTGATAACAGGAAGGTGTTTTCTATGAAATTATTAAGAGTGTGCGCATCAAATTATAAAAATTGCGGTAATAATTTTACAATTGATTTTGTGGCAAAATCAAAAAAAACGAGCGAAGATAAGGAATATGAATTACAGGAAATTGCAGATCATCTATATGTATTTAATACAGTGGCTTTTGTTGGAAAAAATGCATCAGGAAAGACTTCTGCAATAGAGTTGTTAAATTGTTGTTATACAATTCTTGGAGAATTCCGTTTGGAGGATAAATATTATAATTATGACAATGTGTCGTTGGAAATTATTTTTTATTATGAGAATGCTATTTATAAATATACAACGATTTTGAAATCCAATGACAATTTGGAAGCAAAGGTTAATTTCACAGAACAGCATATTTATAAAAAAAAGTATTTTAAATCTAAAGTAAAAGACATTTATCTAGATGCTGGATTTGAGGAAATTACAGGGCTAGGTGAGCTTCCAGAAGATACGTCCATTGTTTTTTTTGTACTAAAAAAGAATCGTACTCGTGCAGTATATTTTAATTGCAATGGTGAAGGAGCAGACACATATCGACTAATGTTTAGGGCAATGAAGACTTATAAAATTCCAAAGGAAGTTCTTGGGAAAGTTATAAAAATTTTTGATAATAAAATTCAGAGTTTAAATATGGCAGATGAGAAACATTATAAGCTCGTTTATCAAGATCATACACAGGAGCTTTCTGATTCTGAATTACTTTACATGTTATCCAGCGGTACCACAAAAGGCGTTTTGCTATATATTTTTGTTGTAGCAGCGTTAAAAAATGGATTTGATCTTTTGATAGATGAAGTGGAGAACCATTTCCATAAAACATTAGTTGAAAATATGATAAGTTTGTTTAAAGATAAAAGTGTTAATAAACATTTTTCAACTCTTATCTTTACGACACACTATTGTGAAGTTCTAGATTTGTTTAGTCGTCAGGATAATATTTGGATTGCAAAATCAAATGAAAAAGTATATTTGGATAATATGTATGAGAGTTATAATATTAGGCCAGAACTTTTGAAGAGCCGTCAGTTTTATAATAATGCATTTGATACCTCTGTTAATTATGAAGATCTCATGACCTTAAAAAAGGAGCTGATGAGATGAAATATTTGATTATGTGTGAAGGCCCGAATGAACTGGAAATAATTCGGATGCTATTGGAAAATAATAAACTGATTTTTACAGAAAACGATTTGTTGAATTTGGTTCCATACCATGCAAGACAGATTGGAAAAAGCGCTGCTGTAAAAACAGCTCTCAGTTTATATCAAGGGGAGGTAAAGATATTAAGAATTGGAGATAAATTAGGTGAAAAGCTTACAATTCCTAAACAGTATAAATGGCAGATAAAAGAAGTCGAGAAATATTGTACAAAACCAGAATTAGAAATGCTGCTTATTATTTCAGACAATAAAGAGGCTGCTTTTGAAAAAGTGAAAACTTCTATGTCGCCTAAAATTTTTAGTAAAGAAAATATTAGTTATCATCGTATTCGTTATAATAACAGTACAGCATTTTATCGTGAGTATTATGAAGACCGTATAGATTTACTTGTAGATGCAATAAAACGTTATAAACAGTTAAAGAGAAAACATAAAAAAGATGAATGGTATCTTGCGGATTTGTTGAAATAAAAAAAGGCAGAAGGACGAATCTTATCCTGAGGTGACCCCCAAAAGTCTAACTTTTGGGGGTCGGTTCATCCTTCTGTCTTTTTGATTTCATAGGAAACTTTGATTCTTTCTTAATCTAAAATTGAGAATCTTGAATCTTCCCTTTTCTTCGTTATAATAAAATAGAGAATGTAAGAAATATGAAAGGTTTGTATTGATATAAAATACAGAATTAACTGATATGATAATCATATCAGATACATAGCAGGAATGCCGAAAAAAGGATAGGGAGGACATTATGAATCAACCAAAAATTCTTGTAGTAGATGATGACAGGGAAATCGTCGGAGCCATAAAAAAACGACTGGAAATGGAAGGCTATGAAGTCTTGACGGCCTATGACGGCCTGGAAGCGATGGATGTTTTAATGGAAAAAGAAGTTCAGCTTCTGATCATTGATGTCATGATGCCAAAGATGGATGGACTTTCTGCGACTATGCGGATTCGCGAGAGCAAGAACATTCCGATTATTATTTTGTCTGCCAAGACGGAAGAGAGCGATAAGATTTTAGGATTATCTATGGGAGCAGATGATTATGTCAGTAAGCCATTCCGGCCGGATGAATTAGTTGCTCGGGTAAAATCACAGCTTCGCCGGTATATGCAGCTCGGCAGCATGAGTTCGACTCAAGAGAAAAAAGATCAGATCGTTAACGGTGGTTTGGTCCTAGATACAAAAGGAAAGAGGATTTTGGTCGATGGAGAACCGGTGAAATTGACAGCTACAGAATATAAAATACTATATTTACTCATGAGCCATATAGGAAGGGTGTTTTCTGCCGATGAAATCTATGAAAGGGTCTGGCAGGAAGAAGCCTATGCGACAGAGAATACGGTGATGGTTCATATTCGAAGGATCCGGGAAAAAATCGAGATTGACACAAAGAATCCAAGATATTTGAAGGTGGTGTGGGGTATTGGATACAAAATGGAAAAAATGGATTAATACGTTATGTATTGTGGTTGTTATTTGTCTTATGACCGTAGGAGGCATTTTCTCTTTGAACGGAACCAGAGAGGCGGCATCTTTAAATGGAGGCGTCTCAATGGATGTGTTTCAGGAAAATGGATATTTTACGAATCTGTATCAGCAAGGGCTGTTATTTCGATGGGCAGAGGAGCAGGGATATACATTAGAAGATGAGAACTACCATGGAATTTCAGATGAACTTTTGGATCAGATACAAGATGAGATGGCACTGGATGCAGATCTGGTCATAAAACCTTATGGTAAAAAAACGACAGAAGATAAAACGACATATGGCAATCAGAAGGCAGATTTTCAAAAAGGCAATTTGACGCAGATTCAAGTGCAGAGGGATCAGAGTGAACAGATCAACCGGGCAGGACAATTTGTACAATGGGAGAATGGATACGAAGGGCAGTACGACCCAGATGTTTTTTATCAATTTTCAGGAGATATGATGATTACGCTTCCGGAAGGACTTCTGATTAATGGGGAAGAAGGACAGCGGTTAGAATCGGGAACGATTCGCATCCGCATCACTCAAAAGGGTATGGATTTGATTGAAAAGGAATATAATAAAGAGCGTAAACAGCTGATCCGTTATATAAAAGAAATGGTCGTGACTTTGGCGCTGGAAGTATTGGGGATTATTCTGCTGATTGTCTTGTTTGCACTGCAAAAGAAGCGTACGAAATTTTTTGCATGGCTGGATCATATCTGGTGGGAAGTCATTGCGATTGCCGGTTTTTGGATCGGAGTAGGTCTTATGGGGCTTCATGCGTGGGTGTGGAGTGTTCGGCAAGATCATACAAATGGCTTGATTGATGGAGCACAGGCAGAAATCATCAGTATGATATGCTGGGTTTTATGTTTTGCCTTGATTCTTTTATTTGCAGTCTGTATCCAGACAACCGTTTGGCGTATAAAGGAACATAAACTGTTGGATTCTACGTTATGTATCGGATATTTTCGCAAATGGCATCGAAATGCTAAGAAAAGAAGAGAACTGGAATACGAAGCCATGAGTTTCGAGCAGCAGCATGTGAAAGATCGAATCCAGGAATATCGAATTGCCAGAAGGATCTTGATCGTATTTATTATTTTCGGAATCTGCATTATGAATTTATCCGGCGTCCTGGGACTTGGATTTGTAATTTTGGGAGCAGTCGGGCTGAAATATTTAGTGAAATATTCCGACAAATATGCGGCAGAACAAAAAGATCTCAATAAGCTGGTGGAGCAGATCGATCGAATCTCTAACGGAGAATTGACGGCGTCGACTGATATTGAGGAAGGAACGATCTACTATGATTACAGCCAGAAGCTTTCCAATATAGGAAATGGAATGGAAAAAGCCTTGGAAGATCAAATGCGGAATGAACGTATGAAGATCGACTTAATTACCAATGTATCTCATGACTTGAAAACTCCTCTGACTTCTATTATCGGCTATGTAGATCTGTTAAATCGAGATGAGACATTGTCACCGGAAGCAAAGGATTACGTAAGAATTCTGAACCAGAAAACAGAGCGTCTGAAAAATATTATTTCTGATTTGTTTGAACTCGCTAAGTCGACCAGTGGAAATGCGAAGGTTTCTTTGGAAGTGATGGATATGAGAAGATTATTGGAGCAGACGCTGGCAGAAATGGGAGATAAAATTGAAGCGTCCGGTTTCCAGATTCGTTTTTCCTGCAAGGCAAAAGACACGAAATTCCTGGGCGATGTGGGACGGATGTACCGTGTGGTGCAGAATGTTTTAGAAAATGCTTTAAAATATTCTTTGAAAGGTACAAGGATCTTTATCGACATCACAGAAACAAAGGATCGTCTTCGATTGGAAGTCGTTAATACGGCTTCTTATGAGATGGATTTTACGGAAGAAGAAATCATGGAGCGATTTGCAAGAGCAGAGAAATCCAGGACCAGCGAAGGAAACGGTTTGGGGCTTTCGATTGCCGACAGTTTTACAAAAAACTGCGGTGGGAATTTTGGAATTGAAGTCCGAGGGGATCAGTTCCGAGTGGAAATTTCATTCCAGAAATATACAGAACAAGGAGAATTATGAAAAAATAGAGCCTGAAATTACCAAAATCTAAAAAAATTGAAAAAATATTGTATTTTTTTAGATAAACGGTAGAAAATATAAATAGAAAAGTATATACTATATTACGTACTGCGGAATATGCACAGGTGCAGGACGGTATAGCTTATGATACATGGTTGACATATCGTTCTCCTTATATTTCTGGTACGATTTTGAAAAGTTCCTGTCGCCCTTGGGCAGGGGCTTTTCTTATTTTATGAATGGAAAGAATGTATTGTCTGTTAAGAAGATTCGTGGACACTTTTGGGGAAAAATGATATACTAGGGACATAGTTGTAAGAAAGGATCGCAAAGGATGAAGAAAAGGTTCCTAAGCCTTATTTTAATTTTGGTCATGCTTTTTTGCGCCGGGTGCGGATCCGAAGAGAAGAAAAGCAGGCCGGCTAAAACAGAAGATCTGGATGAGGCGACTTTGAGAGGTATGGCAGAAGACATTACGAAAGAGATGTCTTTAAAAGATAAGATCGGACAGCTGTTTATTGTATCTTTGTACTCTCTGGATGAAGGCGAGACAAAGAATCAGCAAAAGATCACGAAAGAGATGAAGGACACGATAGAGAAATATTCCATCGGCGGCGTGATTTTATTTTCAAAGAATATGAAAGACGCTTCCCAGACGAAGGATTTGATCGGAGATCTTCAAGACGCTTCGGAGATTCCGCTGTTTGCGGCGGTGGATGAAGAAGGCGGATCGGTTGCTAGAGTATCGTCTAATGAAGAAATGGGAGTAGAACACTACCCATCTGCCAAGGAAATCGGGGAGACCTATGATGAAGACCTGATCAAAGAAATGGGAAAAAATCAGAGTGATCAATTGAAGAAATTGGGATTCAATATGAATCTGGCGCCGGTAGCTGATGTCCTGACCAATGAGTCCAACACGGAGATCGGAGATCGAAGTTTTGGATCGGATGCGGACAAAGTATCGGATATCGTTTCTATTTTGGTAAAAAGTATGCAGAAACAGCAGTTATCGGCGGTTTTGAAGCATTTTCCGGGAAGCGGCGATACCTGGGGAGACACTCATCGGGGAAGTGCAGAGGCGGAGCAGACAATTCAGCAGCTGCGAAAAACAGATTTTACGCCATTTGAGGCAGGGATTGACGCAGATGTGGATGCAATCATGGTATCTCATCTGATGTTGAGCAATGTGACAGAGGAAAAAGAACCTTCCACATTGAGCAAACGAGTGGTAACCGATATTCTCCGAAACGAGCTGGAATATGAAGGAATCGCAATGACAGATGCCATGAATATGAAAGCAATCACAGATAAATATTCTGCAGGTGAGGCGGCGGTCAAAGCCCTGCAGGCAGGAATCGATGTGATTTTAATGCCGGATGATTTGTCCAAAGCTTACCAGGCGGTCCAAAAAGCGGTGAAAGACGGCGAGATCAAAGAGTCCGATATCGATGATTCCGTAGAGCGGATCATTTATACAAAATTAAAGCGCGGCATTATTCCGGCGGACACAGATCTTTTAAAAGATAATGAATCATAGCAAAAACTGCAGGGAAACCTTCCTTGCAGTTTCTTATTTTGTGTGGTAGTATCTAGGGGTAAGCGGGATTTACGATGCATATCGTAAAGACTGTGTGGATAAGAAGATGTAGAAAAGTAAAAGGATAGGAAGGCTTGAATACAATGAGCAGAGAGAACTTTGATAAGTTAGGAGAGGAATGTGGAGTTTTCGGCATCTATGATTTTGATGGAAATGACGTAGCATCCACAATCTATTATGGATTATTTGCATTGCAGCACAGGGGCCAGGAAAGCTGCGGAATCGCCACAGCAGATACCAATGGTCCGAAACGTAACATTTGCACCCACAAAGGAATGGGATTATGCAATGAAGTCTTTACACCGGAGATTCTTGAAGGATTAAAAGGAGATATCGGAGTCGGACATGTCCGTTATTCCACTGCGGGAGAAAGTACCAGAGAAAATGCCCAGCCGCTGGTTCTTAATTATGTAAAAGGAATCTTGGGGGTTGCCCACAATGGAAATCTGATCAATGCTTTGGAATTGAGAGAAGAGCTGGAACTGACCGGTGCTATTTTCCAGACGACCATCGACTCAGAAGTCATTGCGTACCACATTGCAAGGGAAAGAGTGAAAGTAGATTCCGTGGAAGAAGCGGTAGCCAATGCGATGGATAAGATCAAAGGAGCTTACTCTTTGATTGTCATGTCTCCAAGAAAGCTGATCGGCGCAAGGGATCCATATGGATTTAAACCGCTTTGTATCGGAAAGAGAGACAACGCCTATATTCTGGCATCTGAAAGCTGTGCGCTGGATACAATCGGAGCGGAATTCGTCCGCGACGTTAAACCGGGAGAAATCGTTGTCATTACAAAGGATGGAATTCGGTCAAATTGTGAAAAATGTCTTCCGAAAGAACAGGAAGCCAGATGTATTTTTGAATATATTTACTTTGCAAGGCCGGACAGCAGGATCGACGGAGTCGATGTCTATCATTCCAGAATCCAGGCAGGACGTTTTCTAGCACAGGATTCGCCGGTAGACGCTGATTTAGTCGTCGGAGTACCGGAATCCGGCAACACAGCCGCGCTGGGATACTCCAGAGAATCCGGAATCCCATATGGAAAGGCCTTTGTAAAAAATGCTTATGTCGGAAGAACATTCATTAAGCCGGGACAAAGCAGCAGAGAATCCAGTGTACAGATCAAGCTGAACGTCATCAAAGAAGCGGTAGAAGGAAAGAGGGTCATCATGATCGACGATTCCATTGTACGAGGAACGACCAGCGACCGAATTGTCTCTATGCTAAGAGAAGCGGGAGCAACAGAAGTCCATGTAAGAATCAGTTCTCCGCCATTCTTATGGCCATGTTATTTCGGAACCGACATTCCGGCAAGAGAACAGCTGATTGCATACAACCGTACGATTGAAGACATCCGTCAGGTCATTGGAGCGGACAGTTTAGGATATCTCAAGGAAGAAAGACTTTCCGAGATGGCAAAAGGTCTTCCGATCTGTAAGGGATGCTTCACCGGCAAATATCCAATGGAACCACCAACGCGGGATATCCGTGGCAACTATGAGAAGTAAGGAGTTAATATGAGTAACGACAGATACCAAAGCCCATTATCAGAACGCTATGCCAGCAAAGAAATGCAGTATATCTTCTCTCCGGATAAGAAATTTAAGACATGGAGAAAGTTGTGGATTGCACTGGCAGAGACAGAAAAAGAATTAGGACTGGACATTACGCAGGAACAGATTGACGAATTAAAAGCACATGCGGAAGATATCAATTACGATGTGGCAAAAGAAAGAGAAAAATTAGTCCGCCACGATGTTATGTCCCATGTATATGCCTATGGACAGCAGTGTCCAAAAGCAAAAGGAATTATCCATTTAGGAGCAACTTCCTGCTACGTAGGAGATAATACCGATATCATTATCATGACAGAAGCGCTGAAATTAGTCCGCGAAAAACTGTTAAATGTTATGAACGAACTTTCCAAGTTCGCAATGAAATATAAAGATCTGCCGACCCTTGGATTCACCCATTTCCAGCCGGCACAGCCAACAACCGTAGGAAAAAGAGCCTCTTTATGGCTGATGGATCTTGTATACGATCTGGAAGACTTGGATCATGTCATTGCCAACATGCGTCTCCTTGGATCCAAAGGAACCACAGGAACCCAGGCAAGTTTCCTGGAACTGTTTGAAGGAGACCATGAGACGATCAAAAAGATCGACGGCATGATTGCCGAGAAAATGGGATTTGACAAATGCCAGCCGGTTTCCGGACAGACATATTCCAGAAAGATTGATTCCCGCGTCATCAACGTATTAAGCCAGATCGCACAGTCTGCCCATAAATTCTCCAACGATATTCGTCTGCTTCAGCATTTGAAAGAAGTAGAAGAGCCGTTCGAGAAGAACCAGATCGGTTCCTCAGCTATGGCATACAAGAGAAACCCAATGAGAAGCGAAAGGATCGCATCTCTGGCTAACTATGTCATGTCTGATGCGATGAATCCGGCATTGGTAGCATCCACTCAGTGGTTCGAGCGTACATTGGATGACTCTGCCAACAAGCGTTTATCCGTACCGGAAGGATTCCTTGCCATCGACGGTATTTTAGATCTGTATCTGAACGTGGTCGACGGACTTGTAGTATATCCGAAAGTAATCGAAAGCCGTCTGATGAGCGAACTGCCGTTTATGGCAACGGAAAACATCATGATGGATGCGGTAAAAGCAGGCGGAGACCGTCAGGAACTCCACGAAAAGATCCGCGTACATTCCATGGCAGCCGGAAAAGTTGTCAAAGAAGAAGGAAAACCAAACGATCTGTTAAGCAGAATCGCAGCAGACCCGGCCTTCGGAATGACCATGGAACAATTAGAATCCATCATGGATCCAAAGAACTTTGTAGGACGCGCACCACAGCAAGTGGAAGAATTTATTCAGGAAGTGGTACAGCCAATCCTGGATGAAAACAAAGAAGTATTAGGAATGACGGCGGAGATTAATGTATAGATAATAAGCATTAAAAGAATAAATGAGGAATACCCCCAGGCAGTGATATTGAGAGCTGTTTGGGGGATATTTTATGTCCGGGAAACTAGGGAATCAAAATGGCGCTGAAAAAGGTGGTCTGTTAAAATCACGGTTTTATGCGGGGTACAAGCGTTTTGCTGTGAAAAGTCGGTCAAAAACGTTGTAAAAAAGCTGAAATAGTCGGTCGATCTATTTACAAAAAATGGGAAACAATAAAAATGGCTAAAATAGGGGGTTTTAAGCATATGAAAGTTCAGAGATGGACCACCTTTTTTGCCGATTTTTGGAGAAGATAATTTGACAAAACCATAGATATATGAGAGAATAAAGAAAACATCACAAGATGTTGTAGTAAACAGCCCGATAAAGAGGGCGATAATTCATATCTTAATTTTGTCACCCGCTCTATATTTATGCGGTAAACAGCCCGATAAAGAGGGCGATAATGAGGTTTACTCTTCTTTTTTTAAGTAGGGTTCTTCTACAGTAAACAGCCCGATAAAGAGGGCGATAATCGTGTGTCCTCCTGTATAAAATATAGTTAATAGTTACTTTTGAAAGTAAACAGCCCGATAAAGAGGGCGATAACAATAATGCGTCTTCGCTCTGTGATGCATCGATGATTTTTTTCGTAAACAGCCCGATAAAGAAGTTGATAATTGACAAGATATTTTGCTCTGGATAGAGGTGTCTTAATGTATAAAAACCCCAGCGATTGCTGGGGTTTTTTGGCGTGCTTGGCGGGCGCACGTTCTAATGGGTAAAAGTCGTGTGTTCTGCAAGTTGTTATCAGCTTGCCAGTGAAAGTCTGGTCAAGATAAGCGCCAGTGAGCCTTGTAGCGAGCCTCCCATGCTTCTGGGCGACTAATTGTGTTGAAGCGAGGTATGCCTGTGAGAAACAGGTGCAAAATAGCAGTCCGTAACATAAAGTGAATCCTGCAGTATCGTTACTTAGCCTGGTAAAGGGATAAAAGGGAGCAGAGGAATAATTGCTGGATATTTAAGAGGATTTACAAAATAAAAGATATAGACCGAAACCGATAAAAAGAGTATACATTCCAGAATCGGACGGAAAACAAAGATCATTGGGAAATACCTACTATGAAAGACAGAATTGTGCAACAAGCCTATAAGATAGTGATTGAGCCGATATTTGAGACAAACTTTTTGGACAGTTCGTATGGATTCCGACTGAAAAGAGATGCAAAGCAAGCTACAGAAATAGGTTCTCCGCAGGGCGGGGGTCATTAGTTCGTTATTAGCGAACATTTATCTTTATGTCTTGGATTCTTACTGGGAGAATCATAAGGGATTGGATACTATAGTCAGATATGCAGATGATGCAGTAATCGTGTGCAGAACAAGAAGGGACACAAAGACAGCCTATGAGCATCTGAAAAGAATCATGGCAAGGCTGAAGTTGACCCTGAATCCGCAGAAAACAAAGATAGTAGATATGAATAAAGAAAGTTTTGACTTTCTTGGATTCCACTATCAAAAGTTTCATAAAACGAAAAGCGAACGAAAGCAGAAGAAATACAGAGGGCATGTGCTAGGTGAATTTCGGGAGTGGTATGCTTTTAGTGGAATAGAGCACTTTTATTATCTGAACAAGAAAAGATATAAGGCAGTCTTCTGAATGCTGCAGGAAGAAGATTATCGGAAATCCGCATGAGTGAGAACCTTATGGATGGTTTGAGGTGACAAGTGATGGAAACGGGGAATACTGCGCCATTGCCGGATTTTACCTCTTACTTAATCGACTGGAAGGGGAGGATAAAATCACTATTACCTGATTGGGAAACTAAGAAATCAAAATGGCGTTAAAAAGGAGGTCTGTGAAAATCGCAGTTTTATGCGGGTTACAAACGATTTGCTATGGAAATTCGGTCAAAAAGGTTGTAAAAAAGGTGAAAAAGTCGGTCGACCTATTTACAAAAAATGGGAAACTATGAAAATGGCTAAAATAGGGGGTTTTAAGCACATGAAAGTTCAGAGATGGACCACCTTTTTTGCTGGTTTTTGGAGAAGATAATTTGACAAAACCATAGATATATGAGAGAATAAAGAAAATATCACAAGATGTTGTAGTAAACAGCCCGATAAAGAGGGCGATAATCTTGGATTTAATTGATGTTTTCACCCTTAAGAATCAGTAAACAGCCCGATAAAGAGGGCGATAACTTGTTGCATAGGTCTCATCCAATCCATCGATTGTGATGTTGTAAACAGCCCGATAAAGAAGTTGATATATGACAAGATATTTTGCTCTGGATAGAGGTGTTTTAATGTATAAAAACCCCAGCGATTGCTGGGGTTTTTTTGTGTGCGCCGGCGGGCCATGTTTCTCAAGAGTACAAGTCTCAAGTCTGCTCGGCAGCGAGAAGGATATAGTCGAAAGCGAGGGCGTCATCGTGAGGTGGAATCTGAAGAAAGCTAGATGTGGGTAAGATATTGGATAAGGGTAACCTGAACTTTTCTAATGTGTTTGTGGGATATCCACAGCGTGCCTAAAGTCAGTTCTTAGTTTTGTCAATTTTTACGATTCTTTGTCAAATTTCATGGTTGAAAAATATGATAAAATATATAATATATTTTGATAATATAGAAAGTAAAAGATAAGTTTTCAGACAATAAAGGTGAAATTCCACAAATAACATAGGATAATTTTTTTAAAAGAGGTGACACAAATGAAGTTTTCAAAGTATGAACACAAAAGTGCAGCAGTAGTTTTGAAGAACTCTGCAGCAGAGAAAAGAGTCTCAGATAACGTGGAAGGGATTCTTTTTCCATTACAGAAAGAAACATTAGATAATTATGTTGAGAAAAGAATCGATAAAGTTCAGGAAAAATATGCAGTATTGGTAAATGCAAAAATATCAAAAAAAGATAAAGAAGAAAAGACAAAGGAAGAGGCTATAAAATATTTTAATGAATTCATGGATTATTTATTTGTTAAATGGCACGACAGGGAGCAAGGCGTTTCTGCAAAAACAGCGAAAAACAAAGAGCAGTTAAAGAAATTAGTAGAGAAATTAGTAAAGTTTTTGCGAAATAAAGGGAGAGATAATCTGTATATTGGAAAAAGGAAAACAAAGATTAAAGATATAAACTTAGAGCTTTCAGACGAATCAGTTCATGAATTGGTGAGAACCAAGATTAGAGGAAGTCTTAGAAAAAATTTTTGTTATAAGGTCTCAGGAAAAACAGCAGTATGCTATCTTCCGGATGTAATAGGAAAGCTAATGAAAATAGTTTGTGTGGAATCAGATTTTGTGAGTGGAATGCGGAGGATTCCAAAGGAAGAATTGGAAAAAACTTTTTTGATCATAGCAACGGAATATAACAAGAAGATAAAAGAAGACAATGTTGTAAAATCAATACAAAATCAAAATGTAAGGGTTCAAGTGTTTTATGAAGAGGGGGAAGCTCGTCTAGAATTGGCAAATGCCAGGCATAGAAAAAAGAAATGTATATTTGATCTTCAGAGAAGATTTGCATTAGGAGATCAAAATGAGAGAAAAAAGATTTTATGTGAACTCGCCAAATTAATTATCTTATTTACAGCAGGAACCGATGTATATCATAAGATCAAAAATAGAGATATTCCATTGTGGAACTTTAATTTTTTAGATGATGTACTTACAGAAGAGACGAAGATATTTCATCAAGAATGCGTGGATATAATTAATAATCGAGATCAGATTCAAGACAAATTAAAGAAGCAAGACGAAGAGTCAATAGAAAAGGAAAAGAATATTCGAAAGGTAAATAATTTCAATAAGGAGATTCGAAAAGGAATCTATCAAAAAATTAGAAGCAGGTATCAAGAGTATAAAAAGCTGAAGGGGAATGAATTGCCTGATGAAAGTGAATTTTGGATAGAAGAAATAGAACGCGATATAGAAGGAATGTTTTTGAAAGACAAGAAACGCTGGATCAGACAAGAAGAATTAGATGTCAAACGGATGTGTGGGCGTCTTTGGGAGAAAAGAATAGAATATCTTCGTTCAAAATATGTAGATATAGGAAAAGGCGTATACCATTTTGCTATGCCGGATCTTCATAACTTGATTGAAAAGAAGGAAATAAAAATCGGTGAGGTGCAGCCGGAATTTCAAAAAGGAATCACAAGCTTTGACTATGAAAGAATTAAAGCAGAAGAAAATTTAGAGAGAAGTTTCATTATTTACATAACATTTGCGGTCAATAACTTTGCCCGCGCCGTCTATCCGCCAACTTTTTATAAAAAAAATGGAAACGAAGATATTCTTCAAATAAAAGATCCGGAAACGATTAGGGAATCTCGCCATGGAGATGCAGGACGTAGAATAATGCAGTTTTTTGGAGGAGTCAGTCAGTGGAAAGAAGTATTGGGAATAAGTGAGAATATCCCCTCAGATTATACAGAAAAGTTGATTGTTGATATTCAAAAGGCTATGAATCAAATTAGAAATGTTTCGTTTCATTATGCATCTTCATTTCCAAAAAGGGTGTATGAAGAAGATTCTCCACTGATTAAAATATTCAATAAGGAAAGAGAAGGATTAAGTAAATTATATTGTGAAAAAATTTTTTCAAATAATGTTCCTAAATTTTATAAAATAAACGATATTACGAAATTGATGGATCATTTATATGAAGACACAAAGGTGGATTTAGAAGCACAAATTCCTTCATTCAAAAAAGTTTTGTCTCCAGGGAAGTTTATAGAACAAATCAATGACTTTGTTGACAAAGAGGCTTATGAGAACCTAAATGAGAAGGATATATTTCATCATGCACTATATTACACATTAAAACAGATCTATTATAATTGTTTTATAAAAAGTGAAAATTTGAAAGAAAAATTTATAGAAGCTTTAAATGAGATGAAAAAGAATCCGCAAGACGATACAGAAAAGTGGGCATTAAACAGCCTTTGCAAAAGAATAGATGAATATGAGAAAAACATTTCATTTGGGAACTTATGTCAGAGAATTATGACGGATTATGCATTGCAGAACAGTGAAATGAAAGTTCAAATTGACAAAGATAATTCTAAAACAGATAAAAAATATGAACATTTTATCATGTTGCTGTATAAAGGAATTCGGAAAATTTTCATTTCCTATTACAATGGGGAATGGGAAGGTTCAGGTGAGAAGTTTGACTATGATTTTCTGAAAAAACCGGAATTTAATGCAGAAGATAAAGAAATTTCGAAAGAGGAGTTCTGTGCGCAATGGGAGAAAGAGCTGTATTCAGATTTGGCATCAGAAAAAGAAGGATGGATTATTTCCTGGTTCATTGTTGCTCATTTTATGACGCCAACACATGTAAATCATCTGCGAGGAGAAATTAAAGGTTATTTCGGTTATGTGAATGGAATAGAAAACAGACGCTACAACATCATGAAGAAAAGCAGACCTATCGATGAGGAAATAAAAAAACGTTATGAAAAAGTACTGAAAGTATTAAATCTGGCTTCAGAATATTGTGGCCTGGTCTCTGCTAAATGGGAAGACTATTACTCAGATGAAAACGACTTTGCAGAAGACATAAGGAAATACGTTCAATATGAGAATCAAGAACCTGATAAATCCCAGCAAGAACAATTAAAACAATTCTGCAGCAAAACAGCAGCAGACAGCCCATCTGGCTATATAAATATTTATGAAGCCGGAGGAGTACCTATTGTAAATCGGAATATTATCCACGCAAAAATGTATGGGACAGAGAAGCTTTTATCAAAGTGTTTTACAGATGACAGGATAACAGAAGAAGAGATACGCGATTTTTATAAAAAAAGGAAAGAATTAGAAGAACTATTTAGAAAAGGCATATGTAAAGAAAAAGAGGAGGAAGAAAGCAAAAGAAAATATCAACAGAAGAAGAATCGAATTGAGCTGCAAGATATTCAGAAGTATTCTGATATTCTGAACGACTTGATGAGTCAGTTAATTTCATGGTGTTATCTAAGAGAACGAGATAAAATGTATTTCCAATTGGGACTGCATTATATTCGGCTGTATCATGACAAAGAAAAGAAGATCGTCGAAGAAAGCAGCAAGCTTCGTGTATTGAAACGATATGATGAAGATCATGCAGCGGAAATACAAATAATCAGTGATGGAGCTCTGCTGTATCAATTGGCAGCGATATATACATATGAACTTCCAATATTTGAAATACAAAATAGAGGTATGGCAAAAATCGTATCATCAACACAAAATGGCAGCATGATTTCTGCCAGCGAGCGAGTATTTCGTAAAAAATATTTGGGAGAGAATAAGTCAAAAAACTCCTTGTTAGAGGTAGGAATGGAATTATTTGAGAATAAGAAGAAAGAAAAATTTATTAGAGAATACAGAAATTATTTGGATCATTTTAAATATTATGCAAGAAATGATATGAGTATGATGGAATTATATAATAAAATGTTTTTTCTTTTCTTTAGTAATGATATAAAGTTAAGGAAAAGTGTTACGGTTGTTTTTCGAAATATTTTAGCCAGACATTTTGTGTTATCTAAATTAGTGTTTTGTAAAGAAAGCTCTATAGAAGGAGGCAAGAGATTTGTTTTAAAAGACAATTTGAAATCAAAAACAACGACTCACAAACCTGAAAAAAACATCGAATTTGAAGTAGATTATTATGACGAACACTTCCTAAAAAGGTTACAAAAAATTTTAGAGTATAAGACAAAAATTATGGATGAGAAATAGCAGAAAGACAAATCATTATATTTCATTGTCATTCCAAAAAAGAAACCTACAAACGATGCATTAAAAACATCTGTCTGTAGGTTTCTAAAAATTTAGGGACATCCAGGTTTCATTCAACTAAAACTTTACAACGATTGCTAAAATTATAAGCAATGCGATAAAGTCTGAGCTCATTCTAAAATTAAACTTCATAATCCTCACCTCCTTGCGATGGAAGATTGGCATGTAAGTGAACATCCATTTCCAATTCGCAGGATAATGAATAAAATTCGATTTCAGATTATGAATATGTAATTCAAGAAATACTCCCTGTGATTACACTTATAAAAAAGATAAGTGTTTCCCTGGAAATATTATAACATAGAGGGTGTTTATTTACTATAGAAGATAGTACATTTTCAATAAATAGATGAAAATGTCAAATTTAGTAAGGATATGTCAATTTTTTAAATTCATAGTTGTGATATAATTTATATCAAAGATATAGGAAATAAAATGAAAAAGAGTGATTTAGTTATGAGTAAAATTATTGAAATTTTAGGTAGTGATATTGCTGTTGGATGGATTGTACCGATTATATTATTTGTATTATCATCTGATAAAATGATGAAAAAATATAAACAAAGAAAAAAGATCAAAACATATAAGAGTAAAGTAAATAAAAATATTTTTAAAGAATACTGCGAAAATAAAAAAGTGCAGAAAGCAGTCTCGTTTGGAGATCAAAATGCAATAAAAGGTGAGATGGTATTAGAGGCTGGAAATAGGACTTTAAAAGCTCAAGTGGATATGAAAAATAGTCCAAACAATAATGAGAAGAGAGATTTTGTTATGTTGTATTTACAGTATCTATCAAATGTTGATTTAAGCGGGGCTTACTTAAATGATTATAAAATAGAATTTGAAATAAAAGCATCTGATAGTATAAAGGCAATACAATTAGAGATAAAAAATAATAATATGGATAAATTAGTAGATGAATTTATAAAAACATCTAATATATTTGAAAAATATAGTTTAAAGATGAAAAATTATTGTACAGAAAATCTATGGGAAAATATAAAAGAAATATGTTTTACTGTGTTTGCAGAAGAAGAATACATAACAGAAACAAAGGGAACATTTGAAATAAAAAACTTTCAGTTGGTAAATAAAGAAAGTTAATTTGAAGATTGATTTTAGAAAGAGGATTAAATCATGACGGAATTAAGTTAAACTTGTATAGACAAATACAGAACTTTTGAAAAGCAAGAATGTTCTTTTTCGAATAAATTCAAAGTAGACTATAATCACAGACGATGGAATTAAAGAGAAAAGATGAGGATTATTGTATATTTATTTAAGCAATATTGCAGAGATAAATGGAATTTTTTAATGGGGTGGAACAGTAGGAGTTGAGATTGTCAATTTTGTATTAAATTTGTCAATATGTTTGATAAGTAAATATGATATACTATTGGAAGATAGAGATAAAACAAAAAGAGAATTTATATGATTAAAAAGATTTATAATATTATTTTGACACTTAGTTCTCTAAGTATTTTGCTATTATTATATAATAAAGACATGTTTGCGAATTCAATAAAGAGAATATAGTTTTATTTTTTACATTAAGGTAGAATCATTTGTAAATGTAGAAAAATATTAAGTAACTATGAAAATTGGATAATTAGGAGTTATCCGTTAGTTACAGTTGGGAAAGTTAATAAATAGTTACTAGTAGGAGGCTAGTAAAACGAAAAACAAAGACGTTTTATTTCGTGTATCCTTCGCCTGCTATTTTAGTATCTGAAACATTGAAATGTCCATGACTTAGGCACATTCACTGAGATATACAGGGTTGAAAAAACTTGAATTTTCAACAAAAATGGACTTGATTATATGAGGAGGAAAAGATGAAATTAGTAGTTGTATTAAATATGAATCCAGACAAAAATGTACATACAAAAATTAGTAATAATAGGGAATATACTCGTCGGGAATTAAAAACAATTTTATTAGAAGGTTTCTCCGAGTTTGCAGAAAATGTAGTTTTTTATGATAATTTTGAGCAATTTAAAGAAAATGTGTCTAATCATTTAGATGACTTTGTTATAAATTTCAATTTTGGATATAAAACCAGAATCAGAAATATGAATGTACCTGCTTTTTGTGAAAATTATAATATCAAGTATTTCAATCCTGATCCATATGTTCAAGTACTCTGTCAAGATAAATTCATGACAGAAAAATTTGCTGAAAATTTTGAAATCAAAATTCCTCAAAGTTTACTTGTGTTTTTACATTCATATAGTAAAGAACTTCTAAATGATTTCAATTATCCAGTAATTATTAAACCTAATTATGAATCCGAATCAATTGGTATTACCCAAAACTGTATCGTTTCTGATATAGATCAAGCAGATCATATGATTAATCTTTTACTTAAAGATTTTGATGGTATTCTCATAGAGGAGTATATTGAAGGTAGGGAAATCGCTATTACAATATTTAGTAATAACGATGAATTATTCTTAGAGGAGGTAGAACTCATTTTTCCAGACGTAGAAAATTTTAAATATAAGGCATATACATCTGAAATAAAACATCATGTTGCAATTGATATCCAAAAGAGTTATTATTTGAATGAAGAAGATATCATCCATATAAAGCAACTATATTATAATTTGTCTCCTAATAAGTTAATCAGAATAGATGGCAGAATTAGAAATTCTGAATTCTATCTAATCGAAATTAATGCAAATCCAGGACTATATCCAAAATCAGTTGTTCCCAAAACATTTAAAATTAATGGGTACACCTATAGTGAAATGTTAAAAAAGCTGTTCAAGCACGTAACAAAAACATGTGATGGTGAGTCAGTAGATGAGGCTTCTCTGTAAATTAAAATTTTCTATGATAATAGAAAAAATGAATTATTATCAAAATATCTATTATCTTAGAAAATCTTTTTAACATATTCACTGAATAATTTAGCATATTAGCTATCTAAATACTTTATACTAATCGGTAATTTCCATGAAGTCTCATACATTAATTTATATTTATAGTTACCATCACAATTACTTGATGTTAGTGGCAATTTTGTTCTATAATATTCACTCTTTTCTAAATTAAACATTTTTTTATAATAATGATATAAATTATAATATATTTTATCCACGAATCGTTTAAAGCTTGTATGAATAAGCATTTCCTCTAAATCCAAAGCAATTTTTTGGCATTCCAAACTTGATATCTTGTCACTTAAAATATAATATACAAGTAAATTATTATTTATGGCAAATTTATCATATTCATCATATGCAGTTATTTTTGCATTGTTTAGTAACACTGGAATATCTCCATCAATTTTCTCATTATGAAATTTGATAGTAGCCTCATTATGAAGAATCATATGATTATATATCAAATTATTTCCAAAGTAATCTCTGGCTACTGAAAGTGCCTTTTCTGCCAGTTCGGGTTGACGTGTCAGAGCATATAGATATGCGAGATATATTGCATGAAGTCCTGAAAATTCGTTATCATTCGATTGATAAAAATCTTCTGTTATTGATTCAACAATAGCTAAACGTTCTTTAAGATCACTATGAAACACATTAGATAACCTGATTAAATAGGGATAAAGTGGTTCTTGTTTACATGATATTAGTTCATTAAAAATAATAACTGCATCCTCTCGCTTTTCTAATTGAATTAAATTCATCATATGTACCAAAGAAAGTTTAAAGTAAAGCGAAGAATTATTATCTATTTTTTTTAAATGTGATTTTATGTAACTTTCAGATTTTTCGAAATTTTCACAGCGATTTAACACTATCGCTTTCATATAAATAAAGTCGTCTTTATCATCAACATTACTTATCAAATTAATGAAAGCATATGCTTCAAAATATAGATTTGCATCATATGCTATTTTTGCAAATTCAACTGCAAAACTTTCATTAAATTCACATAATTCCTGTCGATTCAGATAAATTTTTCTAAAATAATCAATACGCTCATATTGGGTACTAAAGTCTTTCAGTCTTTGATTAATTTTTAAAAGCAATGACTTTAGTTGATAAAATTGTTTGTTGTTTAAAGAATATTCAACTAAGATATCTACATATCTGCTATTATAAACCTGACTTAACTTTGTATTTAGATTTTTGATAAGACCAGATGCGACTGCGTACTTTATAGATGGCATAAATTTTTTTAGATTTACTATTTGATAAACAAATGGTATAAGCAAAATATGGTTATTGTTTTTTTCTATAAAATTTTTTTTGAGAAGCTCATCGAAATCCGACTTGTGAAATGAAACTTCTAATTCATCCATCACTTCCATTAATTCGGGGAAATTTAACTTTCCGCTTACATAATTTACCAAAATTAAGAAAGCAATTTGCTTTTCTGGTAAGTTTTCAAGAATCTGATACATGCTTCTCAATTTAGTAGAAGTATCTTTTTGCAGTCTATCATTAAAGTCTTTGAGAATGCTTGAAATTTCTGCAAGGTCTCCTTTTTCGATACTTTCTATGAGAAAAACAGAATCTAGCTTGTCAGTTTGTAATTCCAGTTCCAGTAATAATTGTTGAATATAAGTTTGGATGTGCTCATTAGATAATTTATCCAATAGATATGTTTTAAGAAAAACATTACGACTATTATGTAAACAATTTTCTATTCTTGTTTTGCTTTTAACATTATCACATTCAAATATGAAAACACAACCAATTGATGTTGTAATGAGTTTGCTTAATAAATCAAGTGAACCTAAGTCGATGCATGAGGCGTGATGAAAAATGATATGCATGTGATTTTTAGAGAAAACATATTTGACATATTCAAATAAATTCTCTGTTTGAGCCTTTAAAATGAAGTTTTCGTATTGAGTGTGATTATCAATTAATGAAGTTAAATCTACATCACATTTATTACTTCGAGCAAATGCCTGTCCAAAAAGTGTCGTAATTTTTAATAATAACTGAATAGTTTTAGCATTTTGTGTTTTTCGACTATAGAAAGTTCCAAAATCATCATATCCAAATTCATTACTCGCTTTATCTAATTCTAAAACCAGCCTCTTAAATGTTGAAAGCTCTGTATTATCATCTGCTTGGAAAATATCCAATGGAAAATATGAAAAAAACTTTGAGACTTGCTTAATAAATTCTGTTTTTCCTACTCCATGATTTGCTGTTATATTATAAACTTGACTCACATTATTTTTTATATTTTTTTCATAAAAACTTTTAAAAGAATTGAGTTCTTTTCTTCGATTAATAAAAGACATCTTTTCCTCCTACTAGTAACTATTTATTAACTTTCCCAACTGTAACTAACGGATAACTCCTAATTATCTTTTGTCCTACTTTTGTGTTATACTCCAATAAAAAACGGAGGTTTTACCATGAATGTGAGTAGTTGTATTTCAGAGTATTTGCAGTATTGCAGATATCGCAAGGAGTTGGACGAGAAGACGATCAAAGCATATCGAATTGACTTAAAACAGATGGAATTATATATAGGAGACGACATTTTCAATCGATTTCTTTTAGATAGTTATATTACGGATTTACATAAACGCTATAAGCAGAAAACTGTTAAGAGGAAAATAGCAAGTATAAAAGCCTTTTATTCCTGTTTAGAGGAAAGAGAGCTGTTGGAGAAAGAAAATCCATTTCATAAGATTAAAGTAAGATTTAAAGAGGAAAAAGTTCTGCCGCGTATTATATCAAGGCAGGAAATTGAAATATTATTAAAATGTATGTATTCTGTGAAAGATAGAAATAAGAATAATAAAGTAATTCAGAGAGATATAGCGGTAGTAGAGCTATTATTTGCAACAGGCGCAAGAGTATATGAGATATCAAATATGGAATATGGCGCAGTTAATTTGGATTCTGGTACTATACGAATTATGGGAAAAGGGAAGAAAGAACGATATCTTCAAATATGTAACGATGAAGTAATACAAAGCTTACAGGAATATTGTTCTAGTTGGGAAACAGAAATAAAAGAAACAGGTTATTTTTTTGTTAATAGCAGAAAGAAACAATTATCCGAACAATCAATTCGAGAAATATTAAAAAAATATTCAGTCGAAGCAGGGTTAGAGACAAAGATTACCCCACATATGTTTCGGCATTCTGTTGCGACGTACTTAATAGAAGAGGGGGCAGACATTTCCCAAGTGCAAAAGATCTTAGGCCATAGTTCTATTAAAACGACACAGATTTATATTTATGTGGCGGCAAAAATGCAGGCAGAAGTTTTAAGAATGTTCCATCCAAGAAATAAAATGCAATTTCAAATAGAAGCAGAATAAAATGCATAGATGAATTTTTTTAAAATTCTTGCCTATTATGCTATAATCTTTTATATTTATTACACTTTTTCTTAATTTAAGGAGTTTTCCTATGCCTGGTTTTATTCTTCATTTATCTGCCGGTGTTTTGGCGATAGATGCTTTTCAGAATTTGAATTTTCATATGTCTTCGAGGGAGAAAAATGACTTCCTTATGGGATGTTTATTGCCGGATGCTTCTAAGAAGAAAGATGCGTCGCATTTTCGGAATCCAAAGCATCATGGGAATATTGTGGAGTACCCGGATTTGGAATTGTTTGAGCAAAAACATCATGGACTGCTCGGAGATATGAGCTGCCTGGGATATGAATTTCATCTCTATATAGACCGAGTTTTTTTCAGGGATTATCTGCCGAGAATTGTTGAATTTCAGGATGATGCAGGCAAGGTGGTAAAGAAGTGGACAGATGTAACCTGGGCTGTGTTAAGAAAAAATCAAAAGAGATTGAAAGTAAAACAGTTTTTCTCAGAGGATTACTATTATGGGGACTATACAAAAATGAACAGTTGGCTGGTTGACAAGCTCCATATCCCTTTGACATTGCAAACGGATGTTAAGAATCTGGGAATCGAGGAAGTAGACTATGCCAAAGGGGAAGATATACTGAAAGAATTAAAAGGTTACCTGGATGTGCCGAAAGAAGCGATTGCTGATTTGAAAGTATTTGATGTGGAAGATTTGTTGGGCTTTTTGAAAAAGAAGACACAGATCTGGTGTGAATCGAAAATTCAGGATATGGCTCATAGAAACGAGGTTCTGAAATAAAAAAGCAAAATGTTAAAACCAAGACGAAGCATTTGGAGTGTATCATCCCCACTTGTTTCGTCTTTTTTGCGCACATAAGATATATTGAACAATTTACTTTTTAATAATATAAAAATAATGCAATAAAATTGTCAATTTATGGTCTTATTTGTCAAATTTAGCAGAAAATAAGTGTGATATACTTTCTAATATGAAAAGAGTATGGAGGAAACATGTTGGGGGTTGATGGATCTATCAAGGTCAATCAATATTGTTATAAATGGATAAAAATATATTGAAATAGTTCCTTCTTTTTTCAAAATAAAAGTTTATAGAAGAAAGGGGGATTTTTTATGCGGTATCATAATCTGATTCAAAATATTTGTGTTCGTTATTTTAAGATTTTAAAAGCAGAAGCGAAGATTTCACAAAAAGAGATTGCCAGACACATCGGTGTTTCGGATTGCCTGATCAGTAAGTGGAAGAATCAGCAGCGAAGTATCAGTGCGGAATATTATAAAAATATTCTGGATTTTTTTACGAAGCAGGAATTTGACCTATATTTCGAGAAGAATCGGCAATTGCTGATTCAAGACTTTGATGGCATAGATCCTCAAATTTCTTCCGAAGAATTTTGGAATAAGTTATTTCATGGGGAATTGGAAAACAAGATTGTCAAATTGGATTTTTTGTTGGAACATTTGGCTTTAATTTTGAAGCATCGCCTAACGTACGACGATCTGGAGATTGTTTCGGAGAATCGGTTTGTAGATGAAAAGTGGATTCGGATTATCTGTGAGAAGAAATGTGTGGATATCTATTTCAGCGATGTGGACACACTGGTGATTCGGGAAGGAAAAGACAGCAGCGTTATAGACAGGCAGGAGATAAAACAGAGGAAATGGATGCGGTCGTTCTATTTTGAAGAATCGGCTGAGATGACAGGGGATCAGTGGATTTTTTTGAATCAGTGTGATGAAAAAATTACTGAATATTTGGAGAGCAGAAAGATATAGCAGAAGGAGGGTTTTCATCAAGGGTATGGATCAACGAAGGACTTATGCGAGAGATTTATATGAGAAAGAAGTGCTGTTAAAGGCTGCGTATGCTTTTACGGATCGTGCATACATTCATTTGGATGTCAGTAAGGATGATTATTTGGTAGAGATAACTCCGAAAAATGGGAATGAGAACGAGCAGATTTTTGCAGAGTTTGAAAATGAATTAATTGCACAGGAGATGAGGCGTATCGTTGCAGAGAAGACAAAAAATATTCGTGAAATGATTGTAGCGAGAGCGCTTTCTTCTACAATCATAGATCTAAAAGAAGAGGATATGGATGAGGAAGAAGATTCGTTTGAGGCGGATTTGATTTTGACAAATTGGTATGAACAAGATGGAAAATAAATTGTTTTTAAATCAAAATTTATATGGAAGAAAATCGATACTGGAAGCGAGGATGGATTATAAGAAGCTGGCAAAAATTGAGATAGAAGAGGCAGATGGCTATTGGATCTGCACCTTTTTACAGTGTACGTATGGGCTGAAGCGCACGATGCTGGAATTCGAGAATTACCTGATTGGACTTTCAAATCGAGTAAGGCAGTAAACAAATGATCGTGTGTGAGTGTTGTCTGATGGCGGTCATAGGAATTTTGGGGATCTATGTGACGGTAACGGACATCAGGCGTGGAATCATAAAAAACAAATGTTTGCTGTTGGCTGTGGTCCTTGGAACGGGAATCAACATAGGGTATTACACAAGATTTGCTGAGGGATTTTTGTCAATATATGTGCATAACTTACTGGCAATGTCTATTTTGTCTATCTTGCTTTATGGGCTTCATTTTTGGGCAGCGGGAGATAGCAAGTTATTAATCGTGGTTACGTTTTTATTTCCGGCTAGATTTTACGATACGGGTTATCAGATGGTGGTACCGGGGATCTATTGCGTTGTACTGATTTTTTTGTTGGCTTATTTTTACGTATTAGGAGATTCTGTTTATCAATATGTGAGAGGCGGGGAGTTTCATCATAGTATAAAAATGAGTGTTGCTTCTATTAAGATGTTCCTGAAGCAATATGCGATGAGTTTTCTGTATCTGCATGGATTAAGTCAGCTGCTTCAAAAAATATTTTCAGACTTTTATTATGAAAATCAGGTATTATTTACGTTTTTTAATTTGTTTTTTGCTGTTTTCATTCAAACGAAAGAGATATTTCGGAGAAAAACAGCAATATGGATAGTGATTGGGCTCAATGCAGTATTGTTTTTGCTGACAGAAAGAATTGCATTTCAGCCGTGGATGCTGAGAAGCTATGGGATTTTATTTTTTGTGTTAATTCTTCGATATTTTGTCAGTGGATATAATTATCAGGAAATTCCTACAAAGGAAGTTGCGAAGGGAATGGTCTTATCGTATGGCACAGTGGCGAAATTTTTACCTTCAAGGGTAAAAGGGCTGCCCAGACAGACCAATGAGGATATGCGCTGCAGGATCACGGAGGAGGAGACACGGGCAATTAAGCGATGGGAATCAAGTAAGTATGGGGAGGATACGATTGTAATTGTAAGAAAGATTCCATTTGCTATCTTTATTATTTGCGGAACGTTCATATTTTTTGGCATAAGGATGTTTGTATCATGATAGGACGAATTTTAAATTGGGATTTTGGAGAACAATTGGTTAGGGCAGGAAACGAAGCTGATGGTTCAAAGGATGGGATTCCGGAACTTTGGATGGATGATGGAAAGGTTGTGTTTCGGGATTCCAATGGGGCGCTGCATTCTTTGGATTGGAAAGAAGGCGATGAAAAGATTAATGTCAGAGATATTCTTACCATTAGACCGGATGGGATCATTTCCAGAAATTATGCGGCGCAGAGCGGGGAAGTGGATATCTTCGTGACGAATCAATGCAATTCCAATTGTATTATGTGCCCTTTGTCGGAAACAGTGAGGCGGCAGGAACAAAGAGATTATTTTTCTTGGTTATGGAAGTTTATCCATATTTTACCAAATGATTTAGAGTATGTCAATGTTACAGGCGGAGAACCGACACTTTTAAGACAGCACTTTTTTGAGATCATGGAGTATTTGAAAAATACCTTTTCATATGCAGGCTTTCAGCTTCTGACGAATGGCCGTTCTCTGGCGGATAAAAGATTTTTAAAACGATTATTGGAATGTTCGCCGAGAAATATGCGGTTTGCAATTCCGATTCATGCGTCGAAAGAATCTGTTCATGATGCGATTACACAGTCGAAGGGAAGCTTTCAGCAGACGAATCAAGGTATCCATAATCTTTTGAATGAGGGACAGAAGGTAGAAATTCGATTGGTGGTATCGAAGAAAAATATCAATGAATTGAAAGAAACGGCCAAATATATTGTTTCAGAATATAAGGGTATTTTTTGTGTGAATTTTATTGCGATGGAAATGATGGGAAGTGCAGCAGTTTACCGTGAAGAATTATGGGTGGATTATCCGGAAGTATTTCAAAAAGCAGAAAAGGCTGTGAAGATTTTTATAGAAAATGGAATCGATGTACAACTGTATAATTTTCCGTTGTGTGCGGTAAAGAAAGGGTACTGGCCGCTTGCGGTGAAAAGCATTACAGACTATAAGGTGCGTTATATGCCGGAGTGTGAATTTTGTAAAGTAAAGGAAATATGTGGGGGATTTTTTGCTTCTACCAAGCAGTTGATGAAACCGGAGGTGTGGCCGATAGGGCAGGATGATGAAAGTTAATTATTTTAATTTTAAGAAAAACCAAGAGGGTTATCTTATTACAAATGAGCAAGGAAGATATTATTTTCTATCGTCAAAAGAGTTTGAAAACTTTGTAAAGGAAGATTTTGCAGCGATAGATCCGGGTATTTTGGAAGATCTAAAAGAACGCTATTTTATCTACGATTCAAATGAGGCTGTGTTTGTTGAAAAAGCAATGGAAGCATATCGGGATAATAAGCAGTATATTTTTCATGGGACATGTCTTCATATTTTCGTGCTGACAAATGCATGCAATATGTGCTGTGTCTATTGTCAGGCGCAGGATTCGTCTCAGGAGATCAAAGGAATTATGAATGAAGAAACTGCAAGGCAGGCAGTGGAGATTGCCCTTCAGTCGCCGGAACAAAATCTTACATTCGAGTTTCAGGGTGGAGAACCGTTGATTAATTTTGATATGATTCGGTTTATTGTGGAATACAGTTTCAAAAGACGAAATGATAAAGAGATTCAATACTCGTTGGTAACGAATACGATTCTTCTGACAGATGAGATGATTCAATTTTTCAAACAATATCATATTTCAGTTTCCACTTCTTTGGATGGGCATCAGGAATTGCATGATCATAATCGGCCGTTGCGAACAGGAGAAGGAACTTTTCAGATGGTCGAGAAAAATGTGAAAAGGCTTCAGAAAGCAGGTCTGTCTGTTGGAGCAATCCAGACGACAACGAAACAGAGTCTGAAGAATCCGGGGGAGATTATAAAAACTTATCTGAAAATGGGATTTGATCATTTATTTATAAGACCTTTAACACCTCTTGGATACGCCAAAGAACATTGGAATGAAATCGGCTATGATGCGGAAGAATTTATCGATTTCTATGGAAAAATTTTAAAGATGATCGTGGAATATAATAAGCATGGGATTCGTGTCGCAGAAGGGCATGCGAGAATTTTTCTGCGTAAGATTTTAGCCGGTTATTCGGATAATTACATGGAGCTTCGCTCCCCTTGCGGCGCTGCCATCGGACAGCTGGCATACTATTATGATGGAAATATTTACACATGTGATGAAGGCAGGATGGTTGCAGAGATGGGTGATTCCATGTTTTGCCTTGGGAATGTAAAAAATGTTTCTTATGATGAGTTAATGGACCATCGCATTTGCAAAGTGACATGTCAGGCATCTGTATTGGAAACGCTGCCAAGCTGCTGCGATTGTGCATATCACCCATATTGCGGTGTTTGCCCTGTCATTAATTATGCGTCAGATCAAAATATTTATGAGAGACAAATCAATTCTTATCGATGCAAAATTTATAAGGGAATGTTGGATACCATTTTTCAGATGATCTTAACAGATCCGGAAGTTCTGAAGATTTTTGGAAGTTGGGTATGAGAGGAGGCAGAAGGATATGAAAATATTGGGAAAAAGGCTGACGATTGTCGGATTGGTATTTTCTGTTTTATTTGCAGTTATCATTTGTTTTGCTGTATATTCCGGTGAGGAGGAAGAAGCAGTAATAAAGACGGGAAATGAACAATATAAAGAATTGGAAAATGGCATATATATCGGTGAAATTTTAAATGGCAAACTAGAAGGAACAGGGAATTTACGATATTACGTGGGGGATGTATATACGGGAGAATTCTCTGATGATAAGAAAAACGGAGAAGGTGAGTATACTTACGCAGATGGTTCCAGTTATCGTGGGGAATATAGTAATGGAAAAAGAGATGGAACCGGCACTTTTCAGTTCAAAGACGGAAGTTCTTATACTGGTCAGTGGGAAAATGATATGATACAGGGAAATGGCGAGTATACGTCAAAAGATGGGAAGTATTTAAAAGGAATTTTTAGAGAAAATTCATTGACGGATGGATCTTATCAATATTCGGATCAGGATGGAGAATTTACAATACAATTCAAAAATGGAAAAATTACCGGAGAAGTGGAAGCTGTCTTGGAGAATGGCGACACTTATAAAGGAAAAGTAGAAAAAGGGAAATTCAGCGGGAAATGCAGCATTACATATGAAGATGGAGATACCTACAGCGGAGAAGTATCGAATGGTCTAAAGAGTGGAACAGGTACTTATCATTGGAAAGAAGAAGGCGATTTCTATAGTGGAAAATGGTCGAAAGATAAGATGAACGGCAGCGGCGAGTATCATTATACGAAAGAAAAATTTCCATATATAAAAGGGGATTTCCAAAGTAACAAACCAGATGGAAAATGCACGTATTATAAATCAAAATCTACGAAATATACGACATATTGGAAAAAAGGTTCCTGTACAAAAGTTTCAAAATAAGGAGAAAAAGGATGGATGATAATTTATTTCCAAAAATAAAAAAGTCAATTGAAGATTTTATTTATGAAGAAGAGGGAAATATCACAAGAAATAAAGTGATCACGATTGGCACAATGATGATGATCTTGAGTCTTTTGATGTATGATGAGGTGTTTGCGGCGCATAGATCCCATAGTTCGCATCGGTCCCACAGCTCGCACTCTTCTCATAGTTCTGGATCGGGAGGACATGGAAGTCATGAGAGTCATGTTTCTCATTCCAGTCATGTTTCGTCTTCTGATCACAGCAGCCATGGTTCCCATAGTAATCATGGATCTCACAGCAATCATGCGAATCATTCCTCTCATGCAAACACAAGTCACTACAGTTCTGATGATAGTGCGGGAATTCATTCTAATTCAACGGTTGCTACGACGATTAAAGATTTTGACTTGAAAGATGTGTCTGGAATTTTAGTGCCGAATGATAATACAGCAATCGATGTAAGCGGTGCGGCAGATACTGTGATTAGTATTCCGAAAGAGATACAGGAGTAGCGTATGAAGAAAAAGAAAATTGAAAAAGAAGAGAAACGGCAAAGTAAAATATGGTTGTTTATAAAAAAACTGCTGGCTGTGTTTATAAGCGGTTTTATTGTGGTAATGTTTTTTCTGGAAGAACCGGGATTAAAAGCATTTGCGCCGGTTTTGTTGGGATTATACATCGTTTGGGTATTTTTATTTTGGATCAAACAGTATAAGAAACAAACTCGAAAATTTCTGATTGTGTTGATTCTTCTTTATGGGCTTCCATCAATGGTATTGTCTTATCGGGCGGAGCGTTTTACGAAATATACAAAAGAAGATCATAAAGATGAACTGAATGCTTTTTTATCGGATGTTACATATGCAAATCGTGAGAAATGTTTTGAACACTATGAGGATGAAATGCTTGGAATGAAAAATAATGTAGCTTTATCCGGTGCAGAGATCAGTCAAAACTATTTTAATAAGATCGATGGGATGAAAATTTATCGTGACAAAGAGAAACAAAATTTAGTGACAGAAAAAGATGGAAAGGAAATTTTTTCAACCCAAGAAAAAGTAGGTGAAATAATAGCAGATAGTGAGCAGGCATTTTTTATTAATTTGGACCAGGGGAAACAAATCGATCGTCTGGATTTAACGACGAAGAAAACCGCCGCAGTTTTGAAGGAGCGAACGGAACAGTTTGCTGTATTGGGAGATGACTTGATTGTGTTAACATCCAAGGGAGACTTATATCGGCTGCATTGGAAAGAAGGAAAGAAAGAAAAGCTAGCAGATCATATCCAAGGATTTTTTGTCGGGAAAAAACTTTTTGTTCAAAATAGTACACAGATTTTATCAATTTCTTACGATGGGAAAGAAAAAGTACTGTTGGAAGAACAAGCCTATTTACGAGGATATAAAAATGGGAAAATTTATTTTATATCCTTGGATTCGAAAAAAGAGCAAAATGTTTTATATGAGAGAGATTTAAATGAAGAAGACGGAGAATCTAAGAAAAGTGAAGTTAAAGTTCAGGAAATATATTAGGATTTGCCCTTGCACATTTTTCTCTTGAAGATTAGAATAAAAGAATAAAGAAATAGAAAGAGCGGCTGACAGTACCATTGATACTGCTGGTCGTTTTCCCTTTTTATTGGGAGTGCAGAATGAGGTGGCAAGGTGACATTGCGAAGAAAGATTTTTTTGGTGTTGACGATCCTATGGATGATCACGATTTTCGCTTTTTCATCCCGTCCGGGGGAACTTTCCTCCAGGGACAGCGGGCAGATCGGAATGTTGATTGGAAAGGTGTTTGTTCCGGAATTTGATCAGTGGAGCGAAGAGGAGCAAAAGAATTTTGCAGAAGAGATTGATTATCCTGTTCGGAAAACGGCCCACGCTATGGAGTATACGGTATTGGGAATTCTTACAATGGGTCTGTTTATGGATCAAAAGCAGCTCGGTAAAAAGAGGTTTCTTTTGGCTTGGCTGTTGGCATCCGGATATGCGGTGACGGATGAACTTCATCAGTTATTTGTCCCTGAGCGAAGCTGCCGGATTTTTGATGTGATGGTGGATAGTGCAGGAGCATTGGCTGGTGTTTTGATCCTGCTGTGGATAGAACGATTAAGATATAAGAGAAACATTTTTAGAGAAAGATAAGGAGGTATTTTTTGTACGATATCATTATTAATCCGGCGGCGAGATCCGGCGTCGGAAGGAAGACATGGAAGAAAGTAAAGAAGATCTTAGAACAGCGTCATGTCAAATACTGGGCTTTTTTTACCGATGGACCCGGAGATGCGAAGAGGATCGCCGGCCAGCTTACTTCGCAGAATAGGAGAGTCAAATTGATTGTGATCGGAGGGGATGGAACGCTTCATGAAACGATTTCCGGCATAAAGAATTGGGAGCAAATTTCTCTAGGCTATATTCCGATTGGTTCCGGAAATGATTTTGCAAGAGGAATGCAGTGGAGAAAGTCTTCCAAATGGCATTTAGAGCATATTTTGAATGATTCGGATTCTGAAAATATGGATTGCGCTAAGGCACGGACGGATGCCGGAACGGGAAGATTCATGGTTAGCGCAGGAATTGGCTATGATGCAGGAATATGTAATCTTGTCAATCGTTCCAAGCTGAAAAAGGGAATGAACAAGCTTCGGCTTGGGAAATGGACGTATTGGCTTCTTGGGGTCTATGCGTTGTTTACATCAGAACGATTCCGCGGAGAATTAGAGTTGGATGGACGGCGCAAAGTTTTTCTGAATCATATTTTATTTTGTTCTGTACATAATTTGCCTTATGAAGGCGGAGGGGTTCCGTTTTGTCCCAAAGCTGATCCAAAAGATGGAAAGCTGGATGTATGTGTCATCTCAGGACTTCCGCGAAGAAAATTGCCGGTGCTCTTGATCCAGGCTTTAAGAGGAAAACATACAAGATATCGGGGCGTGCATGTTTATCGATGCCAGAGTGTGAAGATTCATGCGAGACGGCCTCAGTATTTCCATATGGATGGAGAAGTGATTGGCAAAGTTCGGAAAGCTGAGATTCGTGTGGAAAAAGGAAAAGTGCATATGTTATAAAATTTAAGTACAGGCAGGGCAGATTAGTTTTTTGCCCTGCCTGTACTTTTCCTTTTAATAATAAAAGGCTCGAATTCCAGATTTGTAACAAAGCCTCTTGGCTGGTTTTTGGTTTTGGAGTCCCGCAGCCGGGCAATGATATCCACGGCTTCGCGGCCTTTGGCTTCAATCGAGTGTTCTACGGTCGTCAGGGAGATGCGGTTCATCGAGGCCATTGGAACATTATCAAAACCGCAGACAGAAAAATCTGCCGGAACTTTGTATTTCATTTCATAGAGGGCATCCAGGATGCCGATTGCTACCATGTCATTATATCCGACAAAGGCAGTGGATTCTGTACCTTCCATTAGGATCTGTTTTGTCAGATTGAATCCGGAAGAATACTCTAAGAGATTGGGAGAGAGCAGATTGTATTCACCGGAGGAGAGAGAACGAATTGTGACACAATGATCGCCCAAGCCATGATCTTTGAACGCCCTTACCAGGCCATCATATCGCTTGGATCTGGAACGTTCAACGCTGCTGATCGGTGTGGAGATATATGTAATTTTTTTGTGACCCAGGGAGATTAGATGTTCCGCAACCAGATAGGCAGGTTTGACGCTGCTGACATGGATAGAATCAAATAAAATATCATCGTTTTTATCTCCGATGTTTACAATAGGGAGCTGTTTGGACATTTGATTCACTTCTCCCAGAAAAGAAGTCGGATACAAATAAACGATGCCGGCAACTTCCAAATCTCGTTTCAGCATATCAAGATAATATTGTTCTGTGCTGGGATTGCGCAGTGTAGGGGCAACAAACGTGAGATATCCGTAATCGTGGGCGCGCTCTGTAATCGAATGAGTCAGGATCGTATAGTAATGATTGGAAAGGAAAGGGCACATGATCACGATGACTTCTGACAAGGAGTGGGAAGGTGTTTTTTGAGTATTCTTCTTTTGATAACCAAGCTCCCTGGCAGCCTGAAAGACTCGTAATTTTGTTTCCTCAGAAAAAGATACATCTGTTTTTTCGTTTAGAATCATGGAGACGGCTGATTGAGAAACTTTTGCGTATTTTGCGATGTCTTTGGTCGTGATTTTCTTTCTTTTTCCCATGAGATCCTCCTAATCAAAATTATTTTAATTAATTGAAAGTTGCTAATATTTATTAAAATAATTATTAATAATATGCTTGAAATATTAATAATGTTTCTGTTATCATACCATAAAAGAGACAAAAAATGTAGAGAAATACGTGCTTTTTGAGGATAGAAATTTTGTATGAATGATGGACAGAAAAAGAAAAAATAAAGAAGTTATTAATAATTTTTTTAAATATTAATAAAAAAACGAAAGAGGGCGAAATTCAGCTGATTTGAGCGTTTGACAAGCAAGATAAGAAATGGTTTAATGATACCAGAAACAAAAAGAAGCCATACTTTTTAGGAGGAATAGAACATGAGATTTTTCGTAGACACAGCAGATGTAGAACAGATTCGTAAAGCAAACGATATGGGTGTTATTTGCGGAGTAACAACAAACCCATCTTTGATTGCAAAATCCGGAAGACAGTTCGAAGACGTTATCAAAGAGATTACTTCTATTGTAGACGGTGCAATCAGCGGAGAAGTAAAAGCGACGACAACAGACGCAGAAGGAATGATCAAAGAAGGAAGAGAGATCGCAAAGATTCATCCAAACATGGTAGTTAAAATTCCTACGACAATCGAAGGATTAAAAGCAACAAAAGTCTTAGCGTCTGAAGGAATCAAAACGAACCTGACATTGATCTTTAATCCGAATCAGGCATTATTGGCTGCAAGAGCAGGAGCGACTTATGTATCTCCTTTCCTCGGAAGATTAGATGATATTTCTCAGAATGGACTTGACTTGATTGCGGATATCAAAGAGATTTTTGATATGGCCGGTGACATCGATACGCAGATCATTTGTGCAAGCGTACGTAATCCAATTCATGTCATTGAGTGTGCGAAGATGGGAGCAGATATCGCAACCGTTCCATACAGCGTATTCGAGCAGATGATGCAGCACCCATTAACAGATCAGGGAATCGAAAAATTCCAGGCAGATTATAAAGCAGTATTCGGAGAGTAGAAAGGGTGGTAGATATCATGACAACCGCAGAATTAAAAAAGACAGCAAATGAGATCCGCAAAAGCATCATCAAAGCGACACATGCTGCAAAATCAGGACATCCGGGCGGATCTTTATCAGCAGCTGATGTATTTACATATTTATATTTTGTAGAGATGAATGTTGATCCGAAAGATCCGAAGAATGAAGATCGCGATCGTTTCGTTTTATCCAAAGGACATGTAGCTCCGGGATATTATTCTGCACTTGCAGAGAGAGGATTCTTCCCAAAAGAAGATCTTCTCACATTAAGACATATTGATTCTTATCTTCAGGGACATCCGGATATGAAAAAGATCCCTGGTGTAGATATGTCCAGCGGTTCATTGGGACAGGGAATCTCTGCAGCAGTTGGTATGGCGATGGCTGCGAAATTAAAAGGAAAAGATTATCGTACATATACACTTCTTGGTGACGGTGAGATCCAGGAAGGACAGGTTTGGGAAGCAGCGATGTTTGCAGGAGCAAGGAAATTGGATAATCTTGTTGTAATCGTAGATAATAACGGACTTCAGATCGACGGTAATATCGAAGATGTCTGCTCACCATATCCAATCGGAGAAAAGTTCGCCGCATTCAATTTCAATGTAGTGGAAATTGACGGACATGATTTTGATCAGATTGCAGATGCATTCAAACAGGCAAAAGAATGCAAAGGAAAACCAACAGCAATCGTAATGAAGACAGTAAAAGGAAAAGGTGTTTCTTTCATGGAAAACCAGGCTTCTTGGCATGGTTCCGCACCGAATGATGAACAATGTGAACAGGCACTGAAAGATTTAGAAAAGGTGGGCGAGTAAGATGGCAGATGTAAAGAAGATTGCGAC
This sequence comes from Candidatus Anaerostipes excrementavium, assembly GCA_019114985.1. GTDB lineage: Bacteria > Bacillota > Clostridia > Lachnospirales > Lachnospiraceae > Anaerostipes > Anaerostipes excrementavium. Next base: position 56,593 of record DXEM01000001.1, read on the forward strand.
AAGAGAAAGCTACGGAAATGCTTTAGTTGAATTAGGCAAAGAGAATCCGAATGTTGTAGTTTTGGATGCCGACTTGGCTGCTGCAACAAAAACAGGTGTATTTAAAAAAGAATTTCCAGAAAGATTTATTGACTGCGGAATCGCAGAGTGTAACATGGTAGGAATCGGTGCAGGACTTGCTGCAGCAGGAATGGTTCCATTTGTAAGCAGTTTTGCAATGTTTGCGGCAGGACGTGCTTTTGAGCAGGTAAGAAACTCTGTTGGATATCCTCATCTGAATGTGAAAATCGGTGCAACACATGGCGGAATCTCTGTTGGAGAAGACGGAGCAACTCATCAGTGCTGTGAAGATATCGCAGTTATGCGTACAATTCCGGGAATGACTGTGATTGTTCCTTCTGATGATGTAGAAGCAAAAGCAGCGGTAAAAGCAGCGGCAGAGATGGAAGGACCGGTCTACATGAGATTCGGACGTTTAGCAGTGCCGGTAATCAATGATACAGCAGATTATAAATTTGAAATCGGAAAAGGTACTGTTTTAAAAGAAGGTTCCGATGTTGCGATTATCGCCAACGGACTGTGTGTGGCAGAAGCTTTGGAAGCTGCTAAGAAATTAGAAGCAGACGGAATCAATGCGAAAGTCATCAATATGGCAACAGTAAAACCTTTGGATGAAGAACTGGTGCTTGCAGCAGCAAAAGAGACCGGCAAAGTAGTAACCGTAGAAGAACATTCTGTCATCGGTGGTTTGGGAAGCGCTGTATGTGATGTATTATCTGAGAAGCTGCCGACACCTGTTTTAAAGATCGGTGTGAATGATGTATTTGGACATTCCGGACCAGCCGTAGAATTGATCAAAGAATTCGGTCTGGACGGAGACAGCATTGCACAGAAAGTAAAAGATTTCGTGAAATAAGAGACCGGACATTTAGAAAATAAGAGAAATCTCATTTACGTTTTTATAGAAGAAGCATATTTTACTTTGATAGTAGATATGCTTCTTTTTTTATTTGTCAAAATAAGGTATAGTAAAAAGAAAAAGGAGAATACGTGATGAAGGTTTTAAATTATGGATCCTTGAATTATGATTATGTCTATGAAGTAGAGCATATCAATCAGCCTGGCGAGACGCAAAGCTGCAGGAGCCGGAATGTATTTTGCGGCGGAAAGGGCTTAAACCAGTCGATTGCCCTGGCAAAAGCCGGAGTGCCGGTATATCAGGGAGGAACGATCGGGGAGGATGGTGAGCTGTTTTTAAAAGTCTGCAGGGAAAATCATATTGATACGACCTATCTGAATCAAATCGAAGGCCCAAGCGGTCATGCAATCATTCAGTTAGATCAGAATGCGGAAAACTGCATTATTATTTACGGAGGAGCAAATCAGAGCCAGACAAAAGAGAAGATTGATGAGACGCTGGAAGGATTTGAAAAAGGGGATCTTCTGCTGCTGCAAAACGAGGTCAATTGCCTGGATTATTTAATTGATCAGGCCTATGAGAAAGGGATGATTACGATTTTAAATCCATCCCCTTGGGATGACAAATTGGAAGCTTGTGATTTGAGAAAGGTAAAGATTTTTCTGATCAATGAGATCGAAGGCGGACAGATTACAGGAAAAGAAGATCCGGAGGAGATTTTAGACGAGATGGAGAAGAAATTTCCGGAAGCTCAGGTTGTGTTAACGTTAGGCGGAAAAGGCGCATGTTACCAGGGAAGCGGAAATCGAATCTATCAGGGAGCGATTCCTACGAACGTAGTTGATACAACGGCAGCCGGAGATACGTTCACAGGATATTTTATTGCAGGAATGACAGAAGGCCTTGGAATGGAAGAAAATATGCACCGTGCGGCAAAAGCAGCGTCCATTGCGGTTTCGAGAATGGGAGCGTCTGATTCTATTCCGGAGTTATCGGAGCTTCAGGGCTAGACAAAAAACGGCATTGACAGTATAATGACGTCATATGATAAAAAGGAGGGATAGGAAGATGTGGACGAGAAGTGAATTAAAACAAAAAGGAAAAGGAGCGTTTCTGAGAAACTACGGCATCACCGTGCTGGTTACATTGATTTTCGGGATTTTGTCAGGAGAACTGGCGGGGAACAGCGCAAGCAATGGAGTGCGTGATGTCGTGACTGAGAGCGACGGAGATATTTTTTACATGGCAAGCTCCATATGGCTGCTGGTCTTGGGAATCGGATTGATATTTATTTTGGTTGGAGTCTTGATCAGGATTTTTATCGGCAATCTGGTGGAGATCGGCGCTATGCGTTTTTATGAGGAAAACAGCAGCAGGAAAGCGCCGCTTGGCTGCCTTCTTTATGGATTTCAGCAAGGTTCCTATGGAAAGAATGTTCTGACCTTGTTTCTGAGAGATCTTTTTATTTTCTTGTGGGCATTGCTGCTGGTGATTCCGGGAATTATCAAAGGGTATGAATATTCTATGATTCCTTACATTTTGGCGGAAAACCCGCAGATATCCAGAGAGCGTGCGTTTGAGATCAGTAAGGCCATGATGCGGGGAGAAAAGTGGAATGCCTTTGTACTGGATTTGTCATTTTTGGGATGGAGTATTTTAAGTGCGGTTACAGCCGGTATTGTAGGTCTTTTGTATTCCAGACCATATCAGAAATCGACTTGGGCAGAGTTTTATAAAGTGAATCGAGAGAAGGTATTAAGAAGCGGTGAGGCTTCTTGGAGTGAACTGCCTGGAATCGATGATAAAGACGTGATAGATTAAATAGCAGAAGGGGGATCCTGTGAATGTTAGGATCTCCTTTTTCTTTCATTTGATAACGAGACAAAGGCATGATATAATGAACGACAGAGCAGGGACAGATAGGAAACTTGGATCCTGTGAAGTACATTATTTTGGAATGTGTGTGAAGGAGTTTAAGATGGGAAAATATTTTGGAACAGATGGATTTCGAGGAGAAGCAAACGTTAATTTGACAGTGGAGCATGCCTATAAAGTAGGAAGATATATCGGATGGTATTTTAATCAGAAGACATCCAGAGCGAAGATCGTCATTGGAAAGGACACCAGGCGCAGCAGCTATATGTTTGAGAACGCTTTGGTTGCAGGATTGACGGCTTCCGGAGCAGATGCTTATATGCTGTATGTGACTACAACACCAAGTGTAGCTTATGTGGTGCGTACAGAGCAGTTTGACTGCGGTATTATGATTTCCGCAAGCCACAACCCGTTTTATGATAATGGAATTAAACTGATTAACTCAAAAGGTCATAAGATGGAAGCAGAAGTGGAAGCAAAAATCGAGGCATATATTGATGGGGAGATCGATGAAATTCCATATGCCACAAAGAAAGAAATAGGACGTGCGAATGATTATTCTGCCGGACGGAATCATTATATCGGATATCTGATTTCTTCTGCGACTCGTTCTTTTAAAGGAGTGAAGGTCGGATTGGACTGTGCCAACGGAAGTTCTTTTGCGATTGCAGAGAGTGTTTTTAACGCTCTCGGAGCTGAGACTTATGTGATCAACAATGAGCCGGATGGAACGAATATCAATACCAACTGCGGATCAACACATATTGAGATTTTAAGAGGATATGTAAAAGAGAATCATCTGGACGTTGGATTTGCTTATGATGGAGATGCAGACCGCTGTATTGCCGTGGATGAGAACGGACAGGTAGTCGATGGGGATCTGATCCTTTATGTCTGCGGACAGTATTTGAAGAAACATGGAGAGCTGAATAACAATACGATTGTTACGACGGTTATGTCCAATCTCGGACTGTATAAAGCATTAGACGCGGCAGGAATTCATTATGAGAAGACTGCAGTCGGAGATAAATATGTCAATGAAAACATGGTGAAAAACGGACATGCCTTGGGAGGCGAACAATCCGGTCACGTTATTTTCAGTAAGTATGCGACTACAGGAGACGGTATTTTAACGTCATTAAAGATTATGGAAGCAATTATTGAACAGAGAAAGACATTAAGTCAGTTGGTGGAACCGGTTGAAATCTTTCCTCAGATTTTGGAAAATGTACGAGTACATGATAAGAAAACAGCCCAGGAAGATGCAGATGTCCAGGCAGCTGTAGCAGAAGCAGAAAAAGAATTGGGCGATGAAGGAAGGATCCTGGTAAGAGAAAGCGGAACAGAACCTTTGGTACGTGTCATGGTGGAAGCAAAGAGCCATGAGATCTGCAGAGATAAAGTCGATAAGGTTGTGAATGTGCTGAGAAAGAAAGGGCACGTTGTTGAATAATTTATGGAAAATTTATATGCAGAAATCATCATAGATATTTCTCATGAGGCACTGGATCGAGTTTTCGGGTATAAAGTGCCTTTTTCCTTACGAGAACATATCCGTGTCGGCCAGCAGGTGGCTGTGCCGTTCGGAAGGGGAAATAAGGAAAGGAAAGGGTTTGTCGTCGGGCTGTCCGACTCTGTCGATTATGATGAAAGAAAAGTAAAAGAGATTCTTCGAATTGAGGCAGATAAGGTGACGGCAGAGTCTAAGATGCTCGCATTGGCTTATTGGATTCGGGAAAACTATGGATCGACGATCATTCAGGCTTTGCGAACCGTTTTGCCGGTGCAGGAGAAGATTGGCAGAAAGTCAGATCGATGGATTGAACTGAAGATCGATCCGGTTCATGGCCCGGCGCTGCTGGATGAATATTTCGGCCGCCATTATACTGCCAAAGCAAGATTGCTGGCGGCTTTATTGGATCAAAAAAAGATCTCGTGGGAGCAGGCTTCCAAAGGACTTAAGATTTCAAAAAGCACAGTGGATGCCATGATAAAAGAAGATGTAATTCGGGTGGTGACGGAATATTATTACCGGAATCCGAATCCGGAGAGGGCTGTGGTTGAGAATCCTGTGCCCCTAAATGAAGAACAGCAGGCTCTGATCGAGCAGTTCAAGGAAGATCTGCTGGCCGATAGGCGTCAAACTTATCTGCTCCATGGGGTGACGGGAAGCGGAAAGACGGAAGTATACCTCGCCGCGATTGAGGAAGTCATACGCCGCGGGCAGCAGGCCATCGTTCTCATACCGGAGATTGCTTTGACTTATCAGACGGTCCAGAGATTTACCAGGCGTTTTGGAAATCGGGTGTCCATCCTGAATTCTCGTTTATCCAAAGGAGAGAAATATGATCAATGGCTTCGGGCAAAAGAAGGAGATGTGGATGTGATCATCGGTCCTCGTTCGGCTTTGTTCGTGCCTTTTCCTAATTTGGGATTGATTGTGATCGATGAAGAGCATGAGGGAAGCTATAAAAGTGAGCAGACGCCCAAATATCATGCAAGAGAAACCGCGATTCAGAAAGCAAAGATGGAGCATGCTTCTGTCATTTTGGGATCGGCGACGCCTTCGGTGGAAAGTTACCGCAATGCTTTAGAAGGAACTTACCAATTGTGGGAGCTTACAAAGAGGGCAAAGGATGCGCTGCTTCCCAAAGTATATATCGAGGATCTTCGAAAAGAACTGCAATCCGGCAATCGAAGTATTTTTAGCAGAAGACTGCATAAACTGATGGAAGATCGCCTTGCCAAAGGAGAACAGATCATGTTGTTCCTAAACCGCAGAGGCTATGCAGGGTTTGTTTCCTGCAGAAGCTGCGGTCATGTGATGGAATGTCCCCACTGTGACGTGTCCATGACTTATCACAGAGAAGGACGGTTAAAATGCCATTACTGCGGACACGAGCAGCTAATGCCCAAGACTTGTCCGGAATGTGGGAGCCCTCTGATTGGAACTTTTGGATTGGGAACACAGAAAGCAGAAGCTGCAATTCATAAAGAATTTCCGGAAGCCAGAGTTTTACGGATGGATATGGATACGACACGAAGAAAGCACAGCCATGAGGAAATTCTGAAAGCATTTTCCAAAGGGGAGGCAGATATCTTGCTGGGAACCCAGATGATCGTGAAAGGACACGATTACGCCAATGTTACTTTGGTCGGAATTCTGGCTGCAGATTTGTCGCTTCATGCCAATGATTACCGTGCCGGAGAACGGACATTCCAGCTTCTTACCCAGGCAGCGGGACGCGCCGGACGAGGAAGAAAAAGCGGTGAAGTTGTGATACAGACCTATTCCCCGCAAAACTACAGCATCCAGGCAGCGGCTTCTCAGGATTATCAGGAGTTTTACCGGCAGGAGATCGGCTATCGAACCTTGATGAAGTATCCTCCGATCTGGCAGATGCTGGTTATTTTTCTCACAGGGGAAGAAGAGAAGAAAGTGGGGGATTGTTCCCGAAAAGCGGCAGACATGCTGAAGAATAAGGGATTTCTGGTCGTGGGACCGGGAGAAGCGACCGTTGCGAAAGTCAAAGATCAATACCGGCAGGTCATTTATATAAAAGACGAAGAGTATCAAAATCTTGTCCGCGCAAAGGATGAGATGGAACAATGGTTTGAAAAACAAGATGAAAAGCGTATTTTCATTTATTTTGATTTTAACCCGATGAATAGTTATTAAAAAGGAGAAGAATATGGCAATTCGAAAAATACGAGTAATGGGAGATGAAGTGCTTCGAAAGACTTCCAAGGAAGTAAAGGAAATGACTCCCAGACTGAAAACTCTGGTGGAAGATATGTTTGATACGATGTATGAGGCTATGGGCGTGGGGCTTGCAGCGCCTCAGGTCGGGATCCTAAAGAGAATCGTCGTGATTGATACCTATGAGGAAAATGAGAAGTTTGCCCTGGTAAATCCGGTAATTACTCATGTGGATGGAGAGCAGATCGGTGAGGAAGGATGTTTAAGTCTTCCGGGGAAGACGGCGGTCGTAAAACGTCCGGACCATGTGATCTGTCAGGCTTATAATATCGATATGGAGCCGATTACCGTAGAAGGTCATGGTCTTCTTGCCAGAGCGATTTGTCATGAATTGGATCATCTGGATGGTGTTTTATATCCGGATGTTGCGGAAGAACCGGTGCGTGACGTTACCTATGAAGATGAGATAGAAGAAGGAGAATAAAATGAGAGCAGTATTTATGGGAACGCCGGAATTTGCGGTTCCGACCCTTCAGGCACTGATCGATCATCATCAGGTAGTGGGAGTCGTAACTCAGCCGGATCGCCAGAGAGGAAGAGGGAAAAAAGTACAGTATTCCCCGGTAAAAGAAACTGCCGTAAAACATGATATCCCGGTCTATCAGCCGGAAAGAGCAAGGGAGGAAGCCTTTATTTCTGAGCTGAAAGCACTAGAGCCGGAAGTGATTGTGGTAGTGGCATATGGCCAGATTCTTCCGGAGAGTATTTTAAATATTCCAAAGTATGGCTGCATTAATGTCCATGGATCCCTTTTGCCGAAATACCGTGGAGCAGCCCCGATTCAGTGGGCCGTTTTGGATGGTGAAAAGACGACCGGCATCACAACGATGTATATGGAAAAGGGCTTGGATACCGGAGATATGATCGATAAAGCAGAAGTCGTTCTGGATGCGAAAGAAACAGCTGGAAGCCTTCATGACAAATTGATGGTTCTGGGGGCGGATTTGTTATTAAAGACATTGGAGCAATTGGAAAATGGAACAGCCAAGAGGACGAAGCAGGATGACAGCCGAAGCTGCTATGCGAAAATGCTGAGCAAAGAAATGGGACATCTGGATTTTTCGTGGCCGGCAGAGAAACTGGAACGCTGGATCCGCGGCATGAACCCATGGCCGAGCGCCTATACTTCTATGAATGGAAAGACAATGAAAGTATGGGATGCGGATGTGATTCCTTATGATGGAGAAGCAGAGGCAGGGACGATCTTTGATGTAACGAAGGATGCGATTCTTGTGGCGGCAGGGGAAAATGCTCTTGCGCTAAAAGAAATCCAGCTGGCGGGAAAGAAGAGAATGCAGGTGCAGGCCTTCCTTCTTGGAAGTTCTGTAGAAAAAGGAACCAGATTGGGAGATTAAAATGGAAAATCCGAGAGAACTGGCATTGGATGTATTGATAAAAGTAGATAAAAAAGAAGCATTATCCCACAGGATCATAGGAGATGTTTTGGAAAAATATCAGTTATCTCCAAAGCGGGATCGAGCTTTTTTTACCCGGCTGACGGAAGGAACACTAGAGAGACAGATTACGATTGATTATGTAATCGGACAGTTTTCCAAAACAAAGCTTCAAAAATGCAGACCGTTGATTCGGGCATTGCTGCGGATGGGGACATATCAGATCTTATACATGGATCAGGTACCGGATGCGGCAGCCTGCAACGAAGCTGTAAAACTGGCGAAAAAACGAGGATTTGCCAGACTGTCCGGGTTTGTAAATGGAGTCTTGCGAAGCATTAGCAGACAGAAAGATCAGATCCTTTGGCCGGAGAGAGAGAAGGATGAGATCCTGTATCTTTCCGTAAAATATTCTCTGCCCCAATGGCTGCTTCAATTTTTTGCGGAAACTTATGATAAGGAAATTGTAGAACGCATGGCTGCTTCTTTTTTGGAAGAACAAAAAACTTCTCTATATTGCATGAGCCGTGACGGCGGAAAAGATGCACTGAAAAAAGAATTAGAAGCAAAGGGGATTTGCGTAGAAGACGGATTGCTTTGTAAAGATGCGCTCAGGGTTTCCGAATATGATTCCCTATATCGGTTAAAAGCGTTTCGGGAAGGAAGATGCTTCGTTCAGGACGAAAGTTCGATGCTGGCGGCTTCTATCGCAGGTGTGAAGGAAGGACAGTTTGTCTTAGATCTTTGCAGTGCACCGGGTGGAAAAGCTCTGCATATGGCGGATCAGATGCATGGAACAGGCATGGTGATTGCCAGGGATCTGACAGAAGATAAAACAGACTTCATTGAAGAAAATATAGAAAGAACCAGCCTTGAGAATATTCGGGCAGAAGTATTTGACGCCCGTAATCTGGACGAGGAAATGATCGGCAAAGCAGATGTGGTTCTTGCGGATCTTCCGTGCTCCGGGCTTGGTATCATGGGAAGGAAGAATGATATTAAATATAATGTCAGTTTTGATGGTATGAAAGATTTGGCAAAGCTTCAAAGAGAGATTTTAGAAAATGCCATATCTTATGTAAAACCAGGCGGCGTGCTGGTCTACAGCACGTGTACAATCAATCCGGCGGAAAATCAGGAAAATTATCAGTGGATCCGGGAAAATTCAGAACTGGAGCCAGAAGACCTAAGACCGTATCTTCCGGAAAGTCTGCAGATTGATACTGCAGAGGAAGGGTATATTCAGCTGCTTCCGGGAGTGCATCCGTGCGACGGATTTTTTGTGGGAAAATTAAGGAGAAGATAACATGGATTTAAAATCAATGACTCTGCAGGAATTAGAAGAGTGCATGAAATCTTTGCAGGAGCCGAAGTTCCGCGCAAAACAATTGTATGAATGGATGCATAAACATTTGGCATTTTCCTGGGATGAGATGAAAAACATCCCCAAAAAATTAAAAGAAAAGATTTCCGATGCGGGGTATGTGATGTATGGAGCCGAGAAAGAAGACTGTTTTGTTTCCGAATTGGATGGAACCAGGAAATATTTGTTCCGGCTGTATGACGGCAACATCATAGAAAGTGTTTTCATGAAGTATAAACACGGCAATTCGGTCTGTATTTCTTCCCAGGCAGGATGTCGGATGGGCTGTCGTTTCTGTGCCTCAACGCTGGGAGGACTGGACCGCAATCTGGAACCTTCTGAGATGCTGAGCCAGATTTATGCGATCCAAAAAGATATCGGAGAGCGGGTATCCCACGTGGTGATGATGGGAACCGGTGAGCCGTTGGATAACGACCGAAATGTTCTTCGATTTCTGGAATTGATTACATCGGAAAATGGGCAGAATATCAGTCAGAGAAATATAACAATTTCTACCTGCGGAATTGTTCCGAAAATCAGGGAATTGGAAAAAAAACATCTGCAGATTACGCTGGCAATTTCCCTGCATGCGCCGAATGATGAAAAGCGCAGGGAGCTGATGCCGATTGCGAATAAGTATTCTATGGAGGAACTTTTCGATGCCTGCCGGTTCTATTTTAAAGAAACCGGGCGTAGGATGACTTTTGAATATAGTTTGGTAGCAGGAGTCAATGATCGGCCGGAGGATGCACGAGAGTTATGTCAGAGACTGGAAGGCTTTTCCTGTCATGTGAATTTGATACCGGTGAATCCGATCAAAGAGAGGAATTTTAGTCAGTCTATGCCAAAATCTATTATGGAATTTAAAAAGATACTTGAAAAAAATCGTGTAAATGTTACGATAAGAAGAGAAATGGGCGCAGATATCAATGCCGCCTGTGGACAGCTGAGGAGAACGAAACTACAGTCTGAAAAGTAAAGGAGAACGAATATGCGATCCGTTGGAGCTTCACATATTGGTAAGGTCAGATCGGAAAATCAAGATACGATTTTCTTTAGCGATCAGCCGGTAGGCAAATTGGAAAATCTTTATATTGTAGCAGATGGCATGGGAGGTCATCGCGCGGGAGGATATGCGTCTTCTTATGCAGTTCGGCGTTTTGTAGAACTGATGAAAGAATCTGAGGAAGAAGATAAGATTGAATCCATGAAAGCGGCAATTGCCGCTGTGAATCAGGAGATTCTTGAAAAATGCAGGTCAGATTCTTCCTATGCTGGAATGGGAACAACGTTTGTGGCAGCTGTCGTTTCCGAATCACAGGTTACGGTGATGAACATCGGAGACAGCAGACTATATTATGGAGCGAAGAATTTAGAGCAGATCACAGTGGATCATTCTTATGTGGAAGAATTGGTTCGGGCAGGCGCTCTGCGAAGAGATCAGATCAGGCTCCACCCGAAAAAGAACTTAATTACCAGAGCGGTGGGAGCAGCATCCGCTGAGCCAGACTTTTTTCAATTCCAGGCTCAGGAGGGGTATCTGCTCTTGTGCAGTGATGGGTTAACGAATATGATAGCAGATGATGAATTGAAAGAACTTCTTTTAGATCACAGCCAGCTGGAGAACAAAGCGAACCAGATGATCGCCCGCGCCAATGAATACGGCGGAAGAGATAATATCTCACTGGTCATTGTGGAATTAAAGAGATGAGGTGAAAACAGGTGTTGGAGATTGGAGAAATACTCGGCGGCCGTTATGAGATCCTGAAAAGGATCGGATCAGGTGGGATGGCCGATGTCTATATGGCAAAAGACCAGAAATTGAACCGTAATGTAGCAGTCAAGGTACTGAAACGGGAATATGTGGATGACGAAAAGTTTTTAAAGAAATTTCAAATAGAGGCGCAGGCAGTTGCAAGTCTGACCCATCCGAATATCGTAAATATTTATGACGTAGGTGCAGAGAATGGGGTCAATTATATTGTAATGGAATTGGCAGGCGGGATCACCCTGAAAGAGTATATTAAGAAAAAAGGATATCTTTCGCCGCAGGAGACCGTGGATGTTTCGATTCAGATCGCATCTGCGATTTCCCATGCCCATAATCATCATATCATCCATCGGGATATCAAACCGCAGAATATTCTGATATCAGAAGATGGAATGATCAAGGTGACAGATTTTGGAATCGCCAAGGCTGCGAATACGAATACGGTGACCTCAACGGCTACGGCGATGGGATCAGTTCATTACATCTCACCGGAACAGGCAAAGGGCCGTTTCTGTGATGAGAAAAGCGATATCTACTCTCTTGGAATTACCATGTATGAGATGATAACGGGGAAGGTGCCGTTCGATCATGAAAATGGAGTAACGATTGCATTGATGCACCTTCAGAATGATATTGTGCCGCCAAGTGAGATCAAAGAAGGTATTCCGGATAGTCTGGAAAAGATTATTTTAAAATGTGTTATGAAGAAACCGGAAGAAAGGTATCAGACCGCAGAGGAGCTGATCGAAGATTTAAAACTGGTATTCCAGGATACATCCGGAGATTATGTGGGATTTGCACCGGCTGTAGACGATTCTCCTACGATTATGGTAGATCAGGAGGAATTGCAGCAGCAGTTGGAAGAAGATGAGATAGAACCGGAAGAAGAGAGCGAGGAAGAAGGCGAGAACGGCTATCTCTCGGAAGATGATGATGAAGAAGAAGGAATGAATTCCAAGATTCAAAAGCTGATTATCATACTTGCGGCTGTTGTCGGGGCAATTATTTTGATTGCAATTATTTCTTTTGTTGTTCGAAGTTCCGGCCTATTCCGTTCCGGAGATAAAGCGTCTACGGAGAGGATCACCACAACAGAGTCGGTGGAGGAAGACACAGAATCTGACAAATATCAGGTTCCGAATGTTGTGGGCATGTCTCTGAGCCAGGCGAAAGAAGCCATTGGAGATAACCTGAAGATTGAGACCAAAAGCCAGGCATCTTCCAATTATAGATCCGGATTGGTTATCAGTCAGAGTCTGGAAAGCGATTCCGAGGTGGACAAAGGGGATACGATCACATTGATTGTCAGCAGCGGAGAAGAGAAAACAACCGTACCGAATGTAAAGGGACAATCTCAATCTTCTGCGACAAGAACACTGAAAAATGCAGGATTCAAAGTCAGTGTGAAGACTTCTTACAGTTCCAGTGTGGATGAGGGAGATGTTATTTCTCAGTCACCGTCCAGCGGGTCAAAACTGGCAGAAGGTTCTACGGTTACGATCACAGTCAGCAGCGGAAGCGAGAGAGTCACGGTTCCAAGTTTGTCTCATTATACCGAGGCAGAAGCAAGACAGCAGCTTAGAAATATGGGGCTCACGCTTGGAAGTGTAAATAGGAAATATGATGACAGTGTTGAGAAAAATTATGTAATATCACAGTCTATTTCATCCGGTACCAAAGTTGCGAAGGGAACAGCGGTAGGAATTACCGTAAGCCTGGGAAGCCGTCCTTCCACAACTACAGATGAGGAGCCAGAGGAAGAAGAACCAGATGAGAATGAATAACAGGAGTGGTACTGTTTCATGCAAGGAAAGATAATTAAGGGAGTCGCAGGATTTTACGATGTGGCAGCAGGAGAGACAATCTACCGGTGCCGTGCAAAAGGCATTTTCCGAAATCAGAAGATAAAGCCTTTGGTAGGAGATCAGGTGGAGATCGAGATTCTGGATGAGAAGGATCTGGAAGGAAGTCTGACCGAGATTCTGCCTAGATCCAATGAATTGATTCGTCCTGCTGTTGCGAATGTAGATCAGGCGCTGGTCGTATTTGCAGCCAAGAAACCGAAACCGAATTATAATCTTTTGGATCGGTTTCTTATGACTATGGAAAAACAGGGGGTTCCGGTCATTGTTTGCTTTAACAAAAAGGATCTGATCAAAGATCAGGAACTGGAACTTTTGGATCAGGCTTATGAACATTGCGGGCATCAGGTCGTATTTATTAGTGTCAAGGAAGAAGAAGGGATTGAGGAGATTCGAAATCTGATTGCAGGAAAGACAACGGTGCTTGCCGGTCCGTCAGGGGTTGGAAAATCTTCTTTGATGAATCTGCTCCATCCGGACGCCAATATGGAAACCGGTTCGGTAAGCAAAAAGATCCACCGAGGACGGCACACGACTCGTCACACCGAACTGATTATGGTGGAAGAGGATACGTTTGTATTGGATACGCCGGGGTTTAGCTCCCTTTTTATCGATCGTTTTGAGGAAGATGAGATTAAAGAATATTTTCAGGAATTTGCTCCGTACGAAAACAAATGCAGATTTCAGGGATGCAGCCATACTCATGAGCCGGACTGTGCGGTGAAGCAGGCTCTTGAGGAAGGCAGGATCAGCAGGATCCGCTATGATGACTATGTGAGCATTTATAACGAGATAAAAGAAAAGAGAAAGTGGTAATGAAGATACTGATATTGACAGGTGGAGACTTGGATCCGGTCTTCGCCTGTTCCTATATAAAGACGTGGGAACCGGATAAAGTCATTGCGGCAGACAGAGGATTATTACAGGCCGAGAAACTGGGTCTGCGGCCGGACGCAATCTTAGGAGATTTTGACAGCTGCAGCCGGGAAGTGATCGAGCGGTTCGAAACCAAAGATAAGACGCTGGCCCCGTGTGAAAAAGATGACACGGACACAGGTTTAGCAGTTCAGAAAGCTCTCGCTATGGGAGCAGATGAGATTTTGATCCTGGGAGCTACCGGCACCAGGCTGGATCATGTGCTGGGCAACATTGGACAGCTGGTTTACGCTTTTCAAAATGGGGCAAAAGCACAAATTGTTGACGGGCATAATCGGATTTCTGTTCTGGAACATCATCATAGGATTGCGAAAGAACAGCAATTCGGCCAATATATTTCCCTGATTCCTTTATATGAGGCACAGGGCGTAACACTTAGCGGGTTTAAATATCCGTTAAATGAAGATACCCTGGTATTTCATGAATCCTGGGGGATCAGCAACGAGCTGATGGAAACATACGGAGAAATTCGTTTCCGATCCGGGACTTTATTGATGATAGAGAGCCGGGATTAGGAAGAAGGAAAAAGAATGTGAGGTATTTACAATGAAGGACAAGAAACGACAGAACAACACGGCGAAAAATTCCAAAGCCAAAACAGGGACCACAAGGGTAAGACGGATTGAAAAGAGAATGGGAGGAATCGAGAAATTATTATTCTTTTTTCTGATCCTCTTGTTTGCTGCATCTTTTCTCGGACTGTATATGGGAGATTACATGAAAGCAGATCCGTATTTTCAGTTTGGAATGGGAATGACTTTGGTATCAATTGCGATTTTAAGTCTTGAGAAATTTGTATATTCTAAGAACTGGAATCGAAAGATAACAACAGGATACGAGGCTTCTTACTGGCTCATTATTGTGTTTGCTTTAACATTAGGGCTTCAGTATGAAGGAATTGTAGATCTTGGATTGATGCAGGTAAGGAGCATTTGGATGATTGTTCCAGGAGCCAGTTTGATCTGGATTACAAAGCTTGTATTCGGTGATGTTGCTTTTATTGACTATGACAGTAGGAAAGAAGCGGAAAAGAAGCAGGCGCAAACAAAAAAGAAAGGACGAAAATAAATGAATTACGCGAAACCAAAGATCGCAGAATCCGCAAAGATTGCGAAAGAAGCAGTCTTGCTGGGGGATGTTACAATTGGAGAAGAATCGATTGTACTTTTTTTTAGTGCTTTAAGAGCAGAAGGGAAAGAATCGATTGTCATTGGCAAACAGAGCAATATCCAGGAAAATTGTACGATCCACGTTGGAGAGGGATACAGTGTGAAGATCGGAGACGGCGTGACAATTGGGCATAATACTGTAATTCACGGATGTGAAATCGGTGATCATACATTGGTCGGTATGGGATCGATCATTATGGATGGCGCAAAAATCGGAAAAGGATGTTTGATTGGAGCCGGCAGCTTGGTGACTCAGAATGTGGAAATTCCGGATGGAATGCTTGTTATGGGAAGTCCGGCAAAAGTGAAACGGCCACTGACAGAGGAAGAGAAAAAGTATGTAGAAGACAGTATTCCGGAATATGTTGAAGTAGGGAATATGCTTCGAGAGGACGGGGTGCTTTAAACAAAAGAGGAAGAAAAAGTATGAAATATACCAAATGTCCGATTTGTGACGAAAGATTAAGAAATGGCATTTGTCCTGTCTGCGGTTATGATTTTAAACGCCTGGAGAAGAAAGCTGATCTTGGCGGCCGGCATTGGGACGTGCTGAAACGGGATACCAGAACGAAGAAACCATCTTTTGTTCATGACGAGAAAAAATGTGGAAGATCAAAGAAAAGTCAAATAAAGAAAGTGTCATCGTGGAAGAACAATGGACGGACAAGAAATAGAAATCGTGCGATGAGCAAACAAAAAGCAAATAAAATTTTTATGATTCTTGTGGTTATCATGCTTTTGTTTGGTTTTCTTTCAATCTTCGGGTCTGTCATCGTGGAAGAAATCTCAGATATCAAATACCAGATCCAAACGAAGATCTTAGGTGAAGATGAAACGGATCCTGTCATGGAGCATGATCCATATCAGTATACGACCTACGATTTGGATACGGACGGGGAATATTTTGAGACAGAACTGAAAGCCGGAGAATATATCGTTGGAGTTGATTTGCCGGAAGGAATTTACCAGGCATCGATCCAAGAAGGGAAGACAGCTTTGATGGTAAAGAATCAGGAACAGAATATTAACTTCTATGATTTTTATAAGGCAGATGCTCAAGAAGATGATTCTTTTTATAAAACTGCAGAAGAGGTCAGGTTATATGAAGGCACCTATTTGAAGATTGATTGTGCCGGAACCATGAAATTTGAAACGGATTGTGCCAGAAGAAATTCAAAATTGCTGTGCGAGGATAATCCACAAAACGAAACGATTCGGTTAAAAGGGACGATGACGGCGGGCAAAGATTTTCATGCCGGTTCTTATGATATGGTATGTAAAAAGAATCGCGGAACCGTACAGACAAAATATAAACGGAGCGAGGATGGAATTGAGTATACGACGGACTATAGTCTGATTGCCGGCGGCTCTAATGATGTCTGGGGAGATCCGGAGAAATACAATCAAGTGTATTTTTATGAAGGGATGAAAGTGACGGTTCCAAAAGACATGGAAGTGGAATTGGTTCCGAGTCAGTATACGATATCCGAGCACGCGCTTCAGTATCGTTTTTATGAATAAGGATGAGGAAATTGGATGGATACGGCTTGAAAATGCAGGGTGAGTATGATACATTTAATAGTATGAAGCGTCACATGTTCGGAGCAAAGAGGCTCCGGTGGGCCGTATCATGGATAAGATAAGAGATTCTGCCCCGAGGCACCCAAAGCCCCGGGGTTTTTTCTTAGAAGGCAGATCAAATCATGCCGTGAGATAAAGGAGGAGAAAAATGGCGAATCATATTGATGACGAGACGATCGAATATGTTGGAATCCTTGCCAAACTGGAATTATCCGGTGAGGAAAAGGAGCAGGCAAAAAAAGATATGGAAAGCATGCTGGATTATGTGGATAAATTGAATGAGCTGGATACCAGCGGTGTGGAACCAATGTCTCATGTTTTTCCGGTACGAAATGTATTCCGGGAAGATGTGGTGACCAATGGAGATGGAAGTGAAGATACGTTAGCGAATGCACCGGAAGCGCAGGACAACTCTTTCGTTGTTCCGAAAACGATCATATAGGAGGCAGGACATGAACATTTTAGATTGTACTGCCCTGGAGCTGGGCAGAAAGATAAAAGAAAAAGAAATCACAGTTGCAGAAGCAACAAAAGCGGTTTTAGCGCAAATCAATGCTGTAGAAGAAAAGATCCATGGATATGTATCTTATGATGAAGAAAGCGCATTGAAGAGAGCGGAAGAAGTGCAGAAAGGCATCGATGAGGGAAAATATACAGGACCTTTAGCGGGAGTGCCGATGGCCATCAAAGATAATATCTGTACGAAGGGATATGCGACCACCTGCAGTTCAAAGATTCTGGAGAATTTTGTGCCGACTTACTCTGCCCAGGCGGTGGAGAACTTAATCAAAGAAGGCGTTGTTTTCATAGGAAAGACGAATATGGACGAATTTGCGATGGGAAGTACCACAGAGACTTCCGCATTCGGACCGACCAGAAATCCTTGGGATCTTCATAAAGTTCCGGGAGGATCTTCCGGAGGGTCTGCAGCTGCCGTAGCTGCCAATGAATGTTTTATGGCATTGGGATCTGATACCGGCGGATCCATTCGTCAGCCGGCATCTTACTGTGGCGTGACAGGAATGAAACCAACTTACGGCACGGTATCTCGTTATGGATTGATTGCTTATGGTTCTTCTTTGGATCAGATTGGACCAATCGCGAAAGATGTGTCAGACTGTGCCGCATTGCTGGAAGTCATCGCTTCTCATGATGAGAAAGATTCCACGTCCGTTTTACGGCAGGATTACGATTTTACAGAGGCCTTAAAAGATGATGTAAAAGGAATGAAGATTGGAATTCCGAAAGATTACTTCGGAGAAGGACTCGATGAGGAAGTAAAAGAAGCACTCTTGGCAGCGGCAAAGGCGCTGGAAGAAAAGGGAGCCATTGTGGAAGAATTCGATCTCGGTTTGGTGGAATATGCGATTCCGGCCTATTATGTCATTGCCGCGGCAGAGGCAAGTTCCAACCTTTCCAGATTCGATGGAGTAAAATACGGATACCGGGCGAAAACGTATGAAGGACTCCACAATATGTATAAGAAGACAAGATCCGAGGGATTTGGACCGGAAGTAAAACGAAGAATTATGCTTGGTTCTTTCGTTCTGAGTTCTGGATATTATGATGCATATTATCTAAAAGCATTGCGGACAAAGGCATTGATCAAGAAAGAATTTGATGAAGCCTTTAAGAAATATGATGTGATTTTAGGACCGGCAGCGCCGACCACAGCGCCGAAACTTGGGGAAAGTTTGAGTGATCCGATCAAGATGTATTTAAGTGATATTTATACGATTTCTGTCAATCTGGCAGGTCTTCCGGGAATTTCCCTGCCATGCGGCAAAGACAGCAGCGGAATGCCGATCGGACTGCAGCTGATTGGAGATTGTTTCCAGGAAAAGAAAATCTTAAGGGCTGCTTATGCCTTTGAGCAGACGAGAAAATACGAAGGTCCGGAAATTACAAAAGGAGGTGCCGGAGCATGAGCAAGCAATATGAAACTGTCATCGGACTGGAAGTCCATGTGGAATTAGCAACAAAAACCAAGATTTTCTGTGGATGCAGCACAGAATTCGGAGGTGCGCCGAATACTCATACCTGTCCGGTCTGCACCGGTATGCCGGGATCACTTCCGGTACTGAATAAACAAGTTGTGGAATACGCCGTAGCCGTAGGATTGGCGACGAACTGCGATATCACGCAGAACTGCAAATTTGACCGAAAAAATTATTTTTATCCGGACAATCCTCAAAATTATCAGATATCACAGCTGTATCTTCCGATTTGCCGGAATGGAAAAGTAGAGATTGAGGCAGATGGAGAGAAGAAAGAGATTCGAATTCATGAGATTCACATGGAAGAGGATGCGGGAAAATTGATCCATGATCCTTGGACCGGAGACTCCCTGGTAGATTTCAACCGTTCCGGTGTTCCGTTGATTGAGATCGTTTCTGAACCGGATATGAGATCAGCAGATGAGGTCATTGCTTATCTGGAAAAATTAAGACTGATCATTCAGTATTTGGGAGCATCTGACTGTAAGCTGCAGGAGGGATCCATGAGAGCCGATGTGAATCTGTCTGTACGAGAGGCAGGATCAGAGACATTCGGCACCAGAACAGAGATGAAGAACTTAAACTCTTTCAAAGCAATCAAACGGGCGATCCAAGGAGAGATGGAACGTCAGATCGATTTGATCGAAGCCGGAGAGGAAGTCGTGCAGGAAACCAGACGCTGGGATGATACCAAAGGTGCTTCCTATGCGATGCGTTCGAAAGAAGACGCACAGGATTATCGTTATTTCCCGGATCCGGATTTGGTACCGGTAGAGATCAGCGATCAGTGGATAGAGGAAATTCGTGCAGCCCAGCCGGAGTTCAGAGATGAGAAAAAAGCTCGTTATAAAGAAGAATATGATCTTCCGGATTATGATATTGATATCATTACAGGGTCCAAACATCTGGCAGATCTATTTGAAGCAACGATTGCTCTTGGTTCTGATCCAAAAGAAGTTTCTAATTGGCTGATGGGAGAGACAATGCGTCTGGTCAATGAGTCAGAAATGGAATTGGATGATGTGGCATTTGCACCGGAACATCTGGCAAAACTGATCGAGATGATCCAAAAGAGTGAGATCAACCGAAAGGTAGGAAAAGAAGTTTTTGAAAAGATCTTCAAAGAAGACATTGACCCGGCTGCCTATGTGGAAGAACACGGATTGAAATCTATGAACGATGAAGGAGCATTAAGAGCAACGATTGAAGAGATCGTGGCCAACAATCCGAAGTCTGTGGAAGATTACAAATCCGGAAAGAAAAAAGCAATTGGCTTCCTGGTAGGACAGACCATGAAAGCGACTCAGGGAAAAGCAGATCCCGGAATCGTGAATAAGATCTTGAATGAGATTCTAGCTCAGATTTAATAGAGAAATAGAGGAAAAGGACATAGTTTTATGTCCTTTTCTATTGAATTTGTGTTTTAAAGTCAGTACAATAAAGGATGAAATTTATAAGAAAGGAATTGGAAAGAAGCGTATGGGAGAATATAAAGGAATTGTGTTTTTTGATTATGATGGAACGACGGTAGATGAGGTGGATCGGATCAAGACAGCCACACCGACTACAGTAAAATCATTGCAGAAATTGAAGGAAAACGGATATTTGACAATGCTTTGCTCCGGACGTACGAAACGCTTCCTGGAGATGGATATTGATAAATTTCAGGGAGCAATTACCTGCAACGGAGCACATACGGAAGCAAACGGTGAAGTATATCGTGACATTATTATTCCGGATGAATTGATGTTTGACGTGATTAATAAGTATTTTCCTCGGGATACGATCATCCAGATGGAGACCCAGGATGTAACTTATTATCTTCATAATGACGCAGAATTTTTCCTGTATTATTGCCGGTTGTTCAGCCTTCCGGAGAGATGGTACGCTCCGTGGAAATTCCGTACCAAAGATAATCGTATCAATAAGCTGGTCATGAATTACAAAGACCCGCAGGTTCTGGAAGATTTCAAAGAGGAATATAAAGATGTGTTCCAATGTGCGAAGCACGTAAGAGAGAATTTCATTGATATTACATTAAAAGGTGTGACGAAGGGAGATGCAATCGAAGAGCTGATCCAGGAACTTGGAGTTGATCGAAAAGACACTTATGCTTTTGGAGATGCAGATAATGATGTAGAGATGATGAAAGTCGTTGGCACCGGTGTGGCTATGGGCCGTCACAGCGATGCGGTTGGCGAAGTTGCATCAATGGTAACCGGTACGGTAAAAGAAGAAGGCATTACACAAGCATTGGAAAAACTGGGGTTAATATAATGAAGAAATACAAAGGCGTCGTATTATTTGATTACGACTATACAACGGTAGATCAGGATGATGGCATACTGACGGCATCCGCCAAGACGATAGAATCTCTGCAGAAACTAAAAGAAAATGGATATCTGACGATGCTCTGTTCCGGAAGGAGCAAACGTTTTTTGGAGGAAGATGAGGACAAGTTCCAGGGCATCATTACTTGTAATGGAGCTTATACGGAGGTAGATGGAGAAGTGATCCGTCATATCTATATTCCGGAAGATCTGGTACAGAAGGTACTTGCTGAATACGATACGAAGGACTCCGCGCTCCATCTTGAAACCCAGGATGTAACATATTATATCGACCATGGACAGGAATTTTATAAAACATTCCGAATGTTTCTTGGACTTCCGCAGCATTGGTTCGCTCCATGGGAACAGCAGAAGAATGAGCAAATTACAAAGATTGTTATGAATTGTGCGAATGACTCGATTATACAACGATTCAGAGAAGAATTTTCCGGTCAGCTTCAGTGCGTGAAACCATTTGAGGACAAGATCGTCCTGGACATTATGTCAAACGGCATCACCAAGGGAGAAGCAATCAACTATCTTCTGGATTATTATTCCATTGACCGAAAAGACAGCTATGCTTTTGGAGATTCGGATAATGATGTAGAGATGCTCAAAGCCGTCGGAACCGGAGTCGTCATGGGCAAGCACAGCAAGGCAGCAGGTGAAGTGGCTTCTATGTTTACGGGAACCGTAAAGGAAGAAGGTATTACAACAGGATTGGAAACGTTAGGATTGATTTGACATGAAAAAACTGATTTTTGATTTAGACGATACATTATATGATCTGATGGAACCATTTCAAAAAGCCCATGAAGAATTATTCCAAGATCAGACAGATGCCGATCCGGAAGCTTTGTTTATGGCGTCACGGATTTACAGCGATGAGGCATTCTATTTGGTAAGGGAAGGGAAACTCCCAAAAGAAGAAGAATTTGCTTATCGGATTCAGAAGACATATCAAGAGGCAGGACTTTCCATCACACGAGAGGATGCCCTTCGATTTGAAAAAAGATACCGTCATTATCAGAAACATCTTCATGTTCCGGAAGGAATTCAAAGCATGCTGAACGAGTGTGTCGAATCCGGGGCTGTCATTGGTATTCTGACCAATGGAACCGAAGCCAATCAGACAAAGAAAATGGAAGTTCTTGGAATTCGCCGTTGGTTTGAAGAAGAGTCCATTTTTATCTCCGATCAGGTCGGAGCTACGAAACCGGATCCAAAGGCATTTCTTGCAGTTCAAAAGGCGATGGAGCTAGACCCGAAAGATACTTGGTTTATTGGCGATACTTTTGAGGTAGACGTAGACGGAGCGAAAAACGCAGGATGGCATGTTATCTGGTTCAATCATCGGAGGAGAAAAGCGCCGGAAGAAAGCAGGAAACCGGATTTAGAAGTTCAGACGATGAAAGAACTTAAGGAAGCAGTTCGTAAATTAATCTCTTAAAAACTTTGACTCTAGTCTTTCGAGCAGCCTCAAAATAATAATTTGTCATAGAAATAGGGATCCCCCGTGAAATATATCAGTGCCAGATGGTACGAATTTTCGCGGGAGGATCCCTATTTCTCTTTTAGATTGGGAAAATCGGCATTAGTCGATTTTCCCATTATTTTCTGTAAGTTTTTTATCTATAATTTATGTTGTGCGATGACAGTACGAATCTTTTTCAAGGACCGATTGGCTTTCTCATTATTTTTAAACATGGCAAGAACGAACAGAGCATCAATAATTGCCAGCTGAGAAATTCTGGAAGCTAAAGCTTCTGAGCGATACGTGGTTTCCTCTGCGGTACATGTCAGTACAATATCCGCAAGTTTTGTCAGCGGGGACATCGGATAACTAGTCATGGCGATAATCTGAGCGCCGGTTTTTCTCACAGTCTTGGCAATTTCAATTGTTTCTGTCGTTGCTCCGGTATGGGATATGATGAAAGCACAATCATCTTTGGTCAGCAAAGAAGCATTCATAAGCTGCATATGGAAGTCAGAAACGTATTGACAGTGAACAGGAGAACGCAAAAACTTATGGTACATATCCTGAGCTACAACACCGGATCCTCCAATACCAAAAAAGCCTACAATATTTGACTGCAGAAAAATATCGGCAGCATGACTATAATCCTGAGCATTGATTAATTTTTTTGTATCCTGCAGGGACTGGATCGTGGAATCAAAAACTTTTTCGATTTTCGTAAGATCGCTGTCTGAATGCTGGATATTTTCATGGATGGAAATTGCTGCGTCAGATTCTTCTGTAAGAAGAGCAATTTTAAATTCCTTAAAACCGGAATACCCCAATTTTCTTGTAAATTGAAAAAAGGTCGAAACCGCAATATTCAATGTCTGAGCGATCTCATTGATGGTACTTCTGGACGCCTTTCCCGGTTGTTCCAACACATAATCCGCAATTTTTTTTTCTGTTGGACTTAATTCTCGATATAATGATTTGATCTTTAAACGAATCGTAATAGCAGACTTTTCTTCTTTCTTCATTTCTATTCTCCAATGAAAAAACTAAATAATAACTATGTTCATCATAGCATTTTTTTTTATTCTTGTAAAACGAAAAAATTTTTTTATAAAAAGTATTTACAAGAAATAATTTTTGTGCTAACATAAATACATCAATTAAGACGAGGCTGAAAGAAAAAAGATGGAAAGGAGGTTTATGTTTCGAACACTGAGTTACAGATGAAAAGGAGGTAAAGAAATGGAGTTAACTGTGATTCAGGCATTGATTATTGCCATTTGGGTTGCTTTAATCGAATCCAGATGCCTTGGATATGCCACTTTAACATTACGTTTCAGTCCGCTGATGACAGGTTTTATCTGCGGAGTTGTTATGGGGGATGTAGCCGGAGCAATGAAGGTAACGGCTACGATCCAGCTGATTTATATGGGTGCTGTCGCACCAGGAGGAACATTGCCGAGTGAGCCGGCAATCGCGGCTGCAATTGCGGTACCTGTTGCTTTGATTGGAAGCTTGAGTCCAAATCAGGCCGTAGCGATTGCGGTGCCGGTTGGTCTTCTCGGATCATATTTGTATCAGTTCCGCTTCTTCTTGAATACTTTTTTTACCAAGTTAATGGATAAAAATGCAGCAGAAGCAAATGATAAAGGGCTTGCTCTTTCTATCATGTTAGTTCCAACACTGATATCGTTCTGTCTCTTCATACCTATGACGTTTATCGCATTATACTTTGGAGCGCCGGTTATTTCTGATGTCGTTAATATGATTTCCAATGGACCGATCTTCCATATTCTTGAAGTTGTAGGAGGAGGACTTGCAGCACTTGGAATTGCAGTCATCATGCATGTAATCGGAAAGAAGAGTCTGTTGATTTTCTTCTTCCTGGCTTACTTTATGAGCGTTTCCTTGAGCAGCTTAGAGATCAATACGGTAACCTATGCGATTTTTGGATGTGTGTTTGCGGGAATGTACATCTTGTTCACGGCGAAAGAAGCTTAGAAGGAGGTTTGGATCATGAGTGAATATATTGAACAGTTTATGGACGAAGAAGGAACAATCACTGCGGATACGAGCGTCATGACAAAACCTGAGAATGCGCCGGAACCGATCACAAATAAGGACTTATTAAAATCCTGGTTCCGCTGGTGGTGGGCAAATGAAGTGCCTCATACATACGATCGTATGTTAGCTCCTGCGTTTTGTTTTGGAATGATTCCGGCGCTGAAGAAGCTTTATAAAGATAAGGCAATGCTGGCAGAATCTTTCCAGAGACATTTGATGTTCTTTAATACCCAGGCAGTTTGGGGAGGAGGTACCTTAACCGGTGTTTCCATTTCTCTGGAAGAGGCAAGAGCCAAAGCACTTCACGAAGGCAGACCGGAAGAGGCAGTAGATGTAACGATGATCAATAATACGAAGATCGGACTGATGGGGCCTTTAGCCGGAATTGGAGATGCAATCGACTCCGGAACGGTACAGTACATCTTTATCGCAATCTTTCTGCCATTTGCAAAAGCAGGAAATGGGCTTGGAGCAGTGCTTCCATTCTTATGTTTTGCCCTATCAACCTTTATTTATGGATTCTTTTTCACGAAAATGGGATACAATTTAGGTCGAGGCGCAGCAAAAGAAATCATGACCGGAGCAAAAATGAAATCTGTGATCAACGCATTAGGAGTGCTGGGACTTTTTATGATGGGAATCATGGCGGCACAATATGTGGATGTTTCGAGTACCTTGGAATTTACGATCAACCAGAAAGAGTTTGTTATTCAGGATATTTTAGATTCAATTCTTCCTGGACTGCTTCCTCTGCTTACGGTTCTTGCCCTCTATCTGTTCTTTGATAAGAAGGGATTGAAGATCACGAAAGGTATGATCATCCTGACGGTTTCATTAATTATCTTGGCAGCAATCGGAATTTTATAAGAGATGGAGGATAAAAATGGCAGATCGTGCGATTATCGTAATTACACATGGAGAATTCGGAATTGAATTAATAAAAAGTGCGGAAATGATCATGGGACCGCAAAAGGATGCAAGAGGTCTGGGACTGCGTCCGGGAGAATCGGTAGATGATCTGCGCGCAGAAGCAGGAAAGACCGTGGAAGAGCTGCAGGCAGAAGGAAAAGAAATTATTATCTGCTGCGATGTTTTAGGCGGCAGTCCAAGTAATGTGGCGCTTTTCCTGGCAGCAAAATATGATTTGAGGATTTTCACCGGAGTCAACATGCCGCTTCTGATTGAGCTGTTTCAAGGGTATCAGGACGATGAAGATACACAAGAACTTTTAAATCGGGCGGAGACAACAGGCTCTGACGGAGTAAAACTTTTAGCAAAAGATTTTTTAAAGAAATGAAATAACATAAGGAGGTAAACGCTATGGGTACAATTAATTTGGTTAGGATCGATGATCGTTTGATTCATGGACAGGTTATGACAAAGTGGTCAAAAGGAATGGGAACAAATGCGATCTATGTCATCGATGATGTAACAGCAGCAGATGATTTTATGAAAGATATTTATATTTCTACCAACTCTTCTGCAAATTTAAAGATTGAAGTATACAGTGTAGATGAGGCGGTAGAAGAATATAAAAAGAATCAGTTTGGGGATGACAAAGTCATCTTGCTGTTTAAGACGGTTGCCTATGCCAAAAAATTTATCGAGGCAGGAATTCCTGTAGATGCTCTTTGTGTCGGTGGAATTGCGAAAAAGCCAAAAGCAACATTTGTTATTTCGACAGTAGGTTTGACACAGGAAGATGCGCAACAGCTAAAAGAACTGCATGACCGTGGAATTGAAGTATATTTCCAGATTGTTCCGGATACGCCGAAAGTATCTTTTGAGGACGCAATGAAGAAAATGTAGAGGAGTGACCTATGACAAAATATCGAATTGCAATTATCAATTCCAGCAGTTTTGGAAGACGATTTCCGGATCAAATAGAACGGCTAGAAGCAATCGGCACGGTGAAGAGGATCACGGTAGATGGCATGATGCATGGAAAGGAATTGGCAGAGCGGCTTCATGGATATAATTTGATTATATCCAGTGTAACACCATTTTTCGATGAAGAATTTTTTGAATACAAAGATGAGCTTCTTATTATTTCCCGACACGGTATAGGCTATAACAATATTGATCTGAAAGCGGCTAAAAAACATGGTACGATCGTATCCATTGTTCCTCCGTTGGTGGAAAGAGACGCTGTGGCAGAAAATGCAGTGGCGAATCTGATGGCTGTCATGCGCATGACCGTTCCGTCCAGCAAGGCCGCAGCAGATAATCGTTGGGCAGACCGCGCACAATTTGTAGGAAATGGAATTACGGGAAAAACGGTTGGTGTAATTGGATGCGGAAATATCGGAAGCCGTGTTGCGGAAATCTTAAAACACGGGTTTAATACCAGATTACTGGTGACAGATCCGGATTTGAATCAGGAATGGGCCGGTGAACATGGAGCAGAATCTGTGGATCTGGAAACTTTAGTATCAGAATCGGATATTATTTCCCTGAACTGTACATTGAATGAGACTTCCTTTGGTATTTTAAATCAAAAAATGTTCGATCGAATGAAGCCGGGCGTATATATTACGAATACGGCAAGAGGAGATTTGATCGATGAAGAGGCAATGTGCAGGGCAATTGAGAAGGGGATCGTCAAAGGTTTGGCGGTTGATGTGATGCACGAAGAACCTGCGTCGAATGAGCATCCGTATTTTCAATATGAAAATGTTCTGGTAACACCGCATACATCAGCCTATACGATCGAATGTCTGCGTGGTATGGGAGAAAAGTGTGTCGAAGATCTTGAAAAGATCGTTGCCGGGCAGATGCCGGATTGTATGGTAGAAGAATAGATATCATGAGGAGCCCTTTTCATTGTATCGTGAGAAGGGCTCTTGTCATAAGGGCGATAGGAGTAGTAACATGGGAGAAGAATATCTGGTTTACCCAGATCGAATCAAACAGTTCATAGCATTTTTAATGAATTTGATCCTGATCGTCGTGTGCTGTGGTTTTATTTACATGAAAGCAGTTCCTGTGTGGATGAAATTTTTTCTCGGAATCATGATCATATTCATGGCGGTCATGGAAGGAAAGGCGATTCGGCAGATGAGGAAGGGAAAGGTTTTATATCGGTTGGACCAAAAAGGAATCACAGATTATACGAATCCGGATGAAGTCGTATTTTTAAAGTGGACAGAAGTGGAGAAAATCGAAACCGTTGTGAATAACACTTCTCTTCAAATTGGAATTATGGGCATAAAGGTATCAGAAAATAAAGAACGGATGGGAGAGATCTTGAAGAGGAATCTTTCTGTTAATGGAAATATGGCATTTTATCAGATCGTGATCGATGGATTTCAATTTCGGAAAAAAACGTTTCATGAAATCATAGATCAATGCCGATATTATGCGATAAAATATCATCCATCCGTTGTAATAACAGAAAGTAAAGATCCGTTCTTGAAACGGTAAAAAGAAATGGAGTGGTGATAATGGGAAAAAGTACAATCGGCGTGTATGGAATGGGAGTCATGGGACAAAGTCTGGCGCTGAATATGATGCGGCATGGGTATCAGGTCTCTGTTTTTAACATTGATTATGATGTGACGGAAACATTTCTGCAGACGAAAATCTCAGATGAAAAGGTTGTCGCATGTAAAGAATTAAAAGAATTTGTGGATTCTCTGGAAAAACCGAGAAGAGTTTTTCTGATGGTGACCGCAGGAAAAGTGACAGATTTGGTCATTGATCAATTAAAGGAATATCTGGAAGAAGGAGATATTATCATTGATGGAGGGAATTCTTATTTCAAAGATACGATCCGCAGATTTCGTGAGCTTAGAGAATGCGGACTCCATTTTGTCGGAACCGGAGTTTCCGGAGGTGAAAGAGGCGCTCTGGAAGGACCAAGCATGATGCCGTCCGGAGACCCGGAAGCATATCAGTATGTGGAACAAATCTTTACGGATATTTCGGCAAAGGCAAAAGACGGAGCTCCTTGCTGTGCTTATATTGGCGGAGATGGCTCCGGCCATTATGTAAAAATGGTACATAATGGAATTGAGTATGCTGATATCCAGATCATTTGTGAAGCCTATGATTTGATGCGTCATGGCGCAGGGCTTTCTGTAGAAGAAATCCAGCAGGTATTTGAACGATGGAATAAAGGAAGGCTAAAATCCTACTTGATCGAGATTACCGGTAAGATTTTGAAGAAAAAAGATGACGAGACAGGAAAGTACCTTGTGGATGTAATTTTGGATAAAGCAGGACAAAAAGGAACCGGAAAATGGACCAGCATGGAAGGGCTGGATATCGGAGCAGCGATTCCGACAATTGCAGAATCTGTATTTTCCAGATATATTTCTGCACAAAAGGAAGAGCGAGTACGTGCCAGTCAGGAGCTTGGTGTGGATCTTTCTGTCAATATCGATGATAAAGAGAAATTTATAGATGATCTGGAAGCTGCAGTCTATGCAGCAAAAATCTGTTGTTATGCACAGGGCTTTGAATTGCTGAAAAAAGCAGCAGAAGAATATGAATGGACCTTAGACTTCGGACAGATTGCAATGATCTGGAGAGAAGGCTGTATCATTCGCGCGGATTTTCTGGAAGATATTAAGGCAGCGTATGATCAGGATGAAGTATCCAATCTGATGCTCAGTTCAAAATTCAAGAAAGAGCTGTTGGATGCACAGAAGGCTTGGCGCAGAATGGTTTGTTATATTGTCAATTGCGGAATCTATGCGCCGGCGCTGACCAGTACATTGAATTATTTCGATGGCTATCGCTGTGCCAGAACCAGTGCGAATCTGACACAGGCACAAAGGGATTTCTTTGGTGCACACACTTATGAACGTGTTGATAAAGAAGGAATTTATCATACGATCTGGGAAGAATAAGAAATATGTTTTTCTATAAGATCGCCCTGGCGAAGGTTTTGTACTTTCAGCTGATGGGCGATCTTATTTAATACCGTTCTTTTTTGAAGGCTCCACAACGGAGCAATCAACAGTTCTTTTGGACCGTCTCCAGTCAGCCGATGGATCACAATGTCCTTTCTTAGGTTTCCAATACATTCCAGGATGAGATCCACATAAGTATCCATGGTAAAGACCTGGAATGGATTTTTGGAATATAAATCTGCCAGATCCGTTCCTTTGAGAATATGAAGCATGGAAAATTTTACTCCGTGAATCGGAAAGTGGTTTAGATAACGGATAGAATCCAACATCATATCTTTGGTTTCACCGGGAAGTCCCAGGATTAAGTGAACGACGGTATATACGCCAATGGAAGCAAGTCTGGAAACGGCAGTTTCAAAACAAGACAGAGGATAACCTCTTCGAATCAGTTCTGCTGTTTCGGAATGGATCGTCTGGAGTCCTAATTCTACAAAAACCGGTTTGATGGCATTTAATTCGTGCAGAAGAGAGAGAACATCCTCCGGGAGACAATCAGGACGGGTACCGATGGATAAGGCAGCGATTCTCGGATCCTCAATCGCCTCCGTAAAGATACGGCGAAGTTTTTCAATCGGACCATAAGTATTGGTGAATGCCTGAAAATATGCGATATATCTGGAAGATGAAGATTTTGCCGCAACAAGAAAGATTCCCTGGGTAATCTGATCCCGAATGGACAGACAGGCGTCAGCCGCAAAATCTCCGGATCCTCCTGCACTGCAAAAGATACAGCCGCCTGTTCCAAGGGTGCCGTCCCGATTTGGGCATGTAAATCCTCCATCCAGAGATACTTTATAAAGTTTCTCCCCAAATGTATTCTTTACAAAACTGTCAAAAGCGTAATATCTTCTTCCGTGCCAATCCATCATGAACCTCCCAAAATCCTTTTCTATTGGATAAATTAGCATAGAGCCTTAAGATTTGGCAAGAAGGAATATGGTTTTTTCCGAGCTTTTACAGAAATTTTCTGAGATTTAACAAAAACATCGCAGAAATTTTGAATTCATCCGATATGATGATAGCAAAGGAGGATGAAAATCATGAACGCAGTGATTCGATTTGATATTAGGACCTCTATGAGGTTTCAAAAGCGTAAAAATCCAATATTTGATAAGATCTTATTGGGAATTACAAAGTCAGCCAATGGAGGAATGATATGGATTCTGACGGGGCTGCTGCTGATCGCGATTCCAGCGTACAGATCATCCGGGATCTTTTTCTTCCAGGTACTGGCTTCTACTGCCGTTGTCAATAATGTAATTTTAAAATCAGCTTTTATGAGAAAACGGCCATGTGATCTGTTTCAAAAAATTCCGGTTCTGATCAAGCGGCCTCACGGATCCTCTTTCCCATCCGGTCATACAGCGGTATCTTTTGGATGTGCCTGCGCGTTATGTGCCATCTGTCTGCCGGTTGGAATCTTTGCCCTTTGCCTGGCAGCGATCATCGGATTCACGAGAATCTATTTTTTTGTGCATTTCTTTACGGATGTGATGTTTGGCATTTTGTCAGGTATGACGACGGCAATGATCTGTATTTTGCTGCTTTTTTGAAATCTTTCCATAAATAAAAGAAGCCTTCTGGTCTTTTGATACATCTTATCTTATAATAGAAATAAAGTATCAGGAGGGCTTTTTAGATGAATAAAAGATCGAGAAATATCATGCTACTTTTGGCAGAGCAAAAGCAGGACTGGACGATCTCTGATCTGGCAAAGAAGTTTAAGGTGTCGGAACGAACGATCCGAAACGACATTAATGATATGAACGACTACCTGAAGCAGCAAAAGATTACGGAGATCAAATTAGGAACCAGCGGCCGTTTGATCATAGGAAAAGATATCGGGAAAGTGAAGAAACTAGAAGATGGAAGTGATTTCTATACATATCGCTTGTCCAAGGAAGAACGGAAGATCCTGGCGGCAGGGATTTTGGTTCAGACAAAGGATCATATCACCTTATCTCGAATCGCGGAGATGCTCTACGTGAGCCGGGCAACGATCATCAATGACTTAGATGGCGTGAAAGCTTTTTTAGAAACCGGACACCTCCATGTTATTTCTCATTCCAATAAAGGACTGCGCCTGGAAGGAAGCGAAGGAAATCGGAGACTTTTTTTGCTTCGCATTATGTCGGTTGGGGCGAATGAGATACAGGAAGATTCCGGAATTCGCGGTTTTATGAAAGGACTGGGAATGGAATTTAAGCTGCCGGAAGAGGATAGGAGAATACTTCAGCGTCTGATCAATGAGCAGGAACATGCATATGGACGTTTTCTTACAGATGCTTCTTTCGACTATCTGATGCAGTATCTGATGCTGTCGATCCAAAGAATCCGTCAGGGGAATCTGATCAGCGAGCCGGTAGAAGGGAACAAAAGCAAATATAAGATGGCAAGGGATATCGTAAAATATGTATCCCAGTACTGGAATTTGGAAGTGGGAGAAGGAGAAGCGGATTTTCTCTGCGGCGTACTGGACAGCATGAGCTATATTCAGAGAAAACGGCGGGATCAACGTATCATAGGATTGCAGCTGGTGACAAGAAAGTTCATCGAGAACGTATCCAGGGAACTGAACCTGAATTTGAATCGGGACTTTAACTTTTATGAAAATCTGGTGGATCATCTGGAATCCATCTTTATGAAATCGTTCAACGTTACCCAGAGAGATGATTTTCTGAAAAAATATGTGGAGAAGAATCCTAGAGTGCTGGAGGTTGTAAAGCATCATCTGGATATGCTGGAAAAATTTATGGGGAGAGAGGTTTCGGAGATTGAGATCGATTATATCGTGATTCATATCTGCGCGGCGATGGAACGAAGGAAGAAAAAAGAAGTGGATTTCCAGGTTTTAATCGTTTGCGGCGGCGGAGTCGGTACATCTCAGTTATTGCTCTCCAAGATGGAAAATCGGTTTGATTTTCATGTGGTAGATGTGGTGTCTGCGCATTTGCTTGGACAGGAACAATACGAGGATGTGGATCTGGTAATTTCCACGATTCCGCTGAAAAATTTTGAAAAAGATTATATCCTGGTTTCCCCGGTCTTTTCAGATGAGGATTATTTAAGAGTGAACCGAAAGATTGAAGAGATGCAGGAGCAGCAGCGGATTCCAAAGAAACGGGCGTCCCAGGCCGCACAGGGCAGAAAAATATCAGAAGATTTGATCCGAATCTTAAAGCCGGTCATCGAGGATGAAGCGGTGATGGTACAGGCTGCCAAGAAAATCAAAGAATATTTTGGGATTTCGGAACCGGAAGAAGAGCCGTTCCTCTATGAACTTCTTACGGCATCCAATATCCAACTGAATGTGGAATGCAGAGATTGGAAGGAAGCAATTGAGAAATCAGCTCATCCTCTGCTGGAAAAAGGATATATTGAAGAGCGTTATATCGACGCCATGATTGAAAATGTGAAAGAAAATGGGGCTTATATTGTCATATCACCCGGATTTGCCTTGCCTCATGAAGGTTTTGATACCGGATGCAATAAAGTGGGAATGAATCTGATCCGTCTTGTGGAACCGGTCATAATTGAAGATATCGATGGAGAACAAGAATCTGTCAAGATTTTCTGCTGTATGAGTACGGAAGATCACAAAAAGCATATCAAAGCGTTTTTCCACTTGGTAAACATGCTGACCAATCGGCAGTTTAAGGAAGAACTTTGGCAGGCTGATACGCCGGAGAAAGCAGCAGAGATTATAAAAACATATGAAATGCGCATAAAAGGATAAAAAGGAAACATACATCGAAAGGTGTCGCAAATCATCAGATTAGATGAAGGCGGCGCCTTTTTAATTTCATAGGAAACTCCGTCCCTATGAAATTAAAAACGCTCCGCGAGGATCGCACTGCGGCGATGTGGAAAATGTCGCAGAAGCGACCCGCCGCAGGCGGAGAATCCAGCAAAGCAGGATTCTTTCTTGTTTCATAGGAAGCTCCGTCCCTATGAAATTAAAGACGCTCCGCAGAGATCTTACTGCGGCGGTGAGGTAAAAACATTTCCAGGATCTTTGAAATGTTTTCGACCGGTGTAATTTTTTTCAGAAATGTAAGAAAACCTTTTGACTGTTTTTTTCTCTTGCCAGGAAATATAATAAAACCATAAAGAAGAGGACGTCACTTCAAAGGAACAAAAAGATGGATGTTATTTATGAAAGGAGTAACGGAAAGGAAATGGTTTGGGAGAAGCTTAGAGAAGAGTTGATCATTCCTGGATTAGACGCGAAGAACAGCGATGAGATTTTTGAAGCCCTCGGAGGCGAGCTGGTAAAGCAAGGGTATTGCAAAGAATCCTATGTACAGGCATTAAAAGATAGAGAAGCGGAATTTCCAACAGGAATCAATATGGGAGAAAAGGGAGTTGCCATTCCACATACAGATGTCAGCCACGTAAATAAAAAGGGAATTGCCATCGGAACTTTAAAAGAACCGGTTTCCTTTGTGGAGATGGGAACGGATGATGAATATGTTAATGCGCAGGTCGTTTTCATGTTGGCAGTAGATGAAAAAGGACACTTGGAACTGTTACAGGCGATTCTTGGAATCTTACAGGATCAGGAAACATTAACAAAATTAGCAGAAGCAAAAGACGCAGCAGAAATCATTGAAATTATTAAAGAAAAGGAGAATATGTAATTATGAAAAAGAAAGTTATCGTAGCATGCGGAGGAGCAGTCGCAACATCAACTGTAGCAGCAAACGCAGTCGTAGATCTGGCAAAAGAAAACGGAATCGACATTGAGATCGCACAGGTAAGAATCTCCGAGATTGGATCAAACCTTCCGGCAGATTTAATCGTTACCACT
Organism: Candidatus Anaerostipes excrementavium; assembly: GCA_019114985.1. GTDB lineage: Bacteria > Bacillota > Clostridia > Lachnospirales > Lachnospiraceae > Anaerostipes > Anaerostipes excrementavium. The sequence continues at coordinate 90,811 of DXEM01000001.1, forward strand.
TCAAAAGTAAAAAGAGATTACGGAGTACCGTTGATCACAGGAATGCCTTTCATCTCAGGAATAGGCGTTGAAAAAACAAAAGCAAAGATCTTAGATGTCTTAAAGAAATAAAAAACAAACGGTATTTTCGCAGGAAGTATTTGAACTTGCTATTGGAAATATATAGGATAAATTACAGATTTTGAAAAGGAGAGAAATATGGGTATCGTTGGAGATGTGATTAACTATATCATCGACATGGGAGCGTCCGCAATGCTCCCGCTGGTGATCGCCATTTTAAGTATTATCGTCGGTGTAAAAGTAGGAAAAGCTGTAAGAGCCGGCTTGATGGTAGGTGTAGGATTTGTAGGTCTGGATTTGATCGTTACATTGATGAATGACAACCTGGGACCGGCAGCTCAGAAGATGTCAGAGAATTTCGGGTTAAGCCTGAATGTTGTGGATATCGGATGGCCTGGTATGTCCCCAATCACTTGGGCATCCAGTATCGCGACCGTTGCGATTCCGATCGCAATTGCAGTCAACGTTTTAATGCTGATCTTAAAATTAACGAAGACAGTCAACGTAGATATCTGGAATATCTGGCATATGACATTTACAGGAGCCATTGCCTATGCAGTGACAGGTAACTTTGCAATCGGTATTGCAGGTGTGATCGTCCACGCAATCTTCTCTTACAAATTCGGTGATTTATACGCACCGCTGATGGAAGATTACTTTGACCTTGAAAGTATTACGGTTCCACATGGTACTGCTACCTATTTAGCGCCGATCGCCTGTACTGTAGATGCAATCATTGATAAGATTCCTGGATTGAATAAAATTGATTTCAGCCTTGAAAACTTACAGGAAAAAGTTGGAGTTTTGGCAGAGCCGATCGTTATCGGAGGTATCTTAGGAGGCATCGTAGGACTTCTGGCAGGATATGACTTTGCAGGCGCATTCCAGTTAGCCATTAAAATGTCAGCCGTTATGGTATTAATGCCGAAAATCACAAAATGTATCATGGAAGGTTTGATGCCTTTATCAGAGCGCATGAAAGAAATTCTGACAAAGAGATCCGGAGATTCCGAGTTCTATATTGGACTTGACCCGGCAATCCTTCTTGGAGATTCCGACGTTGTAACAGCAGGCCTGATCTTCATCCCTCTGACACTGCTGATCGCAGTTATCGTACCTGGAAATGTCATTCTTCCATTCGGAGATTTGGCAACCATCGGATTCTTTATCGCTATCGCTGTAGCTGTTCACAAAGGAAATCTGTTCCGTACATTGATCTCAGGTTCCTGCATCATGTTCCTGACCATCTGGATTGCAAATCAGGCAATTCCATGGACAACGGCTCTGGCACAATCTGTAAACCTGACAGGCGGAGCAAGCCAGATCGCAGCTCTGGATCAGGGTGGATGCCCGATTACATATCTGTTCACCCAGCTCTTTACACAGGAAAATATGTTAGGCTTTGCGGTAATCGGAGTGCTTTATATCATCTGCATGGTATTTACGGTTCGTTTATCTAAGAAAAGAGCAGCAGCATTAAAAGAAGAAAATTATTAATACCCCTGCGGATCCCTAAGGGGATCCGCTTTTCAATATAGGAGGAACAATCAATGCCATTAGTAACAACAAAACAAATGTTGTTGGACGCTCAGAAAGGCCATTATGCCGTAGGCGCGTTCAATGTAGAAAATATGGAAATGGTGATGGCAGTCGTAGAGGCCGCAGAAGAATTAAAATCACCGGTTATCATGCAGACGACGCCATCCACTGTAAAATACGCAGGATTAGATTATTTTCTTGCCAATGTAAAAGCAGCCGCCCAAAGAGCTTCTGTTCCGGTAGCGATGCATTTAGATCATGGAAGCAGTTTTGAACTGGCAATGCAGGCATACCGCACAGGTTATACATCCATTATGATTGATGGATCTCATGAAAGCTTTGAGGGAAATATCGCGGTATCCAAGGCAGTGGCAGATGCCTGTGCCCCATCTGGGGTTCCGGTAGAAGCAGAGCTTGGAAAAGTCGGAGGGAAAGAAGACGATCTGGATGGCGGAGACGATAATCCATACACAGATCCAGCCCAGGCAGCAGAATTTGTAAAACGTACAGGGGTCACTTCCCTTGCAGTAGCCATCGGAACCGCTCATGGCGTTTACAAAGGAGAGCCGAAATTAGATTTGGATCGTTTGTCTGAGATTCGTGAAGTGGTAGACATTCCGTTAGTTCTTCATGGAACCAGCGGCGTACCGGATGCAACGGTAACAGAATGTGTGAAACGAGGAATCTGCAAAGTAAATTACGCAACAGATCTGAGGATCGCGTTTACCAAAGGAGTAAAAGAAGAATTCGGTGAAAATCCGGATGTGATCGATCCAAAGAAATACAATACAAAAGGAAAAGAATGCGTAAAAGAATATGTTATGTCTAAGATGCATGTTGTTGACAGTGTTGGGAAAGCAAAGTAGAAAGGAAGGATGGAAATGAAAGCTGGAGTTGTCCATGCAAAAAATGATATTCGATATGAAGAAATAAATAAACCGGAACCAAAAGAGGGACAGGTACTGATCAAAGTTAAATATACAGGAATTTGTGGGTCTGATGTGCCGAGAGTGAACGGAGATGCTTGCCATTTCTTCCCAAACGTACTTGGTCATGAGTTTTCCGGAACCGTCGAGGAAGTTGGAGAAGGTGTAGATTCTCTGAAGAAAGGGGATCGGGTAGCAGGGGTACCTTTGGTTCCTTGTATGGAATGTGAAGACTGCCAAAAAGGAAACTATTCTCTGTGCAAACATTATAGTTTCATTGGTTCCAGAGAATTTGGAAGTTTTGCAGAGTATGTTGTTGTGCCGGAGAAAAACGCAGTAAAATTTGAAGATGCAGTTAGTTTCGAGCAGGGGGCTTTCTTTGAGCCTGCAACGGTTGCCCTTCACGGATTAAACAGAGTTGATTATCGTGCGGGAGAATGTGTAGCTATCCTCGGAGGAGGAACCATTGGATTATTTACAGCGCAGTGGGCGAAGATCTTCGGCGCAAAGAAAGTGGTTGTATTTGATATCAGCAATGAGAGATTGGAATTAGCCAAGAAGTTAGGTGTTGATGAGGGAATCAATACACTGGATGAGGATTTCATGGATCAGGCGATGGCAATGACTGATGGTAAAGGTTTCGGATATGTATATGAAACCGCCGGTGTTACAACTACAATGAAATATGCGTTTGAGTTGGCTGCAAACAAAGCAGGAGTATGTTTCATCGGAACACCGACCAGGGAATTAAGTTTCTCTGTGGAGGAATGGGAAAACATCAATCGAAAAGAATTCACACTGACAGGATCTTGGATGTCTTACAGCGCACCGTTTCCTGGAAAAGAGTGGGTTCTCACGGCACATTATTTTAAAACAGGACAGTTAAAGTTCGATGAATCTTTTGTCTTCAAGAAAATGCCGCTTAGCAAGATCGATGAGGCGTTTGAGATGTATAAGACGCCGGGAACTGTAAAAGGAAAGATTCTGATTGACAGTGAGAAATAAAATATCAGCTGTCTCGAGAGGACAGACAAATAGTTTTCCTTTCATTTATATAATACATCCTAAGAAGGGATATCCTGCCAAGAACCGGCCGGATATCCCTTCGTTTGTTTATAAGATTTCGATGGAATAGCTTAAAGAATCTTCGGCTCCCGGATCCAAAGTGCGGATGCCACGTTTGTGTTCAAAGACATCATCTTCGTCGGTGCAGGTGGAAGTACCGCTCCATGGCTCTAAAGCTACAAATGGCCCATCGTTGGCGCTGGACCAAACACCCAGATAGTCAAAATCAGGGAAAGTTACACAGATGCCTTTTTCCTGATCTTTATGTTTCAGGGAGACTTTTCTGGATTTTAATTGGTCGAAAATCAGGGCGTCATGATAGAACAACTCATGTTTTACCGGAAGGACTGCAGAGTCTTCTAAAATCGGAACCCGGTTTCCGTTGTCGATCAGCGCTTCATCATTTAGTCGAGCGCAATTAGCGTTTTCAGGATATTCAAATTCGACTACATAGTCTTCAAAAGATTCCCCTTCGCTGATCGGGCAGTTAAATGCCGGATGCCCTCCGACACAGAAAGGCATAGGAGATGTATCATGGTTGATGATCCGATGAGTGATATGGAGCTTTTGATCCTGCAGCTCGTAAATCATCTGAAGTTCAAAATCAAAAGGATACTGTTCCTTGGTCTCATCATCGGCTTTTAAAGAAAAGACAGCTTTTGTCTCGGTGCTGGAAACAAGTGTGAATTCTTTTTTTCTGGCTAATCCGTGCCTTCCAAAAGAACAGGTCTTATCTCCGGAAACGGAAGCGGTTCCGCCTCGAAGGCAGCCGATGATCGGGAATAAGACAGGAGCCTGTCCGCTCCAGTAATCTCCATTGCCCTGCCAGAGATATTCGACAGCGTTGGAATCTTTCAGAGAAGTAAGCTCTGCTCCCATGGTCTTAAAACTCGCTGAAATCTTATCATTCTTTAACTGTATCGTCATATGCCCTCCTTCGTCCATGGAATTCCCATGGATCATAAAATATTGATTGATAGAATGATTATAACACGGTTTAAATCAAAGGAGAACCCGGCAGGGACGGGGTTTTTCTCTTACAGGGTAGAAATTTTAACAGCGGTATGATAATATGACTAAGTATGTATGGAAAGGAGAGGCTATGGCAAATCTTATCGAACAAGAAATCAACCGCAGAAGGACGTTCGCGATCATTTCACATCCGGATGCGGGAAAAACAACTTTGACGGAAAAGTTCCTATTATATGGAGGAGCAATCAATACAGCCGGATCTGTAAAAGGAAAGGCGAATGCAAGACATGCAGTGTCAGACTGGATGGAGATCGAGAAGGAAAGAGGAATTTCTGTCACATCATCTGTTCTGCAGTTTGAATACGAAGGGAAATGTATTAACATCCTGGATACTCCGGGACATGAAGATTTCTCAGAAGATACCTATCGAACGCTGATGGCGGCGGATTGTGCGGTCATGGTCATCGATGCTTCTAAGGGCGTAGAGCCACAGACCATCAAACTGTTTAAAGTATGTGTCATGCGGCACATTCCGATTTTTACCTTTATTAATAAAATGGACCGGGAGGCAAAAGATTCTTTTGATCTTCTGGATGATATCGAGAAAGTCCTGGGAATTGAGACTTGCCCGATCAACTGGCCGATCGGATGCGGAAAAGAATTTAAAGGTGTATATGAGCGGGAAAGCCAGAATATTCTTCGATTTGAAGCCGTATCCACCGGAGGGGCAAAGGAAGCGAAAGAGACGATTCTTTCTGCCGAGGATCCGCAGGCAAAAGAGCTGATTGGAGAGGATTTCTATGACAATTTAATGGAAGAGATCGAGCTTTTAGATGGTGCGGCAGCGGAACTTGATATGGAGAAAGTGCAGAAGGGAGAATTATCACCGGTTTTCTTTGGTTCCGCATTAACCAACTTCGGAGTAGAGCCGTTTTTGGAACATTTCCTGAAGATGACTTGTGCTCCGCTCCCGAGAATGTCAAAGGGGAAAGAAGTGGATCCGGTTGAAAATGGATTTTCTGCGTTTGTCTTTAAGATTCAGGCCAATATGAACAAGAATCACAGAGACCGAATTGCATTTATGAGAATCTGTTCCGGAAAATTCGAAGCAAATATGGAAGTGAAGCATGTGCAGAACGGCAAAAAGATGCGCCTGTCTCAGCCGCAGCAGATCATGGCACAGGAAAGAAAGATCGTGGAAGAAGCATATGCAGGAGATATCATAGGCGTTTTCGATCCGGGAGTATTTTCTATTGGAGATACGGTCTGCCTTCCAAAGGACGATTTTGAATATGAAGGAATCCCAACGTTTGCGCCGGAACATTTTGCCAGAGTCATTCAGCTGGATTCTATGAAAAGAAAGCAGTTTGTGAAAGGAGTCGAGCAGATTGCCCAGGAAGGAGCGATCCAGATCTTCCAGGAACATGAAGCCGGATTTGCGGAAATTATTGTGGGCGTTGTCGGTACTCTGCAGTTTGATGTGCTGAAATATCGTTTGGAAAATGAATATAAATGTGAGATCCGTCTGGAGCCTCTGCCATACCAGGCGATTCGCTGGATCAAGGATCGAAACACGGATATGAACCGATTAAGAGGGGTGGCAGAAGTAAAGAAAGTCAAAGATATGAAAGGAAATCCGCTGCTGCTCTTTAAGAATGAATGGGGCATCCAATTTGTTTTGGACCGCAATGAAGGTCTTGAATTGGTAGAATTCAGCAAAGAGTAGAAACGGATCCAAGAGAGGAAAATCGAAATGAATCGAAAAGAGAAATTTGATCAGGTGAACAAAGAAGCCAAGGCGGCGGGAATTGGACTGATCCTGATCATCGTATTCTGGATCGCCGCAGGATTTGGGGTCAGCTGTCTGAATATTAGTATTGGACATACTCCGTTGTGGGTGATTACAGGATGCATTGGAACATGGGTCTTCGCAATCCTTCTGGTAACATGGATGGTGAAAAAAGTATTTAAAGATTTTGATCTGGATGAGGAGGAGAGCGATGAATAATCATATTTTCGGGCTGCTGCCGGTATTCTTGTTTATGCTCCTGATGCTTTTGGTCAGCCTTTATGTCCGGAATCAATCCGCGAAGAAATCTTCCGGTGGATTTATTCGGGAATATTTTATTGGATCCAGGAGTTTAGGCGGATTTGTTCTGGCGATGACAACAGTTGCTACCTACAGTTCTGTCAGTTCCTTTGTGGGAGGACCCGGACAGGCATGGAGCGTCGGATTCGGATGGGTCTATATGTCTGTTGTGCAGGTCACAGCGCTGTTCTTGGTTCTTGGAATTTTGGGAAAGAAAATGGCGATGGCGGCGAGAAAGATTGATGCGGTAACCGTGATTGATGTGATCCGTCACAGATATCAGTCCAATGCGCTGGCGAATCTTTCCGCCATTATCATCGTTTTGTTCTTTTCAGCTACGATGGTTGCCCAATTTGTGGGAGGAGCCAAATTATTTGAGGCAGTGACCGGATATTCCTATATGACCGGATTGGTCTTATTCGGTTTGGTCGTGGTTGTTTATACAACAATCGGAGGCTTCCGAGGAGTTGCAATCACCGATGCTTTATGTGCGATTGCGATGCTGATCGGAATGTTTATTTTGCTCGTTGGAATTTTAAAGGCCGGCGGAGGATATGACGCGATTATGACACATATTGCACAGAATAAGCCGGAGATGCTGACGCCTCTTTCCGGGGGAAATATGCCGGTAAGTCTCTATATTTCTCAGTGGATGCTGGTAGGCATTTTCACCGTAGGGCTTCCTCAGTCTGTTGTTCGATGTGTCAGCTATAAAGACACAAAATCTCTTCACCGTGCCATCATCATTGGAACGATCGTGATTGGTGCGATGAACATTGGCATGAATTTTATCGGAGTGCTTGCACAGGGAGTTTTGCCGAAAGATCTTGCCTCTTATGGAGGAAGTGTCGATAATATTATGCCTTTGGCAATTGTGGCCTCTTTGAAACCACTGCTTGCCGGTCTTACGATCATCGGTCCAGTGGCGGCGTCTATCTCTACGGTGTCCTCCCTTTTGCTGACGGCCACATCTTCAATCGTAAAAGATATTTATATGTACCACAAGCAGGAAAAGAAAGAAGAAGTCTCAGAGAAAAAGACCAGTTTTTTGAGCCAGATCTGTACGTTGGTTCTGGGAATTTTGATCTTCTTCATTTCCATTAGTCCGCCGGACGTTATATGGAAGATCAACATGTTTGCTTTTGGCGGTTTGGAGACTGCGTTCTTCTGGATCTTTGTTCTGGGGATGTTTTGGAAGAAAGCAAATAAGCGAGGCGCTTTCTGGGCGATGGCGGCAGGAACACTCTCTTATTGTGTGACCATGGGACTTGGATTTACGATCGGAGGAATCCATCAGATTCTGATCGGAATCATGGTATCCCTGCTTTGTATGATCATCGGATCACTGACAGGAGAAAAAGAAACCGGAGATGTGCTGGATGTGTATTTTCCAGGAGTGAAAACCCGGGCAGAGAAGAAAAAGAAATAAGGCATTGACAAGAAAGATGTCCATGTGCTATGCTATATAGGCTGTTTGTGACAGCAAAAGTAACAAAGAAGAGTATCCACTCTCACCTTAGCACGAAGGATGATGGCAGTGACTTGGGTTAATATTTAAGAATATGATGTTTTTTGAATCATGCTTGAATTTATGTGGATAGTCTGTGGGCTATCCACTTTTTTTCTTTGAAATAAGGTCCCAGAGAGCCTTACTGAAAATGGGAGTATGGATTGCTGATGCATGGATTATGGAGGTGTAAACGATTAGCGATTTAATGGTAAACGGACAGATCAGAGATAGAGAAGTGCGCCTGATCGGGAACGACGGCAAACAGCTTGGGATTATGTCCGCAAGGGAAGCACAGAAACTGGCTGATGAAGCAGGACTGGATTTGGTGAAGATTTCACCGAAGGCGAAACCGCCGGTTTGTAAGATCATCGATTACGGAAAGTATAAGTATGAGCAAACCCGCAAAGAGAAGCTTGCGAAGAAAAAACAGAAAGTGATTGATATCAAGGAAGTGCGTATGTCACCGAACATTGATACGAACGATCTGAACACGAAGATTAATCATGCAAGGAAGTTCTTACAGAAGGGTGCGAGAGTCAAAGTGACGCTTCGCTTCCGCGGAAGAGAACTTGCGCATGTGAATTCCAGCAAAGTAATCTTAGATGATTTTGCGAAAGCGCTGGAAGACGTGGCAGCAGTTGATAAGAAACCGAAATTTGAAGGAAGAAGCATGACTATGTTCTTGGCTCCGAAGAATTAAGAGAGCCGATATATTCGAATGATGAGTAGATACAGGAAGAATGAAGGAGGAAATCATCATGCCAAAAATGAAGACTTGCAGAGCAGCTGCAAAAAGATTTAAAAAGACAGGAACAGGAAAATTAAAGAGAAATAAGGCATATAAGAGCCATATCTTAACAAAGAAATCTCCGAAGAGAAAGAGAAACTTAAGAAAAGCAGCTATGACGGACGCAACGAACGAGAAGAATATGAAGAAGATTTTACCATATCTGTAAAGTGATTGGATTGTTAAGGAGGAAACGTAAGAAATGGCAAGAATTAAAGGCGGATATAACGCAAAGAAAAAACATAATCGAGTATTAAAACTGGCAAAAGGTTACAGAGGTGCCAGATCAAAACAGTACAGAGTAGCAAAACAGTCTGTTATGAGAGCTTTGACAAGTTCTTATGCAGGAAGAAAACAGAGAAAACGTCAGTTCAGACAGTTATGGATCGCACGTATCAACGCAGCTGCAAGAATGAATGGTCTTTCTTACAGCAAATTGATGCATGGATTAAAATTAGCTGATGTTGAAATCAATCGTAAGATGCTTTCTGAGATGGCAATCAGCGAGCCGGAAGCTTTTACTGCTTTAGTTGAAGTTGCAAAAGGAAAGTTAGCGTAATTTTATAAGATAGAAGATCGAATCCCTTGGTTGTGCGAACAGCCAAGGGATTTTCATTAGCGAAAGGGTGGACGGTATGAATCATGATTATGAGAAATTGTTGAATTGTGTAAAGAGTGTTCGGAATCGGACAAGTTTTGTTCCAAAAGTTGCCTTGGTTCTGGGTTCTGGTCTTGGAAACTATGCCGAATCGATGGAAGTGGAGATGATCCTTGACTATCATGATATTGATGGATTTCCGATTTCCACAGTGCCGGGGCACAAAGGAAGATTTGTCATGGGGTATGTGGAGAAAGTACCTGTGATTGCAATGCAGGGACGTGTTCACTATTACGAAGGATATGCGATGGAAAACGTGGTGCTTCCGATTCGTTTGATGAAAATGTTGGGAGCAGAGATTCTGTTTTTGACCAATGCAGCGGGAGGAATCTGTTCTGATTTCCAGGCAGGAGATCTGATGATGATTACCGACCAGATTTCCAGTTTTGTGCCGTCTCCTCTGATTGGTGAGAATATAGAAGAATTGGGAACGCGTTTTCCTGATATGAGCGAGATCTACAGCAAAAGGCTGCAGGAAGTCATCTCATCGTGCGCTGCTGATTTTGACATTTCCTTGAAGAAAGGAGTCTATCTGCAAACGACAGGTCCCAACTTTGAATCTCCGGCGGAGATTGTCATGTACAAAACATTGGGGGCAGATGCTGTTGGAATGAGTACGGCGTGTGAAGCCATTGCGGCCAAACACATGGGAATGGAGATATGCGGGATTTCCTGTATTTCTAATCTTGCCGCAGGAATCAGCGATCGTCCGCTGTGCCATGAGGAAGTGCAGGAGTCTGCCGACAGGGCAGCTTCGCGTTTTGAGAAGCTTGTTACAAGCGCGATTGGCAGAATGAAAGAGATGAAAATAGGAGGGCAGAACGGGTTATGATACGGATCTACAATGCCAGGATCTTGACCATGGAGGAAGGAAAAGATGTTTTTGAAGGAGAAATCTGGATAGAAGGCAACCAGATCTCCTATGTTGGCACAGAAAATAGAGAGAAGGCCGGAGAGATTTCCTGGGAACGCCAGATCGATGTAGGAGGAAATTTGGTCATGCCCGGATTTAAAGACGCGCATACCCATTCCGGCATGACATTTCTGCGGTCGCGGGCAGATGATCTTCCGCTGCTTTCCTGGCTGAATGAGCAGGTGTTCCCTTATGAGGCAAAGCTAACTCCGGATGATATTTATATTTTGTCCAAATTGGCAATCATGGAATATCTGACCAGCGGAATCACCGCAAATTTTGACATGTATCTGACGCCGGATTCGATTGCACAGGCATCGATGGACTGCGGCTTTCGTACCGTTATAACAGGAGCCCTCAATGATTTTACCCAGTCAGTGGAAGAAATCGAGGAATGGTATCGGAAGTACAACCGGAAAGGCAGCCTGGTGAGCTTTCGTTTAGGATTCCATGCGGAATATACCAATAAGAAGGAGAATTTAGAAGGAATCGCTGCTTTGTCGAAGCAATATAAAGCTCCTGTCTTTACTCACAATTCAGAAGGAAAGCCGGAGGTGCTTCAATGTATAGAACGAACCGGGAAGACGCCTACGGCCTATATGGCAGGTCTTGGACTGTTTGAACACGGCGGCGGGCTTTATCACTGTGTCCATATGACAGAGGAGGATCTGGAGATTGTCAAAGAAAAGAAACTGTATGTGATTACCAATCCGGCGTCCAATTTGAAATTGGCAAGCGGGATTGCGCCGATCCGAAAAATGATGGAAATGGAAATTCCGCTGGCAATCGGGACCGATGGACCTGCCAGCAACAATTGTCTGGATATGTTCCGAGAGATGTATTTGACTGCGGTATTGGCAAAATACCGGGAAGATGACGCTAGTGTGGTCGATGCCCAAAAAGTACTTCATATGGCGGTGGATGGAGGAGCAAAAGCCATGGGACTTGGTGATTGCGACATTCTAAAGGAAGGGAAACAGGCAGATCTGATCCTGATCGATTTGCATCAGCCCAATATGCAGCCGATTCACAATCTGAAAAAGAATCTGGTATACAGTGGAAGCAAGCAGAATGTGAAGATGACTATGGTAGCAGGAAGAGTACTTTATGAGGACGGAGAGTTCCATATTGGCTGTAATCCGGAAAGTATTTATAAAAAAACAATAAACATTTGCAGACGAATTTTCGGCTAAATTGTCAGAAAAATAGAGCGATAAAAAAAGAAAAAAGACAAAAAATCAGAAAACGGCAATCAATTTTATTCGGTATCAGACAATGTGTTACGAAAAAAGTGTTAATTGTTACAGAAATATTACAATTATTTGAGGTAGGGGGTTGACATATCTTCTGAGCATGCTATAATACAAAACGTATTCAAGTTAACACATTTGTAACATTGTAACAACTTAGGAGGAATATAATGATTATTAAGAAAATGAGACTGTCAATGGCAGTTGTTACTTTAGCAGGAACAGTGCTTGCAGCAACACCGGTAGCCGCAGCAGAAGAAACAACAGCAAAAGATACAGCAGCAAAACAGTCTGAGACTAAATATGAAAATAAAGCAGTCGCTGACGTACGTTCTAATACAACATTAAATATCAGAAAGTCAGGAAGTACAGATTCAGAGATTGTTGGTAAGATGAAGAAAGGTAACATCGCTACTGTTGTAGAAAAAGGAAGCGAATGGACCAAAGTTAAATCTGGAAACGTTACAGGATATGTAAAGAATGACTATCTTGTATTCGATAACGAAATCGAAGATTACGCAAAAGAAAATGTAAAACAGGTAGCAGAAGTTAAGACAGAAACTCTCCGTGTAAGAGAAAAAGCTTCTACAGACTCTGATATCATCGATTTAGTAAGTGAAGGTGACACTTATACTGTAAAGAAAACAGATGATGAATGGGTTCAGGTAAAAGTAGACGGCGAAACCGGATATGTTTCTAAAGACTACGCAGAAGTTGATTACTCATTTGGAAATGCAAAATCTATGGCTGAGATTCGTGCAGAACAGGAAGCCAAAGAAGCAGCAGAAGAAGCAAAAGTTCAGGAAGCAGCACAGACGAGCAGCAGCTCTTCTTCTTCTTCTTCAAGCAGCACAACAACAAGAAGAAGCACAAGCAGCTCTTCTTCAAGAAGAACTTCTTCTTCCTCAAGCAGCACAACAGCAAGAAAGAGCTATTCCAGCAGTTCTTCTTCTTACACAGCTGGATCTGCAACAGGAAGCAGAATTGCAAGCTATGCAAGACAGTTCGTTGGTAACCCATATCGCTATGGCGGAACCAGCTTAACAAACGGTGCAGACTGTTCAGGATTCGTAATGTCAGTATATGCACACTTTGGATACGGTTTAAATCGTACATCAAGCGCGCAGGCAAGCAATGGCCGTGCGGTATCAATAAGCAATTTACAGCCAGGAGACTTATTATTCTATGGAAGCGGAAGCGGAATCAACCATGTAGCAATCTACATTGGCGGAGGACAGGTAGTACATGCCAGCAACTCTGCTCCATATCCAAAAGGTGGAATCAAGATTTCCAGCGCCTTCTACAGAACTCCGGTTTGCGCAAGAAGAATTGTAGGATAATCAATACACATAAAGATAAAAACGGCAGAGCAATCTGCCGTTTTTTGTAGTAAAAAGAGAGATCCATCGGTTATCTGAAGGGGGGTTAAAAAGGCCGATAGATCTCTCTCCATTGTGTTACGAGATAGCGCGCACGCTTTTGTCTCAGAGTATAAATCACTTTCTGAAAAATAAGGGGGAAAAATAATAATATGAAAAAAATAAAAATTAACATCTTTTTATTCTTATAAAAGCTCATGGCTACCTCGCTTGCTCATTGCTGCCCTGCTCATAAAGCAGGAATTTTCCTTGCGATAAAGGGTAAAGGAGTTATTTTTAGTATAGCAAAAAAACAAAATATCGTCTATAGGAATATAGTATATTCTAATAGTTTATTATTTCGAACTTCGTTTCATACTAAAATAATAGCAGTAAAAGAAACGGAGAGCAGGCATGGAGATTAATTACGAAGCTTTGGGAGAGAGAATCCGCAAATTAAGGAAACTTAATAACATGACGCAGGAATATGTTGCAGAAAAATTGGAAGTTTCCATACAGCATATTTCAAATATCGAAAATGCGTCTAAGAAGCCATCTCTGGCTTTGCTGGTAGATCTGGCCGAATTGCTCGGAGTTCGTTTGGATGATCTTCTGGCTGATACTTATCCAAAAGAAAGAACAGGAGATGTTCTGTATGTCGAGACAGCGATGCTTTTGGAGCGCTGTAATGCAAAAGAGCGTCGGATTGCTATGGATATGCTGGAATCTCTTGTGGAAAGTCTGATCCGTAATCGGAATCGCGGAAAAGAAATGGAAAATGAAACGATAGAATAGAAAAGTTCTTTTTCTGCAAAGAAAAAAACCAGCATGTCTATGCTGGTTTCTTTTATGCCGATGGCGAGATTCGAACTCGCACGAGCGTACACCCACTGCGACCTGAACACAGCGCGTCTGCCAATTCCGCCACATCGGCAAAGTGCAGTTGAGGGGACTTGAACCCCTACCCAGTTAACCCGGACTAGATCCTTAGTCTAGCGCGTATGCCAATTCCGCCACAACTGCGCAACACAGTTATAATACCATCATCTGCCCTGGCTGTCAACAAAAAAATGAAAAAAATTATAAAAACGTTGGATTTTGCCTTTTCATAGCGTATAATGGATGAAAAATAGAGAGAAGGAAAGGATAGACATTATGCTGATAGGATCCCACGTGGGTATGAAAGGAAAGGATATGTTTTTAGGTTCTGTAAAAGAAGCGCTTTCTTATGGAGCCAATACGTTTATGGTGTATACAGGGGCGCCGCAGAATACGAGGCGCAAAAAAATAGAAGAATTGAGGATAGAAGAAGGACAGCAGCTGATGAAGGAAGAAGGAATCGATTGTTTTATCGTACATGCTCCTTATATCATCAATCTTGCCAATACCGTAAAGAAAGAGACATTTGAACTGGCAGCGGATTTTCTTAAAGTTGAGATTGAAAGAACTGCGGCGATGGGAAGTGATACGCTTGTGCTGCATCCGGGTTCTCATGTAGGAGCCGGAAGTGAAGCAGGAATTGCGCAGATCATTCGTGGCTTGAATCAGGTTCTGACTGCCGATACTCCGGTAAATATTGCGTTGGAGACGATGGCAGGAAAGGGAAGTGAGGTTGGACGGACATTTGAGGAATTAAAACAAATTTATGAAGGCGTGGATCATCCGGAAAAACTTCGGGTCTGCTTTGACACGTGTCATGTTAATGACAGCGGATTGGATGTGAAAGATGCATTTGACGAAATCATAGAATCTTTCGATCAGGTGATCGGCAAGGATCAGATTGCGGTATTTCATATCAATGACAGCAAAAATCCGATGGGAGCCGCAAAGGATCGGCATGAAAATCTGGGATTCGGTGCAATTGGATTCGAGGCGCTCAATTACATTGTCCATCATAAAGATTTCGAGAATATTCCGAAGATCTTAGAAACACCATATATCAAAGAACCGGATGGGAAGAAATCTTATCCTCCGTATCGGTACGAGATTGAGATGCTGCGGCAGGAAAGATTTGACGAGAAGATGAAAGAAAAGATCCTGGAGGAGATGACAGGCGCAAAATGAGAAAGGAGAGCTGAAAATGAAGGTAACGTTTATCGAACATAGTGGTTTTTCTGTGGAAATGGAACATACGGTGCTGCTCTTCGATTATTATAAAGGAGAAATTCCAAAGTTTCCGGAAGATAAAAAGATTTTTGTATTTGCTTCCCACGGACATGGGGATCATTACAATCCCGTTATATGGAAACTTCGGGAGAAGTATCCGAATATAACTTATATTTTGTCGGATGATATTCAGACGAAAGAAGAAGCCATTCAAATGGGAGCCCATGAATCGAAAGAAATTGACGGGATTTTGGTTGATACACTGCGTTCTAATGATCTTGGGGTCGCTTTTCTTGTGCGGGCAGAAGGAAAGACCATCTACCATGCAGGAGATCTCAACTGGTGGCATTGGAATGGGGAACCCGAAGAGGAGAATCTGTATTACAAAAAGACGTTTCAGGAGGAGATAGAGCGTCTGAAAGGAACGAATATCGATGTGGCGTTCCTGCTGCTGGATCCTCGTCAGGAAGATAAATACTGCTGGGGAATCAATGATTTCCTGGAAAAGATCCATCCAAAGAAAGTATTTCCAATGCACTGCTTTGGATCGTATCGTATCACAAAACATTATCTGCGCTGTAAGGATGGACAGAAATGGAAGGACATCGTATTTGAAATTACGAAGCCTTCCGAAGAATTCCTTTTATGAGGTTTGAATGATATTCCAAGAGTCTAAAAGCCGTTCAAGGGAATAAGCCGCGTTGGCAGGACTGGTGGATGGAAGCTTGATGGCGGGACGTTCGGTCAGGGGTTCACAATATTTTTTATAAAGTTTGAAGGCGGTGCCTCCGTTCGTATAAATTTGACGAATGGGCGCCGCTTTTAATATGCGCGAAAAATCATTGGGAACTGCGTTCTTAATACTGCTGTCGCTGGAACCTTGGATATCGCAGGAGGCAATCACATCCCAGACAGCGATATGATTTTTTAGTAAAAACAGTTTTTTCTCATCGATTGTCTGAGGAATTGGTTCCTGGTACAAGGCAGCAAGAACCTTCCAAAATCGGTTCTGAGGATGATGATAAAAAAACTTGGCTTCCCTGGATTTTACAGAAGGGAAAGAACCAAGGATCAGGATTTCGGACTGATGATTAAAAATTGGCGGGATTTGATGAATGACATGTTCCATAATCGTTTCTCCTTCGAATGATTTTCTTTATTGTAGCAGATATCTCGCAGAATTTGTAGAAACAACGTATGCGCCTATAACATTTTCTGACAAAGAATTCCCTGCAGCTTTTCTATAATGACAATATGTTTTTGATCATCATATTTCTGAGGCAGTGTCTGGCGCTTGGATTTCTCCTGGCACTGATTGGCACGGCTTTCAAGCAAAAATGTCGGATTAGGCGTATTTTATCAGCATCGGCTGTTGGAAGCGCCGTGGGGTGCGCAGCCCTTTTTTTGCCCGGAAAAATATTTTGTTTTCTGTTAGCTTTCTGGCTTACGGTAAAAATCACATTTGGAGGGAATCGGAAAAGGCAGCTTTATCTTAGCGGATGTCTTGCTGCGGCCGCCGTTTTTTATGGGGGTGTTTGGACAGCGCTGGTTGGGTGGCTTCCATTTTCTTCCTGGCTCCCCGGATGTCTGTCTGCAGCAGCAGGAATCTGGCTTCTTTACAGATTGGTTTGGAGGGATATAAAGAGACAGAAAGATTTTCTCTATCAAGTGGAGTTCTCCTGGGCGGGAAAGACAATCCATGTTTGCGGTTTTGCTGACACCGGAAATTTTTTATATGAACCGATTGGCCGTATGCCGGTCTCTGTCATGGATAAGAGCGTGCTGCAGAAATATTATAAAGGATCTTTAAAAGATCTGATAGAAAAACATGACGAAAACGGAATCCGGATGATCCCTTATCATTCCGTGGGCAGAAAGCGAGGCGTTATGACGGGAATCATCGTCCGAAATATTCTGATTTCCGGCAAGGAAGGGAAGATCCAGATCGAGAAAGGAGTCATAGGGATTTCAGAGGAACCATTGTCGGAAAAAGGAGCGTATGAGCTTCTGCTTCATCCGGATTTAATTCAATATGGGAGGTTATAGTGTGCTGAAACTGAAACTAGTGAACGGACGAAGGACATTTTTCGCAAAAGGCAACGAGATCCATTACATCGGAGGGGCGGAAATCTTGCCGGCGCCCCTGGAAGCGAAAGAAGAACAGAAGATGATACATATGCTTGGGACGGCGGATGAACCAGAAGCGCGCGCCATGTTAATTGAGAGAAACTTAAGACTGGTCGTTTATATCGCAAAGAAATTTGATAATACAGGAATCGGAGTGGAGGATTTGATTTCGATTGGAACCATTGGGCTGATCAAAGCGATCAATACTTTTAATCCAGCCAAAAATATCAAGCTGGCAACTTATGCGTCCAGATGTATTGAAAATGAGATTTTAATGTATCTGAGACGAAATAATAAGACGCGGATGGAAGTTTCCATCGACGAGCCTTTAAACGTGGATTGGGACGGCAATGAGCTTTTGCTGTCTGATATTCTTGGAACCGATGAGGATATTATCTATCGGGACTTAGAACATGAAGTTGACCGAAAACTTCTGATGAAAGCCATGTTGATTCTTACGGACCGTGAAAAAAGGATCATAGAGCTTCGATTTGGCATCAACCAGAAAAATGGCGAAGAGAAAACGCAGAAAGAGGTTGCAGATATGATGGGGATTTCTCAATCCTATATCTCCAGATTAGAAAAGAAAATCATCAAACGATTAAAAAAAGAAATGACCAAAATGGGCTGCTGACCATAGAAGAGAGAAAAGAGCTGCTGCCGGATTAGGCAATGGCTCTTTTCTCTCTTCTATAGCAAAACAGAGCCTTCTTCATTTTTCAAATGAATCCCATGCATGCTGCAGTTGCTTTCCAATCCTCTTTCTGTCAAATAATATTCTCCCCAGTCAAACATGGAGCGAAGCAGGGGAACCATGCTTTCTCCTAATTCCGTCAAGGAATATTCGACTTTTGGAGGTACGACCGGATAAACTTTGCGGTGGATCAGCTCGTCATCTTCCAGTTCCCGCAGCTGCTGTGTCAGCATTTTCGGAGTGGCAGCGGGAATACGGCGTTTTAGTTCGCCAAACCGAAGGGTTTGATTGACCAAATGCCAGAGAATCAAAGATTTATACTTGCCTCCGATTAATTCCAGAGTAGTTTCTACCGGACAGAAACAGGATTTGGCTTCTTTCTTGTTTTCCATCTGAAACCTCCTTAGTATCTTTTGGAAACTAGATATCTTTTAAGTGCATTCTTGCAATATTGATATTTAGTGATAAAATCATAACATGGAAAGAGGATTTTCGCAAGAAAAGGAAAATAGAAACGATTCAGCCATGCATGGCTGAATTACAAAAAAAGTGAAAAATCCATAAGCAAAGCCTTTTCTTTCTGGGCTATTTGTAGTAGCATAAAAAGGATTGAATACTAGGAATGATAAGCATCATTCTAGAGATGGAGGAAATATGTTAGAATTAAAGAATATATCATTTACCGTCTCTGATGAGGAAGATAGGGACAAAGAGATTATTAAGGATATCAGTCTGACACTGGACGATGATAAATTTATCGCCATCACAGGACCAAACGGCGGAGGAAAGTCTACGTTGGCCAAAATCATCGTAGGAATCGAACAGCCGACATCAGGGCAGATTATTTGGAACGGAAAAGATATTACCAATCTTAGTATTTCCGAGAGAGCGGATCTCGGAATCAGTTTTGCGTTTCAGCAGCCGGTTCGTTTTAAAGGAATTACAGTATTTGATTTGATCAAACTGGCGACCGGACATTCCATTACCAGATCGGAAGCATGTGAATATTTATCAGAAGTAGGACTTTGTGCAAAGGATTATGTGAACCGCGAAGTGGATGCAAGCCTTTCCGGAGGAGAGATTAAGAGAATTGAGATCGCGACGATCCTTGCCAGAGGAACGAAACTTTCTATTTTTGATGAGCCGGAAGCCGGAATCGATCTGTGGAGTTTCCAAAATCTGATTCAGGTATTTGAGAAGATGAGGAAAGATATTAAAGGATCGATTCTGATTATTTCTCATCAGGAAAGAATTCTTAGAATTGCAGATGAGATTATTGTGATTGCGGACGGTGAAGTTTTGGAGCATAAGCAGGCGGAAGAATTCCTTCCGGAACTTTTAAATGATGCAGAAGAGCCGGCATGCAGATGTTGGAAGAAGGAGGGATGTTAAGATGGATTTAAAGATCGACCCGATTCAGATGCACCTGCTGGAGGAGCTGACAGGTCTCCATGAGATACCGGTAGGGGCTTATAATATCAGATCAAACGGAAAAGGAATCGCTCGCGGAAGTTCTGCCAATATTGAGATTGAACCGCGGGATGACGGACAGGGAATCAATATTCGGATCAAGCCGGGAACGAAGCATGAGAGTGTGCATATTCCGGTCGTTATGAGTGAGGCAGGACTTACAGATGTTGTGTACAATGACTTCTATATTGGAGAAGGCGCAGATGTAACCATCATTGCCGGATGCGGAATCCATAATGGGGGAAATAAGGACAGCCAGCATGATGGAATTCATCGATTTTTCATCGGTGAGAATGCTAGGATTCGTTATGTGGAGAAACATTACGGAAGCGGAGAGGGAACCGGTGAGAGAATCATGAACCCTCAGACAATCATCGAGATGGACAAGAATAGTTACATGGAGATGGATACAGCCCAGATCAAAGGAGTGGATTCCACCAAACGTCTGACTACGGCAAAGCTGGAAGAAGGAGCGACCCTAACAGTTATGGAACGTCTGATGACCCATGGAAAGCAGTATGCAGAGAGTGAATTTGAGGTAGACTTAAACGGAGAAGGATCCGGAGCGCATATTGTATCCAGATCAGTTGCAAAGGATGCTTCCAATCAGATCTTTATCTCTAAGATTCATGGAAATGCGAAATGTAACGGACATTCTGAGTGTGATGCAATCATTGTAGGAGATGCAAAGATCAGTGCGATTCCGGAGATTACAGCAGATTGTTCAGACGCTTCCCTGATTCACGAGGCAGCGATCGGCAAGATTGCAGGAGAGCAGATTATCAAGTTAATGACCCTTGGTCTGACAGAAGCAGAGGCAGAAGAACAAATTATCAATGGATTTTTAAAATAAACAGAGGATGAAGAGGCGCCCAATCATACGGCGCCTTTTCGGGCATCGTAATATAGAAAGAATCCTGCCTTGCTGGATTCTCTGCCTGGAATCGAAGTTTTCTATAAAATGAAATAAAAAGTTAAAAGACAGGAATCATAATAAGAAAAAGGAGTATCAGCCGAATGAATGAGAATTATACAATGATCAAACAGGAACGACTGGATGAGCTGGATGGAACCGGATATCTGCTCCGACATAACAAGACCGGAGCAAAGGTGGTCGTGATTTCCAATCAGGACGATAATAAAGTATTCCAGATCGGATTTAAGACGCCGCCAAAAGATGATACCGGAGTGCCTCATATCCTGGAACATTCTGTTTTATGCGGATCCAGAGAATTCCCAATGAAAGATCCTTTTGTAGAATTGGTAAAGGGATCCTTGAATACGTTTTTAAATGCCATGACTTATCCGGATAAAACCGTGTATCCGGTGGCAAGTCAGAATGACAAAGACTTTTTCAACTTAGTTCATGTGTATCTGGATGCGGTATTTTATCCGAATATTTATCAGAAACCGGAGATTTTGAAACAGGAAGGATGGCACTATGATCTGGAATCCGAAGACGCACCGCTTCATTATAACGGAGTCGTTTTCAATGAGATGAAGGGAGTCTTTTCTTCGCCGGACCAGCAGCTTGCCAGAGTGATTCAGAAATCTCTTCTTCCGGATACCCCGTACGGATTTGAATCCGGAGGAGACCCGGCGGCAGTTCCGGATCTGACTTACGAAGGATTTTTAGATTTCCACAGAACCTATTACCATCCATCCAATAGTTATATTTATCTCTATGGAGACATGGATCCGGAACCATATCTGGAATTTATCCATGAACATTATTTGAAAGATTTTGATGAGAGAGAGATTGCTTCTTCCTGGAAGATGCAGGAACCTTTCAAAGAAGTCAAAAGAATAGAAGAGTATTATCCAATCGGAGAAAATGATTCGGAGGAGGAAAAGACTTATTTTGCATACAATGCGGTGATCGGGACAAGTTTGGATCGGGAACTTTACCTGGCCTTCCAGATTCTGAACCGTGCCTTGTTTACAGCGCCGGGAGCGCCGGTAAAAAAAGCGTTAATGGATGCACAGATCGGAAAAGATGTTTCAAGTTCTTATGATAATGGAATTTGGCAGCCAATCTTTTCCATTGAGGCGCAGGAAGCAAGAGAAGATCAGGAAAAAGAATTTGTATCCATTATTGAAGAAAATCTTCAGAAGATCGCAGAAGAAGGAATTCCAAAGCGCAGTCTGACTGCGGCGTTTAATTTTTATGAATTCCGTTATAAGGAAGCGAATTTCGGACGTTTCCCGAAAGGTTTAATGTATGGACTGCAGATGTATGACAGCTGGCTTTACGATGAGGAACAGCCATTTATCCATATTAAGACAAATGAAGTTTTCGAGATTCTTCGAGAAAAAATGGAGACAGGATATTTTGAAGATCTGATCACAAAATATCTTTTGGAAAATCCGCATAAATCGATCGTTGTTATGAAGCCGAAAAAAGGACTTCAGAAGGAAAAGGATCAGCAGGAAGCGCAGAAATTAAAAGCGTATAAAGATTCTCTGTCAAAAGAACAGATTGAAGATCTGGTAAAAGAGACCAAACGTCTAAAAGAAATCCAGGAAACGCCTTCTACAAAAGAAGAGCTTGCCAAGATCCCGGTTCTGGACATTGAGGATATCCGAAAAGAAATCAAACCGCTGAGCAATCAGGAAACAGAGATTGACGGGGTGAAAGTACTCTGGCATTCTTATTTCACCAACCAGATCTGTTATTTGAAGTTATCTTTTGATATGAGCTATGTGCCGATAGAGCTGGCGCCGTATGCTTCTTTGCTGACCGAAGTATTGATGGCTGTGGATACAGAAAAAAGAAGTTATCTGGAATTGGGAAATGAGGTCAGCATTGAAACAGGAGCGATTGCTGCGACGATGGATGTGCTGCCTCGGACAAAAGACGAATGGATTCCACTGTTTTCCGTCAAGACAAAATGCTTTTATCCGAAGACAGAAAAAGCGTTTGCCTTAATGGAAGAAATCATATTTGAAAGTAAATTAAACGACAAAAAGAGATTAAAGGAAATAATCGGACAGATTTATACGAATTTGAAAATGCAGCTGACGGAAGCAGGACATAAGACAGCAGCGAACCGTGCAATTTCTTATTTTTCATCCTATGCGAAATATAAGGAAGCGATTCAGGGAATCGACATGTTTGAATCCGTGAAAAACTGGTATGAAAATTTTGAAGAGTCTTATGATCAGATCGCGGAAGGTCTGGAAACTGCCAGAAAGATGATTTTCCAGAAACAGCATATGATCGTAAGCTATACCGGAAATGAGAAGGAACCGGAATTCATGGAAGAAAGCCTGGGTCATTTTGTGGGACGTTTATACCCGGATCAGGCGAAGGAAACCCTTGTAAAAGTAACATGTGACCAGGAAAACGAAGGATTTGCCACAGCGGGAGGCGTTTGCTATGTGGCATGTGCCGGTAACTTTATGGATCAGGGATTCCAATATACCGGGGCGTTGCGGGTGCTGCAAATGATCTTTTCTTACGAATATCTTTGGATTCAGCTTCGAGTCAAAGGAGGCGCTTACGGCTGCATGTGCAGCTTTGGCAGTCAGGGAGACTCTATGTTTGTAACTTATCGGGATCCGAATCTGAAAGAGACGTATGATGTCTATGACCGTGCATACCAGTTTGTGGAAACATTTGATCCGGATGCACGTGACATGAAAAAATATATCATTGGTACAATCAGCGGCATGGATATGCCGATGGGACCGGATGATATGGGAGCAAGAAGTTTCCAGGCATACCTGATGGGCAAAACGGAAGAGGAAATGCAGAAAGACAGAGATCAGGTGCTTGGATGTACCAAAGAAGATATCCAGGCGCTGGCTCCTTTGGTGAAAGCCGTGGTTGATGCGGGCAATCGCTGCTGTGTGGGAAATGAAGATAAGATGCAGCAGGCCAAAGACTGTTTTGATGTGATACGAAAT
Organism: Candidatus Anaerostipes excrementavium; assembly: GCA_019114985.1. GTDB lineage: Bacteria > Bacillota > Clostridia > Lachnospirales > Lachnospiraceae > Anaerostipes > Anaerostipes excrementavium. The sequence continues at coordinate 114,244 of DXEM01000001.1, forward strand.
GTACTGTAAGAGAAAGGAAGATTATGGGAGAAGTATTTAAATCCGGATTTGTGACTTTTATCGGACGTCCCAATGTGGGAAAATCTACGCTGATGAACCGTTTGATCGGACAAAAGATCGCGATTACCTCCAGCAAGCCGCAGACGACGAGAAACCGAATCCAGACAGTGTATACCGATGACAGGGGACAGATTGTTTTCCTAGATACACCGGGAATCAACAAAGCGAAAAATAAATTGGGAGATTATATGCTCCAGGCAGCAGAGAGGACGTTAAACGAAGTAGATGTCGTCCTCTGGCTGGTGGAACCGACGACATTTATCGGCGGAGGAGAACGTTATATCGTGGAGCAGCTTGCCAAAATAAAAACTCCAATCATCCTGATTATTAACAAAATCGATTTGGCAGAGGAAAAAGAGATTTTGGAAGCAATCAATGCTTATAAAGACGTTCTGGACTTTGCGGAAATCATACCGGTTTCCGCTTTGAAAGGAAAGAATACCCAGGATGTGATTGACACGATCTTTCGGTATCTGGAAGAAGGACCAATGTATTTTGATGCGGATACGATCACAGATCAGCCGGAGCGCCAGATCTGTGCAGAATTGATCCGTGAGAAAGCGCTGCGTTCCCTGAGCCAGGAGATTCCTCATGGAATTGCCGTGGTGATTGATTCCATGAAGGAAAGACGGCATGGTCATATTATAGATATTGATGCAACGATTATTTGTGAGAAAGATTCTCATAAAGGAATTATCATCGGGAAAAAAGGGGCCATGCTGAAGAAGATCGGAAGCCAGGCGAGGATCGAGATGGAAAATCTTTTGGACACCAAGGTAAATCTTCAGTTATGGGTAAAAGTAAAGAAAGATTGGCGGGATAGTGATTTCCTGCTGAAGAATTATGGATATGATAAGAAAGAAGTCTGATCATGGGTCAGGAAATCAAAGTGTTGGGATTGGTTTTACAGGCAGGAAATATTGGAGAATATGATAAACGAATCGTGCTGCTGACAAAAGAGCGGGGAAGAATCTCCGCCTTTGCCCGCGGTGCGAAAAAAGCAACAAGCCCTTATGCAGCGGCTTGTCAGCCGTTTACGTTTGGAACCTTTTCTCTCTATGAGGGAAAGAACTCTTTTAATGTCATGTGGGCGCAGGTTGACAATTATTTTGAAAAACTAAAAGAAGATTTGGATTCTATTTACTATGCCAGTTATTTTAGTGAATTTGCCTCTTATCTGACAAGAGAAAACAATGATGAGATGCAGATCTTGAAGCTGCTTTATCAGACTCTGAGAGCTTTGGAAAAGAAAACGATGCCAAATGAATTGATCCGTTTGGTGTATGAGATCAAGCTGATGGCAGTGTATGGTCTGGGGATGGAAGCATTTCAATGTGTTCGGTGCGGTTCGAAGGAACAGCTTGTCGGATTTGAACCGGCAGAAGGAGGAACGGTCTGTGCTTCCTGCGGGGGCGGCAGATTTCCAGCCGGGCCATCGACCATCTATGCGCTGCAATATATCCTATATAGCCCGATTGAACGTCTCTATACATTTCGGGTCAGCAGGGAAGTGCAAAAAGAGTTAAAAAAAATTACGGAAGAATTTTTAAAAGTTCATATCCAACATGAATTTAAATCCAAGATTTTTCTTCCGCAGGAATCATGAAGAGTGAGAAACGCCGCAGGATTCTATTGAAATCTTGCGGCGTTTTCATTACTCTGCTAGGAAATCTTATTTACATAAAATGCGCAGTACTTTGACAAATTTCTCCTTGTCGTCTGTAGAGAACTTTTCCAGAAGACGAAGGATCTCTTTGTTCAGTACATTATCTTTCTCGCCGGTCTCATTGGTTTCCGGACGAAGAAGATAATCAATTGAAACATTCAAAAGTTTCGCGTAATAAGATAAAACTCGAAGGTTCATTTTTACACGATCATTTTCGATATTGCTGATGAAAGCAACTGTTACATCCAATGCATCCGCAATTTGTTCCTGTGTGTAGCCTGCCTGTTTACGTAAAGTCTTCATTCGTTTACCAACATTGGTATAATCAATTTGATACATGGTCTAATTTCCCTTTCTTCATATCTCCTAATGCTTCATTTCAACATTATAATATAAATAAAAGAAAAAAGTAATATCCAATTAGTATAGTTCATATATTTGAAAGAGCGTAAATACATCTTGAAAAAAAATCAATTACAAGATACAATGATACAATATAGAGAAAGAACAAAAAAAGAGGTAAAAACTTATGGATTTAACAATGGAGAAAATCGTCAATCTGGCAAAAGTCCGTGGATTTGTATACAGTGGTTCTGAGATTTACGGCGGATTGGCTAATACATGGGATTATGGAAATCTTGGTGTAGAATTAAAGAATAATGTGAAGAAAGCCTGGTGGAAGAAATTTATCCAGGAAAGCCCATATAATGTGGGAGTTGACTGTGCGATCTTAATGAATCCGCAGACATGGGTAGCGTCCGGACATTTGGGAAGTTTTTCCGATCCTTTGATGGATTGTAAAGAATGCCGCGAACGTTTCCGTGCGGACAAATTGATTGAAGATTATTATCAGGAGCATGGCATGGAACTGGAAGGTTCTGTGGACGGATGGTCTAAGGAACAGATGGAAGAGTTCATCAAGGAGCATGATATTGTCTGCCCATCCTGCGGAAAGAAGAACTTTACAGAGATTCGTGAATTTAACCTGATGTTCAAGACATTCCAGGGTGTAACAGAAGATGCGAAGAGCACTGTTTATCTTCGTCCGGAGACTGCGCAGGGAATCTTTGTAAACTTTAAGAATGTACAGCGTACATCCAGAAAGAAGATTCCGTTCGGAATCGGACAGATCGGAAAATCTTTCCGAAACGAGATCACACCGGGTAACTTTACATTCCGTACCCGTGAGTTTGAACAGATGGAATTGGAATTCTTCTGCGAGCCGGATACGGATTTGGAATGGTTCGAATACTGGAAGAATTACTGCATCCATTGGCTGAAAGAGCTTGGCATCAAAGATGAGCAGATGAGAGTCCGTGACCATGAGAAGGAAGAACTTTCTCATTATTCCAAAGCAACATCTGATATTGAATTCCTCTTCCCGTTTGGCTGGGGCGAGCTTTGGGGAATTGCGGATCGTACTGACTATGACCTGACACAGCATCAGAATAGATCCGGAGAAGATCTGACATATTTTGATCCGGAGAAGAAAGAACGTTACATTCCATATGTCATTGAACCGTCTCTGGGAGCTGACCGTGTAACACTGGCGTTCCTGTGCGCGGCATATGATGAAGAAGAACTGGAAGGCGGAGATACGAGAACTGTGCTTCATTTCCATCCGGCGATCGCGCCTGTGAAGATCGGAATCCTTCCATTATCTAAGAAATTAAGCGAAGATGCGCTGAAAGTCTACGAGGAATTGGCGAAGTACTACAATTGCGAGTTTGACGAGCGTGGAAATATCGGAAAACGTTACCGCAGACAGGATGAGATCGGAACACCATATTGCGTGACATTTGATTTTGACTCTTTAGAAGACGGAGCCGTGACCGTTCGTGATCGTGATACGATGGAACAGGAACGAATCAAGATCGAAGATCTGAAAAATTATTTTGAAGAGAAATTTGCTTATTAAAGAAAGTGATCCCGGAATTTTGATGTTCCGGGATTTCTTTGATTTCAAAAGAAAAGCAGGTAAATTTTGCTTCCTTTTGACAAGAAGCATTATGGGAGGATGAATCGATGAGTAAGAAATATGATTATTCTTACACCCAGGATCGTGAATTGTCCTGGCTGAAATTTAATGAGAGGGTCCTTAACGAGGCAGGCAAGAAATCGGTCCCGATCTTAGAACGTCTGAAATTCCTGGAGATTTTTACGAATAACCTGGATGAATTTTTTATGGTTCGTGTGGGAAGTATCCATGAGATGAGTTTGATTCATGATGGACATCACGATATTCGTTCGAATCTGACGCCGGACGAGCAGCTGATGAAGATTTCGGAGCATATGGCGCCGCTTTATCGTCAGAGAGACAGGATTTTTCTGGATGTATCAGAAGAATTGGAGAAACAGGGAATCGTACAGTGCCGGTTGGGGGAGCTGGGCGATGAGGAGAAGCTGTATCTTAAGAATTATTTTGAAATCATGGTACTTCCGGTACTTTCTCCAATCGTCATTGCAAAACAGCATCCTTTTCCTCATATTCCCAATAAAGTCCTCCATATTGGCCTTCGCTTAAAAAAGAAAGAAAAGGAGTCTTTTGGTATTATTGCGATGCCGAAAGATTTGGATCGAATGGTCTTTTTCGAAGAAGGCAGTCTGAGATTTGTGCTGCTGGAGGACATCATTGCCGAGTTTTGTGATGTCTTATTTCCGAAATATATAATCGAGGAAAAGGGAATCCTATGTGTGACGCGGAGTGCGGATATTGATCCGGATGATGAGATTTATGAAAATACCGATGATTACAGAGAACATATGCGCCAGATCATTAAGCTGCGCAGGAGACTTCATCCGGTTCGTCTGGAATTTTACGGAGAGCAAAGCCGGTGGATGGAAAAATATTTAATCAAGAAATTGGATATCACCAAGAGAGATGTATATCAGAGTCTGGCGCCTTTGGATATGAAATATGTTTATGCTTTGTCTGATCGGGTTCCGGAAGAACAAAGGAAAAAAGGAAGTTATCGTCCATTCTATCCGGCGCTTAACCGGGATTTTGTGCCGGGAGAATCTATTACAAAACAGATTCTTCAAGGAGACAAATTATTGTCTTTTCCATTTGAAACCATGGACTCTTTTGTGGAGCTTTTAAAAGAAAGCGCCGCGGACAAAGAAACGGTTTCTATTAAAATAACGATTTATCGTTTGGCAAAACAGGCAAAAATCGTGAAATATTTGTGTGAGGCAGCGGAAAACGGCAAGGAAGTCTTAGTTCTCATGGAATTAAGAGCCAGATTTGATGAAGAGAACAATATCAATTATTCAGAGATTTTGGAAGAAGCCGGCTGTAAGGTCATTTATGGGATTGACGGCTACAAGGTACATTCCAAAGTCTGCTTGATTACGAAGAAGAATAGCCGCGGGATTTATTATATTACCCAGATTGGAACCGGGAATTATAATGAGAGCACTTCAAAGATCTATACAGATCTCAGCCTTTTGACTGCTTCCAAGGCAATTGGAAGGGATGCGACGAAGTTCTTCCATAATATATCGGTATTTCATCTGGAGGGAGAATATGATCATCTTCTGGTGGCGCCAAACAGCCTCAAAAATAATATTATCAAATATATTCATAGGGAGAAAATGAAAGCAGAGAGCTTTCAGCCATCAGGCATTTTTATGAAGATGAATTCTTTGGCGGATCGTCAGATCATCGATGCCTTGGCTGAAGCATCCTGTGCCGGGGTGCCGATTTTTCTTCTTGTACGTGGAATCTGCTGTCTGCGTCCCGGGATTCCGGGCAAAACAGAGAATATCCGTGTGGAAAGTATCGTAGGTCGTTTCCTGGAACACTCCAGGATTTACAGCTTTGGAGCCGGGGAAGACCTGGAGATCTTTATTTCTTCGGCGGATATGATGACCAGGAATACAAGACGAAGGGTCGAAGTTGCATGTCCGATTTACGATCCAGCGCTAAGAGAACGGCTCAGAGAGATGATGGAGATTCTGAAGAAAGATAACGTTCAGGCGACCAGAATGCTTTCGGATGGAGAATATGTTTCCAAGAGAAAGAAAGGGGAGACGCCGTTAAGTTCTCAAGTTTATTTTATGAATGAGGCGAAACGGCTTCAGCCAAAACCAAAACCGAAGAAAAAAGGGCTTCTTGCATCCGTTGGAAGCCGTCTTTTCAGAAGAAAACAAAAAAGATAGAAGGCAAGGAGGTTAAGAAATGATTTGGATTCGAAATGGAAGGATCATGGATCCGGAAAGCGGGTTGGACCAAGTAGGAGATGTACTTTTGGATGGTGACCAGATCGTGAAAATCGGAAAGGTCGATTCCGCAGAGGATGGATGTCAGGTGATCGATGCCAAAGGATGGATTGTAGCGCCGGGCTTGATTGACGTCCATGTACATTTTCGCGATCCGGGATTTACTTATAAAGAAGATTTGACGACCGGAGCAGCAGCGGCAGCGGCCGGAGGATTTACAACCGTCGTATGTATGGCAAATACTAAGCCGGTCGTTGATTCTGTGGATATCTATCAGGAAATTGTCGACCGATGTGAACAACTGCCGATCAAAGTATTGCAGGCAGCAGCAGTTTCCAAAGGATTTAAAGGGGAAGAGCTGACCGATATGGATGCGCTTTACCAGGCAGGAGTCAAAGGATTTACCGATGACGGACTTCCGTTGATGGATGAGGCTCTGGTAAGGAAGGCGATGGAAAAAGTCAAAGAATTGGGTGTTCCGATCAGTCTTCATGAGGAAGACCCGGCTTATATCAAGCAGCCGGGCGTAAATCAAGGAAAAGTATCCGAGAAATTAAATTACGGGGGCGCTTCTTACCTGGCAGAGGCCGTTATGGTAAAAAGAGATTGCCAGCTGGCATTGGAAACCGGGGCGTCGGTAGATATCCAGCATATCAGCTCGGCACAGGCGGTAGAGTATGTAAAGGAAGCAAAAGAAAAAGGAGCTCATGTAACCGCAGAGGCTTCTCCGCATCACTTTACATTGACAGAAGAAGCAGTTCTTGAATATGGAACCTTGGCAAGGATGAATCCGCCGCTTCGAACCGAAGAAGATCGGATGCGCATCATCAAAGGGCTGCAGGAAGGAACCATCGAAGTGATTGCCACAGACCATGCTCCCCATGCCAAAGAAGAGAAAGAAAAAAGTCTGGCAGAAGCGCCAAGCGGAATCACCGGACTGGAAACTTCTCTGGGACTGGGAATCACAGAGCTGGTGGATAAAGGGTATTTATCTATGATGGAATTGTTGGAGAAAATGACGGTCAATCCGGCAAAATTATATCACTTACCACAGGGAAGGCTGCAGGAAGGCCGGCCGGCAGATCTTGTAATCTTTGATCCGGAAGAAGAATGGACGGTAAAAGAATACCGCTCAAAAGCAGCGAACTCTCCATTTACCGGCTGGAAGCTCAAAGGCAAAGTAAAATATACCATCTGTGATGGAAAAATCGTAGAAAGATAGAAATCTCTATAAAAGATGAGAAGCAGACAGTAGTTCTGCTCTGGGTATAAAAAGCCGGGGACGCTAACCTCGGCTTTTTCGTTTCATTTAGATTCTTGCAAGCAGTTCAGAGGGAGTAAATGCAATTACTTTGCTTCTGGAAAAATCTTTTACGAATTTCTGGCGATTCAGAAGTACATCCAAAATGATATTAGCATCAATCAATAGAACCATATTTTTCTTGCAGCCTTTCTGCTTTTGCTTCGTTTAGATTATAATCCTCTTTCAGAATTCCAGTCAGAGAATCTGTCAGATAAGATGCAGCATCACATGTGTTTTTGTGCATATCAGGAATAATTCCTGACTTTACATTTCTTTTAAAATGGATTTTACATTTAACGCAAAGTTTACACAACACTCCTTTTGGATTTAACATAGCCGCTGTAACATAGGTTTTGTAATTGAAACAGATCAAAAGGAGAGAACAAAATGAGAAAGAAGATTATGACTTTAGCATTAGCAACCGTAGCGGCAGCAAGCTTTCTGACAGGATGCGGCGGCGGAGGAAATAGCAAAGGCAGTGAAGAAATCGCAGTTGTATCCAGAGAAGACGGTTCAGGAACAAGAGGCGCATTTGTTGAATTATTCGGAATTGAAGAAGAGAAAGATGGCAAGAAAGTTGATATGACAACTTCTGCTGCTCAGATTACCAACTCTACTTCCGTTATGATGACAACGATTGCGGAAAACGATGCGGCGATTGGCTACATATCTTTAGGATCCTTAAATGACACAGTAAAAGCGCTTAAGATCGATGGGGCAGAAGCATCTGCAGAAAACGTAAAGAATGGATCATACAAAGTGGTTCGTCCATTTAACATTGTAACCAAAGATAAGTTAAGCGATGCAGCTCAGGATTTCCAGAATTATATCATGAGCAAAGAAGGGCAGCAGATTGTAGAAGACAACGGTTACATCAAAGTAGACGAGGAAGCAGCTGCGTTCAAGTCTAACGGAGCAGAAGGAAAAGTGGTTGTTTCCGGATCTTCTTCTGTCACACCAGTAATGGAGAAATTGAAAGAAGCTTATGAAAAAGCCAACGATAAAGTGACAATTGAAGTACAGCAGAGTGATTCTACAACAGGTGTTAACAATGCAGTTGACGGTGTGTGTGACATCGGAATGGCTTCTCGTGACCTGGCAGACAGTGAGACATCAAAAGGAGCAAAAGCAACAGCAATTGCCCAGGATGGCATCGCAGTTATCGTGAATAAAGACAAAGATGTGGATGAGTTATCTTCTGATCAGGTAAAAGCAATCTTTACAGGAGAAACAACATCTTGGGGCGATATCAAATAAGAATGAAGTAAATTAGGTGAGGAATTTATGAAGAAATATAAAGAACAAATTATGAATGTGGTATTCCTGATTGCAGCGTGTGCTTCCATTCTTGCAGTTATTCTGATTTGTGCTTTCTTATTCATAAATGGAATTCCTACCATAGGGGAAATTGGACTTGGGAATTTTATAGCCGGAGAGATTTGGATGCCAAGGAATGAATTCTTTGGCATCTTCCCTATGATTTTGGGAAGCATTTATGTAACAGCGGGAGCAATTATCGTAGGAGTACCAATTGGGATCTTAGCAGCAATTTATATGGCGAGATTCTGCAATGAAAAAATTTATAAGATCATCAAACCGGCAGTTGGACTTTTGGCTGGAATTCCTTCTGTAGTATATGGATTTTTCGGTATGGTCGTTTTGGTTCCGACCTTTCGACAGATGTTCGGCGGGACAGGAAACAGTTTATTTACGGCATCCATTCTTCTTGGAATCATGATTCTTCCGACAATCGTGGAAGTGTCAGAGAGTGCAATCCGCGCCGTGCCGGACAGTTATTATGAAGGATCTCTCGGACTTGGGGCAAGCCACGAAAGAAGCGTATTTTTTGCAGTGCTCCCGGCAGCAAAATCAGGAATCCTGGCTGGAGTTGTTCTGGGAATCGGACGTGCGATCGGTGAAACTATGGCTGTTGTAATGGTAGCCGGAAACCAGGCAGTCGTACCTTCCGGACTCTTTAACGGAGTTAGAACGCTGACATCCAATATCGTATTGGAGATGGGATATGCGACAGACCTTCACAGAGAAGCGCTGATCGCGACGGCAGTTGTATTATTTGTATTTATCTTGTTGATCAATCTCTGCTTCGCAGCATTAAAGAAGAAGGAGGGAATCTAAGATGGAGGCCGTAAAAAAAATGCAGAATACAGAAGAGATTCAGGGAATCAATAAAGTTACTTTTGGCCAGAAGATGAAATCGTACAAGAGAACGCCGTTATCTTTTGTATTATGGTTTCTGGTAAATGCGGCCATTATCATAACTGTGGCAATTTTGTTTTTCCTGATTGGATATATTTTAATCAACGGTGTTCCGAATCTGACTTCAGATTTGTTTTCTTTTGAATATACGACCGAAAATGTATCTATGTTTCCGGCAATTATTAATACATTGATGATGACAGGGCTTTCCTTGCTTTTTGCAGTGCCGCTTGGAATTTTTGCTTCTATTTATCTGGTAGAGTACGCAAAGCGCGGCAACAAATTGGTAGAAGTTGTTCGAGTTACAGCAGAGACTCTGCAGGGAATTCCTTCCATTGTATATGGATTGTTTGGTATGCTTTTCTTCGTCGGAGCGCTGGGATGGGGATTATCTGTTTTATCCGGTGCGGCGACAATGGCAATCATGATCCTTCCGCTGATCATGCGTACCAGTGAGGAAGCGCTGAAATCCGTACCTGATTCTTTCCGTGAAGGAAGTTTTGGACTTGGAGCCGGAAAACTGCGTACAGTATTCCGCATCGTTTTGCCATCTGCAGTTCCGGGAATCCTGTCAGGCATTATCTTAGCAATCGGACGTGTCGTAGGGGAGACCGCAGCACTGATGTATACAGCAGGTACTGTAGCGGAGATTCCGGCAAATATTATGGGATCCGGACGTACGCTGGCTGTGCATATGTATACATTGTCTTGTGAGGGACTTCATATTAATCAGGCTTACGCGACCGCAGTTGTATTGTTGATCACCGTATTGCTGATCAACGCAGTTTCCTCATTTATTGCAAAACGAATCACGAAAGGGTAGAATAAAATGGAAACAAAATTTAAAATTGACAATTTAGATTTATATTATGGAAAATTTAAGGCGCTTAAGGATATCAATTTAGATCTCCCGGAGCATGAGATTACAGCTTTTATCGGACCATCCGGATGTGGAAAATCAACGCTTTTGAAATCTCTGAATCGTATGAATGACTTGGTAGAGGGATGCAAGATTACCGGAAAAGTCACTTTAGACGGTGAAGATATCTATGGCGATATGGATGTCAATCTGTTAAGGAAGCGTGTTGGAATGGTGTTCCAGAAACCAAATCCGTTTCCGATGAGCGTTTATGATAATATTGCTTATGGTCCAAGAACTCACGGAATTCATAACAAGGCCCAGCTGGATGAAATTGTTGAAAAGTCATTAAGAAGCGCGGCGATTTGGGATGAATTAAAAGACCGTTTGAAAAAGAGCGCTCTGGGGCTGTCCGGAGGACAGCAGCAGCGTCTTTGTATCGCAAGAGCTTTGGCGGTAGAACCGGAAGTTCTTCTGATGGATGAGCCGACTTCCGCGCTGGATCCAATTTCTACTTCCAAAATCGAAGATCTTGCGGTAGAATTAAAATCGAAATATACGATCATCATGGTAACGCATAACATGCAGCAGGCAGTCAGGATTTCTGATAGAACGGCATTTTTCTTACTAGGAGAGATGGTAGAGTTCGGCAAATCAGGAGAACTGTTCTCTATGCCTAAGGACAAACGGACAGAAGACTACATTACAGGGAGGTTTGGTTGATATGAGAAACCGATTTGACAGGCAGCTGATGCGTCTGAATCAGGAAATGGTCGATATGGGAGCTCTTTGTGAAGAAATCATTACAGCGGCGGCAAAAGTCGTAGCTACCAGAGACAAGGAGCTGATACAGGATGCAAAAGGGATGGAAGAAGAGATCAATCACAAAGAACGTGATATTGAACGTATTTGTATGAAGCTTTTGCTTCAGCAGCAGCCGGTGGCGACGGATCTTCGCGTAATCTCATCTGCTTTGAAGATGGTATCCGATATGGAGCGTATCGGTGACCAGGCAGGAGATATTATCGGAATTGTAAAGAAAGATTCAGCGATTCCTGCACAGATCGAGAATACCCATCTGGAGAAGATGGCACAGGCAACGATCGATATGGTTTCCCGAAGCATCAAGGCGTTTGTAAAAGAAAATCTCGGACTTGCCCGTGAAGTAATCGAACAGGATGATCTGGTCGATAAGCTTTTCAGCCAGGTGAAAAAAGAGGTCATTACAATGATTCATGAAGAACCTGAGCGAGGAGAAGAATGGATTGCGATTCTTATGATTGCCAAGTATTTTGAACGTATCGGTGATCATGCAAGCAATATCGCGGAATGGGTAGAGTACGCGATTACCGGAGAATATAAAGGAGGAAGCTTGTGATTTTTGTTGTAGAAGACGATCCGAATATTAGAGAACTTGTGACGTATACACTGCAAAGTACCGGATTTGAAGCGAGAGGTTTTGAGGATGGTACTCAGTTCATGGAGGTCATGAGAGAGGGAGTTATGCCGGAATTGGTATTGCTGGACATCATGCTGCCAGGCGAAGATGGGATTTCAATCCTTGGCAGGCTCCGAGGAAAGTCAGCAACAAAAGAGCTGCCGATTATCATCATGACGGCGAAGGGTACGGAATATGATAAAGTTCTGGGACTCGACAGCGGTGCGGATGACTACATTACGAAGCCATTTGGCATGATGGAACTGGTATCCAGAGTAAAAGCCGTGCTCCGCCGTTCAAAGAAAGAATCAAAGGATGAGCTGCAGGTCGGAGATCTGCGGATTTATCCGAATAAACACAAAGTAAAAGTAAAAGATCAGGGAGTGACCCTGACAAATAAGGAATTTAAGCTTTTGTGCCTGTTGGTGGAGAGCAAAGGCAACGTGCTGAACCGAGATCAGCTGCTCACCAATATATGGGGGTATGATTTTGACGGAGAGACAAGGACAGTGGATGTTCATATTCGTTCTCTGCGTCAAAAGCTTGGAGACTGCGGAAGTTTGATTGAGACTGTAAGAGGAATTGGTTATCGCATCGGAGGAAATGAATGAAGCGCAAAATCTTTCAAAGTATGGTGCTTATCTCCTTTGCGGCAGTGCTTATTACGACAATTCTAGTGTCATTTATTACTTATTTTCAATATACGAAACAAGTAGAAATCGGCATTCAAAATGAAGCAGCTTATATGGCAACTTCGTTAAATCTGCATGATAAGCAAGATCTGGATGAGTATAAGGATCTTACGGTTAGCAGGATTACATGGATCGATGCTTCCGGAAATGTTATTTACGACAGCGCCGGCGAAGAAAGCGCTATGGAGAACCATAAGGACCGCAAAGAAATCAAAGAAGCAATGCGAAGCGGCAGCGGGGAAGATACCAGATTTTCAGAAACATTGAACATGCAGACCTATTATTATGCGATGCGTTTAAATGACGGATCTGTGGTGCGTTTATCCAGAGAAACAAGAACAATTGCCCGGCAGGTCTGGGAACTTCTGCCTCCTGCGGTTGTTTTGCTAATCGCAATACTGGTTCTGGAGGTTATTTTGTCCAAGGTCATTACGAGCCGCATCGTGAAACCAATTAATCAGATTGACTTGCTTCATCCGAAGCAGAATCAGACATATAGTGAGTTGACGCCGTTGTTAGATAGAATTGAACAGCAAAATATTGATATTCAGAATCAGATCAAAGAAATTAAAGAGGCTGAGAACATGCGCAAGGAATTTTCCGCCAATGTCTCTCATGAGCTGAAGACTCCGCTTACGACGATTTCAGGATATGCTGAATTGATGAAGGATGGCATGGTCAGACCGGAAGATATGGAACGGTTCTCAGGAACAATCTATAAGGAAGCCAGACGTCTCATTGCCATGATCGAAGATATCATTAAATTGTCAAGACTGGATGAAAACCAGGTAGAATTGGAGAAAAAGGAAGTCGACTTATATGAATTGATTTTCCAGATCAAATCCGATCTAGGACATAAGCTGGAAAAGGAAAGTGTCACATTCCATATTCGAGGGGTTCATACGAAGATATGCGGAGTATACCAAATCCTTTACGAGATGTTTTTTAACATCTGTGAAAACGCGGTGAAATATAACCATCCAAAAGGAGAAGTCGTGGTGACCATCGCGGCGATGAACGATCAGCCGACGATTGTTGTGGAAGATACCGGAATCGGAATTCCAAAAGACGATATGGACCGCATTTTTGAAAGGTTTTATCGAGTCGATAAGAGCCATTCCAATCAGAAGGAAGGATCCGGGCTGGGACTTTCCATTGTAAAGCATGGAGCGAAATATCATCACGCATCCATTGATGTGAAAAGTGAATTGGGAAAAGGCACAAAGATAACGATCATATTTCCAAAAGAAGAATCATAAGATAAAATATGGTATCGCAAAGTCATGAAGATTATGACAGAGCGATACCTTTTTTGTACAAAGAAAAGAGCCATTGCAAAGCAAGTTTGCAATGACTCCTCCGGGACATTAGCGGAATACAGGCTTTTCATAGGAGAGGGGAGAAGAACCGGGATAAACATTCTTGTATTTATACATAAGATTTCCGATACTTCTCGCATACCCCGGATCTGTGGCATACTGATGCCAGATATAAGCAACTTTAGGATGATAGCGGAATTTGTATAAAGTATCCTGCCGATAAGTGCTGTTATGGATGTACCATTTTGAGACATATTTCGCAGCTCCATTGATAGCTTTGTCAACACTGGTCCAGCCTTGGTTATAAGCGTAGGTAAAGCCGCATAGCTGCGGGGCTGCATCCACCGCCTTGATGCCGTACAGATTATAGTAGGTATTGTTTTGCTGAAAGGCTGGAAGATCCGTAATCTCCAAATATCCTGCTGAAGTTTTCACATAGGAACGGTCTGATTTTCTCTGGCTGTCTGTAAGGAATTGAAAACCTGTGATTTCTCCTGACGCATCTTTTTTCACAGAATCTCCGGTTACGATCTTGCCTTTTAAGCTGGTTGTATCATATTTCATAACGGTTGGATCTACCAGGGAAGAGGACTGGATGCCTCTCGCCAGCTGGCTTGTTCCATATCCGGATTCCTGAATCGTCTGACAGAGAAAATAAAGAGGATCAATGGAGTAGGCTTTGGCCGCCTGCAGGAAAGTGTCCCCTCTGCCGGCAAATACACTTGCCGGTTTCCCGGCAATCATCGAGGAAAGATGATTTTTGTAAATAGAAGCATCTACATTTCGATAAACACCGAGTTTTAAAAACTGCAGTCCTCCGGTCGTATCGTTGGCCGGATTGATATAGGAATCATATTGAGCTTCTGTAATCGCTTTTCCGCCGTAAGCTGCGTATATCTTCATCTGTTCTTTGATATAAGCAGAGCGGGTAATATCCATAGAATAAGTGGTCGTCATTCCGGTATTCGACGGCGGAGCAGGAGCTGCGGTGGTTGCCGAAGAAGGCCTGGATGTCGTTGCAGAAGGCTTTGAGGTCGTCGCAGATGGTTTTGCAGCTGTAGAGGCAGGTTTTGGCTTGGCATAATGAATCACCTTTTTCTTGCTGTCATATGTATAAGGAATGCCAAGATATTTTGCGGTAAAATTCGCTGGAATCAAAAGATAGCTCTTATTAACATTCCGATATGTTACAACAAAAGGCGCAGTCGTCAGCTTTCGTTTCTTTCCGTTAGTATAGGCATATTTTTTGTTCCTGTAAAATACAATCTTTTTCTTACCATATGTAAGAGTAAGCTTACCGGTCTTGCTGGAATAGGATCGTTTTACTTTCGGCCCGTTTTTGACGATCGCGATATAATAGGGCAGCATATTCACTTTCTGCCGCTGGATACCAGGTGTTTTTCCAAGAGATATGGATTTTCCTTTGTAAGTAAAAGAAAGCTGTTTTCCGGTGTATTGATAGTTTTTACCGCCATAGCGGATCGGAAGGGAAGCTCCCCACACGGTGGTCGTAAAAAACATACAAGTGATGAGGACAGCACATGCGGTCCGTAAATATATACGTTTCATAATGAAATCCTTTCTTTATTGTTCATTGCCTGGTCATTATAGCATGGAGAGCGGGGAGGGGAGCAATGCAAAAAATTTGACAAAGATTCAAAACTTTGCTATTATATTGAACAGGCGTTTTAGTGCGCTAATGTGTTGAAAGAAATTTTTGGAGGAGCAAAGGATGAAAAAGATTGTCATTGGGTTATTAACGGTTATACTTGCGGCATCTTGTCTGTTTGGATGCGGCAGCAAGAAAGAAAGCACAGAAGATACCTCTCTTTCTGATGTGCAGAAAAAGGGTGAAATGGTTCTTGGACTGGACGCATCTTTCCCGCCGATGGGATTTACAGATGAAGACCAGGAGATCGTCGGATTCGATATCGATCTTGCCAAAGAAGTTGCCAAGAGAATGGACGTGGAGCTGAAACTCCAGCCGATCAACTGGGATTCAAAGGAACAGGAATTAGACACCGGTAATATTGATTGTATCTGGAATGGATTGACTTACAGCAAAGACAGGGCAAAAGCTATGCTTTGCTCCGAGCCATATATGGAGAATCATCAGGTACTGGTTGTTCCGGCAAACAGCAATATAAAGAGCCTCGATGATATCAAAGACAAATCTGTAGGCGTTCAGGAAGGTTCTACGGCAGCAGATGCAGTGGATCAGACAGATGAACTGAAAGATGCAGAGATCATTCTGCTCCCGGATAATGTACAGATTCTGAATGACCTGGGCAATGGATGTGACGCAGCTGTTATGGATGAAGTCGTAGCAAGATACTATACAGAAGAAGATGAAGGAAAATATAAAGTCTTAGCTGCAGATCTTGCCACAGAAGATTATGTCATTGGTTTCCGCAAAGATGATAAAGCACTTTGCAAAGAAGTAGAAGATCAGCTCAAAGAGATGGCCAAAGATGGTACATTGGCTAAGATCAGCGAGAAGTGGTTCGGAGAAGATATCACTACGATCAAATAATAGAAGAAAGATCTGAGAATGAAGAGGGGCTTTTCTTTCAAAAGCCCCTTTTTGTGATTTCATTGAAATAATACATAGGAGTAAGAAATATTATGAATCAGATTCAAAGTTTTCCGGAGATTGTCAAGTTATTAGTGGAGAACGGCTTGTCACAGACATTAACGCTGTTTTCTTTGACGTTGATTTTTGGATTGATTTTAGGAATGGTAATTGCAAAAGGAAGGATGACGAAATTATGGATTATCCAAATGCCGATTCGTTTTTTCCTTTTGATTATGAGAGGAACGCCGCTGATTCTTCAGTTATACGGATTCTACTTCGGTCTGTATTATCTGGCCGGTTTAAGTTTAGATCGTATGACAGCTGCTGTAATCAGTTTTACCCTGAATTATGCCGCATATTTTGCAGAGATTTACCGCAGCGGAATCCAAGCCATTCCGCAGGGACAATATGAGGCAGCCAAAGTTCTTGGTTTTAACAAAGCGCAAACTTTTTTCAAGATTATTTTGCCGCAGGTAATTAAGATTATCATTCCTTCTTTGGGAAGTGAGTGTATGACTTTGGTAAAAGATACATCCCTTGCCCACGTTGTAGGAGTTATGGAGATTTATGTCGTAGCGACGAATCAGATGGCCAGAAGCCGCGGAATGATTTATTTGGTCGTGGCAGGTATTTTTTATTTGATTATGAATGCGGTAATCTCAAAAGTATTTTCAACGATTGAGAAAAGAATGGATTACTATCGTTAAGGAGGAAAGGAAATGAGTATATTATCGGTATCGAACTTACAGAAAAAGTTTGGAGACCTAACGGTTCTTAAGGATATTTCCTTTCAGATCAATGATGGGGAAATCGTTTCGATCATCGGGTCTTCCGGATCCGGAAAATCAACACTGCTGCGCTGTATGAACCAGCTTGAAAAAGTGACGGCCGGAGAGATTGAGATCAACGGAAAAACGTTGGTGAAAACAGAGAATGGAGTTCCTGTCTATGCGGGAAAGGAAGTCCAGAAAGAGATTTTGATGGAGACAGGTTTTGTTTTCCAGAGTTTTAATTTGTTCCCGCACTATAGTGTATTAAGAAATGTTATGGAAGCCCCTGTCTGTGTGGCAGGAGTTCCGAAAGAAGAAGCAGAAAAGAAAGCCAGGGGACTGTTAAAGAAACTGGGACTTGAGGAAAAGGCGGATGCTTATCCGTGCGAGCTGTCCGGCGGGCAGTCACAGCGCGTATCGATTGCAAGAGCGCTGGCGTTAGAACCGAAGATCTTGTTCTTTGATGAGCCTACGTCAGCTTTGGATCCGGAATTGACCGGCGAAGTATTAAAGGTTATCAAATCATTGGCGGATCTTCATATGACGATGGTGATCGTTACCCATGAGATGGCTTTCGCGAAGGATATATCAGACCGCGTGATTTTTATGGATCAGGGTGTTATCGTGGAAGATGATACACCGGATGCCGTATTCCAGTCAACAAACGAACGTACCAGAGAGTTCCTTGGAAAATATCATGATATCCAATAATGGATGCGGCTGAATGTTGTGACAACGGAAAGGAGCAATTATGATTAAAGATATGCCAAATAAGTTTTCAGAAGTGACGCCGGAGATCGAAGCGCTTGCCAAGAAGTGTGAGCGAAAGATCGACGAAGAACTTTTTTCAACCTATAATGTGAATCGGGGGCTTCGGAAACGAAATGGAGAAGGCGTTCTGGCAGGACTAACTAATATCTCAATGATTCAATCTTATACGATGATCGATCGTGAGGTAGTTCCGTGCGAAGGAAAGCTTTATTATCGAGGAATCAATATTGAAGATATCGTAGATGGATTTATATCAGAAGGACGATTCGGATTTGAGGAAGTATGTTATCTGTTATTATTCGGAAATCTGCCGAATCAAAAAGAATTGGATGAATTTCAGGCGATGATTGCGGAATACCGCCAGTTACCGACAAATTTTGTTCGGGACATTATCATGAAAGCGCCAAGCCGGGATATGATGAATATGCTGTCGCGAAGTGTTCTGACACTATATGCGTATGACGATCACGGCAGTGATATTTCAATTCCAAATGTATTGAGACAGTCCATTCAGCTGATTGCATTATTTCCGGTTCTTGCGGTCTACGGATATCAGTCCTATTCTCATTATGAAATGGGTCAGAGTTTATTTATCCATCCGCCGAAAGAAGAATTATCGGTAGCGGAAAATATTCTGCATCTTCTAAGACCTGACAGTCACTATACCGAGCTGGAGGCCAGACTGCTTGATATGGCGCTGGTTCTTCATGCGGAACATGGAGGAGGAAATAACTCGACGTTTACGACACATGTCGTTTCTTCTTCCGGAACGGATACATATTCTGCGATTGCAGCGGCATTGTGTTCTTTGAAAGGCCCAAAACATGGAGGAGCCAATATCAAGGTTGTAGAAATGTTTGCTGATTTGAAAGAAAATGTGAAAGATTGGACAGATGACGATCAGATTCGAGAATATTTGTTAAAGCTTTTGAATAAAGAGGCATTTGACCATGCAGGATTGATTTATGGAATGGGTCATGCGGTATATTCTATCTCAGATCCTCGTTCCAAGATTCTTTCAAGATTTGTCAAGAGACTTTCAGAAGAGAAAGGAAGAGAAGATGAATATCATCTGTATGCGAATGTGGAGCGTCTGGCGAAAGAAGTTATAGCAAAAGAAAGAAAGATCTACAAAGGCGTCAGCGCAAACATCGATTTCTACAGTGGATTTATTTACAGTATGCTGGGACTTCCTCATGAACTTTACACACCGCTTTTCGCAATTGCCCGTATCGCCGGCTGGTGCGCGCACCGAATGGAAGAGCTGGTCAATGGTAATCGAATCATACGTCCGGCATACAAGGCAGTATCTCCGACCCGAGAATATAAGCCGATGAAAGAAAGATAATAGAGAATAAAAAAGATCCCCGAATGATTCCGGAGATCTTTTTTTGATTTCGTAAAAAATTTGTCGATTACTGCAGTAAATTAGAGCTGGAAGAACCGGCAGTTGTGGATTCTTGGTAGTCAGAGAGATCATCTGGGAGGGTAACGGAAACCTTTTCTCCTGGATTGTTATATTCGATATCCATAGAAACTGTGATCTTTCCTTCCTCTCCTTCAGCGCTTTCCATAATATATTCTATGGAATCTTTTACGGTATAGTCATCTTTGTTCACTGTGCGTGTTCCGGTAAAAGAAGAAACTTTTATCTCTTCCAGATCTTCGGAAGAAACGGAACTGGAACTTCCGCTCAAAGAAGATAATTGTTCATAGAATTTTAGGATATATTCATTTAATCCATCTTCACTTAAAGCGTAAGAGATAACCGTATTTCCGTCGCTGTCTGTTTTGGCTTTTAAATCTGTATAGTTATCAATTGGAAGCTGAATATCTCCGCTGCTTTCCATTTGTTCCTGGATTTTGGAGAGATCCATCGCCTGTTTTGCTTTTTGATTCAATATATTGGTATAGTAATACCCATCTGTATAATAAGCTTCCATATCAACATTTACACCGGAAATTCCTACCTTGGCTTTCATAGCCATTTTCATAGAATCATTACCGGAATCTGCAATCTGGGTATCATAGCTCATATCCATGGATTGCTCGGAATCCTCGTCACCGGTACCAGTATCGACAACATATTTCATGTTCACGGACATATCTACATCTTTCAGATCATTAGATTTCTTCAGATTAGATTCCAAGATTTCTTTGGCCGATCTTTCTTTTTTTGCAGTGCTGTCATCTCCGCCGGAGCAGGCAGTGACGGAAAAGGCAAGAATCAGAGCCATGCCGGCTGCAGATAATTTTTTCAATACTTTTGTCATAACTTTCCTCCTTTATTTGTAAAAATTGTACGAAATCTGATACATATAGTATAAGGTATTTTGTCTTTTTTGTATATATAAATTTGCATTTCAGAGTCAAAAACGAACCATACTTTTATGGAGATGAATTATGAAAGGGAGATTGACAGAGAGTTGACGAATTATTAAACTGAAATTAGGAGGCGATGCGATATGAAGAAAAAGACATTTTATCTAACATCGGATTTTGATCAGTTAGAACTTCATGTTATGGTCATGGAACCGGAAGGTGAGCCAAGAGGTATTTTGCAGATCTGCCATGGGATGGCAGAACACAAAGAACGATATATCCCGTTTATGGAAGAAGTATGCAAATGGGGTTATGTGTCAGTGATTCATGATCATCGGGGACACGGGAAAAGCATCAAAGGAAAAGGTGAATTGGGATATTTTTACGATGAGACAGGAGAAGCGATTGTCGAAGATGCCCATCAAATCAGCCTATGGGCAAAGGAACAATACAGAGGAATTCCATTTCATTTATTCGGGCATAGTATGGGATCACTGGTTGTTCGCTGTTATTTAAAAAAATATGATGAAGAGCTGGATTCATTGATCGTGTGCGGAAGTCCCAGTGAGAATAAAATGGCAGCAGCAGCCGTGAAATTAGCCAAGGCTGCCTGCAAAGTCCGAGGAGATAAACCAGGAAGATTGTTTCAGAGACTTGCCTTTGCCGCGTATGGGAAACAGCTGGAAGAAGGAGAATCGCCCAATGGATGGATCAGTTATAATAAAGAGAATGTAAAAGCATACGATGAAGATCCGCTGGATGGATTTTTGTTTACCAATAACGGATTTTTGAATTTATTTTTGCTGATGAAGCGGGCATATGATAAAAAGGGTTGGAATGTAAAACATCCGTCATTGCCGATTCTTTTTATTGCAGGAGCAGACGATCCGTGTATCGGATCGAAAAAACAATATGGAGAAGCGATTGCATTCCTGCGAAAACGTGGATATACCCGAATACGAGGCGTGTTATTCCGCCGCAGAAGACATGAGATATTGAATGAAGACCATGTAGAAAAAGTGTATCAGATCATTTCGGAGTTTTTGGAATCAGCGGAGGAATAGCCACATAGAATGATCTTGGAGTCAAAAGGGATTTTGGTTTCTGAAAAAAAGAAATCGATGGATGTGGTTTGTGTATGTGGAAGAAAAGCGAATGGATCCGCTGTTTGATGCAGACAGCGCTTCTGCCGGTCGGTTATACGCTGTATATATGGGGCGGCGGATGGAATGTATGTGATACAGGTGCAGGTGAAGATGCCATGCGGATCGGAGTAAGTCCCCGCTGGAAAGCGTTTTTCTGCAGCCAGGATGAGACATATGATGCCGGGAAACATCGCTATGAACGGGAAAATGGATTGGACTGTTCCGGATATATGGGATGGCTGCTGTACAATGTCCTGTCAAGATATGGAATGCCGGGAAACTATGTGAGGAAAGCAGGGGAGCAGGGACCGATGCTGGCGGAATGTGGATTCGGAACCTGGAAAGAAGCAGGGCGGGTGACGGATTGGTACCCCGGAGATATTATGAGTTCGGAAGCAGAGGGACATATTTTTCTTGTTCTGGAAGAGTGTGAAGACGGAAGTCTGTTGATCTGCCATTCCAGCCCTCCGGGAGTCCAGGTCAATGGCACCGTACGTCCTGACGGAGCAAAAGAAAGCATGGCAGTGAAAAAGGCAGAGGCTTGTATGAAAAGGATTTCTCCCGAATGGTGCAAACGGTACGATCAATTCTGGAAAGGAAACAGCTATCTGACAGAATATGGACAATTTCGATGGTGGTAGTTCGATGGTGGTAGATAGAAAAGACAAGATCACAGGATAAAGATCCATGAAATCTTATCTTTTTCTTTGTCTATTTCAGGATGGCGCCGTTGGATGCAATGAGATCTTTGTACCAATAGAAAGAATCTTTGCGGATTCGACGGAAGGTGCCGTTTCCTTTATCATCTCGGTCGACATAGATGAATCCGTATCGTTTCCTGATTTCGCCTGTTCCGGCGGATACCAGATCGGTACAGCCCCACATGGTATAGCCCATGAGATCTACATGATCGATTTCGACGGCATCTTTCATTGCTTTTAAATGTTCTTCCAAATATTGAATTCGATAATCATCATGAATCTTTTCATCCGGCGTAATTTCGTCAATAGCGCCCATGCCGTTTTCTACGATAAACAGAGGGATCTGATATCGGTCATATAAGTTATTCAAGGCTACTCTTAAACCGATTGGATCGATCTGCCATCCCCATTTTGTGATTTCCAGATAAGGATTTCTGCCGCCTTTGGCAACATTGCCAACCAACTCCATAAGCGGTTCATTGCTTTCTACCTGAGAAAAATAGTAACTGAATCCGATAAAATCAACGGTTCCTTTTCGCAGGATGTCTTCATCATATGCTTTGATGAAATCGGACCAGCCATGAAAGCCGAGATGCTTGGCAATGCGAACTAAAGTGGATTTTGAGGTATAGGTTTTGTCTGCGATGCTCTGCATGGAGTATTTATTTAATTTTCTTCTTTCGCGGATCAGAAATTCGCTGACTGCCATTCTGGAATCATCATATCGGATATAAAGCTGTTCGATTTTTTGTATGATCAATATATGGTTTCCTCCTGTTGAAGTTTTTCGACATTTGTGATGCTATCATTATATCATGTTGGTTAAAAAAAAGCGGATTGTCGATAATTTTTCACTAGAATGTCAAAAGTTCTTGACACATCAAAAGGTGATTGGTATAGTAAAAATGTAAAATATATTTGACATTTTAGTGGTTTTAAAGAAAGGAGAGAATACTATGCCGGTAGGAGCAGCTATTTTTTTGGGAGTCGTTTTATTGATATTTACGGTATTGGATGTGATTATGCTGGTATCTTTATTAATTCCGGGAGATGAGCGGAATCAAGTCATTGTGTGGAAAGCAAGCTCTTTTACTTTGCTTGCAACTATAGGAGCAAAGATTTTAGATGTGATTGAAAATTTTGTAAAGGCGCAGCCTATGACGGCAAATCCGTTGATTCAGCTGGAAGTTGCCGCGATCCTTTACTTTATCGCTTTGATGTATTATAGAAGAAAACACGGAGGCTGAGATGGAAAATAAGATTAGAGACCGAAGAAAGCACTTAGGATTATCGCAAAAGCAATTAGCAGAAAAATGCGGAGTTTCCAGGCAGACGGTAAATGCAATAGAGAACAATAAGTATGATCCCACCCTATCTTTGGCATTTCGTTTGGCAGAAGAATTGCAGCTGACGGTCGATGAGCTTTTTCATCCAGCTTAGATGATGGAGATCAGGAGGAATAACATGAGAAAAGCAATTCTATTTATTGCAATGAGCCTTGATGGCTATATTGCAGATCCAGACGGAAAGGTTGATTGGCTGGATGGAGAAGAAGATCAGGAAGAGGGAATGGATTCTTATTCTGAATTTGTAAAAGGGATCGATACTATTTTCATGGGATGGAACACATATCATCAGATTGTGACAGAATTGTCTCCAGCAGAATGGATCTATGGCGATTTCATGACTTATGTCATCACACATCATAAAAGGAAGTCTGAAAATCAAATTTGTTTTTACAATGGAGATCCGGCAGATTTATTAAAAAAGTTAAAGAAAGAAGAAGGAAAGGATATTTGGATCTGCGGAGGGGCGAATCTTGCAAAACAGCTGATGTCTGCGGATCTGATTGATCGATATCATATTTCTGTAATACCGACACTGCTGGGAAAAGGGATCCGTTTATTTGGTGAATTACCGAGAGAACGAAAGCTTGCGTTAAAAAGCGTTCAAAGGCAGCAAGGAATCACAGAACTAATTTATGAACGGAAATAAAGGATTTTTATCTTTTTATATAGGTATGAATTATATAAAATTAAAATTAAAGTTATTCGACTGTGGCAGATTTTTAGGAAGAAGAACAGAAAATTTATTTTATATATTTTTGATGCTTATTATTATAGAAATAACAAGTATCATGTGATAGAATACCAATAGCCGAATAAGAAATTATATTTATTAGAAGAAAATAGGCTGTGCAACTAATAGTAGCATAGATGTAAATAGAAAATGGTTTATCATTTGATCAAGTATTAGTATGATGAAGGTCATTGAAAGGAGAAAAAATGCAGTTTCATGAAAAATTGCAAAAGTTAAGGAAAGACGCTTGTATGACTCAAATGGAATTGGCTGAAAAGTTGATGGTATCCAGGCAAGCAATTTCTAAGTGGGAAACGGGAAATGCAATTCCAGATATAGAAAATATGGTTTCTATATGTGACTTGTTCCATGTTTCGCTGGATGATCTGGTTAGAGACACACAAACTGTAAAGGAAGAAGAAAAGGTATCAGATGATACTGATAAAAAAGTATGGCAGGAAAACAAAAAGGTGACACCGAAAAGAAGGATTATAATGGTGATTCTCCTGATTGCCGCCGTACTGTTAGCAGGATGGCAAATGAATTTGTTTGCTATAACTGTAATCGCTATTATGTGGGGAATTTTGTGTGTTAGTCTATATTGGATAATTAAAAAAGGACTTGATCTTCTTTCAAAATATGTTCGGAAAGGAGAAGAAATTTATCAGATACTTACAGTAATTAATAAAAGAAAGAGAGAAGGATGAGGTAATCTATATGATAGGAATATTTTTGTCTCTAATTATACCTATAAGTGCTGCTATTGTTATAGCGATTGCAGCAGTATTAATATTAAAATATTTAAAGAAATAAAAAAATATTAATACTGCTGCAATCGCTATAACAATAGCAGCACTTA
>DXEM01000002.1 GCA_019114985.1 Candidatus Anaerostipes excrementavium
GATGTCACTTTTACCTGGTATCAGAAAACACAGGATGGTACTTGGAAGAAACTCTCTTCCGCTCCGGTAAATGTGGGAAGTTATAAGGTATCTGCCAGTGTGGAAGCAGATACCAATTATAAAGGAGCATCTGCAGAAAAGGAATTTGTGATATCCAAAGCGGAGAATGAGTGGACAACAAAACTTTCCATTGAGGGCTGGACCTATGGCGAGAAGGCAAATCTTCCAACAGCAGAAGCGAAGTTTGGGGATGTGGTATTTTCTTACAGCAAAGATAAGGATGGCACATACAGCAAAGATGTTCCGACAGAAGCAGGTACATGGTATGTGAAAGCCAGTGTAGCGGGCAATGATAATTACACAGGATTGGAAACAACTGCATCCTTTAAGATTGGCAAAGCAGACAGTAAAGTTACGATCACAACAGAGAAGATGGACAAAAAATATGATAAAGAAGCTGTCTCTGATCCGGAAGTCAAGAAAACAGGAAGCACAAAAGATGTCACTTTTACCTGGTATCAGAAAACACAGGGTGGTACTTGGAAGGAACTTTCTTCCGCTCCGGTAAATGTGGGAAGTTATAAGGTATCTGCCAGTGTGGAAGCAGATACCAATTGTAAAGAAGCATCTGCAGAAAAGGAATTTGTGATATCCAAAGCGGAGAATGAGTGGACAACAAAACTTTCCATTGAGGGCTGGACCTATGGAGAGACAGCAAAGAAGCCGACAGCGGAAGCCAAGTTTGGAGATGTGGTATTTTCTTACAGTAATGAAAAAAATGGTACATACCGTACAGAGATCCCAACGGAAGCAGGAACATGGTATGTGAAGGCAGTTGTGGAAGAAACGGATAATTATACAGGTTTGGAAACCGTTCGGGAATTTACAATTCTTGAAGCGGAGGCTTCGCAGGATACAGGTTCTTCAACCGATACAGATAATGTTAATTCTTCAACTGGTACAGATCAAAGCGGAACAGACGAAGAAAAGAAAGACAGCAATACGGAAAATGATATGAAAACAGGCGAAACAGCAGATGTTTTTATGTGGGGTACCATATCCGTACTTTCTGTATTAGGAATATGGGCAGCAAGTGTGAGACGCAAAAGAAGAAAATAAAAAGAAATTTTAATATCTGTTTTTTGTCAAGAAAAGACTCCCAAAAAGATTTGAATCTAATGGGAGTCGTTTTTTCTTAGACTGCAGAGGACAGGAAACGGTATCAAGTTAGTTATCCTCTGGAAGTTTTTCTTTTTTTCGTGTGATTTGTATTTGTTCAATTCGATTTTTCTCCACAGAGACTACCTGGAACAGGAAGTTGGAATCCTCTGCGGTTTCACCTTCTTCCGGAAGATGATCTAATAGCTCAATGACATATCCGCCAAGGGAATCATAGTCTTCGGAATCCAGATCGATATCGAGGAAATCATCCAGATCATCCAGCTTGATGGAAGCGGAAGCAAGATAGCGACCATCCTCAAGTTCCTGGAAAGACGGAGTTTCGTCATCGTATTCGTCTCGAATCTCCCCGAATATCTCTTCAAAAATATCCTCCAAGGTAATGAGTCCTGCGGTGACACCGTATTCATCCAAAACAATGGAAAAGCTTACAGACTTCTCACGCATCTGAGACAGAAGACTGGATATCTTTTGTGTCTCATAGGTAAAAAATGGTTTGCGAAGAACGTCTCTTAGATGGAATATCTCCCCGCGGTGTTGTGTGCGGTAAAAATAAACATCTTTTAGATAGACGATGCCGACTACTTTATCTTTCGTGCCTTCATATACCGGAAGCCGTGAGTATCCGACTTTCATAAATGATTCCATGACTTCTTCATAGGAAGCATCGACAGATACAAAAGAAACGTCGATACGAGGAATCATAATATCTTTTGCCATAGAATCTTTAAAATCGAATACATTATCAATCATGTCCTTCTCATCGTCTTTGATGACGCCGTCTTCATGTCCTACATCGACAATGGTACGAAGTTCCCGTTCTGTCATGACTTGTTTGGACTGTGCTGAGTCAATTCTTAAGATAAACAACAAAGCGGAAGACAGTTTGTTGACCAAAAATACCAATGGCGTCATGATCTTTGTCACCAAATAGATGCTTGGCGCATAAGCCAAAGCAAGTTTCGTGTTGTTGATCGTTGCAAGGCTCTTTGGAGTGATCTCTCCAAACAATAAGACCAAAACGGTAATAACACCGGTAGCAATTCCTGCTCCCACACTTCCGAAGATACGAATGGCAACGGTTGTAGATAACGATGTCAGTGAGATGTTCACCAGGTTATTCCCCACCAGAATACAAGAAAGCATCTTGCTGGGATTCTCAATCAGCTTCAATACGGTAGCAGCCCGCTTGCTGCCATCTTCTGCCATGGCGCGCATCGTATGCTGATTCACCGTTGTTAAAGATGTCTCTGCAGATGAAAAATATGCAGAGAGGCTTAATAATACAATACCTGCTGCAATTTGAATTATGACACTGGGGTCCAAATTTTCATTCCTCCTAACTTATAACTTTCATGATAAGATTTCTTATTTATTCTAAACTACAATTATCATAATTTTACGAAAGAAATGCTTAGGTGTCAAGGCACATCCGCAGGAAGATTGGAAAATAGCAGATTGACAAAAATTCTCGATTAAGATATGATACAGATACGTCCTGTGAGGGAGTAGCTGGCAGAGATACTGCAGCAGCGTCAACACAATGATTTCGAACGAATCTGGTGCTGCTTTAATTAGCGAGACTCATAGGTGCCGTTTTGGCACCTATGAGTCTCTTTTTTCCTTTTGGAATAAAAATACTCTGCAGGAATGGTACATAAGAAAAAAGGAAATGTTATGAGGAGGAAGATACAAGATGGATCTTATGACACTTTTTATTTTAGCAGTCGGACTTGCCATGGACGCGTTTGCGGTTTCTATATGCAAAGGCTTGGCGATGAAAGAAGCAACGGTCGGCAAGGCTGTCATAGTAGGAGGATGGTTTGGAGGATTTCAGGCGCTGATGCCTGCCTTGGGATTTTTATTGGGAACCCAATTCCAAAAACAGATTACAGCGATCGATCATTGGATTGCATTTATCCTTCTTGGAATTATCGGAGCGAATATGATCAAAGAAGCTTTCTGCGGAGAGGAAGAGGAAGCCAGCAGTTCTCTGGAATTTCGGGAGATGCTGGTGCTGGCGATTGCTACGAGTATCGATGCATTGGCTGTAGGCATTACTTTTGCTTTCCTAAAGGTAAATATTCTTGCTGCCATAGCCGTAATCGGTGTCTGTACTTTCCTTATCGCAGCGTTCGGAGTAAAAATCGGAAATATTTTTGGAACGAAATATCAGAGCAAGGCAGAGCTCGCAGGCGGCGTAATACTGATACTTTTGGGCATAAAGATTCTGCTGGAGCACCTGGGAGTTTTGTAAAAAAGAAGAAATTTTAAAAAGTCAACCCTTTCTTTTTTGGCCGGAATGGTGTAATATAAAAAGGCACCACAAGATATAGTGTTGAGTGGGTGAAAACATAACAATATTTAGTATAGAATAGAAATCAATGAAGGTGGGGAATTATGAGTTCTAAAGTTAAGACAAAGATCATAAAGAGAAACGGGGAGGAAGTAGATTTCGATATTGACAAGATCATCAATGCAATCAAGAAAGCGAATCGAGAGGTTCCGAGGATTCATAGGATGAACGAGTACCAGATCAAAGCCATCGCAGATAATGTGGCTTCTCAGGTTAAGAATACTCCTCATGCGGTGAATGTAGAGGATATCCAGAACATGGTGGAGACCGGAATCATGGAGATGAGGGGCTATGAGGTAGCTCAAAAGTATGTCAGATATCGTTATAAGAGAGAGCTGAAGAGAAAATCCAACACAACAGATGATGGAATTTTGTCTTTGCTTGAGAATATTAATGAAGAAGTGAACCAGGAGAATTCCAATAAGAATCCGGTGATCAATTCGACCCAGAGAGATTACATGGCCGGAGAAGTCAGCAAGGATTTGACCAAAAGAGTTCTGCTGCCGGATGAGATCATCAGGGCTCATGAAGAAGGAATTATTCATTTTCATGATTCAGACTATTTTGCGCAAAAAGAACATAACTGTGATTTGATCAATTTGGAAGATATGCTTCAGAATGGGACGGTCATCAGTGAAACGATGATCGAGAAGCCGCATTCATTTTTTACAGCTTGTAATGTTACGACACAGATCGTAGCTCAGGTAGCCAGCAATCAGTATGGAGGACAGTCCTTCACCTTGGCTCATCTGGCGCCTTTTGTTGATGTGAGCCGTCAGAAACTGCGCAAAAATGTCCTGAGAGAGAGAGAGGCCTGCGGAGAATCTACAGATGATGCAATCGTAGATCAGATCACCGAGATGCGTCTGCGGGATGAGATTAAGCAGGGAATCCAGACAATCCAGTATCAGCTGGTAACACTGATGACTTGTAACGGGCAGGCTCCTTTTGTGACGGTTTTCATGTATTTGGATGAGGTACCGGAAGGACAGACAAGAGATGACTTAGCCATGGTGATCGAAGAGGTCATGAAGCAAAGGATCCAGGGCGTTAAGAATGAGAAAGGTGTTTGGATCACGCCGGCATTCCCGAAATTAATTTATACATTGGATGAAGATAATATTACGCCGGAATCCAAGTACTGGTATCTGACAGAATTGGCGGCAAAATGTACCGCAAAAAGGATGGTACCGGATTATATATCAGCGAAGGTGATGCGTTCCTTAAAACAAGGAGAGGTCTATACTTGTATGGGCTGCCGCTCTTTCCTTACAGTAGAAGATTCCCAGAGGAATCCGGATGGAAGCCATAAGTTTTACGGAAGATTCAACCAGGGAGTGGTAACGATCAATTTGGTCGATGTGGCATGTTCTGCAGAAGGAGATATGGATCGTTTTTGGAAGATTCTGGAAGAGCGATTAGAGCTTTGTCATCGCGCTCTCCGCTGCCGTCATGAAAGACTTTTGGGAACGGTTTCCGATGTAGCGCCGATTTTATGGCAGCACGGAGCTCTTGCCCGTCTGAAAAAAGGAGAGACGATCGATCGGCTGTTATACAATGGATATTCTACGATTTCTCTCGGATATGCCGGATTGTATGAGATGTGTGTAAGAATGACAGGCAAGTCCCATACGGATCCGGAAGCAAAGGAATTTGCTTTGAAAGTTATGCAGCGTATGAACGATAAGTGCAAAGAGTGGAAAGAAGCAGAAAACATTAGTTATTCTGTCTATGGAACGCCGATGGAGTCAACGACTTACAAATTTGCAAAATGCCTGCAGAAGCGCTTTGGAATCATTCCGGGCGTGACAGATAAGAATTATATTACGAACAGCTATCATGTCCATGTGTCAGAAGAGATTGATGCATTTAGCAAATTAGCATTTGAATCTGAGTTCCAGAAGCTGTCTCCGGGAGGGGCGATCAGTTATATTGAAGTACCGAATATGCAGAATAATATTCCGGCGGTTCTGTCTGTTATGCAGTTTATCTATGATAATATTATGTATGCGGAGCTGAATACAAAGAGCGATTATTGTGAAGCCTGCGGATATGACGGAGAGATCCAGATTGAGGAAGAAGAATCCGGAAAGCTGATCTGGAGATGCCCGAACTGCGGAAATACGGATCAGGATCACATGTTTGTAGCAAGACGTACATGCGGATATATCGGAACCCAGTTCTGGAATCAGGGACGCACGCAGGAGATTAAGGATCGTGTCCTTCATCTGTAGGGAAAGGTAAAATAAATGTATTATGGAGAATTGAAGAAGTGTGATATCGCCAATGGTCCCGGTGTTCGGGTAAGCCTTTTCGTGTCGGGCTGCAGAAATTGCTGTCCCGGATGTTTCAATAAGGAAACGTGGGATTTTCAATATGGAAAGCCGTATACGCAAGAGACAGAAGCAGAAATTTTAAAATTATTAGAGCCGGATTATATCGAAGGATTTTCTCTGCTTGGAGGAGAACCTTTCGAACCGGAAAATCAAGAGGTTTTGGAAGGTCTGCTTCGAAAGATCAAAACAAAGTATCCGGAGAAGACGATTTGGTGTTATACCGGATATCTTTATGACCAGGATTTGGAACCGGGAGGAAAAGTTTTCACGGAGCATACGGACGGTATGCTCTCCTGTATCGATACATTGGTTGACGGCCGGTTTATTGAGGAAGAGAAAGATATCACGTTAAGATTTCGTGGAAGCAGGAATCAGAGGATTCTTGATTTAAAAAAATAATACAAAAGATAGCAGGCTGCGGGAGCATCAAATCGATGGTTCCGCAGCCTGCTGCAATTTATTTTGCGGCTTTTTTTGCAAAAGAATTATCAATAAGTTTTGAAAAAGGGACTCCTTCTTTTAGTTCTCCGGCTTCCATAAGAATATCCTGCAGCAGCTGAAAACCGTCTTTTGAAAATACAGGAGTTTCTTTGTAGGTATCCTGATCCTTATAACGCCGGATGATTTTGACCAGATCTTTTTTGGAAGTATCAGGGAACTGATCTTTTATGACCTCGGCGATTTCTTCAGGAGAATGTTGTTTCACATAGGTTTGGCCTTTGGCAATGGCATTGGTAAATCCCTGAATGATTTTTGGATTTTCCTTCAGATAACTTTTTTTCGCACAATAAGCGGTATAAGGAACAAAACCGCTGTCGACACCGAGAGAAGCAACAACATAGCCGGCGCCTTGATTTTCCAGCAAAGTGGCGTTTGGCTCGAACTCAACAGTAAAATCGCCGGTTCCGCCGCTAAAAGCTCCGGAAGTATTGGCAAAATCAATGTTTTGGATCAGATTGACATCTTTTTCTGGGTCTAAGCCGTTCTCTTTTAAAATGTACTCCAGAATCATCTGCGGCATCCCGCCTTTTCGGCCGCCAATCAGGTCTTTTCCTTTCAGATCTTTCCACTGGAAGTTTTCAATCTTCTCCCTGGAAACCAGGAAATTACCGGCTCTTTGGGTCAGCTGGGCAAAGCAGACAGCATAATCACTGTTGCCCTCATTATACTGATAGACAGCGGCTTCCGGGCCCATAAAGCCGATATCCGCATTTCCGGAAATTACAGCAGTCATTGTTTTGTCTGCTCCAAATCCGGTATCTACGGATAATTCAATACCTTCATCTTCAAAATATCTTTTTTCTATGGCAACATATTGAGGAGCATAGAAAATCGAATGGGTCACTTCGTTCAGTGTTACTTTCACAAGTTTTTCTTTTTCTGTCTTTTTGCTGCCGCATCCGGCAAGGCAAAGACAAAGAGAGAGGAATAAAAGTGCAAGGGGACGTAATAATTTCATAGAACCTCCGGATAAATATTGGTGATTTCTATAGAATATTCCATGCGAAGAGAAAAAGTGATGGAGTATCTTGACATCTTTGCGGAATATGTGCAGAATAAAATCATAATAGATGGAGGGAAATCGGTATGAAGAAAAAGATATGGATTTTGGTCGGCGTGATCGTAGTTTTTGCGGTCATATTCGGAATGTGGCATAGGGAGACTGGGAAAAGAGAGAAGACGGCACAGACGATGCAGGCGACAACAGAATCTAAAAAAAAGAACGATGGAGAAGATAAAAAGACACAAAATATGATTATAGAGATTGACCCGGGACATGGGGGAAACCAGCCGGGGGCCTGCGCTTCTTATAACGGCGAAGAGATTATGGAGAAAGATCTGAATCTAAAGATTGCCCAATATATGAAAGAAGCGTTGGAAAAATATCCGGGAACAACCGTTTATTTGACAAGAGACGGGGATCAAAATCCAGACTTGGGAGAAAGGGTGCAAAAAGCGAAAGATGACAAAGCAGATCTGCTGATCAGTATTCATAATAACGCAGATGGAAAACTTGCAGGTTATGATAATGGATGTACGGTTTTGACAGCCAAGGGAGACTATGAACCATCTTATGCTCAGACAGAGCAGGAACTGGCATGCTGTATCTTGTCAGAACTAGAGGGATTGGGACTGGAGAACCAAGGCATTTTGCTGCGTACATCAGAGAATGATTCGAAGTATCCGAATGGAAGTTTATCGGATTATTATTATATTGTAAAAAACAGCTTGCTTCAGGAAATTCCGGGAATCATTGTAGAACATGCTTTTATTGATGACAAAGAAGATTATCATCAGTTTTTGTCCTCTGATCAAAAGCTGAGACAGCTGGGAGAAGCAGATGCGAGGGCAGTCGCCAAATATTATCGCCTGGGAGATGAGAAAAACGAGCTGAAAGATATAGAAGAAAAGATTCTTTTGATTTCAGATCCGGAAGGAAAGAATAATAAACATTATACTCAGACATATTTTTAGACTTGCATTTTCTTTCAATTTGTGGTAAAAAAAGTAATGTCGTGTAGCTCTCGAAAGAAATTTTGAGATAGAGAAAAGCAAAGCGTGCAAAACAGAAGTTTTAAGATTTTGGCAGAAAACTTCTGTATGCATGCTTTATTTTTTTTAGGAGGAAAGTATCATGCCAAAAACAAGAACAGAAAAATTCATTATGGGAATTTTAATGACGATTACCATGACTTATGGGATGGAAACTTTTAATGTTGCAAACCAACTGGGATATGGAACCATGCCGGGAAGTTATGCTAATATGACGAACAGTGTATTTTTGGAAGCAATTACAGATGCGCCGTATATGTATCTTCTTGTCTTCCTTTTCTCTAATTTGTGGGGAAACCGGCTTGGACAGGGATTAGCGCGGAAAATCATTCGGCCGCAGCAGGATTCGCCCTTTTTTATCTCGCTGATGATCTCGTCTTGCACTGTCCTGATTATGTGTCCAACGATGAGCGCAGCGGCTTCCATTATATTCAATGTGATTTTAGGAGGTGCTCCGATCACACAGTTTCCGGCGATTTGGATAGGAACGATCATAAGAAATTATCCTGTAGCACTTTTGTGGAATTTATTTGCAGCAGGACCGATCAGTCGTTTCCTATTTCGAAAGATTTGCAGAAGAGAAGAAGAATAGAAAATTTTCTCTAAAATGAGAGGAACCGGGAACTCTCGTTCCCGGCATTATGAAAAAGTATGAAAAAAAGTTCTAGCAAAGTTAGCATTGGGTATTAGCTACTTGCTATATACATAGTATAAGCAGGAAATGTGAACAAACTGTGATAAATAATTGAGAAAAATATGATTAAAACCTAAAATTTTTCTTACCCTGGGAATCCTTTCTTGTATAAGAAATGTGATAATTCCGACGACGAAATTGTATAAAAAGAAATAATACAAAGAATTATCTTGAAAAAACGGAAAAATTAGTATAAAGTAATTCTTGCGAATAAAAATGATGAATATGGTTTTCGACCATGATACGAAATCTCTGGAGAGTCTCATCAATGAGCGCCGAAGGTGTACGGCCGTGTATACGGTTAATCTCTCAGGCAAAAGGACAGAGCTTTATAAGCAATGTGTAAGATACTCTTTGGAGCTGATGGTTCATCAGCTCTTTTTGTTTTACTCAAATATAGAGTAGAAAGAAAAACGACAAAAAGAAAAGGTTCGCACATGAAAAAATATTGGAGGGAAAACTATGTTAGGAACAGTAAACGCAATGTTGGAAAGCCTTGATAATTTTATTTGGGGTCTGCCTTTGATTGTATTAATCTTAGCTACCGGTATTTTATTGACCGTGCGGCTTCGAGGACTGCAGATTCGCCATCTTGGGAAAGCGCTTCGTTATATTTTCCACAATGAAGAGGATGGAGAAGGAGAGGTAACCAGTTTTGGGGCTTTGTGCACAGCCTTATCGGCAACGATTGGAACCGGAAATATCGTTGGGTGCGCAACAGCTATCGTTGCAGGTGGTCCCGGAGCGATGTTTTGGATGTGGATCGCCGCTTTGTTCGGAATGGCCACGAAGTACACAGAAGGTATGCTTGCAGTAAAATATCGGCAGATTGACGAGGAAGGACATGCTCTTGGCGGACCTTTTTACTATATTGAAAAGGGAATGGGCAGGAACTGGAGATGGCTGGCTAAAATATTCTCCGTTTTTGGCGTTATGGTAGGATTGTTTGGAATCGGAACCTTTACGCAGGTAAACGGAATTACTTCCGCAGTCAATAATTTCTTTGATCCGAATAATACAAATACTGTTAGTTTATTTGGAAGAGAGTATTCTTGGAGTATCGTCATTGCGGGCATCATTTTAACAATTTGTGTCGGACTTGTCGTAATCGGCGGAATTAAACGTATTTCCAAGGTATCTGAAATTGTGGTGCCGTTTATGGCAGTTACTTATATTGCAGTTTGTCTTATTATTGTATTTACGCATCTTACAGAACTTCCGAATGCATTTATGGAGATTGTTCGATCCGCCTTTGGACTGCGTGCGGCAGCAGGAGGCGCGCTGGGAGCTATGATGGTAGCGATGCAGAAAGGAATTGCCAGAGGTATTTTCTCAAATGAGGCAGGACTTGGATCTGCGCCAATCGCAGCAGCAGCGGCTCAGACGAAAGAGCCGGTAAGACAGGGTCTTGTTTCTATGACAGGAACTTTTATTGATACAATCATTGTTTGTTCTATGACAGGATTTGCCATTGTCATGACAGGTGCATGGGATATGGGATTAGACGGTGTAGAAGTTACGACCAAAGCTTTCGCATTAGGACTTCCGTTCCCGGAAAGAGTTTCTTCTTTTATTTTAATGCTTTGCCTTGTATTCTTTGCGTTTACGACAATCCTCGGATGGGATTATTACAGCGAACGCTGCCTGGAATATTTAACAAATGGAAAGAAAATGGCGGTTACCGTATTCAAATGGCTGTATATTTTAGCTGTATTTATCGGACCGTTTATGACCGTAAGCGCAGTATGGACCATTGCTGATATTTGTAACGGACTGATGGCATTTCCGAACTTAGTCGCTTTGCTTGCGTTAAATGGAGACGTGGTTGCCGAGACAAAAGATTATTTTTATCGGCTGAAGACAGATCGGATATGGGAAAAAGGAAATGTCCTGGATGCAGAGTAAAAATACTTCTTTACTTTAGTGTGCTGATATTGTATATTGAGAATAGAAGTTCAGAAAGGAAGTACACGTGATGAGTAAGAAGATTAGAACGGAAGCTGTGAAAAATTTATTTCAGGCAGTTTTGACGTTGGAGACAGAAGAAGAATGCTTTACTTTTTTTGAAGATTTATGTACCGTGAACGAGCTGGAATCGCTGGCTCAGAGATTTGAAGTAGCAACCATGCTTCGGGATAAACATACATATTTGGAGGTTGCGGAGAAGACCGGAGCTTCTACGGCGACGATCAGCAGAGTGAACCGTTCGCTTAACTACGGAAGCGATGGATATGATATGGTTTTTCGAAAAATGAAGAAGAAATAGGCCTGGCCTATTTCTTCTTTTTTGATGTATGAGATTCTTTCTTTTCTTTCGGATCATGATACATATGGTCAATCATCTGTTCAATGACTTGTTTGCGAAGGTAAATATCATATCCGAGCAGTGTAATAAAGGAAAATTGTTCGAGAAGTTCTTTTTCCTTGCCTTCCGGAAGATCTTCAAAAGTTTCCTTTGCGTGTTGATGAGTTTCTAGAATAGATTGCTGGATCAATTCCGTGCAGCCATGCTCCATGTGGAAGATTTTTTGATATATATCGTAAAATGTCATGTCTTTCTCATCTTCATAGAACATATTCGTCAGCGGCGACAAAACATGCTGAATATCTGAAATCGATAGAAAATTTTTCAAATAATAAATATAGATCAATAGAATCATGTGGTTTTTTGAATATTTTTTCTTAATGGAAGGCGGCAGAAGATGATTCTTGGAGTAATTGTTGATCATTGTCTTTGTAAAGATCTTATCTTCTTCGTAACGTTTTGTATCTTGAAGCTGCTCTTCCAAAAATGTGGTCACCTGATCCATATACAGATCAATATTCGGAATATCTTCTGGGAGCACACAGTCTGTCTGCATCCATTCTTTGAGTTTTTCTGTGAATTCCATACTACTCCTCCTTATCTGCAACAACTATATTATACGGTTATTTAAACTAGATGACAAGAGTTCTGTGCATTTTACCAGAATGTGTAGTATAATAGAAATCTATGAAAAAATAGAGAAAGGAAAGTAAGATGGGAATATATGATACATTAAATGAACAGCAAAAAGAAGCGGTATTTTGTACAGAAGGCCCTCTTTTGCTTTTGGCCGGAGCAGGATCCGGAAAGACAAGAGTCCTGACGCATAGAATCGCTTATTTAATCGATGAAGGCGTAAATCCTTATCATATTATGGCAATTACATTTACAAATAAAGCAGCCAGAGAGATGAGAGAGAGGGTAGACAGTCTTGTAGGATATGGAGCAGAACATATCTGGGTCAGCACATTTCATTCTACCTGCGTGCGGATTCTGCGTCGACATATTGATAAATTAGGATATGGAAACAGCTTTACGATCTATGATGGGGATGATCAGAAGTCTCTGATTAAGAGCATCTGCAAACAATTTAAAATTGATACAAAGATGATGCCGGAACGGGGCATCATGCGGGAGATTTCTTCTGCCAAAGATGAATTTATCACACCGTCAGAATACGAGATGAAGCATCAGCATGATTTCAAGAAAAAGAAAATTGCAGAAATTTACAAAGAATATCAAAAGCAGCTGAAATCAAACAATGCGTTGGATTTTGACGACCTTTTATTTAAGACAGTAGAACTTTTTCAGTTTTATCCGGAAATATTGGATCGATATCAAGAGCGTTTTCGCTATATTATGGTAGATGAGTATCAGGATACAAACACGATCCAGTTCCAGCTAATCAGCATGCTGGCACGAAAATATCGGAATTTATGTGTCGTAGGAGACGATGATCAGTCCATTTACAAATTCCGAGGAGCCAACATTAAGAATATATTGAATTTTGAAAATGTATTTCCGGATGCCCAGGTCATCAAATTGGAGCAGAATTACCGCTCAACCAAAAATATTCTAAATGCGGCCAACGAGGTGATTGCCAACAATGCAGGCAGGAAAGAAAAAAAGCTCTGGACGGAAAATGACGAAGGGGATTTGATTGAATTCCATCAATATGGGACAGAATATGAAGAGGCAGGTCAGATCGCAGAGGAAATTGATCGCTTGGCAAGGGAAGGATATGAGTATAAGACGATGGCAATTCTTTACCGTACCAATGCTCAGTCTCGTGTATTTGAGGAACGTTTTATGATAAAGAATATCCCATATCGAATTGTGGGAGGGACCAATTTCTATCAGCGAAAAGAAATTAAAGATATTATTTGTTATTTGAAGGCCGTAGACAATGGAATGGATGATTTGGCGGTGCGCAGAATTATCAATGTACCGAGAAGAGGCATCGGAGCAGCCACTATTGATAAAATCAATACATACGCGATAGAAAAAAATATCAGTTTTTTGGATGCATGTTTTCAAGCGGAACAGATCACGACTCTTGGAAATGCGAAGAAAAAAATACAAGGATTTGCTGATATGATACAGGATTTCAGAGACCAGGAACAGCAAGGATCTTTGGAAGATTTGTTCCATTATATATTGGAAAAAACCGGATATACAGAAGGACTGAAAGCTGAACAAACAGAAGAAGCAGAAGGAAGACTTGAGAATATTAATGAATTGCTGAATAAAGTCGTTACTTACGAACAGGAAACAGAAGATCCCGGCCTTGGAGGACTTCTGGAAGAAATTGCACTGGTAGCGGACATTGATGACCTGGAAGATTCCGATAATAAAGTAATTTTAATGACGCTTCATAGCGCAAAA
Organism: Candidatus Anaerostipes excrementavium; assembly: GCA_019114985.1. Lineage (GTDB taxonomy): Bacteria > Bacillota > Clostridia > Lachnospirales > Lachnospiraceae > Anaerostipes > Anaerostipes excrementavium. The sequence continues at coordinate 13,809 of DXEM01000002.1, forward strand.
GGTCTGGAATTTCCATATGTGTTTATCTGCGGGATGGAAGATGGGATTTTTCCAAGTTATATGACGATGATTTCCGAGAATGATGACGACATGGAAGAAGAACGAAGGCTTTGTTATGTAGGAATTACAAGGGCAAAAAAGAAATTGTACTTAAGCGCCGCAAAACGAAGAATGATGCAGGGACGAACTCAATTCAATAAAGTTTCCCAATTCATCGATGAAATCCCGGAAGAGCTGCTGAAAATGGATCAGGGAATTCATTTGAAAGAAAAAAATGTACAAAAGGATCTGTTTTCTGTCAATCGAAAGAATAAGTTTCGAAAACCTTATCAGACGAGAGCCTTTGCGGCACCAAAATCAGAAAAACTTACTTATGAGGTAGGGGATCAAGTATCTCATCTGAAATTTGGCAAAGGAATCGTGAAAGAAATTGTTTCCGGGGGACGCGATTATGAGGTGACAGTGGATTTTGAAAAAAGCGGCGTAAAAAAAATGTTTGCGTCGTTTGCCAAACTGAAAAAAGTCGAAGGAAATCAATAAAAAAAGTTAGTATTGGGCAGGAATAAGTGATATAATAAAAAAAACACATAAGAAAGGATGAGCGGCATGAAGAATATCAGTGATTTTTTAGAGATGGCAAAAGTATCAGATATCATCAGCAAGAAGGATAAGGAAGATAATAAGATTGTATGGGTGCTTGCAATCATCGGAGCGATTGCGGCAGTTGCAGGAATCGCATACGCAGTTTACAAGTATCTGACACCTGATTACATGGATGATTTTGATGACGACTTTGACGATGATTTTGATGATGATTTTTTTGACGATGAGTCAGATTCAGCAGAAGATAATATTGAAGAAGTAGAGTAATCGAAAGAAGATAAGGCAGCTGCCGCAGGAGAGTCGGCAGCTGTTTTTCGTTTGAATCAATGACAGAAAAAAGAACAGAAAAAAATGAAAAAAGTTATTGACATTTGAGAATAGCTTCTGTATAATAAATTTTGCTGTTAAGGAAAGATATAACAGAGAAAGCGTTGTATAACGTCGATTTCCGGGGTGTGGCTCAGCTTGGCTAGAGCGCTTGATTTGGGATCAAGAGGTCGCAGGTTCGAATCCTGTCACCCCGATTAAGCGGGTGTAGTTCAATGGTAGAACTCCAGCCTTCCAAGCTGATCACGTGGGT
>DXEM01000014.1 GCA_019114985.1 Candidatus Anaerostipes excrementavium
CTGCCAAAAAGGCAGCAGGCTCATGGCTTATACATTGGCTTGTTTCTTATGCGCCTTGGTTTCTGTGGTATACAAGGTGCTATTGCGAAAACTGACTTTCCCGGGTCCCACCGAAATATTCTTTTGACTAAGACTACGAATAACAATATTTAGTATGGGTTTACAGTGACATGGCAGTACCTGATCCGGTCAGTTCTTGCCTAATCCTTTCTGAGTCTGTATACGGCGACTCTGCGTTTTGTAACGCTGTCCATTCGTTTCCCAACAACTTCAATCAGCCCATCCTGCATCAGCTCTGTCAGCCTTGGCTGTACTTGTTGCCTCGATGGTGTTGGTACGAGACCATGCCGGTATAGGACCGCTCCGATCTCTCTGGCCGTCATGTCTCCATAGGACAGTTGGTCTAAAACGAGCTTATGCATGGTCTTTCTGTCTGCCTGCTGATTCGATTCCCGGCGTGTCTGCCGAGTGATCCGACTGCTTCGGTATGCGCTTGGGCATCCGAACATGTTAAGCTGCTCCATGACATCATCCTCCTAACTGCTTCTCCATGAGCTGTCTTTCCAGCTCGTCAAAGTCATAATCTCTCTGCGTAAAGTTATGCAGTTTCTCCGGTTCTTTTTTCTTCCCGCTGTCTCTCCGTTCCCAGCTCCGTACTGCTGCCTTCCAGTCCTTCATCTTGTTCTTGCCGATCATCCAACCTTTCGCTTCGTAAAAGTCCAGGAACCTCTGTGCGTCCACGCTGTTCCCTCTCTCCCGGCAATAACTGGAGACTTGCTCGTATGAGGGCGGCACGAACCGTGCCCTACTACACTTCTTTTCATTCTTATCATTCTTTTCATTCTTGTTTGTGTGTTTCAGTGACGTTTCACTGTCGTCTTGCTGTCGTTTCACTGTCGTTTTTTCATTTTCAGAATCCTGATAAACCCTGTAATTTACGACGTTTATCACTGTCTTTTTGCTGTCGCTTTTTACCTTCACCATTCCGTCAGCTTCGAGCATTTTCAAAAACCGCCGGACTTTGGTGTTGCTCCAACCCCATCGGTCACACAGCTTTCGGACGGATGTGATCGTCTGTCCTCTCTCAATTTCTTGTAAGGATCCATCGATCAATGTCTTTTTGGATGTATGATTTACAAGCAATAAGAGGTCGATCCACGCCTGTCCTTTTGAAAATGGTTTGTCTTCCCAAAGCCAGTGGTCTGTCAGGCTCCTGTAAACCTTCATCCATCCAGACAATCAATCACCTTCTTCTATCATGATCTCAATCCTTGGGTGTTCCTTATCGACATGAAAGAAATCCCGAAAACCTTTGATGTATTTCTGACTGTCGTTTGGGAATACCTGCTTTGCCACCAAGGCATCCAAGATGAACTTTTTCGCAAAACAGATGTTGTCCGGGTCTCTCCTTCGATTCTTTTCGAACCAATGGAAGGTGAGTGTCACAGGATATTTCATCTTTTGACCCCGCATCCGATATGGGATATAAGCAGCGATCAGTTTCTCGTTCTTCTGCTTCATTTTTGCTCCGATATAGGACTTTGTTCGATTCGCCGCTGTGTAGTCGTTGAGACCGTCCAGCTTTCCGTATACGATGATCTTATGTACTATAGCCACGACTTTCCAAACTCCTTTCGAAAATCTTCCCTGCTTCCGATATTTGCTTCAAAATATCTTTGTGCTGCTTTTTTAAGGTCCGCATCAATATCTCCATTCTTCGGGTCAAAATGCACCCCATTTGGATGATAATCCGGCCGGAGCGGGACCACGAAACCATACGTCTCGCTTCGTGCACGGTTCGCCCCTCCAAAGATATGATGCCGCTCGACATTTCCGGAACCGGTATAGATACAGCAGTCCATGTTGTCAGTGAATACGCTCTTTAATCTTTTAGCCAAAGTTTACACCGTACCTTTCTTTTAGAATCTCCTTTTCGTTCGGTGAGGCAATCTCCGTTTCCGGGATCCCTGCTTCTTTGCAACAGGTGATCAATCCGTCAATGAGCCTCGACATCTCTTTCGTGTCGTATGTTCTGGATCCTCTTAATAATCTGTATGTCCTGTACATCACATCATCGTTGCCCATTCGGACTTGAGATGTAGGCGCCAAATGATAATCCGTCGCATTGTTCACCTTCTTCTCTGCCTCCTCGGTGTCCGGTATCGTCACATAGACCGCCCTTCCGTCAAAGATCTCTGATTGTCCGTATCCGCGGAGCATCATGTTGTGGGCTTCCGGATTGCCTAAACCGATAACGTCTGCAAACTTTGTAAGCAATGTCCAGTAATAAGCATTTGCATCCAAGGACCGCTTTTTTCTGTACTGCACGATACGGATCCGCAGCTTTTCTTTGTCTTTTAACTTGTCGTACTCTTCCCGGATATCGGTGTCTATTTCAATCTCTAGTTTTTGGTGCTTGGACATCAAATCGATGCCCAAGCCCTTAAACCTGCCAATGCACTCCATCTAATCATCCCCAAACCGATCTTTCAAAAACTGCAGCATCCACGATGCTTCCTTCTCTGTTAAGGTGTCCCAAGTCTTTCCGTTGGATTCGACCCACCGGTCTCCATCGATGCCATGACCGGTACATAAGCCTTGGATCGTCTTAATTTTCGCCTTAGATGCCGGCTTATACAGGGTCGATGGAATATTGATGTCGTTTCCCTTTTCCTCGTCTAGCCATAGATCAAATCCAAGGCCTGTATTGATCGCGACACATTTCACAAAAGCCCGGCACATGCTGTTCCAGACTCTGTTTTGTGCCATCGAATCATCTCTTACCACATAGATTCCATTCATCACCGGTGTCTGCATCTCGTAAACGTTCTCATCGATTGTGACTCGGATCCTCGTTTCATAACATCGGTTCGTATTCCCCTTTTTATCCGTAAAAACTGCATCCGTCATCCTAAGGCTGCTCCCGGTCTTTGGATCCGGAACAGGCTCCCATCTTACGACCTCTGCTCCGTTATCATGGAGCAGCTTCATGCACATCGCCCAGTTTAAATATTTCATTCCGTCCCGTTCGCTGCAGTAAGGTTTTACATCTATCTTTCGCATCTCATCATACGGCTTTAACATTTTCATCCCTCCATAATTCATAATCATGGTCCATCTGGCTTCCCAGTTCTTCGTCTTTTGGATCGATGTACACTGCCGGTCCATCAAAGAACCACTCTGCCAGCTCCTTGCTCAACCTTCTGTCTCCAGTCATTACATCCCACATATAATCAAAGACTTCCTTTGCTTCTTCCTTATCCTCCCTGCATCTTTGCAGAATAAAAGGAACAGCGAGTTCTGCATCGATCCGAGATCCTTCGTGTCTGTATGCCAGCATCTATTCCTCCTGATCTTTATCTCTCTTCACTCCAGCAATCCTTAAAATATCATCAGACGCTAAGCTTTCGCTGGCCTTTGCTAGTCTAACGATCACTCCTAATTGCGTCTTCTTTTCCAATAAGTCCATGTAAGTGTAGTTATTAATTGCAATTGTTTCTGTTGTTTCCATTCTCTTTCTCTCCAATCTGTGCTATAATGCACTTGAAAATATTATTTTTTAGTTACTTTGCCCTTGGAAGTTGCCACTTCCGGGGCATTTTTGTTGTCCAGAACATGCAAGACTTCGATAAGAGCCACTAACCTGCCTTCCAGCGACGCTATATTCACCAGGTCTGGACAGGCCTGATACTCTTTTTCCAATGAGTATTCGCACTCCTTAATTTTTGCCTCTATGTAGGTTTTTACTGGATCGTTCATCTGCCTCACCTCCTGTTGTTCCGATCCACAGCAATATACCGCCAATTAAGATCAGAATCATTGCTTGCCCAAGCTCCATCGATTCACATTCCAGACTTCCGACTGCACCCACAGACAAGAAAAATCCAATGGCTGTAGTTATAATTTTGTTTCTCACGCTTAAGCTCCTTTCATCTTTTCTATGAACAAGTCCAGATTAATTAAATATCTGGTACCTGCTTTTTCATATGGAATTTCCCCTGCTTTCAACATTCTGCGGACATTCCATTGATTTATCTTTGTATCTGGATCATGCTTTTTAAAATACTCAACAATTTCTGTTACCGTCCGCATACGCGGAACTTTTAAATCTGACATTCTCTCACCTTCTTTCAACTTATATTGAATCCTTCTAAGTTTTCACCTCCACTTCCCTTTATTAAAGTGACAAAGTATTTCATAGAAGCGCTTGGCGCTATCGAGTGTGGTGAAAGCCTGCAAAGTACATAGGGTAAAAAAATTTGGCAAAAAACTGGTGGAAATAGCGCTTCCATCAGTCTTTTTGTTTACGCCGCCTCTTTTCATTATCTTTCTCTTTTTGTTTCTAGCTTTTAGCTAGTTTTTTATCTAAATAAATATCTGACAAGTTAACTCCATACACGCCACATAACTTTATTAATTGAGGTGCCGATGGAGCCGTGATTCCTCTTTCCCAATTTGAAATCGTTTCTGGGGTTACACCCATAATAATTCCGACTTCTTTTTGAGTCATTCCTTTTTCTGCTCTTGCACCTTTAATAGATATTTGCATTTAAGTATTCACCTCCTTGATATCTTAGCTTTAAGCTAGTTTTTATTATACTCGCTTTTAGCTAGATGTCAAGCTAAAAGCTAAATCTTTTTCATATCATATAAACTTTTTTTCGTTTTAAGCTTGATATATTTCAAATAACATTATATAATTCAATTACAGATAAGTTATTTAGGAAGGAGGATAAAAATGGCAGAAAAAACTTTGCGAGAAATATTTGCAAAAAAATTAAATTATTATTTGGCTTCTTCCGGGAAAAATCAATCAGACCTTTGTAAATACATGGGCGTATCATCTGCAACAGCTTCTGATTGGTGTAACGCAAACAAAATGCCGCGAGCCGACAAAATAGAAAAGATTGCACATTGGTTAGGCGTCAGTATTGGAGATTTAATGGAAGATAAGCCTGAATTAACCCAAAGAGATACTAAACAGATAGAAAAAATCTTAAATGAAACAAAAGAAAAATTAACATCGCAAGAAGGCCTAATGTTCGAAGGTGATCCAGCTAGCCCAGAAGCAATAGAATCTATTTTAAATGCAATGGAAATTGGCATGGCGATGGCAAAGAAAAAGAACAAAGAAAAATATACACCTAAAAAGTATAAAAAGGACCGATTTAATGATGGACATTAAAAAAATGGCAAATAAACTTGCCAGGCAGCATCATTCAAGAAACCCTTTTGAAATTATAAAAGGATTAAATATTATTCTTGTATTCGTTCCATTGGTCGGAGTAAAAGGCTTCTATCAGTATTTTCAGAGAAACAATTTGATTTATATAGATGATTCGCTTCCGTACCATGAACAAGTTTTTGTCTGTGCTCATGAGCTCGGACACATGATGTTACATAAAAAATCAAATGCCATTTTTATGGATACTTATACAGGGTTCAATACAGCGAAATACGAAATCGAAGCAAATAAATTCGCTATGGAACTCTTGGTTCCAGATGAAACACTATTAGAATACCAGAATTTTACCATCGAACAATTCTCACGAATGTTGGGATACAGTCAGGAACTTATAAAGTTAAAACTAAAATAGGGGGGAAGAATATGGATTATATCCATCTGCCATTTAAATAAAAAAAGCCGTCCAGCGGCAACTAGACGGCAGTCATATACTCTGTGGTGTACTATATGACTAAATCATTATAACATATTTTTTATACTATAGGAGGAACATTATGAAAAAAGACAAAACAGAAAAGAAAAAAGGTGGAAAGCTGAAATGGATTATTATCATTATTATTGTTTTTGCTGTTATCGGAGGTTCAGCAGACGAAGAGGATGAAAAAAAGAAGGCTACTAATGAAACTACGACGGAAGCTACTACCGAATCCACAACAAAAGCAACTACTGAAGCTACAACCAAGGCTACTACTGAGGCCACTACGGAGAAAAAACTTACAAAAAAAGATTACAATCCTCAAATTACATATGATGATTTAGCTAGAAATCCTGATAAATATACTTATGAACGGATTACATTCCAAGGCACGGTTGTACAGGTAATGGAGGACAACGAAAATGACCAGACGCAAATTCGCCTTGCCACAAAAGATGGATATGACGATGTAATATTTATTGTCGTAGATAGAGATTCATTAGATAAAAGAATTTTAGAAGATGATGTAATTAGATTCTACGGCATTTCAGCAGGTTTGGTAACATACCAATCTACACTTGGAGGTGAAATCACAATACCTTCTGCCTCTGTAGAAAAAGTTGAATTTATTAATTAATCAAAAAAAGAAAACCGCCCGGCGGCAACCGGACGGAAATCTTAGGAACCTATCAACGTAATGTATGATGTATATTCCTAGACCGATACTAGAATTATATCATACATTCTACAAAATTAGTAGGGTGTATTTTTTGTACCCTAATTTAAGGAGTGATGATGTATGGCAAGTATCCGAAAAAGAGGGAAATCTTTTTTAATTACTGTATCCCTTGGATACGACGCAGAAATGAACAAGATTTTTGAACAGACGACATTTAAGCCTGATCTTTATACGGAGAAAGGGTATAAGAAATCTGAGAAAACTTTACGCAAAGAAGCAGAAAAGTTTGCCAGAGAATTTGAAAAAGAAATTTTGGAAGGCGGACGAATCACCGGAGATAAAATTTCTTTCCGGCAATATTACGAAGAATGGAAAGAAAAATATGCGAAAAATAACCTGGAGCAAACAACGATCGAAGGATATGATCTGCAGATCAACGGAAAAGTCATGAGAGAGATTGGACACTTAAAGATGTCCTCAATTTATCCGCTTACCATTCAAACTTTATACGATAAGCTACAGCAAGCTGGAAATTCTGCAACGACTATCTCTAAAATACATAATATACTTTCTGGACTTTTCAAGATCGCAAAAAAATGGCGGATTATTAAATATAATCCATGTCAGGATGTTTTTAAACCAAAGACAGACTATCATGTAGAAGATGTGCAATGTTGGTCACTTGAACAAGCTCAGACCTTCCTGGAATTAATCAAGACGCCTTTGCCTATACAATATAAGGATAGGCAAAGAAAATCCAATACAGGGGCTTATTATGAGGTAAAGGGATACACGGAATACAAACCTCTTGATTTTCAGTTTATCGTAATGTTTGAAATACTAATTTTTTGTGGATTGAGGCGCGGTGAATTGATCGCACTTGAATGGAAAGATTTTTCTTATAAAGACAGGATTTTGGACATAAATAAAAGTACAGCTTTTCTAAATAATCGAATGATTGATAAGTCAACAAAAGGACATAGATCCAGAAAAGTCCCCCTTCCTCAATTTCTTGCAGATGATATTCTGAAATTAAAAAAACAGCAAAAAGAATATATGCTATCCATAGGAGACAAATGGAGCGGAAAGCGAAACGATCAACAAAAGATATTTATTCAGCAAGACGGAAAACAGATGTATTTATCCACTCCATACAATAAATTTAAAAGCGTCATCAAGATGTGCAATACTGCTATTCAGGATCCAGATAAAAAGCTTCCGGAAATTACCCTACATAGCTTAAGACACACAAATGCAACATTATTAATATCTGAAAACACAGATGTTCGAACTGTTTCCAGTCTTCTTGGCCATCAGCAGACGTCGACAACAATGAATATTTATGCACATTCTTTGTATAAAAAAGAGCAGGAAGCCGTTGATAGCTTAGCAAAAATTTTAAATTCTGAGACAGTAGTAGTCAAATAGTAGTCAAAACCCCTATAAAACGTAAAAGAGCACCCAACCGGGTGCTTCTTCTTTGCCGCAAACGGCGTAAATACGCCATTTCTTGAAAGCCGAAAACCGGACTTGAACCGGCGACCCCTTCATTACGAGTGAAGTGCTCTACCAACTGAGCTATTTCGGCATATATGAAAGCATAGATGAAACTATGCTCCTTTTGTAAGATAACCTTCGATCTGAGAAACTGCCTCTTCTTCATCAATGCCATCCGCAACAACAGTCAGATCTTCTATCTGATGCAGACCCAGGCCCATCATTCCCATAATGCTCTTCACATTCACCTGTTTATTCCCTGCCTCGAATAAGATTCTGCTTTCAAACTGGCTTGCCATCTGTACAAGAAATGCAATCGGTCTGTCTTCTTCCTTCAACGCTGCCTGTACTTTGACATTTTTAGAAATCATTCTTTTCCTCCTAATCTCATTTCCTCTGCCATCTTGCTTATTTTCTTCAGACGATGATTCACTCCGGATTTACCAACCGGGGGATCCAGCATATCGCCAAGTTCCTTCAAGGTGGCCTCTGGATTCTCCAAACGTAAATAAGCAATGTCCTGCAAACCTTGGCTTAGATGATGAAGACCTTTATGATTCATGATATACTTAATGTCCTCTGCCTGCTTAACCGCTGCCAGAACCGTTTTGCTGATGTTCGCTGTCTCACAGTTCACTCTTCGATTCACCGTATTACGCATCTCTTTGAGGATTCGGACATTCTCGAACTCCATCATCGCTACATGGGCTCCCATGAGACTTAATACATCCGAAATCTTAGCTCCTTCCTTCATATAAACGACGTAATACTTTTTCCGCACAACAATTTTAGCATCTAAGTCAAAAAAATTCAAGACTTCTTTTAATTGACACGCAGTTTTTTCATCTGTCGAAACAATTTCGAAATGATAGTTCTTTTCCGGATCACTCATTGACCCTGCTGCCTGATATGCTCCGCGAATATATGCTTTTTTGCAGCATGTATTTTGAAGCACCAAGCCAAAGTCTTCGTTGTCCAGTAATTTCACTGCCTTCAATAATAAAACACAATCGGGATGATTGTCAATAGAAACTGTATAATTTCGACTTTTTTTCAAGAATTCATTGCGGTTGATATGAATTTTGACATCCAGATCGAATATTTTCTTAACCAATGTATAAAATCTCTTGGCTACGTGTACCGATTCCGTATGGACCTGCACATGATATTGTCCTTCTTTTTCAGAAATCTCTCCGCAGAATTTTAAAAACCCGGCCAGCTCTGCAATCCTGCAGTGCCTGGCCCCGGTTTCATTTCTTGATAATTCCTCTTTTACGTTGCTTGAAAATGACATTTGCTACCTCGTTATATCCCTATGCTCGACCTTAACCGAATATGGCAATTTTTTCAATTCCTTTGCCAGCGCATTCGCAATGGTCACGGAGCGATGTTTCCCTCCTGTACATCCAATGCCGACAACTAAATTGTATTTGCCTTCCCGAATATAATTGGGAATCAAAAATTCCATCATATCATACAGCTTTTCTAAAAATTGAGAAGCTTCCTCATGCTTCATGACAAACTCCTGGATCGGTTTATCATTTCCCGTCAATGGCCGCAAAGACAAGTCGTAAAATGGATTTGGCAGGAAGCGTACATCGAATACCAAATCTACATCTGCAGGAATTCCGAACTTAAATCCAAAAGATACTACTGCAATCTGGAAACGTTCATTTACCTCTCCTCCGACATAGATTCGATCAATCTCTTCCTTTAATTCCCGAATCAGCAGCTGACTGGTATCGATAACGTAAGTCGCTTTTTTCAGCAGGAATTTCATTTCCTCCCGCTCCTTGGCAATTCCGTCTTCGACTCTTCCATCTCGGGACAGCGGATGATTGCGTCTGGTTTCTTTATAACGTTTTAACAAAATTCGGTTGCTGGCATTTAAGAACAAAATCTCAAAGGAAATTCCCATCTCTCGGATCTCGTTCAGTTCTTCTTCCAGTTCCTTAATTCCTTCGCCGCTTCGGATATCCATCCCTAACGCAACATTTTGTATTTTTACAGTCTTATCAAGAGTAATCTGCGCAAATTTATCCAGCAATTCAATCGGAAGATTATCCACACAAAAATATCCGATATCTTCCAGCATCTTTAAAGCGCTGCTTTTTCCTGCCCCTGACATTCCTGTGACGATTACAAATCTCATACTTTTTCCTCTTCAAAATCGGCCGACACGTTTTACTTCCGGCTCCAGCACCACATCAAACTTCTCTTTTACGATCCTTTGTACATCTTCGATCAGATGCATTACATCTGCCGCTGTTGCATCTTCCTGGTTGACCACAAAACCACAATGCTTATCCGATACTCTGGCTCCGCCGACCTGATAGCCGCGAAGTCCTGCATCCTGGATCAGTTTTCCTGCAAAATAGCCTTCCGGACGCTTAAAAGTACTTCCGGCGCTTGGCAGCTCCAACGGCTGTTTTGTCTTTCTGGCCAAAGAATATTCATCCATCTTAGCCTTGATCTCGTTTGGATCACCTTTTTCCAAAGCAATCGTTCCGCTTAGAACAACATACCCGTTCCTAATGATATTGCTTGTTCGATATCCGAGTTCCAGTTCCTTTGCCGGGATCGTTTTGACTTCTCCATCCTGTGTCAGCACTGTCACTTCTTTTAATACCTGTACGATCTCTCCTCCATACGCTCCGGCATTCATGACAACCGCTCCCCCAAAGGTTCCCGGAATACCTCCTGCAAATTCAAATCCTGTCAGTCCTTCTGCCAGGGCAGCTTTTGCCGCCGTACTCAATAATGTTCCGGCTTTGATCGTCAATTCATTGCCATCTGCTGAGATTCCGCTGAAATTTTTATAAATCTGCAGGACGATGCCATCCATTCCCTGATCTGCGACAAGAAGATTGCTTCCATTTCCTAAAACAAACAGAGGGATCTCCTCTTTTCCTGCAATAGAGCAGACTTTTGCTACATCCTCTATGGTCTTTGGAATCACAAAGATATCTGCAGGTCCTCCGATACGAAAAGTCGTATGTTTGCGCATCGGCTCTTCTGTCAGGATCTGATCCTCTTCCAGCACTTCTTTTAATTGTTCAATTATTGTATCCATGATTCCTCCATTCTCTGCTGCTTCCTAAAGCATCAGGCTGGCAGCGCCAAAGATTCCGGCATCGTTGCCCAATGTTGCCAGCAAAAATTTACCTTCTTTTGCTTTTCCAAAAGTATATGTACCATAGTGTTTTGAAATCGCGTCTAAAAGGATCTGTCCGGCTCTTGAGACACCGCCTCCGATAACAAAAACTTCCGGATCGATCATCAGCGCAATATTTCCAAATGCCAAAGCCAGCTTCTGTCCAAGCTGATCTACTTGTTTCATCGCAAAAGCATCTCCTTCTTTTGCAAGATCAAAGATATCTTTTGCGGTGATTTCATCCAGATCTCTCAGCGCTGTTGCCTCATCACTGTTTTTCATCGCTTTCTTCGTCTCATATACGATTCCTGTTGCAGAAGCGTACAGCTCCAGACATCCGGTCTTTCCACAGTTGCATACTCTGTCATCTGTCGGATCTACTGTCATATGACCGATCTCTCCGCCGTAACCTCGGCTTCCGTCTACAATGTGACCGTCAATGATGATTCCGCCGCCGACTCCGGTTCCCAGTGTTACCATGACCGCATCTTTATAATCTGCTGCTGCTCCTGTCCAGAGTTCTCCAAGCGCCGCTACATTGGCATCATTGCTGACTCTAACCGGACATTCCACTCTTTCGGATAATTCTTTTCCAACATCTACGCTTCCCCATCCTAAGTTCACGCATTCGTTTACTTTGGTAAAATCAAGGACCGCACCCGGCACACCAACACCGACTCCTGCAAGATCTTCTTTGGAAATCTGATGTTTCTCTATATTTTCTTTAATTGCTTCTGCAATATCTTCCAGAATATACTTTCCGTTTTCTTCTGTTCTGGTTGGGATTTCCCATTTCTCGATCAATTCTCCGTCTTCGGAAAATAATCCCATCTTTACCGTTGTTCCTCCAACATCAATACCATATAATTTCTTCATTATCTTTCGCCCTCCGTAATCTGCCCGGTAACACGTTTATAAAGTTCTTCTGCAGCATTGTAACCCATCTTCTTCTGCCTGTGATTGATTGCCGCTGCCTCAACAATAATTGCCAGGTTTCTTCCTGGACGGATTGGAAGCGAATGTGCTACAACTTTGTTCCCAAGATATTCCACATATTTCTCGTCCAGACCAAGCCGGTCATAATCCGTCTCTTTGTTCCAATCTTCCAGCTGGATGACCAAATCGATATTTTGGGTCATCTTCACACTTTCAACTCCAAACAGCTTCCTGACATCAATAATGCCGATTCCTCGAAGCTCAATAAAGAACCTGGTAACCTCCGGAGAAGAACCGACCAGAGTTTCTTTGCTGACTCGTTTGATCTCTACCACGTCATCGGATACCAGCCGATGTCCACGTTTGATCAGTTCCAGGGCAGCCTCACTTTTTCCAATACCGCTCTCCCCGGTGATCAAGATTCCCTCTCCAAACACATCTACCAAAACTCCGTGGATCGAAATGCTCGGAGCAAGTACTACGCCCAGCCACCGTATGACTTCCGCCATAAATTCCGATGTAGTCTCGCCAGTCACCAAAAGCGGTACATTATACTTTTTCGCAATATATATCATGCGGTTATTCGGTTCTAAATCATTGCAAAATACGAGACATGGTATCTTGGAACGAAATAAGCGCTCAAAAATAATGCCTTCTGTTGCGTCATCTTTTCGAATCTCCTGCAGATATCGATACTCTGCGTTGCCAATGATCTGCAGACGTTTGCTGGCAAAATGTTCAAAATAGCCTGCAAGCTGCAGTGCCGGACGATTGATCTCGGCTTGCTTGATAAAGATTTCCCGAGTGTTGATCTCCGGAATAATTTCCTTCAGTCCAAAATGCTTTACCATATCATATACGGAAACCTTATGCTCCTTATTCATAGCCATATCTCCCTTCTTGTTCTCCGGTATAAGTATTTATTATATCTATTTTATCATATTTTACGCCTGAGAAGAATGAAAAAAACTGTATATTTTTTCTGCAGTCGTTCGATTCATTCCCGGTACCTTCAAAAGCTCTTCCGGCGTCGCCTTCCTGATCTCCGAAAGATCCTTAAAATACCTCATAAGAGCCTTCCTGCGCTTTGGTCCCACTCCTTTGATATCATCCAGTACAGAATGAACTTGTCCCTTTCCTCTCAAAGAACGATGGTATTCGATCGCAAACCGATGAGCTTCATCCTGTATTCTTGTAACCAATAAAAAAGCTTCACTATTTCTTGGGAACAAAATCTCCTCATTATGATAATACAGACCTCTGGTTCTGTGATTGTCGTCTTTGACCATACCGCAAACCGGTATTTGAAGATTCAGCCGGCTAAGCACTCTCTCCGCTACATTTACCTGTCCTTTTCCGCCATCCATTAAAATCAAATTCGGAAATTTTGTAAAACTTCCCAGATTCTCATCTTTTCCCTCTTTCTGCAAATCTTCCAGTTCCTTTTTCCCATGCAGGAATCTTCTTGTCAAAACTTCTTCCATGCTGGCATAATCATCCGGACCTTCGATTGTCTTAAGACGGAACTTTCGATAATCCTGCCGTCTTGCTTTCCCTTTTTCAAATACAACCATGGATGCTACCGTCTGAAATCCGCTGATATTGGAAATATCAAACGCCTCCATTCGATCAAGCCCCCGGATTCCAAGGAGCCTTTCGATCTCATGGACTGCTCCGATCGTCCTCTTTTCTTCTCGTTTCAGCTTATCGCGATCCATACGAAGAACATTCTTCGCATTCTCTTTTGCCATCTCAATCATTCGGTGTTTCGTTCCCCTAACCGGTACGTAGAGCCGAACTCGGCCGCCTCTTTTCTTTCCAAGCCATTTCTCAATCGTATCCATATCTTCAATCGGATATTCAAGAAAGATCTCACTTGGCAGATACGGCGTGCCTGCATAGAATTGCTTTACAAAAGCCCCCAGGATTGCTCCGTCCTGCGTCTCCTCGTTAAGTTCCATATGAAAATGTTCTCTTCCCAGGAGCTTTCCCTGACGTACAAAAAAAATAGAGACAACGGCATCTTTTTCATCTTTTGCCATAGCAATCATATCCCGGTCTTCGAACCCCTGCGTATTGATCTTCTGACGATCCATGATTTTTTGAATGCTTTTGAGGAGATCTCTGTACTCCATAGCCTGTTCAAATTCCAGCTGGCTTGACGCCGCTTCCATTTTCTCTTTTAAATCCCTTGCAACGTCTTTGTAATTTCCATTCAAAAAGCCAATCGCCTGATCGATCTGTTTCCCGTAATCTTCTTTGGATATGTAGCCCTGGCAAGGAGCATTGCACTGCTTAATCTGATAATAAAGACATGGTCTGTCCTTTCCGATATCTCTTGGCAGCTTTCTGGCGCATGTCCGTATTCGAAATATCTTCCGCAGAAGTTCGATCGTGTCATTGACAGCTCCCGCACTGGTATAAGGGCCATAGTATTTACAGCCATCCTGTTTCATTTTACGTGCCAGGACAATCCTTGGATAATCTTCATTGGTCGTCACCTTAATATACGGATAGTTTTTATCATCCTTCAGCATCGTATTGTACTTTGGCCTGTGCTCTTTGATCAGATTGCTTTCCAGAACCAACGCTTCCAGCTCGGAATCCGTGATAATATACTCAAAATACGCTACGTTCTGTACCATATGCTGGATCTTTACAGAAAGATTTCGGCTGTCCTGAAAATACTGGCGGACACGATTGCAAAGCTTAATTGCCTTGCCCACATATATAATTTCATCTTTGTCGTTATGCATTAAATAAACTCCCGGTTTTGCCGGCAGTTTCTTCAATTCCTCCTGGATATCAAACACTCCAGACCTCCATTCTGCTTCATCGCGTTCACATTTTATGACATCATATCATATTTATTTCAGGGAAAAAAGTAGATTTTCTAGTGAAATGTTTTTTATTTCATAGGGATGAAATTTCCTAAGGAAATAAAAAAAGATCCCGCTGTCCCCAGAAGGATCTTTCTTTTATCAAATGAAAAGAGAGGATTAAAAATATATGAAAAACTATGGTTTTAGTATATCAGAATTCTCGCCTGATACAATGTATAGGAAATAAAATTTTCTAAACAAATTATAAACAACTATAAACAAATCAGTACATGTCTCCATCCTGCTATGATCTCAAACATTTCCTTCCAAAATCAAGGAGTCTTCTGATAGATCCTTCCCAGCGTAAGTTCTTTTGGTTCTTCTATTTTCCGAGAATTTTCCACCGCTTCCGCCACATATTCTCCAAAGGAAACCGGCAAATCTTTCTCAATGGAAAACACTTCTTTCAGGTTCTTCTTTGTCTCCAAAACAAAAACAGATTTCGCAATCTGCGGATGTCCCAACAATTCTTCTATGATTTTCTCATCTTTTTGTCCATTCCCGAAAATCACTGTTTTTAAATGCCCGAAATTTAATTTTTTCGGCTGATATTGTTCCCATATTCTGTTTGCGTCCGCAAAGGAATCTGCCAGGAAAGTAATCGATTTCGACGGTACTTTCGTTCCGGAGTTGCTCCCTTCTTTACTAAAATCTCCATAAGAATAGCGTACCAGGTATTTATCGTTGATCTTTTCAAATCCCATAGCAAGCACATAACTGCTGTCCTCGATATCTTTTCGGTCTCCGCATCCTGATACTCCCAGCGCCAGCAAAAAAAGCATCCCAATAAGCAATCCGTACTTACTTCTTCGTTTCATGATCCATCCTCCTTCGAATCAGCAAAAATAAAATCATCGGCAGCAGCAGCCCTGCTGCAAGATTCCCATAGAGAAAAAGGGAGAAATGTTCCCAAATCATATCCCAATAAGAGAGAAGAAAATTCGTACCAAGAAGCAGCCCTCCATAAGATAAGATTCTTCCCAAAATTTTGCCTTTCCTTCCAAAAGCCTGCTCAATCCCTTCATTTCCATAAAAAAGATATCCGCTGAGTACACAGAATACACCGACAATCCAAAAAGCAATCAGAAAAATATCAAGCCTTGCCATAAGCCCTCCGGGTATAGCAACTCCCTGTGCCATGGACATGACAGGGTTATCATCAAGCATTGTCAATTCGACTCCCAAAGAGCCAACCACTGCCAAAAATATTCCAAGAAACAGCAGTCCCACTGCAAAAAACGTCTTGAATTTCATCCCTCCTCCTTCCATACTTCCCCGATAGAACCATACAAGCTCGATCGGGTGCAGCAGCGCAAGCAGCAGCAAACTGCCTTTTAAAAATTCCTTCCATTGGAAGGAAGTAACTGCTATCTCATGAAAAGAAAGATCTGCGGCACTTAACAGCAGAACAAAAATAACCGGAAGCAAAACGAACCAAAAGATTCCTTCCATGGCTCTTCCTCTGCCCCGCAAACCTTTATGATTCATCTGATAAGCCAAAAGCAGCAGGGGCAATCCCACCACAATACTCTGTTTCTGCCTCAGCATATAAGTTTCTGCCATAAAAATGACATAAGCATAAAAGAAGGCTCCGTTGATTAAAAATCGAACATAATAAAGAAGTGCTGCCCAGCGATATTCTTTCAGCACACGCTCCATCGGAATTCCTTTGGCAGTCTTTGACGCCGCCAGCACATAAAAACCAGTCAAGACCCATACCACCGCCACCGAAAGTACCGCGCTGTGGCGATTTTCTTTCAAAGCCATCTGCGGCAGAAAAAGAGCTGCGGCAGAAAAAATTTCTAAAATAAAAATTCGATTCCCCTGTTTTGCAGTAATCTGCTGCCTGCTATCTTCCATCTCCGTCCTCCTTTTGCCTCCTTCTGGCGCCATTCTTGGTAAATTCCGGACGCAGTTTCATCCGTTTCAGAGGGGAACGGATGACATAATCCTGAAATGCCATTGTCTTATCTCCTCCTTTGGCCGTCGTCGGATACATATATGGAACCCCATAACTTTCCAGCTGAAACAAATGCAGAAAAATTGCCAAAAAGCCGAGGAAAAATCCATACAGCCCCCAAACTGCACACATAATGATCAGGAAAAATTTCAACAGCCGAAACGCTCCTGTAAAAATTTCATTGGGAATCGAAAAAGAAGCAATGGCTGTCAATGCCACAACAATCACTACAATCGTGCTGACCAAATGCGCTTCTACCGCAGCCTGTCCCACGATCAGTCCTCCTACGACGCCAATGGTTCCTCCTAACTGTCCTGGCAGCCGAATTCCAGCTTCTCTCAAAAGTTCAAATGCAAGTTCCATCAAAAGGACCTCTACAACAACAGGAAAAGGCACCCCCTCTCTGGCGGAAACAAGCGCCAAAAGAAAAGGGGTCGGCAAAACTTCCGGATGAAAGCTGGCAATCGCAACATAAAATCCCGGAAGTCCCACTGCTAAAAATGCCGATATATATCGTAAAATCCTTGCAAATGTCGCCGTCTCCCACCGATTATAATAGTCATCACTGGCTTGAAAGAAAACATTCATCGTTACCGGAAGGAGCATTGCCATTGGAGAATTATCCACAATTACCGCAACTCTTCCTTCCATTAATCCACTGGCTGCTTTATCCGGTCTTTGCGTCAACTGATACATAGGAAAGGGCGTCTTGGCATCTTTTTCTAAAAACTGTTCCAACATACCACTGTCAAAAATCCCATCCACGCATATTTTCTCTATTTCATCCTGAATTTTATCTACGATATCCTCAGATGCCAAATCTTCTACATACATGACTGCGTAATCCGTTTTGCTCCTGGTTCCCACCTGCTTCTGCAGAACCTTGAGTCGGGTATCTCGAATCCTCCGCCGTATTAATGCCGTATTGGTTCGGAGACTTTCATTAAAACTATCTTTCGGACCAACCATTGCGACCTCTTGATCTGCGGTCTGCACCCCTCGATTTGGGAAAAATTTGGTTGATATCTGGATTGCCTGATTCATTCCATCAAAGAACAGCACGGTATTTCCGGCCAGAATTCCAGTCACTGCTTCTTCCATATTCGAAATCCACTTTCGATCTGCGCTTTCTATAATGCTCCAATCGAACATTTCTTCCGATTCCCCAAAATCTTCTGTCAGCAAAGGCTTTACAATCGATTCCTGAATCATATCTACATTAACCAGTCCATCCACATAAACAACATAAATTTTTTGCTCTTTAGATCTTCCAATATGAAATTCTTTTTTGATCAGATCATTGCAATCTTTAAGAACCATTTCCATATATCTGATATTTTCTTTCAGGTTCGCTGAAATGCTTCCTTTTAATTTGTGATCCCTTCCGTGAAACTGATCCATAATAACCGCCTTTCTCTTTCCATATCTGCTGTTATTATGTGGAAAAAGACTTTTATTATTCCATAGAGATGAAGTTTCCTCTGAAAAAAGAAAAAGAATCCTGCCGCGCAGGATTCTCCGCCTGCCTTTTGATCAATTTAGAATCACTGATCAAAAGGCTTCTTTGTTACATTCTATTTTTAATTTTCTTCTTTTATATTTCGTATCACAGTCATTTCCTGGTTATCGATGTGCTTTTTCATAATTTTCCTAGCTTCTTCTTTCTTCCCTTCGGACATCGCTTTTACCAGTTCCTGATGCTCCTTTAACAAGGTTACATGATACTCTGTATCTTTCACATATTCCAAACGATAGCGATAAATCTGCTCTCTCAGATTGCTGATGATCTGGATTAGTCTTGCATTTCCCGTGGCTTCAAAAATCACATCATGGAATTCCACATCCCTGTCTGCGATTGCGGCATTATTTTCCGATTCAATTGCTTCCTTGAAATTCTGCAGAGCTTTTTCCAATTTTGCTTTGATCTCATCATTCATTCGTTCTGTAGCAAGTTCCGCAGCCAGCTCTTCCAATGAACTGCGGACTTCCAAAACATCTCTTAAATCTTTCTCTGTGATCTTCGCCACTTCCGCTCCTTTCCGCGGAATCATAACAACCAATCCTTCCAGTTCAAGTTTTCGGATTGCCTCTCTGACCGGAGTACGGCTGACTCCTAATCGATTGGCAAGGGCAATCTCCATCAAACGTTCTCCCGGCGCAAATTCACCGGTAATAATCGCCTGACGCAGTGTATTGAATACTACGTCACGAAGCGGCAAATATTCATTCATATTTACTTTTAGCTTATCACTCATCGTTTCTTCCTCCTGCTTCCTCTATTGTTGTACTGGTTCGACCACGTATGCCTGTTTCACTTCCTGAATGCTTCTTAATGACTCCAGCGCTTTCTTCGCCGTCTTTTTTTCCTTAAAAATTCCAAAAACGGTCGGACCGCTTCCGCTCATCAAAGCTCCTTCTGCTCCCATCGTGAGCAAATGTTCCTTTATTTGACGAATGATCGGATACCTCGGTATCGTCACGGTTTCCAGGACATTTTCCAACTTGCTGCAAATTCCATCCAGATCTTTCTCTTCCAAATTCCGTAACATTCCATCGATATCCGGATGGTGCTGCAGCTGATCCAACGGAAGATTCTTATAGACAAATGCGGTAGACACACTGATACCAGGTTTTGCAATCAAAATCTGGCAGTCAGGCATTGGGGATATCCTTGTCAGCTTCTCTCCGATTCCTTCTGCCAGCGCTGTTCCGCCCCAAATACAATACGGAACATCTGCTCCCAGAGAAACTCCGATCTCGCACATTTCTTCCGTGGATAACTTCAGATCGAATATTTGATTCATTCCCTTAATCGCTGCCGCGCAGTTTGAACTTCCTCCTGCCATCCCGGCAGCTACCGGTATTCTCTTCCTCAGATTGATTTCAACACCGGCTGAAATTCCGTATTTCTCTTTCATGAGCGCTGCAGCCTGATAAACCAGATTCTTCTGGTCCGTTGGCAAAAATGAAAGATCACATCTCATTGTAATCTCAT
Source organism: Candidatus Anaerostipes excrementavium (assembly GCA_019114985.1). Taxonomy (GTDB): domain Bacteria; phylum Bacillota; class Clostridia; order Lachnospirales; family Lachnospiraceae; genus Anaerostipes; species Anaerostipes excrementavium. Next base: position 19,764 of record DXEM01000014.1, read on the forward strand.
CTTTTTTTTGCTTCTTCATCGTCAAAGTATCATAAAGTCCCACGGTCTGCATGATCATGCGGACTTCATGGTACCCGTCGGGACGCCTTTTGACAACGTCAAGTCCAAGATTGATTTTCCCATAAGATTTTAGAACAATGCTATCCATTCCATGCTCCTTCCGCCAGCCTGACCATCTTTTTTTCTATCATGTATACAAAATATTATAATATTGTTCTAAAAAAAATGCAATCTTTATTTCCCCGGTTTTAGACTTTGTTTCTTACCTTCTTCCCATTTCTTTTACGATCAAAAGACGATCTCCCGGACTTACCTCTTCTACATCCTCATTTTGTTCCCGTATGCTTTCAATCGCCGTAAAATAATTTTTCGCAATGGACCAGAGACTATCTCCTTCTTTTACTATATAGCCAATGATACCCGGTATTTTTTGGATTGCTTCATAATCCAAAGGTTCTTCCTTCATATCAACCATGACCCTTTGCCGTTTCTTCCGAAAAGAAATGAAATCGAACACAATCGCGGCTTTGATCTCGATCTCATTTCCTTCTGTTGGTACTCCGGTCATTTGATCTAATCTTACATCCAGCTGATAATCGTCTTCTCCGGTCAAGCCCTTGGCTTCCACAAAGAATGAAAATGGTTCTATATAAGAATCACTCATGACCGGCATTTGATCTTCGGTAGACAGAAAAAGGACATCTGCCATCCAGACTCCTTCTACTTTAAGACCTTCTTCGGTGACTTCCACTTCATCCACGCTGCAGCTTCCTTTTACGGTCAGAACCTGCAGTAATTTCCCCGGTTCCTGTTTGATTGGGAAATTTTTCACTGCTTTCATAATTGCCTGGTTTTTTCCGATCAGTGTCTCGAAATCAAACATTTCATATTCCGGAACAAGGCGCGATCTCGTTGTGTAACCGTCATCTACATAAGACAGTGTCTGATCCTCATAGATTTTAATATCACATTCTAAAGTCACGTCCAGCGATATCAGCCGTTCCTCTCCATCGGCATCCGGCCTTACTTCCATCTGCTGACTTCCAAGAGTCAGTCCAATCCGTCCTACCATTCCCGGTGCACATTCATAACATTCTGTCTCTGTATGAATCGGAACCTCCCATCGTGCATATTGAACCGGAACTTGTTCATCCTCTCCCAGATACAGCAGAAATACATGCATGACCCCTTGGATCTCTATGGCGTGGTCTCCCAGTTTTCCCTGCAGATTCTCAATGTCCACCTGGCTCCATAAAATCTGATAGATATTCGATTTATTTGCCGGAAGCACCAGTTCTTCCTTTAACCTGGCAACATCCTTTTTATTCACGATCAGATCAGTCACCTGAATTTCTTTTTTTAATGTGGATACCCCTTCGTCATAAATATCCACAATCGCTTCTTCCTTCATTTCCTCATTTACCTGCAGAATGAAAGACAAAAGAACCCGAATACTTAATTTCCTCGAATTGATCAATACTGTATTGATGTCATCAATCGTATAAGTCACCTTTACATAATCCGCCGGAACCACTCCATCCATATGTATATATTCCTCAAACGGCAGAGAATATTCGAGAGATTCCAAAAACGTCCGCGGATCGTTGGTTCCATAAAGTCCCTGGAACCGAAATTCTCCTTTCATCCGAATTCGGTCCACCATCATCTCCGTTTCTTGTATCAGAACCGTTCCCTTGGTCTGGATCATTTTTTCCACATCCGGTTTTGTATCCGGCACATTGCAGTCCTGATCGATCGTAATCTGGACTTGTTTTCTATCTTTCGATGCAATTCCATAAAAATCTTTCTTATTAAATTCCATAAAAATTCCTCCCTGTCTGTATATACCAATATATTCTGACAGGAAGGATTCTATGCCTTCATCATTCAATTAATTTTCTAACAGCATCATCCGTACATCTCTCGTAATGACATCTTGATAGCTGAAGCTGACGGTCTTATTCTGGTCCTTTCCAGACTCATCCTCGATCTCCACTAAAAAAATATTCGGATACGTTTCTCTGATAACTCCCTTGGCAGTTTCAAATTTGTGGCGTCCTCGATTTGCGCTGATTTTGATTCTGTTCCCAACTTGTTGATTGATTGACTGACGAACTCTCTGCAGGTCTAATTGTGTCATGAAATTCACCCCATTCCGTATGCAGATTGTATACACAACCATGCATGGTTTAATAGTTATTCTATCATTTTGTCCGTCTTTTGTCAAATTTATACATAACACCGCTGGTTTTCAGATTATTTCAGAATTTTTTCCAACAGATTAACAGATGCCATTGCATCCTCCGTATAATAGTCCGCTCCGATATTCCGTGCAATATCCTCCGTTAAGACTGCTCCTCCGACCCAGATCGGCACTTCACAGCCATCTTGTTTTAAAGCCTGGATGGTTTTTTCCATGGAAGCGACCGTCGTTGTCATCAGCGCACTTAAACCGATGGCTTTCGGCTGGTATTTTCGATTGGCCTCTACAACCTGCTCCACTTTTACATCTTTCCCTAAATCGATGACGCGATATCCGTAACTTTCCAAAACGACTTTTACAATATTCTTTCCGATGTCATGGATATCCCCTTCCACTGTCGCCATAATCACAGGACCCTTTTCATCGCCTTCTTTGGTTTCAAAAGACTCTTTGATAACCTCAAACGCTTTTTTCGTCGTCTCTGCAGATTGGATGAGCTGAGGCAGGAAGATCTTGCCCTTCTCATAGTCCTCTCCTACTGCATTCAACGCCGGTATAATCTCTCCGTTGACGACGTCCAGCGGCTTTTTCGTCTCCAATTCCTTCCGGACTCCGCCCTCGATTTCATCTTTTAGCCCATGCAGGATCATATCTTTCAGCTGAAAAGCGTTATCTTTCACCGGCGCTTTCGTCTCGGTTTCTTTTGATTGCCTCTTAATATAATCTTTTCCGTCCACATCTTTATAGAATAAGACATGGAAAGCGTCAATCGTCCCCATCAGTTCCTCATCCAACGGATTGATAATCGGCAGATCTAATCCTGCTTCCATGGCAAGTGTCAGAAATGTCCGATTCAAAAGAGGACGGTTTGGCAGCCCAAAAGAAACATTGGATACCCCCAGCACCGTATGCACGCCTAATTTTTTGACCATCTTCATGGCACGCAAAGTCTCTCTCACTTCTTTTTGCTGAGCAGAAGCAGTCAATGTCAAACAGTCAATAATGATGTCTTCTTTTCCAATCCCATATTCTCCGGCTTTTTTGATAATCTTTTCCGCAATCTTAAATCGTTCTTCTGCTTTCTTCGGAATTCCTTCATCCAAGGTTAATCCAATGACCACACCGCCGTATTTTTTTACAATTGGAAATACCGCATCCATTACTTCGTCTTTTCCATTCACGGAATTGATGATTGGTTTTCCGTTATAGTATCGGCATGCTTTTTCTATCGCTTGAGGATCCGAACTATCGATCTGAAGCGGCAGAGGAATCACCTCCTGCAAAAGCTTAATTACTTTCGTCATCGTTTTCGGCTCGTCAATGCCCGGAAGTCCTACATTCACATCCAATACATGGGCTCCCGCCTCCTGCTGACGGATCCCCTCCATAATTAATTCATCATAACGTTCTTCCTGAAGCGCTTTTTTCATTCTTTTCTTGCCGGTCGGATTCAGCCGCTCCCCGCAAACAATGACACGTTCCCCAAAGGTAACGGTTTGCGTAGGACCGGAAACTCTCGTCTGCCGTTCTGCCTTGCGAGAAATCACTTTCTCAGGCGCTGCCTCCGATAATTTCCTAATAAATTCCGGTGTTGTTCCGCAGCAGCCTCCTACGATTGCCGCACCTTCTTTGATGTACTTTTCCATCTCCTGCACATATTCCTGCGGCGTTACATGATAATGAGTCTCCCCATGCTCCAAACACGGAAGTCCTGCGTTTGGCTGGAGCAAAACAGGAACAGAAGCCTTCTTTAAGATCTCCTCAATGATCGGACCCAATTCTTTCGGTCCTAACGAACAATTGACGCCTAAAACATCCACTCCCAGACCTTCCGCCACATTGACAAAAGTCTCCGGATCATTGCCGGAAAGGGTCCTTGCATTTTGCTCGAATGTCATCGTTACAAAAACAGGAAGATCTGTATGTTCTTTTACCGCCAGCACGCCTGCTTTCACTTCATATAAGTCGCTCATTGTCTCAAATAAGACTGCGTCCACCTGATCTTTTACCAATTCGACCTGCTCTAAAATGATATCATATGCTTCATCAAAAGACAGTGTCCCCATTGGCTCCAACAGCTGTCCGATCGGCCCGATATCCAATACGATGTATGCATCTTCCTCTCTTCCTGCTTCTTTCCTTGCCTCTTTCGCATTTTTTACCGCTGCCAGCAGCATCTCTTCCAATTCGTTCCCTGCTTCCGCCATTTTCAAACGATTGCAGCCAAAAGTGTTCGTCGTAATAAAATCTGCCCCGGCATCCAAATACTTCTTATGAATGGACTTTAAAAGCTCCGGACGTTTTATATTTAATTCTTCCGGAATATCTCCGGCTGTCAATCCTGCATTTTGAAGCTGTGTTCCCATGGCTCCGTCAAAGATCAGCAGGTCTTTCCCTAGTCTATCTCGTAACATCTTTCTCCTCGCTTTCTAAAAGAACAGCTTTTTCTTCTTACACAGGCAGCGCAGTTCCTCTTCTGCCCTGTCGTTCCAATCCCAATGATCCCCAACATGGTTTTCTGCGGAATCAGCAAATCAGACGCTGTCACTGCAGCTCCCAATGTTTTTGGAATATCCAGCAATTTCGCGATTTTTTGATTAAATTCCAACGGAAAATCCCCATATCCCGGACATGCCCGAAATGTTCGGTCAGCGATTCCTAATTTTCCCTCATAATCGTCGCAAAAACATTCCAGATAGGCACTGGCAGCCGCATCCATCGCTACTGCCTTCGTCATATTTATTTTTTCCATCCTGCGGATTGTCCGCTCGATGGAAATTCCCAGGGTACAGCCAATCAAAAGGCATTCTTCACAACCATCCAGAAGCTCTCCTATCTGCTTTCCGGCAATCTCATCTCCTGTTTCCCGAAGGCACAGCGGATCGTGATCTAAGTGAAATTTGCGAACAACTGCCTTGGGGCATGCTTCTTTTTTGACTTCTTCCAGACATTCTTCCAAAAGTTTTTTTATCTCACCGGATGGTTCCTGGCCGTTTCCATATCCCAGATATTTTAACATTCGTTTTCTAATCATTGCTTCGGAATTCCTTCAGCGCATTCGGAATGTTCTTAAAAATACTTTCCGCAATTTCCGGCCGGTTCATTGTATAAATATGGATACCGTCTACTCCATTGGTAATCAGATCGATCATCTGCCAAGCTGCGTAGTTGATGCCAATTTCCTGCATAACTGCCGGATTGTCATAATGGGCTTCTATCATTGTCGATAATTGATAAGGGATGCTGCATCCGCACATCCTAGTCATACGAATCAGTGACTTCGCATTGGTAATCGGCATAATTCCGGCAAGAATCGGCACTTGGATTCCGATCTTTCTTGCCTCCCGCACCAATCGGTAAAAATAGTCGTTGTCAAAAAAGATCTGAGATACCAGGTATTCCGCCCCTGCATCTACCTTTTTCTTCAGCGCAAGCAGATCATTCTGGAATCCATCCGCTTCCTGGTGCGTCTCCGGATAGCAGGCGCCGGACAGACAAAATTGTCCAGGGAAATTTTCCCCAATAAATTCGTTTAGTTCACTGGCATATCGAAAATCCAGATCCTTGGTATCAAAACCATCGCTCCCTTCCGGATAATCACCGCGCAGAGCCAAAATATTATCGATCGACTCCTCTTTTAATTTTTCACATTCCCAAAGGATATCTTCTTTCTTTGAGGAAATACAGCTCAAATGGGCGACTGCTTCCATATCATACTGGTGTTTAATCATAGAAGCAATCTCAATCGTCCGTCCTTTCGTTGAACCGCCGGCTCCGTATGTAACACTAATAAAATCCGGTGAAAGGGCAGACAGTTTCTCAATCGTTCGATATATCGATGAAATATCTCCGTTTTTATTCTTTGGGGGAAATACTTCAAATGAAATGGTTGATTTCTTTTTTAAAATTTCTGATATCTTCATTTTTATCACTCCAATCTTTTGCAAGCTATGAATCTAGTTCCTGATTTTTATAAAAACCATATTTATATTTTACTCGTCTCAGCTTTTTCATAAATACCTTGGTTAAAGCCCATAAAAAAATCACATTGGATATACAGTATTCTGCCGTTACCGGAAGAGATGTCAGAAAAACAATTCCATATGCTTTCCAGCCAATCATCTCTCCTGCCCCAATCAGAACCCAGCAATTCATGATCAATGAAAACCATATTCCGGAAAAAACACCATAGACACAGAGCAAGATCTTACTTTTTTCCATCCATCTTCTCTCGTTGAGCAGACCGCCGATCCATCCGATGCTTCCCCAAGCAATCATTTGAAACGGTGTCCAAGGTCCATGACCAAAAAAGAAATTGGACACAAAGGCGCTTAGCGATCCGCAAAGAAATCCCGATTCTCTTCCAAATGCCATGCCGCAGATGATCGTCATCGCAGCAACCGGTTTAAATCCCGGAATCGGTGCAAAAATCGTTCTGGATATGACCGTCAGCGCAACCATAACCGCCAGCACTACATGCTCTCTTGCCTGGGGTTTTCTTCTCTCATATTTAAAATAATAAGGCAGGCAGGAAAACACTGCCAAAAGGATGATCAAAGGGTTCATATCCGCCTCACATTTTCCGGCAAGATTGCCTGTTGCTCCATCCCACGGGTCACCTTTGCCGTTGTTGTCGTATAAAAATAACCATCTGTGAAAAAGTTTTCCGGCTGGTCAGCCGCTTCTAATTTTCCATCAAATAGCATCCCTACGCGATCAGAAAACGCGGCAGCAAATTCCATATCATGAGTCACACATAAAATCGCCATTCCGCCATCGCAGAGACCTCGAAGCAGCTCTCCAAACCGCAGCTTATGGGATCGATCCATTCCCTTTGTAGGCTCATCCAACAATAAAATCCCCGGTTCCCTCAGCAAAACCTTAATCAAAGCCGCCATCTGCTGCTGGCCTCCGCTTAAATCATAGGGATGCTGATCAAGCTGTTCTCTCAGATCGCAGAGATCTATCAGTTCATCCAGATACTTTTCTTTTTCGGCGCTGCCTTCACAAAGGTCATCCAGAAGTCGGTCTTTTACAAAAAGGATCGTCGGATCCTGTGGAAGATAGGCAAATCTTCTCTTCATTCGGATCTTTCCGTTATATTTTAGACGCCCTGTTATACAACGCATCCATGTTGTCTTCCCACTTCCATTGGCGCCAAGCACCGTAAAAAATTCCTTTTCCCTCACATCCACTGACAAATCCATCAAGATTTTGTCTCTGCCATATCCTGCATACAAGTGTTGAATACAAATGACCGGGGCCCCGTATTCGTTTTCCTTTTTCGGTAAAATCGTCTCGTAGGACATTTTTTTCATTGCCTCTCGGATGACCGACATCGAAAATTCCGGTTTCTTACAAAATTTTTCAGATAACCGGATCATCTCCGGAAATAGATCTCCGGCATCATTTCTTTTCTCCCATATTTTCTGAATCACTTGTTCAGGCGTTCCTATTTCTCTGATGCGGCCATGTTCCATGAAGATACATTGATCTGCTTTTTCCATCAGATCTTCCAAATCATGTGCTGCAATTATGATCGTCATCTGAAATTCCCGGTGAAGTTTTTCCAACATGAAAAGAAAATCTTTTCTTCCCACCGGATCCAGCTGTGCCGTTGGCTCATCTAATATCAGAACTTTCGGCTGCATGGCTGCCAGCGAAGCAAGATTGACCATCTGTTTTTCTCCTCCGGACAGCTGGGCGCACGGCACTCGATAAAGCTTTTGCAAATTGAAGTAATTCACCAGTTCTGCCACGGTCCGGCGCATTTTTTTATAGGACATTCCCAGATTTTCCATGCCAAATGCAATTTCATGCCAAACCGTATCCATCACCATTTGCTTCGCAGGATCCTGAAACAAATATCCGATCTCACTGACAGAGGTCTTCGCATCCCATTCCTGCAGCCGCCTTCCACGATAATAGATATCACCCTGTCTTTTTCCCCGAGGCATTAATTCCTTTTTCAAATGCCGCAGCAAGGTTGATTTTCCGCTGCCGCTTGGACCAATCAAAAGCGTTATAGTCCCCTCTTTGATTTCAAAAGAAAGATCTTTTAATATTTTTTCCTCTGCCAGAGCATATTGAAAAGTTAGATGTTCAATCTGAAACATAATATCCTCCTCTGTTTTTCCACACCGTCACCGTGTGGTCCTCTCGGATCGCTTTTTATTTCATAGGATCGAAGTTTTCCATGAAATAAAAAAATGCCGGAAACAGGATCTGAAGTCCCGCAGCAGCAATAAAAAGCATATCGATCGTTTCCAAACCGCTCCATTGAATTACCGGATAGAAATAAAAATCAGAATAAAATTTCCAATATCCATACAAATTGACACCAAATAACAACAACACTATCGTCAAATAGATTCCGTCTTTTCTCCCAAAGTGAAACAAATGAAAATGACTTCGTGATCCGACACCGTATCCCCGAGCATTCATGGAATCCAACTGATCCATCGAAGATTCGAAAACCCAGGTGAGTTCCATTGATGTTACCGTTAAAACCCGTCGGATTGCAGATTCCTCACACAAATTTTTTCTGGCGTGCATCATATCCTCTGCTTGACGCCGATATTTGGGAATCAGGCCTAAAGCCATGGAAAAAACAACTCCAAGATGAGGAAATACGGTTCCGAATAAGTAGACCCAATGTTCTTTATGGAAACAACGGTTTAAAAGAGAAAATAACAGACATACATTAACAAGCAGAATTCCGGCATTTGCCCCATAAAGCAGCGCTTCCAGGGAAATTTGCCTGCCTGCTGCCGTAAAAAGTACCGTCATTCCCCTTTGAACGAACCATCCGTTACAGATTGCCGCCGCCAGAATCATTCCCGCTGCCAAAAACAGTGTTCTTACCTTTCTCCCATAAAACAAGTCAATTCCCAAAAGACAGATCAGCTGTGTTCCCAAGATCCACGGATGACGGCTTAAGGCGATCATTATTAAGACCGCCGTTAAGTACGTCAAACAGGCAAGCGGGTGCATCCGGCTTAAAACGAATTTCATTTAATAGTCCTCTTCATCACAAACATAATACCATTCGATCTCATCGCCTTTTTTCACTTCATACTGATCTGCTCCTACATCCGGCACTTTTCCATTCACTTTATACATCCATCCGCTGTAATCTCCGCAGTCACCGGCGTAAAGACCGTCAATTCCCTGGACATAACCATCTTTATCATCAATTGTTACCCCTGTGCGCTCTAATACTGTCATCGCAGTATCCTTTTCTTTTACCTCTACGCTGCCGCTGTAAATCTCTCCTTTTTTGGGAATCTCATAATTAGATTTTAAATCATCCTTATGATCCAGAAGATTGGCGCAGCTGACCAGCACGCGATAAGATTCCTTCGCATTTTCAGTATCTTTTGCCGCCTCTGTCGTTGTCTTCTTCGTCTCAGAAGCTGCCTTTTCCTTTGTATTGGAACATGCTGTCAGCGAAAAAGCCATTACAAGGCCCATGATCCAAACCGTAAGTTTTCTCAATTTGTTAATCCTCCTATTCTAAACTTTATTAATTTTTTCTATTATCCCTTGTTCTTGATACCTTGTCAATAAAGATTTCTGCCGAAAAAAACCATGTACATGGCAATCTTTTCTCCACATACATGGTTTTTGTAAAATTATTTTATTTCATTCTCGTCATCATCTTCTACCCACGGTGCATATCCTGTCTGAAAACTATCAGATTCGGATGCCGCCTCCGGCTTTTCCGGATTGACAGACTCTTTCGTCTCTGTGTGAATAGATTCTGTATCGGTCGGTACCTCTTCTTCCCGGGCATCTTGCTCTTCCGATGATGCCTGATCTTCTGTATCCTTATATTTACGGAAAATCTCCATAAATTCTTTTCCGGTGATGGTCTCCCTCTGGATCAGGAACTGAGCTGCTTCATCCAAAATATCCATGTTATCCTGGATATATCCCAGAGCTTTCTGATAAGCCTCTTTTAATATTTTCATCACGACTTCATCGACTTTAGCTGCTGTGGATTCGGCACAATTCATAACAGCTCTGCCATCCAGATATCGGTTGGTAATTGATTCCAGACCAATCAATCCAAATTCATCTGACATACCATACTGTGTTACCATTGCTCTTGCAATAGAAGTCGCTCTCTCAATATCATTGGATGCTCCCGTGGTAATCGAATGGAATTTCACTTCCTCTGCCGCACGTCCTCCGAAAAATGCTACCAAATCTGCCAGCATCTCTTCCTTCGAGTTCAAATATTTCTCTTCTTCCGGACGCTGCATCGTATAACCTAAAGCTCCCATCGTACGTGGTACGATCGTAATCTTCTGAACCGGTTCGGATTCTTTTTGAAGTGCCATGACAAGTGCATGTCCCACTTCGTGATAGGCAACGATCTGTTTTTCTTTGTCGCCAAGAATTCTGTCTTTCTTTTCTTTTCCTGCGATTACAACTTCGACCGCTTCAAAAAGATCCTGCTGAGAAACCGCTTTTCGTCCTGCTTTTACTGCGCCAAGGGCGGCTTCATTGATCATATTTGCCAGATCAGATCCTACTGCTCCGGACGTTGCCAGCGCAATTTCCTCAAAATCGACGGTTTCGTCCATCTTAACATCCTTGGCATGTACTTTCAGAGTCTCAATCCTTCCTTTTAAGTCCGGACGTTCTACGATCACTCGGCGGTCAAATCGTCCCGGACGCAGAAGCGCTTTATCTAAGACTTCCGGACGGTTTGTTGCCGCAAGAATGATAATTCCTTTTGATGTATCAAAACCATCCATCTCAGCTAAAAGAGCATTCAATGTCTGCTCACGTTCGTCATTGCCTCCGCCATGAATTCCGCTGTCACGGCTCTTACCAATGGCGTCAATCTCATCGATAAAAATGATACAAGGCGCCATCTGCTGTGCCTGCTTAAATAAATCCCTTACTCTGGAAGCTCCGACACCGACAAACATCTCAACGAAATCAGAACCTGACAGAGAGAAGAACGGAACATTGGCTTCCCCTGCAACTGCCTTGGCAAGAAGGGTCTTACCGGTTCCCGGAGGACCTACCAATAAAGCTCCCTTTGGAAGCTTCGCTCCGATCTGGGTATATTTCTTCGGATTGTGAAGGAAATCTACCATCTCTGTCAATGTTTCCTTCGCCTCTCCCTGGCCGGCAACATCCGCAAAAGTAACTCCTGTTTTCTTTTCTACATAGACTTTTGCATTGGATTTCCCGACTCCCATCATTCCGCTGCTTCTTCGCATCATCATGACCAGAAAACCGAAAATAAGAAGCGTCGGTACAAGATTCAAAAGAATTGCCCATACCGTATTCATCGGATCATCCGGTTTTTGATAAAACTCTACGCCTTTGCTGCCCGACAGCCGTTCTACCAATTGATAATCTCCGCTGATTCTTTCCACTACATATGTAGTTTTCTGTACCGGATTCTCACTCTTCTTTGGCTCGATCTTCAGCTGATCATCTGTAACTTCAACACTTTTCACTTCTTTTTTATCTAACATCTCGATAAATTCATCGTACGTAACGGTCTTTTCCGTACCATTCTGCCATTTGGATAATACCTGATTAAAGAAAAATGTTCCAAGAATTGAAATCACAAGGAAGATCGCCAGCATCCTGGCTGTTTTTTTCTTATTCTCATCATCTTTTTTATTTCTGTTATCGTTATTTTGTTGATCTTTCAAGTTTGTTCCTCCTTTGATTCATAAGCATCATTATAGGGTTTCTCTCTTTATAAATCAATAAAACTATTCTAAACTTTTTTAAATTTTAACGAAAAACCGCATCTTTTTCATAATATTGTGTCTTCAAAACCAGATACGGATAAGAAATTCCGTTTTTTTGCTGTTCCTTTGTCACACCGACCAGCGTCGTGTCAATGTACAGATGCCCTTCATCCATAAGAAAACTTTTTACTTTGATCTTATATCCTTTCCCTTGCTGCTTGCCATAACCAATCACATAATACGTATAATCCTGGGTCGAATAGGTGAAGTGACAAGCCTCCTTTTTCTCTTCGTCAATTAACTGCATCAACCCTTTTGGAATCATGCTCTTTTTACACACTGCATACTGTACTTTCTCAGAAGATGCCGCCTGCTCTTGCTGCTGACATCCGCTGAATAAGAACAGTACGGCACATACGGCCCACACCAGCTTTTTCATCGTTTTCTTCCCTGCTTTTTGATTATTTTATGCAGTTTTTATGAAAATAAGACATCTTGAACCATTGGTTTTTTTGCAGGTTGTTCCGCAGATATATTACAATATTTTAAAAAATGTTTTTCGGCTTCTTGGGCGCTTTCCAAATCTTTCGCATGTATCCATGCTAAAGTTTCTCCTTTTTGTACCGGATCCCCGATCTTCTTGTCCAATACAATACCCACAGAAGGATCGATTACGCTTTCTTTTGTCGCCCGGCCGCCGCCAAGCATAAAAACACAAACTCCGATTTCCTGAGCGTTCATCTTCGCCACATATCCATTCTCTGCTGCTTTTACTTCTAAAAGAACCGGCGCCTTTGGAAGCATCTCTACATTTTCTATTACGTTTGCATCGCCTCCCTGAGCGCTGATAAAAGCTTCTAATTTTCTCAGAGCTTCCCGGTTTGCAATGCAGTCATCCATTTTCCGATAAGCTTCTTCCTCAGATTTGGCTTTTCCGGAAAGAATCAGCATGCGTATTCCTAAACCGTAGACCAACTCTTTTAAATCCTTCGGCCACTCACCTTTGAGCGCTGCGATTGCCTCTTTTACTTCCAGCGCATTTCCAACAGCAAATCCCAGCGGCTCATCCATATTGGAAATAACTGCTGCAATTTTCTTTCCTGCCGCTTTTCCTATCTCTATCATCTCGGAAGCTAATTCTATGGCATCTTCTTTTGTTTTCATAAATGCCCCGCTGCCTGCCTTTACATCCAATACTATCACATCGGCTCCGGCTGCCAGCTTTTTGCTCATAATGCTGCTGGCAATCAAAGAAACCTGATCCACCGTTGCTGTCGTATCCCGCAGCGCATATAAAAGTTTATCGGCAGGCGCCAAGTCTTTCGTCTGTCCCATGATCGCCAATCCAATCTCTTTCACTTGTCTTATAAACTGCTCTTCTGTCAGATCCGTCGTAAATCCGGGAATACTTTCCAATTTATCAATCGTGCCGCCTGTGTGTCCCAATCCCCGGCCGGACATCTTCGCCAGCGGCACTCCCAATGCTGCCATAATCGGTGCAAGGACAAGCGATATCTTATCTCCTACGCCGCCCGTACTGTGTTTATCCGCTTTAATCCCCGGAATAGAAGACAAGTCCATCCGGTCTCCGCTCTCTTCCATTGCAATCGTCAGTTCATAAGTCTCTTCTTTCGTCATGCCCTGAAAATAGATCGCCATCATCATAGCAGACATCTGATAGTCCGGGATCGATCCGTTGGTATATCCATCGATCATCCATCGGATCTCTTCTCTATTTAAAATACCGCCATTCCTCTTTTTTAAGATCAAATCATACATCCGTATCATTTACCCGGACCTCCTTTTTCCTTTTTGATTGTTTCTATTATAACATGCCCATTTTCTGCTGTCACCGCCGCCGTTTTTTACAGCTTTTTTATGTATTATTTTCCCAATATCGTTTATAATAAAAAAGAAACATCCGAAAAGAAGCTTGACTTTTTTCCGGAATACATTATAATAATAGTAACAGTTACTATTATATTATCAAGGAGGGTTTTTATGGCTGATTTAAAAGGAACAAAAACAGAAGCAAACTTAATGGCTGCTTTCGCAGGAGAATCTCAGGCACGTACAAAATATGATTTCTATGCCAGCAAAGCAAAAAGTGATGGATATGTACAGTTTTCCAACATTTTTGCAGAGACTGCCTTGAATGAAAAGGAACATGCAAAAATCTGGTTTAAACTTCTTCACGGCGGAAGTGTTCCATCCACTGTCGATAACTTAAAAGACGCTGCCAGCGGCGAGAATTTTGAATGGACAGAGATGTACCCAACATTTGCAAAAGAAGCAAGAGAAGAAGGATTTGATCAGATTGCAAATCTGTTCGAGATGGTTGCTGATATTGAAAAGCACCATGACGAGCGTTATCAGAACCTTTCCGCTAACTTAGCAGACGATATCGTATACAAGAGAGACGTAGAAGTTGCTTGGATCTGCACAAACTGCGGACATGTTCACTATGGAAAAGAAGCGCCGAAAGAATGTCCGGTCTGCGCACATCCTCAAAAATTCTTCAAAATCGATGTAAAAGACTACTAAAAGACGGAAGGGATGCAAATGCGCATCCCTTTTCTAGTTATCCTTTTTTCTTTTTCCCCTGCGAAGAACGATGAAGGCCCAGACTGCGGCAAATAACGCAAATCCCGTAAGCAGACGCTGTTTCCCATCGTCTGTGGTTTTTGCGCTGGTTTCTATAATATTTGCGTCTTGATCCATTGCCTTTAACTTTTCCGCATTTCGAATTTCCTCAATGGTTAAATATTTCTTCATATTCCACCTCACATCATAAATTTTTTGTTGTTTATAGTAAAATTTGCTTTTCTCTTTATTCGCTGTAAAATCTTTATATTTCCCATCAGAGTTTATAAAATATTTCAGCTTTGTTTTTTTAAAATCCAGATCTTTGTGAAACGGTTCAAAAGAAAGTTCCTGATAAACATCCGTATCCGTCTCATACAGACCATTGCTGATCTGCCATCTGCCGCTTTCCTTTTTCAAAGAAGCGACGATACAATCTCCGACTTCCACTGTCTCTTTTCCATGATATGACCATCGATATGTAATCGCCATATCCTTGGGAATCAAATATTCATGATCCTTCTCTCTTTTGGCAATTGAATCAGACGTCCGTTCTAAATTCATATAATCGGTTACTTTTAAAACAATCGCATCTCGATCAACATGCTTTACAGTTCCGACAAATAGAACATCCTGATTTTTATTTTTCATCATTTGTTCTTCCGGATTCGAAGATGCACTCACCTTCTGCGGCCAACACAGACAGATGACACACACGGACAGCAGCAACGCCCATCTTTTTTTCATTTCCTCCCACCTCCTAGCATGTCCTTATTATAAACAAAAGATGTATCCGATTTATGACAGAAAAGCTGAAAAAATCTTACTTTTTCCTTAAAGAAAAAGAATCCTGTTTTGCAGGATTCTCATAGGATATAAAAGCCGTCCGCATCGAACGATTTTTTATCGATTTATGAACTTTTATTTTAATTCTTTGATGACGCTTTGTGCAATTGGATCTTTTGGATCGAGGCCTGTATATTTGCTGACTGTTGTTTCAATTCCCAGCGTATCCAGATCCCTTTGCAGCTGTACTGCATTTTTGTCTTTTGGCTCAGAGTATCGGAAACCTGCAGCCATAGCTTTCGCGATTGCTGTATATTCCACTCCGTGCTTCTGACAAAGCTGTGCTGATCCTGTCAGGCGATCTCCTTTTGACAATTTCCGGATCGGATCATAAGCAACACGATAGATAGAATCCGGAAGAATTCCTTTTGCCGGTGCAAAATATGTCAAATTATGGAGCTGCTTCTTTGTAATCGGGTATTCTTTCATAACAGCCTGCGTAATCTCTTCCGTCAGCTGTGAAACAATTCCCTTAATCTCCTCATCATTTTCCGCTTCCGGAATCGTTTTCAAACCTTTTTGATATCCAAGGAATGCCAAAGCCGCATGCGGCCCATTGACAACAAAGACTTTTACATCTTTCAGCATTTCTACATGATCAATGACTTCCATCCATTCCACATCCTGAAAATCATTATATACCGGCTCTTGGATCAAAAGTGAATTTACCGCGACTGTGTCGACTTCTAACGCTGCATTGTCTGCCGCATCCGTACTTCTCCGGATAATAGAATCCCTCACTGCTACGTTTTTCTCAAACCAATCTTTTGCGCCCTTTGACAGATGTTTTTTGAAATCTTCTTCGATTCCCGGTATTAGATAGTTTTTATTGGTAATACAGATCATTGTTAATTTTCGTTCCGGATACTGATGATAAAATTCTTCCAGACACGGAGCTAAGTATGCCGCCGCTTCCGCGAAATCTTCCGGATACAGCGGAAGAACAATTAAATCTGCATTTAAAAACGCATCCATACAAGAATGCTGTGGATCTGTTAAGAAAGCCTGATAACCTTTTATCACACGATTTTGTATTTCCTGCGTTCGATGTACCTTTACTTTATAAGATCCACTCTCATTTAAAGCTTCTATCACCTTTGGATCTTTATCCAAAAATGTAATATTCCATCCCGCCTGGTCAAACGTTTCTCCTACGAATCCTTTTCCCAATCTACCTGCTCCTACAATTACGATATTCTTCATGAAATCCTCCTGCGCGCATAGCAATGTGCATTTTGTTGTTATTTTTTTGTTTTATGTGTTTCTAATGTTATGATACCAATATGCGGACTAATTATCAAGGAGCATTTGTTGTTTTATGTGTGTTTTATTGTATTTTATTCTTCGTATATCAAGTCTTAACACATTTTATTTAGCAGGAGTTCAGGATACGCCCTTCTTATTCGTCTGTTATTAAATATGTAATGTCACTGGTCTTACATATCACATAATTAGATACAGAACCCATTTTTTCTTTTGTAACCAGGGCAGCTGTCTGAAAAGATACCGACAACATCTTCTGCTTTAATTGGCATTCATCCATAGCAGAATGTGTGATCCCAACCTCATTGCTGATACTATAAATACCCATAAAATAAAGATCCGGATGCAGAGAATCCAACTGTTTTATCGTCTCATATCCCAAATTAGACATGGAAGCCTTAAAAAGACAGCCGCCCAGAGTAATTACGTTCACATTTGGATAATGTTCCAGTAAATTTATAATTGGAATACTATTGGTAATAATCGTACATGAGATTCTCTGATCTAACTGTTTAATCAATTGATAGTTCGTCGTTCCGTCATCAACCAGAATAACAGAATTCGGTTTTATCAATTCTGCTCCTTTTTTAGCAAGCCTGATTTTTTCATCCAGATCCAATTCCATTCTCTGATAAAACCCAATTTTTGCCGGTCCTACCCGAACTGCTCCACTATGAACTTTTTTTAACAGTCCCTTTTGATCCAACTCCTTGATATCTCTTCGAATGGTGTCCTCTGAAACCCCCAACCGAACACTCATTTCACTTGCAATAATCTTTTTCTCAACAAATAAGATTTCCAATATCTTATCTTGTCTCTCCGCTTTTAGTAACTTCATACTTCCACCTTTCTTTTCCAACGAATCTTGTCCAATTTAATCCAATTATACCCAATCCATCAGAAAAGAAAAAGTTTCCGCTAAATATTTTTTAAAATATCCATGATTTCTTTTTTGCTTGATGCATTCCTCATTTTTTCTATATTTTTTTCTTCAGCGCATATCAATGCAATATTACTTAGCATATTAAGATGTGTTCCATCTTTTCCAGCAATTCCGATTACCATGTAGGCAATTTCCCCATCATCAAATTCTATTCCTTCAGGAATCTGGAGAACAGATAAGCCGGACGCATAGATTTCAGAATCTGAAGTTTCGATTCCATGAGGAATCGCCAAATGATTTCCTATATAGACTGAAAACCTTTTTTCTCGCTCCAGCATATGTTCAATATAAACCGGTGTGGCATAGCCATTCTCAACCAAAATCTCTCCTGCACACCGGATGGCTTCTTCCTTATTTTTTACCTTTACATTTAAACGGATATTATTTTCCTGTAAGATTGGCTTTACTTCCTCTCCATTATTATTTTCACGGATAATTTCCATTGCCTGATCATAATCTGCTTCTTTTAAGAAGTTTCCAATCGGCAAAAAAATCTTCCCGCTATGATCAACACTCATCTTTGCTCTCTCGATCAGACCTTCCAAGGTAATAACCATATCGGCTTTTGGATCAATATGATTTGCCGGTGCATTAACCACTTGAATATTACTGTACCCCTCTTTTTGCAGCCTGTTTTTTAATACAGACGCTCCCATGGCACTTGATCCCATACCAGAATCGCAGGCAACTACAATATATCGGATTTCTCCACAAGAGGTCATAGGTGAAACAGATCTATTCTCTGTATTATCTCCTCCTTTTTTCTGATTAAGTACATCAAAATTTGCATCTTCTTCCGGTGATCCAATTGTTTTCAACAAGAAAGAACCAATCAGCAGAGCTACCAAAAAACCTGCCGTAATGGCTATAACGTTTGCAGCAACTGCATCCTTCGGCGTCATCAATCCTATATTAATCAAACTTCCCGGTGATGGCATTCCGACTAATCCTCCGCCCAGTACAACCAGCAGAAAAAGAGAAGTTGCGAGTCCTCCCATTGTGGCAAAAATCATAACTGGATTTGCTAAAATAAACGGGAAATAGACCTCTCCAATTCCTGCAATCCCCGCAATAAACATGGCCATCGGAGCTGTTTCTTTCGCCTTTCCTTTTCCAAAAAGAGCAATAGAACATAAGGTACCAAGCAATGGCCCGCAGTTGGAATCTAACAGAAACATTAAAGATTTCCCTGCTTCCTGAGCTTGAGCATATGCAATCGGAGATATGATCCCATGGTTTACCGCATTATTTAAGAACAACACCTGCGCCGGACACATAAAGACCGCCAAAAACGGTATTAATTTCTTTTGTATTAAAAAATTAATTCCTGCTGTTAAGGCTGCTATAATGGCATTCACAACCGGACCGATTACAAAATAACCTGCAATTGCCAAAGCAAACCCTAATACTCCCAAACTAAAATTGTTTATAAACATTTCAAAACCAGGCTTCATCTTTCCTTCCACTGCCTGATCGAATTTTTTTAATAACCAGGAGGATAGCGGACCCATAATCATGGCTCCACTGAACATCGTAACATCGGATCCTATAATAACTCCCATCGTAGTAAAAGCTCCAATGACACCGCCTCTTTGTCCGTGGACATTATATCCTGCGGTATATCCAATCAAAAGCGGCAGCAAATAGTCCCGAATTGGACCTACCATCTCATTCAAATTTTCATTCGGTATCCATCCAGTCGGAATAAATAATGCTGCCAACAGTCCCCATCCTACAAAAGCTCCCAGGTTCGGCATGACCATGCCGCTCATGTATCCGCCAAACTTTCTTATCCTATCCAAAATATTCGTATTTTTCTCCATATAAGATCCTCCGTTTTTCTTTGCTGATATGGATATTTATCTTGTTGATTTTGCCCCGCTGATATTGATCGTAGTTCCTGAAATATAACTTGCACGATCAGAAAGAAGATAACAGATCAGATCCGCTACTTCATCTAATTTCCCAGGCCTTCCCATTGGAATGACCTTTTCATAATCGGAAGAAATATTTTGGGGATCCTGTCCTCTTGTATATGCTAAAGCTTCAAATGCCGCATCATCATTCATCGGAGTTCTTTCATTAATGGATGGAGCCACTCCTACAACACGGATATTGAAAGGTCCAAGCTCTTTCGCCCAGGACATTGTATATGACATAACCGCTCCTTTTGTGCCGGAATAGCAGCTTTGACCTTTAGAACCCTGCATTCCCGCTTCAGACGACATATTCACAATCACTCCTGTTTTTGCCTGAATCATATGCCGCGCTGCCGCTTGCGAACATAAGAAAACACCTTTCTGATTCACATTTGTCATGAAATCAAAATCTTCCTCTGACAACTCATACTCCGGACGCTTCCCATAAAAATCTACCAAAAGCCTTGGACGGCTGACTCCTGCATTATTTAAAAGCCCATCAATTTTCCCATATTTTTCCATGACTTCTTCTACCATAGCATCTACACTAACTTTCTCTGCTACGTTACACTTTATAAAATGTACCTTTTTATTCTTTGCAAATTTTTCATTTTCCATCAAATCTGCAACAACTACATCTGCTCCATTTTTACAAAGAGCCTCTGTCACATGTTCGCCAATTCCTTGGCTGCCTCCTGTTACAATGATCACTTTCCCCGATAAGTCCATCCATTGTTCCATATTTGTTCTCCTTTTGTCCTTTGCCGCAATTTTTTCGCGCGTTTAATTGCTGTTTTGTGCTTGTTTTAACTTCTACAGCTTCATAATACCAGCATATTCACGCATTGTCAATTGCATTTATTGCAAATTATGCGTTTTGTTTTGCGTTTTTATGCATGTTTTCCTTTTCTATCATATTCCACCTCTTTTTTTCATATCATTAGAGGTAGAACTTTGAGGAGGGTATATGTTGAACGAAAAATATCAAATGCTATTAGATCAATATGACATTTGCGTCAATCGTCTGAAAAGAGGACGCGGCGGCATCCTTTGCTTTACCAATTGCGAAGTTTATGCCCTTGCACAGACATCATTTTCTGAGGAACGGCTTCACTCCGTTTCCGAATGGACAAAAATGTTAAGAACAGCCGGTTTCCCTTGCACCGATCAATATATTTTGAACAAGAACGGATATTTCCTTTCCTATGATAAATATTATGAATCCTTTGCTATGCGAAAGACTTTTTCCGGTTCCGATTGTGACATTCATTCCCTGCGGGATTTAAAGGCTGCGGCTTCTATTCTTGGACGGCTGCATAAATCATCGGCCGATCTTTCTTTTTCATCCGATAACCTTCGAAAATATACATCTATCTATAAACATTATCAGCACAAATATTCTGAAACCAAAAGTATTGGCCGCTTTATTCGAGGGAAAAAGAATAAAGGTGCCTTTGAATATCAATTTATGGAACATTTCCCGGAATTTCAAAAACAAATGGAAATGGCCCTGGAATTCCTTTATCGCTTTGTTCCTTCTACAGCCGGATGGTGCCATGGAGCTTATAACCATCATAATATTATTATGACAGACTCAGGGCCTTCCATTATTCATTTCGAACACTTTTTCTATGGATATCCGATCTTGGATTTATACTATTTCCTTAGAAAAGTGCTGGAAAAGAACGATTACCGTTTCCCATACTGTGAAACGATTCTTCGAAGCTACGCAAAAGAATTTCCTCTTTCCCTGCAGGATTTTCGCTGTCTCTACGGTCTGCTCTTATTCCCAGAGAAGTTTTGGAAGATCTCAAATCAGTATATGTCACACAAAAAACACTGGGTTTCTCCCCGTTACATCAACAAATTAGAGGAATTCACCCTTTCCAAAGAACTCCGAACGATTTTTCTCGAAAAATATGTACAAATTTATAATGTATTTTAGTTCCATTTAGGGTATAATTAAACAAAGGCATATTTAAGAACTAAAGGAGGAGTAATTTATGAACTACAAAGAAACCTATCAGGAATGGCTTACCAATCCTTATTTTGACGAGGATACCAAAAAAGAATTGAAGGCCATTGAGAACGACGAGAACGAGATCAAAGAACGTTTTTATGCCGATCTTGCTTTCGGTACCGCAGGACTTCGAGGCATTATCGGCGCCGGCATTAACCGTATGAATATTTATGTGGTAAGAAAAGCGACCCAGGGACTGGCCGATTATATTTTAGAGCAGGGTACAGATAAGAAACGTGTCGCAATCGCGTTCGATTCCAGACATATGTCTCCGGAATTTGCTGACGAAGCCGCACGCTGTCTTGCTGCAAACGGAATCAAAGCCTTTATTTTCGAATCTTTGCGTCCAACTCCTGAATTATCTTTCGCTGTAAGACATCTGGATTGTATTGCGGGTATCAACGTTACCGCAAGCCACAACCCTCCTGCTTACAATGGATATAAAGTATATTGGGAAGATGGAGCTCAGTTCACAGATCCTCATGCATCAGGCGTTACCGCCAAAGTAAATGCGATCACTGATATCTCTACATGCAAGACCATTTCCAAAGAAGAGGCTATGGATGCCGGATTATATGAAGTTATTGGTGCAGAAGTAGATGATGCTTACATCGCTGAAGTAGAAAAACAAGTATTCAATCAGAAAGCAATCGACGAGATGTCCTCTAAACTTAAGATCGTTTATACTCCTCTTCATGGTACAGGAAATCTTCCGGTCAGAAGAGTGCTTGATGATTTAGGATTTAAAAATGTATATGTAGTTCCTGAACAGGCATTACCGGATGGTGACTTCCCTACCGTAAGTTATCCGAACCCAGAAGCAAAAGAAGCATTTGAGCTTGGCCTTGCTCTTGCAAAAGAAAAAGATGCTGACCTTGTTCTTGCTACAGACCCAGATGCTGACCGTTTGGGCGTATATGTAAAAGACACTGCAAGCGGCGAGTATATTCCATTAACAGGAAATATGTCCGGTTCTTTATTATGTGAGTATGTTTTAAGCCAGAAGAAAGCCATCAACGGATCTCTTCCGGAAGACGGCGCTGTTGTAAAATCTATCGTTACTACAAACCTGGTAGATGCAATTGCAGATGCTTACGGCGTAAAACTGATCGAAGTATTAACCGGTTTCAAATGGATCGGAAAAGAAATCCTTGGATTCGAGACTTCCGGAAAAGGTACATATCTTTTCGGATTGGAAGAAAGCTATGGATGCCTGATCGGTACTTATGCAAGAGATAAAGATGCGGTTTCCGCAACGGTTGCTCTCTGCGAGGCTGCTGCTTACTATGCAACACAGGGCAAGACTTTGTGGGATGTAATGCTTGAAATGTATGAAAAATATGGATACTGCATCGACCGTATCACTTCTATGGACTTCCCAGGATTGGAAGGAATGGATAAGATGCAGAGCATGTTATCTGCATTCCGCGAGAATCCGCCAAAAGAAATTGCCGGATACAAAGTTGAGAAAGTTCGTGATTACAGCAATGATACCATTCTGGATGTTGCAACAGGAGAGACATCTCCAATCGGTCTTCCAAGCTCCAATGTTCTTTACTATGAATTAGAAGGCGGAGCATGGTTATGCGTTCGTCCATCCGGAACAGAGCCGAAGATCAAATTCTACTATGGTGTGAAAGCTGACAGCATGGACGCTGCACAGGCTGAGAGCGATAAACTGGACGCATGGGCAAAGAGCCAGGCATAAAGCAAAGACGGCGGTTTTTACCGCCGTCTTCTTTATATTATGCTTTCTCTTTTATCAATTCTTTATACCAATCAAAACTTTTTTTCTTTTTCCTAGCATAAGTTCCATGCCCACTGTCATCCACATCTACATAGATAAAACCATACCGTTTCTTCATTTCACCTGTAGTAAAGGATACTGGGTCTATACAGCCCCAGACAGTATATCCTATTACATCGACTCCGTCTAGTTCAATTGCTTTCTCCATTTCATCAATATGCTCTTGCAGATACTCTATCCTATAAATATCATTAATTGTTCCATCTTTTTCTACTTTATCGATAGCTCCAAGCCCATTCTCTACAATAAACAACGGAATCTCGTATCGCTCGTACATCATATTCAAATAATATCTTAGGCCCTCAGGGTCAATAGACCACCCCCACTCTGATTCTTTTAAATATGGATTTTTTACTGATTCAGATATTCCGCCCAGCACTTCCTTTGATCCGTTATTTTCATATGATACTGTATTAGATAAATAGTAACTAAATCCTATGTAATCTACTGTACCTTCGCTTAAATCCTTTTCATCTTGTTCTGTCATCTGAATCTGAACATTATTTTGTTCCCAATATTTCTTTATATAATTTGGATAGTGTCCTCTAACAAAAACATCTGTAAACATTAATTGTATTTGATCCATTTTCTGCGCTTTTATAATATCTTTTGGATTGCAGCTATATGGATAATTATGTAAAGCCGCTACCATACAGCCAATTTGAAATTCTGGATTAATCTCATGACCAAGCTTAACTACTCTGGCACTAGCCACTAATTCATGATGGACAGCTTGATACATCGTCTGCAGTTTATTTTCTCCTTCTTTATAAAGAATTCCAGAATTTGTAAAAGCATAAATATCTTCATTCAAAATTGTTTGATTATTAATTTCGTTAAACGTCATCCAGTATTTTACTTTATGCTTGTAACGTTCCATTACAGTTTTGCAATACTTTACAAAAAAGTCTATTAATTTAGCATCTCGCCATCCTCCATATTTTTTTACTAAATAAAACGGCATTTCAAAATGACTCAAAGTAATCACAGGCTGCATTTGATATTTCAGCATTTCATCAAAAAGATCATCATAAAATTGCAGACCTTTTTCATTTGGTTCTGTCTCGTCACCATTTGGAAAAATCCTTGTCCATGCAATACTTGTACGTAAACATCGAAAGCCCATTTCAGCAAATAATTTAATATCTTCTTTATAATGTTCACAGAATCGTATTGCTTCATGATTTGGATAATATTCCCCCTTTTGTATACCATCTGTAATTCGTCTGGGCCGGTCATAAGATCCTGAAGTCATTACATCTGCAATGCTGATTCCTTTCCCCATTTCATCATAGGCTCCTTCTACTTGATGAGCTGCTAAAGCTCCGCCCCACAAAAAGTCTTTTCGCATTTCAATTTCCTCCTTCCTAATTCCAACAATTATACTACTCCGCTTTAATAAATGGCTGTCCTTTATCCACATGATCTTGCTGAACAACGGCTAATTCCTCAAACTCTTCTGAATTTACTACACATATAGGAGTGATCAGCGGATAACCCTCTTCCTTAATTTTCTCCATGTCGAATTCAACCATTCGTTGTCCTTTTTCTACCATATCTCCCGGCTGAACATAAGATTTAAAATATTTTCCATCTAATTCCACAGTATTCATTCCAATATGAATTAATAATTTTTTCTTTCCATCGTCACTTACCAAACCAATGGCATGTTTCGTTGGAAATAGTGTTTCCACAATACCATGAAACGGGGCGCATACTTGCCCTTCCTCTGGTTCAATTGCAACCGTAAATCCCATAGTACCTGATGCAAAAACCGGGTCAGGTATTTCTTCCTGAGGAACGACCTTCCCCTGAATAGGGGCATAAATAAATGATTCATCTGTTTTAATTTCTTCTGAAACCTTATCATTTTCTTTATCCACAGTCTTCATTCCGATAAAATACGTTAAGAAAATTCCAAGCACCAATGAAGTGCCAACTCCAATTATATATCCTATAAATGGTGTATATACTGGCATTGCAAATATATTATGGAATACATACGCATTACACGTTACTCCAAATGCCCCACAGATACCTCCTCCGATACCTCCAGCCACAGCAACTATAGGAATCAAGCTTTTATGATTCATAATAATTCCATATACAATTGGTTCTGTAACTCCTGCCAAAAGTCCAGTAATTGCACAAGGGCCTGCAAGTGCACGCTCTTTACTGTGTTTCTTCGCTTTCAAAAACATTCCTATGGCAATGCCGATTTCAGCAAACACTGCTGCTACTGCCGCTCCTTCAATCGGGTCTCCTCCTAAATCTGCTAAATTCTGTAAAGTAATTGGAGTGAACCCCCAATGAAGACCAAACACGACCATAAATGGCATTCCACCACCTAACACAATTCCTGCAATTAATCTATTTTTATCAATTAACCACATGACTGCCTGCGAAACTCCGTCTCCTATTGCGGTTCCAAAAGGTCCAAATATAATTGCAGTTAATGGAACCATTAAGATTAAAGAAATCATTGGCACAACAAATAATTGAACGTCCTTCCATACAATCCGAGATAAAAATTTATGCAATACTGCATAAATTGCCATTGCTACAAAAATTGGAAATACTGTAGAAGCATAATCTATCGGAGTTACTGGAATCTGAAGAAATGAAACACTTTTTTCTTCAATTAAGGCTGTAAAAGAAGGTTCCAGTAACGCTGCTCCTATGGCTCCTCCTACATATGGATTTGCTCCTAGCTTAATTGCCAAGGTAATTCCAAGAAATATAGGTAAAAAATAAAATACTGAATTTCCTGCTGCCGATAAAATAGCATATGTACTGCTCGCATCTGACATAAGATCAAAATTCGTCAGCACAGTTAACAATGCTTTTAGCATCCCTGCTCCTGCCATTGCTGGAATTAATGGTGAGAATCCGCCTGAAACAACAGCAAACACTCTTTCCAATAAAGATCCTTTTTCCTCCGTAGATTCTGATACTTTTTTTCCTTTTAATCCTGCTATTTCTACAATTGCCGCATAATAATCTGCAACAGCACTTCCTACTACGACCTGATATTGCCCTCCACTTATAACAACGGATATAACCTCCGGCATAGCATTTAAGGCATCTTTCTTTGCTCGTTTATTATCCTTTAAGGTAAATCTCAATCTCGTTGCACAGTGAACCAACGAAACAATATTTTTTTTGCCCCCAACATTTTCAATAATCTGTTGAGCTTCATTTTCATATTTCATACAAATTCCTCCTAACTACTTATTAAATTTATCTATAAAACAAAAAATGACCCTAAATAGAATAAATGTCTCCGGATACATTTATTTTTTTTAAGGTCACGCCTGCCTTACAGTCACGCTAATTATGTAATTTTTCATATTTACGCATAATTCGATTCAAATGTAATGTTAAATAAAGAATTTCATCTTCTGTTATTTCCCATTGATATTTATTTTCAAAATAATGTTTGATTTTCTCTGCACATTTATAATCTTTTGGACACTTCTGTTTCATCAATGACAAGAAAGCAGATTCATCTCCTTTTAAAATCTCTCCTTGTATTTGTCTCTTTACAAAATATCGAAGATGTGTAATGAATCGGTTATAATCCAAACCATCTTCACTTATATCTACATTATAATAATAACGCACAATATCTAAAACTTCATCGATTATCTGTGCCAGCATAACTGTCTCCTGCATATTTCCCATTTCCAAATGGGCATTTACAAAATGCATGGCGATAAATGCTGCTTCTTCTTCTGGAATTTCTAACCCTGTAACTTTTCTTAGATATTTTACTGCTTTTTTACTATAAGCAAATTCATCGGGGAATATATTCTTCATCTCCCATTGTAACGGATTGATCAAGTATGTTTTCTGTTTCATTCTTTCCAATAAATAACTAATATGATCTGCCAGAGTAATTAATATCATGTCATTCAATTCCATAGATAATTCTTCTTTTCCTCTTTGAATGATCTCTCCTGCTAACTCAATGTGTTCCTGAGAAATGTTTTGAGTTAATTCATCGAATAAGGCAAAAGTAGCTTCATCTTGAAAAACAAAAACTTTCTCAATCCGGGTTTCATCTACAGCCTCCCTAGGTTTTTTATTATAACCTACTCCTTTGCCTAGTATAATTTTTTCCTGATGATTTTGATCCACACATAAAACTATGTTATTGTTAAATGCTTTTTTAATCCACATAATTCCCCCAATAGAATAAAAAAAGACCCAAATAAAACCCGCTACGGTTTTTATTTAGGTCACGCTTAATTTTCTCATAATTAATAACGCTTCTGCTATTTGTTTTTAATATAGCATAAATTTTATACTCTGTCAAGAGATATTCCAAATACTTTATAACCCATTTTATCCCTAATCTGTATACTTGGTCATTATTTCATTCATTTTTTCTTCCGATCAAAGAATATATTTTTC
Source organism: Candidatus Anaerostipes excrementavium (assembly GCA_019114985.1). GTDB lineage: Bacteria > Bacillota > Clostridia > Lachnospirales > Lachnospiraceae > Anaerostipes > Anaerostipes excrementavium. The sequence goes on from DXEM01000014.1 coordinate 47,489, forward strand.
CCTGCTGTACTTAAAACAATTCCCTGCCAGGCTACATCTTCCGGCATGTCTTCCATCTCCATCAAAGCTTTTCCTGCAGAGAACATGATTCTGTTATCGATTCTTGCATCCGCAGCCACTGCTGCCGCAGAACCTAATGCAATCCCCAGATCAACATAGGAAAACGCGCAGCGTGCCCCTTCCTGTTTGCAGACCCCGCAATTCTCAAATCCACAAAAAGAACATTTGGCAATGCCGCGGTAATCTTTTTTTGTTCCTATGAAAACAACTGCTTGTGCGTCTTTTACATTTCTTGCATCCCGAATGTACCAATCTTCTGCCTTTTCTCCAAAATCCCGCACACCAATCTCTTCCATTTTCTTTGCGAGCTGATCCTTTTCTTCCCCTGTCAGCACCATCGTACAAATCTTATCGATCCCTTTCGCTTTTGGGGCGGTCCTAGCTGCTGCACACATCTCTGCGGCAACCTGTAAAACTGCTTGCTCTTCCATCTTTTGACTTTGATACATCATAGCCTGCTCCTTTCTGTGTATATACACATAACTCCGCTAAATAGCCAATGAATTTCAGCTATCTTTTTCCATCAGTTTCTCCAATAACTCCTGCAGCTGTTCCACGCCGTCTTTCCCAAGACGTCTTTCAATCTCTTCTTGTTCCTGATGCCAAATTACTTTTCCCTTCTTCACAATCTCTTCGCCTTCCACCGTCAGACATAGGTTCCGTTTCCGTTCTCCTTCATCTGAAAGATCTTTTATCAATCCTTTTGCCGTCAATGGTTTTAGGGCTCTCACCACCGTCGTTCTCTCAAGTCTTGCGTATTCTGCCAGTTCACTGACACTGCAGTTGGGATAATGCCCTAATTTGCTGAGAAGAGAGTATTGATTGACTGTAATTCCTATTGCTGCCATATGAGCATCATACAAATCAGAAATCGCCTGCGCTGCTCTTCTTAGAGTAATACAATAGCAGCCGCTTTTCCTTTTCTGCATATTATACCTCCGTTTCCGTGTATATGCACTATATCACAATTCATATCTTTTGTCAATTTCATATCCCCAGCATGGATGATAGGGCTTGAATAAAATTTTTTCTTTATCTGTTTACAAAATTTCTGTAATATTTTCCAAAGAGTCTACGATCATATTCGGTTTTACATCACTTTTTTTCACATCTTCCATGGTACTTTCTCCGCTCAGCACCAGGATTGATGTCACTGGGCTTTTGTCCGCCACTGCAATATCCGTGTACAGTCGATCTCCTACGATTGCAATTTCTTCCGGACTGTATCCGGTCTGCCGAATGATATAATCCAGCGTATGTTTGGATGGTTTTCCGAAAAATTCCGGGAATCTTCCGGTTGATGCTTCGATCATCTTTGCCATGGAACCGCAGTCTGGAATAAAATCTCCTCCTTCGATCGGACAATTCCAATCCGGATTAATTCCGTAATAGACACATCCATTTCTTACATAATGGCAGGCTTTTGCCATTTTTTCATAGGTCAATGTTGTGTCAAATCCTAAGATCACAATATTCGGATTCTCCTCTGTCAACGGCATATGAAATGTTTCAAACTCGTGTATCAGAGATGGAGTTCCCACGACATAAATGTTCTTCCCCGGATGATGTTCCTTCAGATACTCAATCATCACATGGCTGGAAATCATCATTTGCTCCGGTCGGATTCGGATTCCCATCCCTGCCAGCCGATCAATATATGCCTGCTGACTCTTGGAAGAGTTATTTGTAAAGAAATAATACTCCCTTCCTGTCTCCTCTACCTTTTTTAGAAAATCCGGTGTGAAATCAAACAGCTCATTTCCAAGATAAATCGTTCCATCCATATCCAAAATAAAGCATTTTATTTTCTGCATCCTATCTTCCATATCCATTCCTTCCTGTGCCGAACCATTGTTTCAATAACATTGTACCATACCACTGGTTATATTGTTACAGTGATTTGCAATCTTTTGATTAAATGCTTTATTTTATTGTCTAATTTATGCATTTGCTTTTATTCCTTGCGACAGGCATTGAAAATCCGGTTCCTTTCCAAGCGGAAATTGAAACATTTGACTGCTTCCCATCATATGTTTCAAATCCAAATACCGTATATTCTGATTCCGATAGGTCGTCCAATAAAACCGCAGCGATTGGGCGCACATAACAGACGTGTATACTGTGTAATCATATGGTTCGATTTCCCGGTCATATTCCGTCAGATTTTCCTGTTCCGAAACTTTGACAGCTCCTATAGGAAATGCCACATTTTGAAGCGCACGAAACAAATAGGCAATCCCTTCCTCCTCATTTTTCCCTTTTTTCCCATATCGTTTTAAAAACGCAAGACGGAGAAATCGGGAGGGAGAGCTGAAATCTCCGGGCAGCCCCTGTGCTCCGCTTCCGGAAAAGCATTGACGAAGTGTCTCATCTAAATTAGCCGTTTCATAATCGAAATTCCTTAACCCTGCATAATTCAGCAGATTAAGCCTATGCCATGGATATCCCGGACTATTGGTCATGACTCCAATGGTATTTCGATAAATATTGAGTCTCTCTTTATCCGGCTCTATAATGACCATTTCTCCCGTACGATCACAAAAAGCCCAATGCAGCGGCGCTATGGTTCCGAGCAGCTTTGTATCCATCAATGTCACCGCATGTTCCATCACTTGAACCACTTCCTGTATATTTTTGCATTGAGCTAAGAGATGAAAGACAAGAAACGGCGGCTGAAGTTTCGTTGTCTCCGGTCTTGCCTGCTGATGATAGACGGCAAATTCCCGGTAATAAAGCTGTCCTCCCATCAAACCTTCTTCGTTGATTCCCTCATATAAAACAGGGGTCGATGACATCTCGAAAAAGCCAATTCCGGCACATGCGTAACGAGATTTTCGATGGTTTTCTTCTTCCAGATTCTCATCGATGCTGCTTCCCCAAGTATAATAGGATGTTTCTTTCGGCAGATAGGCTGCGCAGCTTCCCTTTGCAATCCGATCATAATCAAGGTTTCTGCCCCACAGACATTTCCCATCCTCTGTTATCCAGCTAAGAGCGCTGCAGCCTGCCTCCATCCTCCGTTCCTGCTTCTTCATATAATCGCCTCCTTTGGGTTATTATATGAATCTTCATAAAAATCATACTACAATATGGCTGTAATATCTGCCAAAGAATCTAAAATGATATCCGGTTTTACCGTACTTTGTTCCTCATCTTCTCGTGTGCTTTCTCCGCTCAGCACTAGAATTGATGTCACCGGACTTTTGTCTGCCACTGCAATATCGGTGTACAGGCGATCTCCTACAATTGCAATCTCTTCCGGTTTGTATCCGGTTTGCTTTATTATATAATCCAATGTATGTTTTGACGGCTTCCCAAAAAACTCCGGAAATCTTCCGGTGGATGCTTCAATCATCTTTGCCATAGATCCGCAGTCCGGAATAAAATCGCCTCCTTCAATCGGACAGTTCCAGTCCGGATTGATGCCATAATAAACACATCCGTTCCTTACATAATGACAAGCCTTGGACATTTTCTCATAAGTCAGTGTCGTATCGAAACCTAAAATCACGATATCCGGATCTTCTGCTGTCAATGGCATATCAAACCTCTCAAATTCTCGGATCAAGGATGGCGTCCCAACGACATAAAGGCTTTCCCCTGGATGGTTTTCTTTCAGATATTCAATCATCACATGACTGGAAATCATCATCTGCTCCGGACGGATGAAAATTTCCATGCCTGCCAATTTATCAATATATGCCTGCTGGCTTTTGGATGAATTGTTCGTAAAGAAATAATATTCTCTTCCGGTCTCCTCTACCTTCTTTAAAAAGGCCGGCGTAAAATCAAACAGTTCATTTCCAAGATAGATCGTTCCATCCATATCCAAAATAAAGCACTTCAGCTGTTTTATCTTTTCTTTCATAAATCTGTTCTCCTTTTTCCATAATGTTGAAAAGGCCTTTGTCCCAAGGACAAAAGCCTTTTCAAAAGCGTTATAACATATTTGTAAATCGGTTGAACCGAGATTTACCTTTTGATCCTTCCAATACAAAAGAAATCCTGTATTTATTTTCCTTGTCCGTAATAGGCATTTTCTCCATGTTTTCGGAAAAAATGCTTGTCCTGAAGATATCCCGGAGCTCCAATCGTACGATTTTGCAGCTGTTCCGTGCGATATGCCATTTTGGCCACTTCCTCCAGAACCACTGCATTGTGTACTGCTTCCATCGCATCTTTTCCCCATGTAAACGGACCGTGGTTGGCACACAAGACTCCCGGCACATAGATCGGATCATTTTCCTGGAATGTTTCGATAATCACCTTTCCTGTGTTGGTCTCATAGGCTTCTTCAATCTCTTCTTCCGTCAATGACCTTGCGCATGGAATCTCTCCATAGAAATAGTCTGCATGGGTCGTTCCATAACAAGGAATCGATCTGGCTGCCTGCGCCCATGAGGTTGCCCAAGGTGAATGGGTATGGACAATGCCGCCCAGATTTTCATATGCTTTATATAACTCTAAATGAGTTGGCGTATCAGAAGAAGGATTCAACTCTCCTTCGATTTGGTTACCCTGAAGATCCATGACAACCATATCTTCCGGTTTCAATTCTTCATAAGGCACTCCGCTTGGCTTAATCACAAATAAACCTGTTTCTCGATCGATTCCGCTTACATTTCCCCAAGTATAGGTAATCAAGCCTTTTGCAGGGAGTTCCATATTCGCTTCATAAACTACCTGTTTTAACTCTTCTAACATGAAATGACCTCCTCATAGAAATCATAAAATTTCAATAATCGCATGAAGGTAATTCTGGCTCTTACATATGGTGAAAGATTTGCGGTTTTTGCCTGATAGCTTTCATCAAATCCAAGATCTTCTAGTGATTTCACTCCTTCTACCTGATCAATCATAGCAATCAATTCTTCTGCTGTCGGAATTTCCCTGATAATAGAAGCAATCTCTTCTTTATATTCAATTAATTTTGCAGAATCCACTTCATCCAGAAGATTTGGTGTATTTTCTTCCATGATAATCTCATACATTCCCGGCTTGTTAAAATTCTCTTGAATCAGATCTGTTTCAACCGGCATGGAATCTTTTACCTGAAAGTCTCCTTCCAGCATTCGTTCTGCCGCCTTGTGATAGATTTTAGACGCTAATACCAGTCCGACACCTACTTTTTCACCATGATAAAAGTCGATATAATCATTGATGACTTCCATTTCCCAAAGATGAGACATGTGATGTTCCGCTCCGGAAGCCGGACGGGAGTTTCCTGTCATCTGCATGGCAAGACCTGATAAAAGCAGACCATACATCAAGTTCTCATAGGCATCCTTATCTCCTGTAGTAAGTCCTCCAAGGCTTGCTCTTAAGCGGTCTAATGCTTCATATTCCATCTTGCAGATTTCATCACAAATATATTCCCCTGTCAGCAGGTGCGTAATCTTCCAATCCGCAAGCGCTGTATATTTTCCTAACAAATCGGAAACTCCGGATGCAGTCAGGCGAAGCGGCGCTTTTTTGAAGATATCTGTATCTGCAATTACTACGATTGGAGATACCGCTGTAAAGCTTTTCTTAAATCCATGCCATGTCATAGCCGCTACCGTAGATACGAATCCATCTACGCTGGCTGCCGTTGGTATAGAGAAAAATGGAATCTTCATCTCATAAGCATGATATCTTGTAATATCATGAATTGTACCGGAACCCACTGCGATCATCAGATCTACATCTCCGATTTCATCAAGCCCTTTTTTGGCAGCCTCTACGCCATGTTCATTGGCATGCAGATTTTCCGGATCCAATACGATCTTTTTTAATTCCGGCACCAGTTCTTCTACCTGTCTGCCTGCCGCTTCATATGTATTTTCATCACATATCATAACCAGTGACTTTTTATCCGCATATGCAGACCGTTTTAAAATTTCCGGCAGTTCTTTCACTGCACCGCTGTCGATGATAATATCATCGACAACGATTTCATGTTTTCTGCCACATCCACATGGTTTTAAAAATTCTTTTACATCTATTTTCATAACAATCAAACTCCCTGCTATTCTGATGCTGTGTTATTTTTTTCTGCCTGGCGATCTAAATACTCTACGATCTGTGCATTCTTTGTTTTAAAGATGAAGAATGCAACTGCATATACAGCGACTGCAATGGCAATGAAAACCGGATTTCCTGTCAGGAATGCAAGGAATACAAATCCAAGCATCGGTTTTCCAAGAATATTAAAGCTGGTGATCATGGCTGCTCCTGCCGGAATCGCAAATCCCGCTTCTCTTGCCACTTCTGTGAACAGCGGAGCCGTATAAGTACACATCAGAAGGCCTAAGCTGAACCAAATAATACCGGATACCAGGATCTTAGACATATTTCCGTTATATACCGCTACTAATCCCTGTACCATATACGGAATTGCCAGAAGGTCTACAACCGGAAGCACCTGGTTTCCAGGAAGTACGGTAGCGATGATAACCATGATCGGGATTAACAGTAATCCGCTTGTCAATGTTGCAGGTTCTCCATATCCTACGGCGTCATTAACCGCAATATACCATTCTCTGTCGCCGGATTTTCCCATGAATACTCTGGCAGCTTCCGTGATCGGAGCAAATGCCTGAGCAAACATACTTGCAATTTTCGGGAAAATTGCCATGATAGCTGCAGTTGCGATTGCTGCTTCCAGGACATCTCCCCATCCTGCCAGACTGCCTAATTTGTTAACGCTTCCGAGGATTCCGATCAAACCTCCGAGAATGAATCCTAATGTCATCGGTTCTCCGATGAAACCTAATTTTTTCTCAATAGATTTTGGATTCAATTTTACTTTGTTAAGTCCTAATTTATTCAAAATCGGATCGATCAGGACAGCAAAGATTGCAGGTTCTACGTTATGCATAGCAATGATCGTACAATTTGGATAATTGTAGTATTTTGACCAGCGTTTTGCTACTAATTCTGAAATCAGCAGGCTGTAAAGATTCAAAAGAATCATACATGCGATTCCAAGCGCGAAGTTATGGGTCTTGAAGATGACCATAGCTCCCCAAACAATATAGGAATAGTTATTCCACAAGTCAGACGGCTGGAAGATGTTGGTCCATTTTACAAGGAACAGAATCGTCTGAAGAGCAATTCCCAGTCCCAGGTAAATCATTCCGGCGCTCGTGGCAAATGCAACGACAGATGTTGCCTGCCATCCAACGTCAAAGGTATTCAAATGAACTCCTGTGATATTGGACATAACGTCTGACATGTTCTGTACCAATGGTGTAATAATCGGTGTGTATGCGCCAATGATCAAACTAAATCCTTCCAGAGATACCCCTGCGTACAAAGCAGATAAAAATGCTTTCGCCGGTTTTACTCGAAAGATCAGCGCGATGATAAAGATAATAAACGGAACAACAATCGCGGATCCAAAATTATCGATTACAGCTTTTAATGCTTCTAAAACAACCATATTTCCTCCCTCAGTTCTATAAAACTTTCATATAATTCTCATTTGTACCGATTCTTTTATTTTCCAACAGATTTTAACGCTTCTACCACCTGATCAAAGAACTGGTCCTCTCCGATTCCTGTAATACATGCAAAAGCATTTACTGCCGGGATTCCATAATCTCCATCCGGAAGCGGACTCGTGTGAGTAATGATGTCAAATCTTCCGGACTGAGCAAGATTTAATGCCTCTGTTGGTCTGGCTTCTGTTGTTGAAACAGAATACCCTCTCTCCCCTAATTTCTCCTTTAATTTAGATGCCACCATAGATGATGTTACGGTTCCTGAACCACATACGGATAAAATGTTTACTGCTGCCATAAGATTTCTCCTTTCATTTAGTCGGCGCAGTGATACGCCGAAATGTTTATAGTTGATTTTCTTTTTCTTTGATAATCTCGATGATTTCTTGTTTATCTTTTGTCTTCGTCAATTTTCCAAGAACTTCCTGATCCTGCAGTACCATTAAGATCCTTTGCAGGAATACCAAATGCTCTTTTGGATCTTCTACCGCAAGCATAAAGATTAATTTTGCGTTTACATGTTCATCGGTAGTGCCCATCTGATAGAAATGTACCGGATGTTTCATTACAGCAATTGCTACAGCGCCTTTGATCACATGCTCTTTGTCCGTATGAGGAATGGCAATGCCAATATCTCCCATATTAATTCCTGTTGGAAAGTCCTTCTCTCTGGCAATCAAGGCGTCCACATAGCTTTCTTTACAGTATCCTTCGGAAATCAGCCGTCCCCCTAATATGCTGAACACTTCTTCCGAGCTTCCAGCTTCCATATCCGGAACAATTAAATTTTCACTTAAGTCTTCCCATATCATGTTCTCTTACCTCATTTCATACTCATATTGATTGATTATTTTAAAAACTTCTTCTCCTGTACGGCTCTGCTGGATCTCTTTCCGAAACGCAGGGTTATAAAACAGATTCACCAGCCGGAACATTGCCTTTAGATGGATCTCCTTATCGATCGCGCTCAGACAACACAGCCATTCCACCGGATCCATCTCTTCTTTTCCAAAAGGAACCGGAGTTTTTAACCTTATCAGGCTCATGCCGACTTTGCTGGCTCCTGCATTCAATGCCTCATGAGGAAGTGCAAATCCCGGAGCCAGAACAATATACGGTCCGTTCTCCTTCACATTGCGGATCATCGCCTCCACATAATTTTCATTGATCGAACCGATTCGCAGCAGATATTCCGCAGATGCCCGAATCGCTCCCTGCCAATCGCCGCATTCGACATCTAACGTAATCGCTTCCGGCGGCAGAAGATCGGTCAGCATCTTTTCTTCCTGATTCCGGAAAAAAGAAGATATCACTTTTTTGATCTGCTCCAGACTTTCTCCTTGCTGATCTGCATCCAGGATCGTTCGGATCTGTTCCAGATACTTGATAGGCCTTTTCTGATCTTCCTGTATCAAATTCCGTCCGCTTTTTTTCGGTTTGATTTTCGATAATTTTTCACCGACTCGAATGCAGTCTTCATCGTTTAGGAGCGGATCTACCTGAATATATTCCAGATTTTTTTCCTTCAGAGGAATCGTCGAAATCACCACATCTACATCTTCTAATTCAATGTTTTTAATGTCATGAGCCGGTATGATATCCACTACATCCAGATGGAAGAATTTCTCCAGTCTCGCCAGCAGCAGCTGAGACGTTCCGATTCCGCCGCTGCAGACCAGGACAACAGAGTAACGAGTCGTTTCATTGTTGTTTCGCTCGATCGCTGCGCATATATGGATTACAATATAGGAAATCTCTTCCTCAGAAAGTTTCCGCCCCACATATTCTTCTAATACATGGACGTTGCGCTTCGCTGCCTCCATCACTTTCGGATACCGCTGTATGACCTCATCAACCACAGAACTGATGCCCAGATTGTCCGTGACCGCCGAGAATGTAGATTCCAGATGATTAATCAGATTTTCATAGAAAATATAATCTCCCTGAAGATTTCTTCCAATGTCATTGGAGATATTCTCAATAAATGTCCTTGTAATGACCTGCATCTTCACAATTTCCCGATTGCTGGTGGTCTTCTTGATGTACTTCATACGATTGAGCACTTCCCCCAGAAAATATGTCTCCGTCTGAGGTACTTCTTTTACAAGAAACCTTTGGATCTGCTGCATGATACCTTCCGCCATCTCAAACTTGCTGTTTCTCTTTCCTGCCATTTCTATGTAATGTCCCGTCGTCAATCGATACAAAGAAATCTCAAAATAATTTCTCAATTGAACGAACGACGCATCGGTTAAAAATCTTCCATAAGCATGTTCTGCTTCGTTGATGATCTTCTCAATCATTGTCCGATCTTCCAGATCGACATCTGCCCTCTTAGAAAGACAATCCATCAGATGCTGAAATACCGGCTGTTCTTTTAAGACAGTGCTGTCAGACTGAACTAATTCCAGCAGCAGGCCTCTCCGATCGATTTCTCGTCCTTCCAAAAGAAGGCCTTTATTGGAATGGGACAGCAGATACAAATGATGCTTACGGAAAAATTCTTTTAAATGTTCCAGATCTTGGATGATCGTTGAACGGCTGACAAACAGCAAATCGGCAACTTCAGACAAAGTCATATAGTCATCGGCGCAAATCAAAAGGATCGCAGAAAATACAATTCGCTCATCTCTGGAAAGCTTAAAATCATAAAACGCTTCATTCATCAACGGCTTCTCTGCCTTCCGAATATCATCCGCGGCTTCCACTACACCATGGTTCCCAAGATTTAATGGCTGCAGACCATTTTCTTCAAGGAATGCATTGATTTGATCGATATCATATCGGATTGTCCGAATGGATACACCAAACATTTCTGCAAAATTTTGGATGGATAGGTTCTGGCTGTATTCACTTTTTTTCATTAGCTGAGATAATATATCCCGAGATCTCTTATTCATATGTTCACCTCACCTGTAATTGAAGTATAACATTGGTGCTTTCCAAAAAACAGTTTGATGTTTTTCAATCTTTTTGAAGAAAATTATCCTTCAAACATTTTTTTGCAAATCTTTTTGCAAAAAAATAAAGGTTCACCCGGGTCAGGGATCAAGAATCCCTTTCTCCGGATGAACCTTTTTTCATCTTTGTTCTATTTTTTCTCGGTCGTTTTGGCTTCTGTCGTTGTTTTTGAAGAAGAATCGGAGTTATCTGACTCCGTGGTATTTTTCTCTGTTGCAGCCTCGTAAGTGAATTCTACCTCATCCCACAGATCCTGATCTACGGAATCTTCATCATCCCATTTCTTATCTGCATCTTTGGTCCACTTTTTGTAGACTTTGTTGTATGCTTCCTGCTGCTTTTCCTGAAGAAGAGTCGTTTTGCTGTCCTCTAATGATTCTTTATCATTTGGATTAATCATCTTGATGATTACATAGCCATCATCCAAAGTCAAAATCGAGCTAATATCATTGGTCTTAAGTTTTGCCGCAGCTTCTTCAAACTTCTCTCCCAGTTCTGATTTTCCTTTTGTATAGGATTCTTCGCCGCTGTCATTGCTTACACCAAATTTGCTGGCAACTGCACTCGCACTCTCTCCTTCTTTTAAGGCACTTAACGCGGACTTCGCTTTCTTCATCTGATCCTGCTTTTCTTTGTCTGTCATATTCTTTTCTTTGCCTGTCTTGCTGTCTGTTTTCTTTGTCGTGAAAACAAGCTTATAGACCTTAACCGTCTTGGCCTCTTCATCGGAAACAGATACTTTTGCCTTATCTACAATTGCCTGCATAACTTTGCTGGCCAATGTACTCTCCTCATAAAGCTTACGGATTGCTTCTTCATCCGCTTCCGTCTCTTCCATGATCTTCTTTCCTGAATCTGTATCGACCAGTGTCTTTACATTTTCTTTGATCTCATTCTTCTCTGTCTTGCTAAGCTTTACGTCATAGTCATCTGCATGGCCATTCAGGACCTTAATCTGCTTTAACTGCTCCACCACACTATTCTTAATGGATTGTTCCATTGTAATCTTGTCACCATTGCTGTCTGTTCCTACCTGCAGACTCCACATATCGCTTCCAAGATAACTTCCGTACTGTTCTTCTGCCTGGTACTGCATAATTCTTGCGTAAATATGAGCTTCCTGGAAGGTAACTTCTTCACCGGCATACTCAAATAAAGCTCTCTCATTCTTCGGTTTGCATCCGGTAAGCAGAAATGCCGATAAGGCAAGGACCGCTGCCAGTACCAACAGCTTCTTTGCAAATTTCTTCATTTTATACATTCTCCTTCATTTTTTTCATATTTTACTCTGTGTATTATACTACAACCCTACGCTATTATCAATCCATTCAGTGCATCGATGGCTGTTTCTATCTTTTCCAGCTTCTGTTTTTTCTTCACTCCGGAAAGATTCAGGACAAAAGTCGGAATCGTGCCGGCCCGCAATGACATCTCTCCTTCAAAATCTTTTAACACATCTGGAATCCGGTCTACATCTGCCTTTGCATCCGGTTTCATTTCAAAAAAGACATTCTCTCCTTTTTGCTTCACGTCTATGACACAAGCCTGATGCGCCATGGCTTTCAGCCATGCAACATATAACAGATTGTGGACCGCCTGAGGAAGATCTCCAAAACGATCGATCAGCTCATCTGTCATATCTTCCATCTCTTCTTTTGTACCAATCGTAGAAATCCTCTTGTAAAGCTCCAGCTTCTGCGCCTCATTGCGCACATAAAATGACGGAATGAACGCATTGACATCCAGATCCAGAGTCGTTTCGAAATCTTCCTCTTCCTTTTTCTCACCTTTTAAACGAAGAACAGCGTCATTTAACATTTTACAGTATAAATCATATCCGACAGCTTCCATATGCCCTGACTGCGCCTGTCCCAAGAGATTCCCCGCACCGCGGATTTCCAGATCTCTCATCGCAATCTTATAACCGGAGCCCAGATCCGTAAATTCCCGAATCGCCTGCAGCCTTTTTTCCGCTGTTTCTTTCAGCAGCGTATTCTGCCGGTACATTAAGAATGCAAAGGCATTTCGGTTGGATCTTCCCACACGTCCTCTGAGCTGATATAACTGTGAAAGCCCCAGCTGATTCGCATCATGAATGATCATCGTATTTACATTTGGAATATCCAATCCGGTTTCAATAATCGTTGTGGAAACAAGAAGATCAATCTCCCGCTCCATAAACTGCATCATGATTTTTTCCAGTTCTCTTTCCTTCATCTGCCCATGGGCAAATGCGATCCTAACATCCGGCATCAGCTTTTGAAGCTGAGCCGTAACTTCCGCAATGTGATTGACTCGATTATATACATAATACACTTGTCCTCCTCGGACCATCTCTCGGTATACCGCTTCTTTTACCAATTCTTCATTATATTCCATGACATAGGTCTGAATTGCTCTTCGATCGTGAGGCGGTTCCTCCAAGAGGCTCATATCACGAATGCCAATCAAGCTCATATGAAGGGTTCTTGGAATCGGCGTCGCAGACAAAGACAACACATCCACATCTTTTTTCATTGTCTTGATCTTTTCTTTATGGGTAACGCCAAATCTTTGCTCCTCATCTATAATGAGAAGTCCCAGATCTTTATATTTTAAATCTTTCGACAAGAGTCGATGTGTTCCAATAACCACATCAACCATCCCGTTTTTCAGCCCTTCAATGGTCTCTTTCTGTTCTTTTGGTGTGCAGAATCTGGACAGCATCCGTACCGTAATCGGATATTGGCTGAATCGTTCTGCAAACGTGTTGAAATGTTGCTGCGCGAGAATCGTCGTCGGCACAAGATATGCTACCTGCTTTCCATTGTCAACTGCTTTAAAGGCTGCCCGAATCGCAACTTCTGTCTTTCCATATCCCACATCGCCGCAGATCAGACGATCCATGATCTTCGTACTCTCCATATCACGTTTGGTATCCTGAATTGCCTGCAGCTGATCATCTGTTTCCTCATATGGGAACATTTCTTCAAATTCTTTCTGCCAGACACTATCCTCATCATAGACATAGCCTTCTTTTGCCTGACGGACTGCATATAATTCTACCAGTTCTTTCGCAATATCCTGTACTCTGCCTTTGACTCGGTTCTTTGTCTTTTTCCATTCACTGCCGCCCAGCTTATTCAGCTTCGGCCGCCTTGCATTTGCACTGGCATATTTCGCAATCTGATCCAATGCCGATGCCAGGATAAATAAATTATCCCCTCCCTGATATTCAATGCTGATATAATCTTTTTCCACGCCGTCGACAGTTATTTTCTCTATCCCTCGGTAGATTCCAACCCCATGTTTTTCATGAACAACATAATCACCGATACTGATGTCGGCAAAATTCTTGATTTTCTCTCCTTTAAAGGCAGATGCTTTCTTTCTCCTCTTTTCTTTTCGCCCTTTAAATATATCGCTCTCAGAGATTAATACCCATTTTGCCGAAGGGTATTCAATCCCGGCCTGCAATTTTCCTGCAGTAATCACAACCTGTCCCGGTGCCACCGGATACGTGAGTTCTTTATCATAAGTTACGACCAATTCATTACGGCGCATATCTTCGGCAAGCCGTTTTGCCCTAGTCACAGAAGGAGACGCCACGACAATTCGATATTGTTTCTTCTGGTAAGCTTTTAAGTCCTTTAATAAACTCTCAAAGCTATTATTATAAGACTGGATGGAACGCGTTTCCATAAAAAAGGTTCCTGCTGCCGCCGGTATCTCTTCAATCTCCGATGAAAGGGTACTTAAACAGACAATCGGATGTTTCTCCATTTGCTGTACCGCTTCTTCGAATTTCACGACAGTGTTTGCCTGCTTTGGAAGGAGATATCCGCTCTCTAATCGGCTTTTCATACTTTCCGTGTACTCTAAGAAAAATCCTTGCGCCCGCTCTTTCACATGCTTTGGTTCATCAATATACAAAATCGTGTCTTTAGGAAAATAATTTAAAATACTTGTCAATTTTTCATGGAAATACGGAAGATATCCTTCTGCACCGATCAGCATATGAAGTTCCTCTAGTTCTTCTCTGACACGATACATTTCTTTTCTCAAACGAACTTCTTTTTCCGTCTCAAAATTCTTATGGAACTGTTTGGAAAGCTTCTGAAAATCTTTCTCCATACGTTCCAGACCGCCGCGGATCCGATCTTCTTCCAGTATGATTTCTGTTGCAGGATCGATCGTAAGACTTTGAACTTCCTCGATGGAACGCTGACTCTGGGCATCAAAACTACGGATAGAATCCACCTCATCTCCCCACAGTTCAATCCTGTATGGACAGTCTGCAGTATAAGGATAGACATCGATAATCCCGCCTCGAACCGCAAATTCTCCCGGCGCTTCAACAAATCCGGTCTTTTCATATCCCAGAGCTACTAATTTTTTGGAAAATGTTTCTTCTTCCAGAATATTTCCTGACTCACATGTTAATCGATATCTCTGTATCTCCTCGAACGGAACAACCCGGTCCATGACGGCATCAATGGTCATGATAAAAGTCCCGCCTTTCCCCTCCATCAGCCGTTCCAGGCATTTCATACGCTCTTTGGCGATTGCGTTCCCATGAACATCCGCGCTGTAAAACAGCGGATCTTTCGCCGGAAGGAAAAAGGCCTCTTCTCTAAAGAAGCTGCATCCTTCCACCCATTGTCTTCCTTTGATTTCATCCGGAACAATCACAATCTTATAACACTCATTTTCAGATCGTTTCAGCAAACTAATCAAATGCCATTTTGCTGTATCTGTACATCCTGATACAAAAACAGGACCCTTGTCTTCTTTAAGTCCTGCCTGAATCTGCTGATAAATATTATCATTTTTTAACACTTGTTCTAACACTTTGATTCCCTACTTCTTTTTATTATGGCGATTCATCGCCTCTGTAATATCATCTCCGACAATTAGTTTTACTGCATCGTAAACATCTTCCAATCGCTCTTCCAAAACTCCGCTGTCTTCTTTGGTAAAGTGTCCCAATACATAATCTGCCAAATCATATCCTTTTGGTTTTGCTCCGACCCCGATCTTGATCCGAGGAAATTCCATACTTCCTAAATGGCTGATAATACTTTTGATTCCATTATGTCCTCCGGCACTTCCTTTCTTGCGGATTCGTATCCTTCCCACATCCAGATCAATATCATCAAAAATAACAATAAAATCTTCCGGATCCAATTTATAAAAATCCATGATCGGACGCAGGCTTTCTCCGCTTAAATTCATAAAAGTCTGCGGTTTTACCATCAATACTTTGACTCCATTCATGTATCCGCTGCCGATCAAAGCTTTATGTTTTCCTGTATTTATACTTATGCCTTCTTTTTCCGCAATATAATCAAGAGCAGCAAATCCAATATTATGCCGTGTATCTTCATACTTCTTCCCCGGATTCCCCAGGCCAACAATTACCTTCATTTCCTTCTCCTTTCACGCACTTAAGACCCGGGAACGTTGTATTCCCGGGCTTAGGTTTTTCTCATTATAACATAAATTATGCAGGGATGCTCTGATTATTTAAGATAATGTCTCGAAAAAATGTCTTGTTTTTGATACTTTTCTCATCAAATCCTGAAAACTTTCCGGTGTTAAGGACTGTGGTCCATCACATAAAGCTTTTGCCGGATCATTATGAACCTCAATCATCAATCCATCGGCTCCGGCCGCAATCGCTGCCATAGACATTGGTTCTACCATTTCCCGGATGCCTGTGGCATGAGAAGGATCCACAATTACCGGAAGATGTGATTTCTTTTTGATCATCGGGATCGCTGACAAATCCAGGGTGTTTCTCATGGAAGTCTCATAAGTCCGGATTCCTCTCTCACAGAGAATCACATTCTCGTTTCCTCCTGCCATAATATATTCGGCACTCATCAGCCATTCTTCAATGGTACTTGCCATTCCTCGTTTCAGCAATATCGGCTTATCTATCTTTCCCAACTCCTTAAGCAATTCAAAATTCTGCATATTGCGAGTTCCCACCTGAATCAGATCCACATCCTCAAACAACGGCAAATGGCTTGCATCCATGATTTCAGTTACAACTGGAAGTCCTGTCTTTTTCTTTGCTTCCAATAATAATTTAAGACCATCTCCGTGAAGCCCCTGGAAAGAATATGGAGAAGTTCTTGGCTTGAAAGCTCCGCCTCGCAGCAGCTGTGCTCCGGCTTCCTTCACTTTCTCAGCCACCTCGATCATCTGCTCTTTTGACTCGATGGAACATGGTCCGCCGATCACCGCGAAATGACCTCCGCCAATCTGTACATTTCCAATCCTAACAATTGAATCTTCCGGATGAAACTTACGGTTTGCTTTTTTATAAGGCTCTTGGATTCTTTTTACATTTTCTACGATATCATTTGCCATGATATGACGAAGATCGACAACAGACGTATCTCCAATCAATCCCAGCAGCCTGGTATTCTCACCTTCTGACTCATGAATCGCAAGTCCCTGATCCACCATTTCCTGTTTTAAGGCCTCAACTTTCCCTTCTTCCGCATGTTTTTTTAAGATAATAATCATTGTTTGTGTCTCCTTTCTTTTCTCTCTAATTTCTAAAACATAATACTTTGGCACTTTAAAGTGTCAAAACCTTAAATAAAGAAAAAGACGTGCACTCTGCTGCAAGAATGCACGTCCATGATATCCTTTATCGTTTCGGAGTTATCCGTTCACAGGCGATGATTCATTGCAGCAAAATGAGCCAGGATAAAAATAAAAACCCTGGAAATAAAAGCAATATGCGCAATTGTTCATCTTCTGTGCTGTCATTTTATAAAACTCCTATTCATTGTTATATCCTACAATATCGTATTTTTTATACGCTGTCAATCTTTTTATGCAGATCATCTATGAAATTCATAGATGATCTGCATGATTTTTTAAATAACTCCTTAATTCACTCTCTGTAATTTTTAATTTTTGAGCGGCAATGGAAATCGGAATCAGACCCTCCTCTGCCATCTCAAGATATGCCTCTATTTTTCCTTGCTCAATTCCCATCTCTTCAATTGCTTCTGATAAATTACACATAATCTTCATCTCCTCTCCCAAACCGTGATTCATAAGTATATGATAATCTTTTTCTAATCTTTCTATTTTTTCTTTCGATGTCAGTTTTCTGGAAAAACATGTACTCAATATTTCCGGAAATTCATCCGGTATATCTGTATTTTCATTTAATCCAATCATAATCACTTCCAGCTTATCGTAAGCTTTCTTCCGTTCCGGAAATCCGGGAATCGGATCTTCTTTCACAATATGATATTCCGAAACAGCATTTCCAATGTATTGTGGTGTATTCATGCAAATCCAAATAGAATATACTTTTTTGATATCATTATAATTCGGAATTTGAAATTCTGTTCCAAGCTGAGCCGAGATCATCCTCGCTCCATAAAAAATTCCTCTGCTAACCAGTTCATAACCCGGCCAAAATGATTTTTGAGCCTCTACATTGATAATTAATTTTATTCGCTCTTCCCCATTCGGCAAATAAGCAAAAAATCGAAGATCATAGTAAACCGTTCCTTCCTCCGGAACAGTATCTTCTGTTGAAATCCCTGTAATTTTCTCTTGATTCGTCTCTCCTGGGTTTACTGCTGTTTTACCAATCTCAATTTCACCCTCAATACATTCCAAAATCTTCTCTATCGCCATCTTGGAAAACTCCTTTACTGTATCTTTAAGAAGCCATGCCAAAATATATTTATTACCGAGAATCCTTTTGCAATATGTATCAAATTGTACTTTTTGAGATGCTAAATTAAGATCCCTTGCCACCTCTGTTTTCACATTTTTCTCCTTTCGCACTATATTTAATAATATTTATATTATATATAATTATAAAATATTTATCAAGGAGTAAATGTAAAAAAGTATATATTGTTTTCTACTATTATACACAATTATGGAAAGGATTTCACTGTCAAAATAAGACAAAATGGGCTGGAATGCTCCAACCCATTTTTTTAAAACATTTCTTTTTCTACTTCAATTATTCTTCGATTTCTCTTGAATACATTGCCTTACAAATCGTTACCTTTTTATAATAAATATCATCAAACAATTTTTTTAAATGGTTCAGATCCGAACGATGTGTAATCAAATCAGCTGTCTGTAATTTTCTTTCATCCAACATTTTCACAGTGTATTCCCATTCATTAAATGGCAGTGTGTTATAATAATTGTTCCATACACCAACCAAACGAAGCTCTTTTCTCAAAATCATACTATGCATGTCCAGCTCTATGGTTGTATCATACTGTGGATTGCCAAGCAATACGATTATGCCGTCCGGATGGCAGCATGCAATTGCATGATTCAGGGCACTGGATGTCCCGGTTCCCTCAATGACTGCATCCGCCATTTTCCCATTTGTCAGTTTCCTGATTTCTTCTTCACAATCATCGATCAAGGAATGAATTGTTACAAATCCTCTTTCTCTGGCATAATCTACTTTTTGTTGGTCAATATCGACAAGTATCGCTTGAATCCCAAACAGCTGGCACCATCTTGCTGTTAAAATTCCAATTGGTCCGGCTCCGAAAATCACCGCTGTATCTCCGCCTTTTATTTCTCCTTTTCGAATGGCATGCAAAGCTACCGTGGCAGGTTCCGCCATAGCCAATTCTTCCATTGATGTCTGAGAATTCTTAGATGGAATGAAATGCCATTGGGATGGGAGAAGGCAATATTCAGCAAATCCTCCATCCGTTCTACTTCCTAAATTATGGTAATGGCTGCATTGAGCGTATTGTCCAATCCTGCAGCTGTCACATTCACCACAAGGAACTACCGGATATACCGCTCCTGTCTTTCCAATGAGATCCGGATCGGCTTCTTCCCCTACCGCCACAATCTCACCGGCAAATTCGTGCCCTAAAGTTACCGGATATACTTTCGTTCCAAGATGATAGACTCTTGGAATGTCTGAACCACAGATCCCACAGGCTGACACTTTCAACAAGATTTCTTTTCCCTTTGGCACCGGCTTCTCTACTTCTTCCAATCGAAAATCATGGATTCCATGTAATCTCATGGCTTTCATTTCTTATACCCTTCTTTCTAAATTACATCTTTTACGTTCACAACTTTATCATCTGGGATCACTTGGATCTTAACATCAATTCCCTGATCAATAAAACCTTTGATTGCATCCCGTTCTTCCTGGCTGGCCGCAATATTTTTATATAATGTGGTACGATTCTCATTAATGCCCATACCACCTAAATTCACATGATCGAATTGGACGCCTTTTTCTATGACTTTCTGATATGCCAATGGCGTTTTGGCCAGAAGAATGGTTGGTGCTTTTAACCCTTCCTTTAATACGGCTGCCGCTTTTTCTTCTGAAAACACCTTAACCTTTACCCCTGCCGGAGCTGCCATTTCTAAAACAGATATCATAAATTCATCTTTCGCAATTTTATTGTCTATCACCATGATTTCTTTTGCCGGAAGACGTTTCATCCAGGCCGTCATTACCTGCCCATGGATCAAACGGTCATCTACTCGAGTTAATAATACATTTTCCATATCTTTTCCTTTCTTAGCTATTCCAAATTCGCATGCATTTTCCATAACGCATGGATATCTTTGATTTCTTTTTCTTCCGCGATCATCATTGCTGCCGCATCTCCCAAAAGGAGCAAACTCTGTTCAAACAAACTGCTCATGATTTGTTCTGATTCTATCTCATCTTCCTGATGCAATTTCGTACTGCATGGAATTCGTACAAATAAATCTTCATAAGGACGCATGGAACTGTGTTGATTGGAGCCAATATGTATGATTTTTGCCTGATAGCATTTTGCAATTTTCATAATTTCCAAAGGAACCACACTTTCTCCCGATCCTGAACCCACAATCAAAACGTCACGCTCCGTGATTGCTGGTTCATTTACGGCACCTACATAGTTGGCCGATATCCCCAAATGATTCAATCGTTTTACAAATGCTTTCATCATAAGCAGGACTCTGCCGACCCCTACTACAAACACCTGCTCCGCTGCGCAGATCATATGAACCATTTTTTCCGCTTCTTCTGCATTGATCATATCCATGCTCTGTTTTATTTCTCTTAATACTAGATCTTTTTTCTCCTGATATCCCATACAGCATCTCCTATGAAATTACTTTCTCATAACTTTGATACATAAAATCAAATGCTCTCTCCACATCTTCATCCAACTGGAACAAACCGGATCCGCCAACAATATAAATATCCGCCCCGGCATCCTTCAGTCTTCTAAATGTATGAGAATTACAGGATCCATCGATTTGAATCTTATAATGAAAACCAAATTTTTCTCTCATCTCTTTGGCTTCTTTGATCTTTTCCAACATTTCTGTGATAAACGGCTGTCCGGAAAATCCTACATCTACAGTCATAATTGTTAAAAGATCAACTCGGCTCAAATAGTGACGAACAGATTCCAGTGTTGTTGCAGGATTTAAAACCAGTCCTTTTCCACATCCTAATGTTTCAATCTTATTAAATATGCGGAATGCGTCTTTTGTAATCGTCTCTGCATGTACAGAAATAATATCCGCTCCGGCTTCTGCCACACGATCGATCCAATCGTCTGGACACGTTGTCATCAAATGAACATCCATTGGCAGCTCACTGACTTGTTTGAAGGCTTTTACCATATCCGGTGACAATGTGATATTCTTGCAATAATGTCCGTCCATAATATCCACGTGATACATATCCGCTTTTTTATTCAAGACCTGAATCTGTTCCTTTATTTTTAAAAAATCCATACACATCAGCGATATTGAAAATTCTTTCTTCTTAAGTTCTGACATTGTTATCTCCTTTTCCAAATCAAGTACTCCATCAGCTATCAGCGCAATACATTGCTTTACAAATGGTGATCCTGTGCTCATAAATATCCCGGAATAATTGTTCTAATCCCTCCATTCCGGATGTATGCGTGATTAGATCCTCTACCTCTAATCTTCCTTGATCCAACATCTTCACCGTATACTCCCACTCGTTCATTGGTGCCGATGCATAATAAGAATTCCACACTCCGTGGATTTCAATTTCCTTTCTTAAAATCTGGCTGTGATTTTGCAGCTGAATGTTTGTATCTTTATGAGGATTCCCTAACAAAGCGAT
Organism: Candidatus Anaerostipes excrementavium; assembly: GCA_019114985.1. GTDB lineage: Bacteria > Bacillota > Clostridia > Lachnospirales > Lachnospiraceae > Anaerostipes > Anaerostipes excrementavium. The sequence continues at coordinate 69,116 of DXEM01000014.1, forward strand.
AGATCCGAAGGTTCGGACATATTTCACTGCCTGATTCCATGCTGCGGACGTTCCGGTTCCCTCAATCACAACATCTACGGATTTCTTCCCTGTCATTTTTTCCAGGAAATCTCCGATATCTTCTTCCATAGAATTTACAATATCCAAATTCCTGTCTGCGGCAAACTGTTTTTTTACAGGATCGATATCTACCATAATCACATGCCGGGCGCCAAAGATTCTGGACCATCTTGCTGCCATAATCCCAATTGGACCGGCGCCGAAAATCAATACGCTGTCTCCTGCTGTGACCCCTCCTCTTCGAACCGCATGCTGCGCGACGGTCGCCGGCTCAATCATTGCCAGTTCTTTGCCTGTTACTTTTGGATTCTCTGAGAAAATCAAATGCCATTTTGACGGAATGATACAATACTGCGCAAATCCGCCATCGCAGCGAGAACCTAAATAATTATAATTCATGCACTGAGCGTAATGTCCGGTCTCGCAATGTTCACATTCATTACACGGGATCAGCGGAAATACTCCGGCCTTTTTCCCAATTAGCTCCCGATCTTCTTCTTGTGCCGCATCCACGATCGTCCCTGAAAATTCATGCCCGATCGTTATCGGAAAAACATGAGCTCCAAGTTCAAAAACTCTTGGAATATCCGAACCGCAAATTCCACATGCCTCAACCTTCATTAAAATCTCATTCGCTTTTAAATCCCTTAATTCCACTTCTTCGCATCCAAAATCTCCTATGGAGCGAAGACGCAATGCTTTCATTTTCTTCATCTTTTCCCTACTTTCTCTTTAAAGACCGGATGCCTTGTGTCCCTGCTTCCATTGCCAGTTCCACCAGTGTCTCCATCGATGTATTTTCTGTCCGCTCCAATGATGCTGTGAGCAGCATTGCCATATTCATTCCCGTAACGATCGTCACATTTTGCTCCTGACTTAAGGTACATATTGTATTAAATGGAGTTCCTCCCATCAAATCTGCAAATACTACAACCCCGTCCCCTGTATCAAGCCTGTCCACAACTTCTTTGAGCCGGTCTTTAAAATGCTCCGGACTTTCTCCCGCTTTTAAAGAAACACTGTCCGTCTGCTTCATCTCTCCTGCAACCATAGAAACACTGTCTAAAATTCCTTCACACATTTTCCCATGGCTGATAACTGCTATGCCTACCATTGCGATTTCTCCTTATTTATGCTGCGACTGATAAAATACCAGTTAAAGATGCAATAATTCCAACAACAAATAAAATAACAATAATGTAGGTTGGTTTTACTTTTTTGCTTAGTAACTTCCATACTAATAATGTGGCAATCAGCGGAAGCATACCCGGAAGCAATGAATTTAAAATATCCTGGAAATTAATTCCTACTTCTCCGACTTTAAAAGCAATCGGTGTTTCAATATTTACCCTGCTTGCCGCCATATTTCCAACAACCATTAATCCCACAATACTGAATATTTCTGTAATACGATTTAAAGTTCCTGCTTTCAGAATCTTTAAAATAGCAGATTTCCCTTGTTTGTATCCCATCATATACATGGCATATCCCATTCCAAGCATTAAAACTTTGTAGGCAATTTCAAAAATAATCGGTCCGGCGACATTACCCGCCAAAGCAAGACTGCAGGCAATTCCAGCCAGAATCGGATACGCAATTCCCTGAGAAACCGTATCTCCGATACCTGCCATCGGTCCCATAAGTCCTGTTCTTACCGCATTGATATCTTCAGCATCAACATCTTCTCCATTGGCTGCCTGTTCTTCCATAGAAGCAGCCACTCCATGTATTACCGTTCCGATCCAAGATGGTTCGGTATTAAAAAAGACCATATATTTCTTTAAGGCTTTCGCTTGATCTTCTTTCTTTTTATACAATCGTCTCACAATCGGCACCATTGCATTTGTCGTACCAAGCGCCTGAAGACGTTCATAGTTATAACAAGTCTCACTGGAATATCCCAGCAAAAAATGTTTAATCAAATCCTTTTTCTGTAATTTTACCTTTTCTTCTGCCATTGTTACGCTTCTCCTTCCTCTTTATTTTTTGCAGTGAACACATAAACCAAAACGCCAATACATGCCGCAAAAACAGTCACTGCCATCGTGTCAAGCTTTGCATAAATTGTCATAAAATAACCGATGAAGAAAAATGCAACAATTTTCCTTTTTCCCAGGAAACTTAACAGCATTGCGATTCCTAATGCCGGCATTAAGGCTCCAACTACATTTAACGCATCAATCATCGGCTGCGGAATTGCCGCTAACGCTTTCGTCGCAAAGTCTCCGCCGAAATACACTAAGCAAAATGCAGGGATTCCATAAAGAACACAAGCAGTAATACAAGATGGCAGATAATTCATCATACGCACTCCGCGGATATTTCTTTCCTCTAAGTATTTATCTGCTCTGTGAACCCAAAAACTGTTGATCGTCATATACGCCTGATTGATGAGGATTCCTAATAAAGAAAACGGTACCGCAAAGGTCGGCGCAAGATTTGGAGAAGCCCCGGATAAGATGGTTAAAGCGGTTCCGAAAACTCCTGCTACCATCAAATTTCCCGGCATGGTTCCTCCTGCCGTGATCCATCCAAGATAAGTCAGCTGGATATATGCTGCTGCCTTCATTCCTGTAATAGGCTCTCCCATTACGATGGCTACTAAAAAGCCCGCCCAGATCGGATAAAGCCACGTTCTTGTAATCGTATGGCTGAACCACCACTGACTTCCGATTGCAATCAATGCAACTAAGATTGCTGAAACTAACATATTCATATCCTCCTTACGTGATTTTTTCTTACATACTCATTGTATCTAGTCAAATACAGCCTCTCCATACCAATTCTTTTCCCAAATATGGCAATCTTTTCTCTTATTTTTTCTTCTTATCTTTCTGCTTTAAAGCCGGATTCATATCATATTGAAACCACTCTTCCCCTTCTTCTCTGTTCTCGATCATCTCCGGAATTAAAATCATAATAATCACGATTCCGATTAAAACTGTTAAAGTCCCAATGGCACCGATTTCTCTCAAATATTTTCCTAAAAAAATTCCTGCTAATCCAATATCCGGTTCAGGAAATGTCACATGCTGTGCAGATAATTCACCTAAAAACGGTAAAAATATCTCTGGCAGAACAGACATGATCACTCCGTTCACAAAACCTCCAATGACTGCGCCTCTTCTGCCTCCCGTTGAATTCCCATATACCCCTGCCGTTGCCCCACAAAAAAAATGTGCCATAATCCCCGGAAAAATCACAGTGACCTGACACGCAATCATAATCCCCATAGAAATTAATCCTCCAAAAAAAGAAGACAAAAAACCTACCATCAGTGCATTTGGATAGTAAGTAAACACTACCGGACAATCTACCGCAGGTTTCGCATCCGGAATCCACGTATCGGCAATTCCTTTAATTGCAGGAACAATCTCATTAATGAACCAGCGGATTCCTGTCGTAATGATTACAAATCCTACGGTAAAAGTAAGCGCCTGTGAAACTGCATAAACAAGATAATCTTTTCCTCCAGATAACTCATGTTCCACGAAAGAACGTGAGCTGGCACAGGCTGCCGCTACATAAAAAATGATCATTGTTAAGGCAATAATGATGGAGGAATCCCGCAGAAACGCCAGCTTTTTCGGAAATTTCATATCTTCGGCAGATTTTGAATTTTCTCCATATATCTTTCCCAGCCATGCTGCCAAAAGATAGGTGAAGCCGCCAAAATGACCTACTGCGATCGAATCGCTCCTGCAGATCTTCTGGGTATGTTTTTGAATCATCGCAGGAGAAAATACCATAACAATTCCCATCGTCAAACTTCCCAGCACGAAAAAGATAGGTCCCCGAATCTGCGCTGATTTCAAAACTGCGGTGACCATACATGCCATATATAACATCTGATGTCCTGTCATAAATACATAATGAAACCTTGTAATCTTCGCTAAAATAAGATTCACGACAATGCCCAAGACCATGATAATGGATATCTCAGATCCGTATAAGTCAACTGCGATGCCAGATATCCCTTCCACGCTTAAAATCGTTCCCGTCCTATGAAACCCCTGCTGCATCATTTCACCAAAGGCTGTCACTGATTGAGCGATAATATTTCCTCCTACACTAATAATCATAAAACCAATCATTGATTTTAATGTTCCTTTTACGACAATCTCAAAACTCTTTCTCTGAAGAACCAGTCCTAAAAACACGATTCCGCCAATTAAGATCACCGGCTCCAGCAAAAAATCACGAATCATATTCATCCTTTTTTGTTCCTTTCTGCTTGCCGCACAATGCTTTGTATAACTTTTCCTTCAGCTCTTCCTGATCAATAATAGAATTCAAGATAATTAAATTTGGAAACCCGCACATAATGTCTTCTAAATCTCTGGCTATCACAAAATATTCGGCATCATTTTGATTCACTTCGTACACTGCTCCGTGAGTCGTTTGGTACTGGTCCGACAATCCCCATGTATCCAGCAAGGTCCTGATGTTCATTTCTACAACAAAACTAGATCCCAATCCTGTTCCGCAAACAGTCATAATCGTTTTCATATGTTCATCCTCCAATCAATGCTGATAATTCTTCATCATTTTTTGCCTCTCGAATCCCCCTTACTTTTTCGTCGTCACTGAAAATCTGTATGATCTTTTGCAGATTTCCAAAATGTTCTCCCTCATTCCCCGCAGATAAAGTCAGAAATATCCGAACTTCATTCCCGTAAAATGATACCGGATATTTTAGGCTCAGCACACAAATACCGGCCTTTACCGCTCCTTCTTCCACCCGTGCGTGGGGCATACAGATTCCTTTTCCTAAATAAAAATATCCGCCGTATTCCTCTATGTTATTTAAGATTGATTCGTAATACCGCTCTTCAACAACTCCATTTTCCTGCAAAATATGACAGGATATTCGAATCGCTTCTTTATAATCCCCCACTTCCTGCAGCACCTTCACAAATACCATTTCTCCATGCATCCTCCTCAATTGATCTTCAATAAGTCCTCATAGCTTTTTGCTTCTTTAAATTTTTTTACATTATCATCCTTTGTTAAAATCTGAATTAGTTCCAATAAATTTTCATTCTCGTTTTTATTTGCAACTACAATCATGACTTTTACGTCTGCTTTGCTTTTTACGCCAAACCGAATTACATGCTTGAGCTGAAGAAATGCCATGTGATTTTTCTTTACATGGGCAGGCGGCGCATGGACAAATGCAATCTCCGGGATAAACACCATATAATTTCCTACCGTTTGTACCACATTGATCATGTCTTCCACATAAGCTTCCTCGATATACTCATCTTCAATCAGAGGCTGTGCCGCTATTTTAACTGCCTCCTTCCAGTCAAGCGTTTCCTCCCCAAATCTGCAGTATTTTTCCTGTAAAAGTTCCCGCATCTTACTCTGACTTTCGCAGCTGATTTGCTTCGCAAGATATTCCGTTTTCTTGTTATAATATATATTACTGATCTCCTCACGTATCAGATTCAGATCCGATGCGCCTAACAATGGATTTACTTCCAACACCTTATATTTTTCGAGATTCAGCGGCACCGTACTAATTACAAAATCCGGTCTTTCTTTTTCTGCTTCTTTTCCAGCATCTTTCATCCTGCTTGTTTTTATAATCTCCAGTTCCGGCATCATCATATGGAGCCTCTGCTTTAACAAGACTGCCGTTGAAATTCCTCCATTACAAACTAAAATTACTCTGATATTAAATTTAAGATTATAATTTTCCTGGAACAACGTTTCAAAATACATGGTCGTATAGGCAATCTCTGCCTCCGGAAATTCCACACCGAATATCTCTTCGTATTCTTTCAATATTTTTTTCGTAATGTCATACATGATCAAAGAGGAGTAACGAATATCATCTTCCAAAGGATTTTCGATCTGTATATGATTTTTCAAACGGTAGATCGCAACCTTTAAATGCATCATAATCTGATTTCCGATATCCTTATTCATTTCATAATCAATTTGGATCACTTTACAAAATTCTTTAATCAAATTTTCCGTGATCATCATAATTTTTTTGTCTTCCAAATTATCATCTAAGAATGTTCCATAAAATTTTTTGGAAGCATGAAACAGCATAATCAGATAGAACAGATCCCCTTCCTCCAAAAGATGAATTTTGTGGTATCGATCCAATGTATCTTTTATGATCTGATACTCTTTTGTCCCTCTCCAATCAGGCATCTTTTTATATACAATGTGAAATCCATAGAAACACCGGGACAATGAAACCAATATCATATTTTCCAATTCCTGAATCGCATTATCAGAATATTTGATATCCTGTTCGTCTTCGATCGCTCTTATCATATCCTTAGCGATATCAGTATCAATAACTGCATGTCTTTTTATGATTTCATCCAAATTAATCATATTTTCATTCATAACTTTCACATATTGATTGAATATCATATTTCGGATTTCTTCTTCATTTCCTGTAATCGATAGTCCATAATATGATTTTCTTATCAGCCGTATCCTGCATCGATTTAGTTCTTTCTCTGCCGCTTTCAAATCTTCTACTAACGTATTTTTACTGACTTCCAACTCCTGTGCTAATTGCTCAATCGTCGTTTTGTCCGTCATAATCAGCAATACGATAATGACTGTGGTGCGGTCTTCTTTCGAATACATTTTTAAATCATTTCTATATAAAATCTGGCTCAAATTAAGTTCCCCCTGAATCGTTAGGCGAATCCCCAGCCGGGGCGTCCTTTCTAAATCAATGGGATATCCTTTCAGTGAATATTCAATCATATCCAAATCGTTTCTCACAGTTCTTGAACTAACATCAAACTGATCTGCCAGTTCTTTTGTCGTCATGTAGCCGCTTCTCTTCTCAAGGCATCTCAAAATTCCTATCTGCCGTGTTGTCAGCACACACTTTCACCTCCTAATAAAATTTATCGGATAGACAGACATAAGTTTCCAATACATCCGCCTACCCGATAAAATACCCATAGCACATCTTTCATGCGCTAATCTATGTCTATTTTTTCGCATGGTTCTTGTAACTCTATTTTACTTGAATGAAAATACTCTTCTCCATACCAAATGTTTTCCTTATATGTGGAAAAAAGGATTTTTCTGCAGAAAAAAACAGAGCCTCTTCATTCGAAGCTCTGTTCTCAACAATTATTTTATGTATTCTGCAATGACTCTCGCCGCTCGCTCAATCCCTGTTTTTGCCGTGTTAATCACTAGATTATAGTTGCTTGGGTGTCCCCATTTAATTCCTGTGTAGTAATCGTGATATGCCGATCTTTCCCAATCCGTTTGTTTCACCATTTTCTTCGCTTGTTTCTTTGTTACATTCTCGGACCGCATAATACGTTCGATCCGATAGTCCATCGGTGCATGAATAAAAAAAGCATAGCAGTTCTCATAACTTTGCAAAATGATATCCGCGCAGCGTCCGACAAAGACACAGGATTTTTCTTCCTTCGCGATCTGCTGTATGATCTCTGACTGGATATAGAACAACTTCTCCGGCGTCATAATCTCATCATAGGAAACTCCCGGTGCGGGATGACCAAGCGGTACTCCGAAAATATGGCTGTATGCCGGATTTTCTTCATGATTTCTTACATATTCTTCCGACATGTCGCTCTTTTGCGCTACTTTTGCAATCAACTCTTTTCCATAGACAGGAATTCCAAGCATCTCTCCCAAATGATCGCCCAGATCTCTGCCTCCGCTTCCGAATTCCCTGGAAATACATATTATGGCGTTCTCTCTCATATGCCGCACCCCTTTTCTTCCAATCTCTTTGGCTGGTTTCATTTACGGGTTTCTATTCATAGACTACATCTGTTTCCTTACGATTTCATACTCATCATCCATCTGAAAATAAGGACAATCCCAGTCACTGCCGCTCATAAATCTTGCCATCTCATCTTCATCCAGATTCACTTCACATACGTAATATTCATACTCTTCATCGTATACATAATTGCTGCAATATTCACATCCGGCACTCTTACGCTTCTTCCTCACTCTTTTTCTCCTTCTTCCCGACAGTCTTCCGGATTACTTCTGCAAACTCCGAAAGAGAATCATATTTTCCAAATAGAATCTTGTCCACCGGTGTTGTGTCCTGAATCAAATCCGGAATCATCACCGGCATCATTCCTGCTGCATGTGCAGCTTTTATTCCATTGATTGCATCTTCCAGCGCAATTGCCTGCTCTGGTAATACACCTAACTCTTCACAGGCTTTCTGATAGATATCCGGCTCAGGTTTTCCATGTTTTATCATGTCTCCGGTAATGATGACTTGAAAATAGTCCCTTATCTTTTCCCGTTCCAGATTCTTCATCGTGTTTTCCCTGCTGGAAGATGTCGCGACTCCCATCTTAATCCCCAAACCTCTTAAAACATCCAGAATCTCATGAAGTCCTTTTTTGGTTGGAATTCCTTTCTCACGAGACATATCATAATAAATCTCTCGATAAAGATTTAAAAATCTGTCATATGGAAAATCCTGCCCGCATAGCTTTAAGAAAAATTCTCTTCGTTTCTCTCCATTGAATCCGAGGGTTTCCCGGATATGATCTCCCAAAGTTCCATATCCCAGGATCGTCCCAGCCTTATCCCAGGACACCTGTATATATCTCTCACTGTCAAACATCAGTCCATCCATATCAAACACGACGGCCTCCAGTGATCTTAATCTCTGTTTCTCCATTTGTTTCGCTTTTCCTTTCATCAGTTTTATTATATAAAAAAACATAAGAAAGCACAATCATAGAAAAAGGGCATCTTTTTAAATGCCCCCGATCACTCTGTTATATATTTCTTCCTTCTGATTTAATTGACATATTTGCTGCACCAAATCCTCTTGATTCCCAATTTGAATGATTTCTCTTAAAAGATGAAAATAACTTTGTTCTCCGCGAGAAGCAAAACAAAACAGCAAATAGACTTTTCCTTTTGTTTCCGTAAACTGAATCCCTTTTTTTGCAACTAACAAGCTAAGCCCATCTTTTATCACTCCACAATCCTTATTCGCATGCGCCAACGCAACACCTTCACTTACAACAATATAATCTCCATATTCTTTTACATGCTGAATTGCTTTTTCCGTATATCGATGCTCTATATACCCATCCTGCTCTAAAGGCCTGGCCGCTTTACGAATCGCTGCCTGCCATGTGATTTCTTCTGCTTCCATCTGTATAAATTCAAGTTTCAGCAATTTCCCAATTTCATTTTTTCCCAAAGATGACGATTGATTTTGGTATTCTTTCGTTACCTGCTCAACCTTTTTGCACAGCAGTCCTGCTAATTCATGATCTTCCACTGTATCTTGTATCATCCTCTTTAAAATACTTAATTGCGGATCTGACTTTCCAGGGTTATCTTTCTGCTTTTGGAAGACCATAGATTGAATTTTATTCATATCGTCCATTTTCAGAAATGGATGAACTTGTATAACCGGATATTTTTCAAATTCGATAGGTACCGTAGAAATGACAAAATCAATGGATTCTCCCAAATCTTCTAATTTCGTATATACTTCATTTACAGATAATACACCGACAATACGAAAATCAAAATAATTTTTTAATTGTGCTTCCAAATATTTGCCGGTTGCCATACTTCCAGGACATACAATTGCTGCTGACAATCTTCGAAAATATCTTCGGCTTCTGATTAATGCCACACAAATATGGATTACCATTGATTTTTTCATATTTTTACTCAATGGATAAGTCAAAAATTGTTCCAAAATATACGCATTTTCTTCCACCAAATCTTCTAAAAATCCATAATCTATGAAACTGTCATATTCTGTGGGAAGTTCTACTTCATAACTTCCCCAATCTTTCATATTTCGTATATGCATCAATAAGGCATCAATAAGTTTTCCGTCTTCTTCTAACTGAAACTGTATTCTCTGTCCGATTTTTTGTACAAATTTCATAATAACCTTATATAATTCGATCTCATCTACATTTTTAATGTATGACCGCAGTCCATGCTCTTTAATATATTGACGAAAATTTTTCTGCATTGTTTCGGTTATAAAAATATCCATTCGATAGCCTGTATATAAAAATAAATGATCGACCTCGTTTAATTCTATTTCTCGTTTGGCCGCTCTTCCTTCTTTCCGTCCAAAATTAAATACAACAAACATATATAAAACAATTTCATAAAACACATCTTCAATAAATATCAGATTCGCAGCCTGTACGTATTCCTGCGCATAGGAAAAGACATCAGAGAAATTATATTGTATTCCCATTCGTTTCAATATCACTCTTTGAAAATATCCATCATTTTCTACACTAATCGCAATCTTTTGATAAAGCTTCGTCAAGATCTCTATTTTGCTATTTTCCTCGCATTGTACAAACATTCCTTTTCCCGGATCCATAATCAGCACCGGATCAAATTCTTTGAATACTTCTTTGATCATGTCCATATCATTTACGATCGTAACCCTGCTCACATTCAATTCTCTCGCAAACATCTGCATTGTCACATAGCTATCGCTGGTCATAAGGACCATCATGATATAGATTTGCCTTTCTTCGGTAGAAAATCTATAAATATAGGAATCCATATCATATAAATGTCTTTCTACCGCGGCATCATCAAATATAGAATCTTTGATCAACTCTCCTTTTTCCGTAATGGAAATTGGAGGCATGGGAATTGTATGAAGGAATTGATTGATCTCCTGGATATCCTTTCGCAGTGTTTTCTGGGATACTTCATATTCTGCCGCTAATTCTCGTACTGTAAAAGGAGCATCGTTATTTTTTATGATTTTTTGAATAATTTCTGTACTTCGCTTTCGCATATGGCCTTCATCTCCTAATATCTCCCACAAGAAGAATAAACATTGTGTTTTTTCACAATGTTCATTCTTCCGACTTTGTAATTATCTTAGCGTCTTTTCAATGAACGCAGGAACATCTGCCAAGGGCATTTGAGAGCACTGCTGCAAGACATCTTCATTTAAAACAAATTTCATTAATTTCTGCAGGAATTCCAAGTGATCATCTGCCTCCTGTATGGCCAGATTAAAGATTAATTTTGTATCACAATATTGTTCGCTGTCATCCATGCGGTAAAAACGCACCGGATGATCCAGTCTTAAAAAACAGATACAGTTTTCTTTAATTCCTTTTGCTTTGCTGTGAGGAATTGCCACCGGTATGTTTGAGGGCAGTCCTGTGGGATACTCCCGTTCTCTCTCAATGCATGCTTCAACAAAATCCTGGCCCACACTCCCTTGTTCCATCATGCATTTCCCACAGATTCTTATTGCTTCCTCCCAATTTCCCGCAGATCCTTCTGCTGCCAGGTATATATTTTTCGAACTCATACTTTTACCTCACCCAGTCTAACCAATCAGCCTATGTATTATACAAATTACAATATCTGCAAGATTGAATCCAAAGAAACCATCGGTTGCCATTTTGCCGCCCAAATCCAGTCCTGTAACGTTGAAAAAGGCTGTTGCTTCCGGCACGAACTGATTTGCACAAAAAACAATGATAAACATAGACAGAATAGAACAGATCAAACTCCGAATTAAATTTCCTTTGCTTGCCATGACACAAAATACCGTGGTATAGCATACGATTGTTAAAACTCCTATTGGGAAATAGGTCATACCAGGAATGATAAATGCAAATGCGATGGTAATCGGAATACAGATCGCAGTACAGGTTACACATGCAGGATCCCCAAGCCCCAATGCAACGTCCATTCCAATCCAAAGTTCCGCATCTTCTCCTACATGTTTTCTCATCCAGGTATTTGCGGCATTTCCAATCGGAGTAATTCCTTCCATCATGATACTTACCATTCTTGGAATTAAAATTAAAACTGCAGAAATTCCCATTCCAGTCTGTAATATTACGTCGATCGGCTGTTTTGTAATGACACCAAGAAACACACCTACAATCAGTCCTACAAAACAAGATTCCCCAAACACTCCAAGTTTATTTTCCAGCCAGTCCATGTTCAAATCAGCTTCTTTTAATCCCGGGATTTTGTCAATGATCTTATTAACCAGCCAAGATAACGGATACACAAAAGTAATAAAGGAAAACGTACTGCAGGTCGTTCCATCAAGTCCAAAATAATCCTGCCATTTTGGTGCGATTTTTTCTGCTGCCAGCACTGCGATCACAGAGCAGGCAACTGTGATAACAATTCCCAATGAAACACTGCCAAATAAACCATAGGCCAATGCTCCGGGAATCAAAAAATGAATATAATTCCAGATATCAACATTCAACACTTTTCTCTTAAAAAGAAAAATCAAGATAAAATTCGCTGCAATAATCAACGGCACAGCGATCGGCGCAAACGGAACCGTCCATGATGCTGCTCCGGAAGCCGCAAACCCTAAATCTAAGGTCGTAAACCCTTTCCCCATCTTAGAATAATAATCCGAAATCGGCTGAATCGTTTCTGTCAGCAGGTTCACCACCAGATTTAATCCAGAAAATCCAATTCCTACAAACAAACCTGCTTTCAGCGCCGGTCCAACTTTCATTCCAAAAATCAAACCTAAAATTAAGATAATGAAGGGAAGCAGGGCGGTCGCTCCCATATCGATGATCGTCTGTGTAATAGATAATAAGGTATCCATAAAATTCTCCTCTCGTTTGAACTTTCGTTATTCCAACAACGCATTACATGTCTTTACAATGTCTTCCTTAATCTTATCCATTCCAATCCCTGAGATAAGTCCAAATACTTTGATTAATGGTTTACTGACCGGCTTTCGGTAATTGGTCGTTACCATAATCAAATCAACATCATCCTGTTTCGACTGGATTTCAGACATTGTACATTTGATAATTTTTGCAGGGATCCCTGCTTCCTTACATATTTCTTTTACTGATTCCTGGGCCACCGTAGATGTGGCAACTCCGCTGCCGCATGCTACTAGAATTGTTAACTGCTTTTTTCCCATTGCCATACCTCCTAATCTTCATTTGGAAATAAAATCACTTTTATGGCTTCCCCTTTTTTCGTTCGTTCTATTCCTTCTTTTATTTTGCTCAATGGCAGTCTGTGCGTAATGAATTTATCCGCCTCAAATTCATCCGATATGGCCAGCTCAAAGGATTTTTGTACCTGCATGCTATTGGCCCCGTAATGTCCATAAATCCACAAACCATTGTAATGAACATGATTGGTATCTATCTGGGTCAGCGCCCCTTTCGGAACCCCTCCGAAGAACACAACAATTCCATTTTTCTTTGCCATAAAAATGGCCTGCTGCTGTGCTTGAGTCGATGGGTTGGCGGAAATCACTTTATCGGCTCCTTTCCCTTTCGTAATTGCCAACACTGCTTTGATTGGATCTTCCTTCGTGCTGTTTATGATATAATCGACTCCAAATTGTTTGGTCATTTCCAGTCTCTTATCGTTGATTTCTATCATAATCACTGTCTTCGCGCCTCGAAGCTTTGCCAATTTGGAATGAAAACATCCAATTGGTCCAGCGCCGATAATAACAATCGTATCCCCAAAACCAACTCCAACATTTTCCTGACACGCATAAACAGAAGACAGCGGTTCTCCAAGAGAAGCACGCTCCATTTTAACCCCATCCGGAATGCGATAAATAGAGTCTCTTCTGACCTGTGTTTTCGTGACCGGTACATAATCTGCAAAGCCGCCTTGCCGATTGATATAGTCTCCGCCATTCTCACACATTTCACTATGCCCCGTTCTGCAAGATTCACACTGCATACAGTGATCAACCGGATAGATATATAGTCGTTCTCCTTTTTTATATTCTTTGCAGGCGGGCGATACTTCATCAACGACTCCTACGATCTCATGTCCATAGATGTGAGGATAATCACCATTCCTTGAGTCTGTTGTCAAATTTCGGATATCTGACCCGCATAATCCAACGGCTGAAACTTTTAAAAGGAATCCGCCATCTGGGCAAACAGGTTTCGGGACTTCCTCAATCCGTATATCATTTGGGCCATACATAACTGCTGCTTTCATTTTCGACCTCCCGTTTGTTTTTTTCGATTTTTTATACTGCCTGGATGATTCTCCACCAACGATTTCCATTGATCCTCCGGAATATTTTTTACACTTCCAATCTCTTTTGTAATATGGTAAATTTTTAGTACCTCTTCGGCCGCCTCTATGATCTTAATCGCATCTTCCATCGTCTTGCCTACTGATACTACACCGTGATTGCCTAATAAAATTAAGTCATGATGACGAATGACATCTTCAATGCCGTCTGCAATATGTACAGTTCCAGCCTCTCCATAAGGAAGACATGGAATTTCTTCTCCATATACTAAAGCAAATGTTGTAGAACATTTTAAGGAAATATTCTTTCCGCAATATGCATATGCTGTAAGATAAGGTGCATGAATATGAGCAACTGCATTGCAGTCCGGTCTGGCCTTTAATGCGGCCTCATGGAGCAAAAACTCACTGGATTTCTTAGCCGTTCCTCCAATCTGTTCTCCGTCTTTGACAACTGCAATCATATCTTCTTTTAAAAACCGTTTTCTTGTGCCTGATGGAGTGATATACAGTTTCCCTGTCTCTCTGTCCAAGATGGATAAATTTCCTTCCAACGTGTTTACCAGACCTTTTTCGTCCATCAATTTTGCATAAAAAACGATTTCTTTTTTTATCTCTGTCTCTTTATGTTCCAAAATAACCACATCCTTTTCTTTTTGTGCCTTTGCTGTCATATCTGCTGCTATTGGGAATTCATGAATTCTATGATTTTATTATAAATTTCGGAAAAATCTCCCTCAATATAAATAGTCGTCCATCAATCGGACACATTTTATATATACAAAAAAAACCAGCCACCAGAAAAAGTTTTTACTAATTTGTAAAAAACTCTTCCAATGACTGGAATGAAATGATATTTAAGAACTTCCCGAAACCTTCGACCTTTACTTTTCTGAAATCAAATACTCTGCGATTACCTGATCGATAATCAATACATCAATATAACCGCCTTCAAGCGCTGCTTTCACAGATTCCTGCTTCTCTTTGCTTTCCGCTGCACAAATTTTACACGGTATCTTTTTTAATTGAGAACCTGTGATCCCGATGCATCGATCTGTTATATTCCTGCAGCATTCCCTGCTCTCTCTATCCAAAAAAACTGTCGATACTACGTCACAGATCGCCTTCTCCTCAGCCAACTGCTCTAAATCATTTTCTGAGATATATCCGGATTTGCTGATACTGCTTCCTGGTACGAGTGGATTTCCCAAACTAAATATCGCAAATTGGGCATTCGCCGTCTGATCAATTACATTTTTTATCTGCTCATCTTGAATTAAAATCCTTTTTTCTTCTCCGCTTTTTACAAGAGCCGGTGCAATCAAAGATATGGATCTTCCCCCGCTTTTTTTTGCAAAATTCGATGCAATCGTCGTCGCATGCATATTTAATTCGCTCTGTCCATGACCTCCAATGATTGGAAGGAACACAAGTCCCATCGTATCCATATGATGAATGTAGCTTGGTATGGATCGAATTGTCGTTCCCCAGCCGACTGCCACACTTGAATTTTTCCTCAAATGTTTCTCCAGATAATATGCTGCCGCAGAAGCAACCTGTTCTTTGGCAGAATTACCGACCGAAGTATCCACTACAACAACATCTTTTAACCCATATTTCTTATAAATCTTATCTTCCAATTCTGGAAATGCTCCGGAATAATCTATAATGATCCTTACGATGCCTTCTTCTTTCGCTTTCTGCAATATTCGTGAAATTTTCATTCTAGATAGATTCATTTGTTTGGCGATCTGCTGCTGGGTCATATTATCTTCATAATATAACTTGCTGACCAGCACCATTCTTCTTCTATCCATATCCATCGCACTATCCTCCTCATAGTATTCCGGTAATTTCGACTAAATGGAACAATTTTCCATTACTTTATAACCTTATCATAGAAATTATAATATTTCAATATTCTCAAAAACGTAATTCGATCCCTGATATATGGGGCAGTTTGAGCTGTTTTTTCTTTTGTTTCTTTTCGAAGTCCAATATCTTCCAGACTTGATGCACCATGAACGATCCGAAGTATCTTTTCAATCTGATCCTTTTCTGGAATTTGTTCTATTAACCGAACAATTTCATCGGTTTTCTCATAAAGAGTTTCTTGTGAAATTTGATCCAATAGATTTGTTTGATTTATTTTCTCTATACTTTCATACAATGCTTTTTTTCGAAAACTTGTTTTCAAAAGATCCCATTCAATATCTACATGCGGTTTTATCAGAAACTTGCCCTTTTTTAAGAACTCGGCAGCCTGATGATAAATTTCACTTGTTAAAATTAGCCCAACACCAACTTTCTCTCCATGATACGCTGCAAGCTCATTGTGAATCACTGCCATTTCCCAAAAATGTGCCATATGATGTTCTGCGCCGGATGCAGGTCTCGAATTTCCAGTCATTTGCATTGCCAGACCAGACAGCAATAACCCATACATAAGTTTTTCATATGCATCGATTCTTTTATCTTCCAGCCCTTCCAAAGAATCTCTCAGTTCGTGCAAAGCATTATATTCCATCTCACAGATTTTGGGGCAGATATACTCTCCTGTCAGCAGATGAGCAATCTTCCAATCTACCAGTGCAGTGTACTTTCCAAGGAGGTCTCCTACCCCTGAAGCCGTTAACCGCATCGGCGCATTTGCCAGAATACAGCTATCTGCTACCACGAGAATAGGAGAAACGGCAATCATGCTTTTTTTCATTCCATTCCACGACATTGCTGCGACTGTTGACACATATCCGTCTACACTTGCTGCCGTCGGCACAGAAATAAAAGGAATATTTTTCTTAAATGCACAATATCTAGTCAAATCATGAATCGTTCCAGATCCCACCGCTACAAGACAATCGATTTCTTCCATGGAATCTAATGAATGTTTTACTTTTTCAACTCCCACCTCATCCGCATGAAGGGAATCCGCCTCCAATTTTACTGTATTGATTTTACTGACAATTTTTTCAATTTCTCTTCCTGCTGCTTCATACGTATTTTCATCACAGATCATCACAAACTTTTGATAATTCTGATATGGCTTTTTATCCAAAATCTCAGGAATTTTATGAATCGCATGTTCTTCTAAATAAATCTCTTTTACCTGCAGTTGATGATTCCTTCCACAGCTACA
Organism: Candidatus Anaerostipes excrementavium; assembly: GCA_019114985.1. Taxonomy (GTDB): domain Bacteria; phylum Bacillota; class Clostridia; order Lachnospirales; family Lachnospiraceae; genus Anaerostipes; species Anaerostipes excrementavium. Next base: position 86,331 of record DXEM01000014.1, read on the forward strand.
CACTCCATTGAATTCATTTAAATCAATTTCCACGACGGTTTCCCTCCTTTTTCGCATGCTTATTTCTATATAAGATTCAGCATCTACATGTTTTCCTCAAAAAATAAATTTAATTGGCTGCAAATATCTGCTTTTGACTGCATTTCTTCCAGCATTGCCATTTGTTCTTGATCTGAGATCAATTTTACTAATGTACTTAACGCTTCAACTTGATTTTGTGGTTCTGTAAGCCCCAATACAAAGGCGAATTTGGCATTGACCGTCATCCCCGGAATGCCCATATGAGAAAAATGGATCGGCCGTTTTAATCTAATAAATGCAATAAATGTTTTTTTAACATACTCGACGTCTGTATGGGGAATCGCAATCTCATAATGTTCTGTTTTTAATCCTGTGGGAAATTCTTTCTCTCTTTTAGATAACGCGTCACCGAACTTTTGAGTTACCATTCCTTTCTGATACAGACGATCTGCCATTACTTGAAAGAACAATTCTTGACCATCGAATTCCTCATCCAGCCAAATGAGATCATTGCGAAATTTTCTTTCTTTCATAAAAGCTCACTCCTAAAATTCTGCTGCAATTTCTCTTGTTCTGCTAACGCCTACGCGATCTGCTCCTGCCGCAGCCAGTGCTTCCACATCCGCACGTGTACTGATTCCTCCCGCGGCTTTTACCCGTACCTTCTCTGAGACAGTCTCTCTCATTAATTTAATATCTTCCACAGTGGCACCGGATGGCGCAAAGCCAGTAGAGGTTTTCACAAAATCAGCTCCTGCTTTTTCTGCAAGCTCACATCCTTTTATAATTTCTTCTTTCGTTAAATACGCATTTTCTAAAATTACCTTTACCACCGCAGGCGTGGCATCTACGACAGCTTTAATATCCTGATACACATCGTCGTATTCTCCATTTTTCAAAGCCCCAATATCAATTACCATATCAAGTTCCACTGCTCCTCTTGCATAGGCATCCATTGCTTCCACAACTTTTGCTGTTGTTGTATGAGCTCCTGATGGAAATCCGATAACTGTGCCAATTGCCACATCTGTTCCTTCTAATACTTCTTTTGCCATGTCTAAATTACACGGATTAATGCAAACAGACGCACAGTGATTCTCTTTTGCGTATTGAAGTCCTTCCATAATTTCTTTTCTTGTAAGCTGAGGCTTTAAAAGTGAGTGATCATTCATTGATAAAAATTCTTGTTTTGTCATTCTTTTTCTCCTTTTTCATAAACTATTTTTAAAACACTTTATCCAAAAAATCCAAAGATTTTTATAAATAACCAAGTCAGCAAATTGGCACGATCCAGATTTCCGATCAAAGTGGCATTTGACGGAATCGATACTCCTGCTGAAATTGCCAATGGAGTTTCAATCGGTCCCAAAGTGGAAGCCATAAGAAGCACGCATCCCATCACAACCGTTCCGATAATCAGTGCGCGGAAGATATTTCCTTTTGACATTGCCGTAAACAAGCACACAATATACGGAATAACTGCCAGGTCTGCAAATGGCAGGATTCGATTTCCCGGTAAAATAATTGCTAGTAAAATAGTAATTGGCACCAGAACCAGTCCCACTGCAATTACCGCCGGCTCCCCAAGAGCCACAGCCGCATCCAATCCAATATATATTTCTCTTCCTTCAAATCGTTTGCTCATCATTTTCTGAGCGGCCTGTGATATAGGCATTAATCCTTCCATCAGACAAGATACCATTTTAGGCATTAAATACATGACCGCTCCCATTCCAATACCTGTCTGCAAAACAATCCGTGGTTCTGATCCTGCAAGCAAGGCTAAGATAATACCAATGATCAAACCTAAAATCATTGGTTCTCCGAAAATACCAAACTTTTTTCTTAAAGAATCGGCATTGATCTCAATTTTGTTAATACCAGGGATTCGATCCAGAATCCACATCAGAGGATATACAATTGGCAGGCACCCAAGCGCAGTCAAATGAGGAAACGATATTCCCTGCATATTAAAAAACTTCTCCACATAAGGGGCTGTAAAATCAGCTAAAATCAAGGCCAAGGCAGAAATGAGTCCCCCGGCAATTAATCCGATCACAACACTATCTGTCACAACAGACACGGCTGCTCCAACAAAGGCAAATTGCCAATAATTCCATATATCAACATTCATGGTTTTCGTCCA
>DXEM01000015.1 GCA_019114985.1 Candidatus Anaerostipes excrementavium
TCGCTGGTTCGATTCCGGCTCTGGGCATTTTTTTATTTCATAGGAAACTTCGATCCTATGAAATAAAACGCTCCGCGAGGGCGCAAAATGTCCACCGGAGTGGAACGAAGACGCACTGCGACGGTACGGAAAACGTCGCTAAAGCGACCCGCCGCAGGCGAAGAATCCTGTAAAACAGGATTCTTTTTTAATATGGAGAGAATGTTTTTTGAGACATTCTCTCTTTTTTATAATACTGCGTATATCACAGAGGAAAATGATCATGGAGTATGCTATAATGATAAAAAATATTTTGGCAGAGAGGAAATACGGATGAAGCCCATATTACAGAGATTAAGTGAACTTGGAGAAAATTATCCCTTTCATATGCCCGGTCATAAGCGTAATTTTATGAGAAACTCTATTCTTGGAGATATTATGTCGATCGATATTACGGAGATTACAGGATATGATGATCTCCATCATCCAAAAGGTATGATTCGGGAATCAATGGATTTTGTAAAAGATGTATACGGCACGCGAGACAGTTATTTTTTGATTAATAGCAGTACGGCGGGCAATCTTGCGGCTATATCTGCAGCATGTCATATTGGAGATAAGATTTTAATTGCCAGGAATTGTCACAAATCCGTTTATCATGCGGCAGAGCTTTTAGGGCTGCATCCTGTTTATGTCTATCCCGAGGTGGATGCTTATGGCATTTGCTGTGGAATTACAAAAGAACAGATACAGAAGATTTTGAAAAAGGAGACAGGGATTAAAGCTGCGGTAATTGTATCTCCAACCTATGAGGGAAGAATATCAGATATTTCGGGAATTGCTCACTTATTGCATCAGCAGAATATTCCATTGATTGTGGATGAGGCACATGGAGCTCATTTTATATTTGGAGAAGCATTTCCTAAAAGTGCGGTATCATTAGGAGCAGATATTGTGATTCACAGTCTTCATAAGACATTGCCTTCGTTAACACAAACCGGGCTATTGCACTTATGTACAGATCGCGTGACAAAAGAGCAAATGCAAAAAAAACTGTCCATCTTTCAAAGCAGCAGTCCATCTTATATTTTAATGGCTTCTATTGATCAATGTATCCACAGCTGCGCTGAAAATAAGAAAAGTTTTCAACAATATGAAGCTGTTTTGCATAAGATGCGTGGAAAATTAAGTCAATTAGAACACTTAAGCCTGGTTCCTTCGGATGATATTGGAAAGATTGTAATTTCTGCAAAAGGAACAAATTTAACAGGAAAAGAACTATTCGGCCATTTAAGAGATCGATATCATTTAGAATTAGAGATGTCAGAGATTTCCTATGTGATTGCAATGACAAGTATATGTGATACAGAGGAGGCATTATATCATTTGGTTGATGCGCTTTTTGAAGAAGATGCTCAGTTAGGATATCAGAGAGAACAGGAGAATGAGATCATATTTCCTCATAATAAGGCTGTTTTTTCTATTGAAAAAGCAGTTAGGGAACCGGCCAAGTCAATAGACCTGTACAAATCAGAAGGAAAAATTGCCGCAGAGTTCGTCTATTTGTATCCGCCGGGAATTCCGTTGATTGTTCCGGGCGAAGAGATCAGCCGATCAGTAATTGAAAAAATTGAACAATACCAGAAGAACCATATGGAAATTATAGGGTACGAAAATAAGAAAATAAAGATTATGAATGAGAGGATATAGGTTATGGGATGCTTTATTACAATGGAAGGTCCGGATGGATCAGGAAAAACTACGCAAATTCAATTATTAAGAGACTATTTATCTGGAAAGGGTTATGATATAATAGTATGTAGGGAACCTGGCGGAACAAAGATCAGTGAAGCGATTCGGCAAGTGATTCTGAATAAGGAATTTACGGAGATGGGCAATATGACAGAACTGCTTCTTTACGCTGCGGCCAGAGCTCAGCTCATGGAAGAAGTAATTCGTCCTGCACTGAAAGAACATAAGATTGTCATATGTGACCGTTTTGTAGAATCTTCTGCGGTATATCAAGGAATTGCTAGAGGTATGGGTGTTGATTTAATATATGAGGTGAATCAATACGCTATCGGCGATACATTGCCTGACTTAACTGTAATGATTGATATTGACGCAGAGACAGGTATTTCCAGGAAGAAGCAGCAGGCAGAATTGGATCGTATGGAGAGAGAGACAATAGATTTCCATAAAAAAGTCGTTTCAGGATATCGTGAGATTGCAGGGAAGTATCCGGAGCGGATGCTTCGTATTGATGGGAGAGCATCAATCCAAGAGATACACGAGCAGATCACGGCGGCAGTGGATAAAATAATTTCGTAATGAAGGTGACGTATATGAACAGTTTTGGAAAAGTAATAGGACATGAGAAAATAATTGCTCATTTTGAGGAAGCGATTCAGACAGGGAAGGTATCCCATGCTTACTTATTGAGCGGTGAGGATGGCAGCGGAAAGATGACGCTGGCAAAAGCATTTGCGAAGGCCTTGTTATGCGAGAATCAGACAGGCTGCGGAGACTGTACTGCATGCAGACAAGTAGATTCTGGAAATCATCCGGATCTGATTTATATTACGCATGAAAAATACGAGATAAGAGTGGATGAGATAAGAAAAGGGATCAATGATACAATTGATATTAAACCTTACAGCAGTCCTTATAAGATTTATATTATCGATGATGCGGATCGTATGAATCAAGGAGCTCAGAACGCACTTTTGAAGACGCTGGAAGAACCGCCGGCTTATGCGGTAATTTTGCTGCTTACGAATAATAAAGACAGATTATTGGATACCATCCTATCAAGATGTGTGACAATGACGCTCGGGACAATTCGGGAGGAGAAGATTGCTGCTTATTTACAGGAACATACAGATGCCAAAGAAGAAGATATTCGTTTTGCGGCAAGTTTTTCATTAGGTAATATCGGGAAAGCACTTCATGTGGCAACCACCGAAGAATTCAAAGATATGTTCCAAGAAGCAATCAATATCCTGACACATATAAAAACAATGGAGACTTATGAGATTATTTCTTATCTGAAAGATTTAAAAGCGTATAAAGATGAGATCTATGATTTTCTTGATATCGTTACAGTATGGTATCGCGATATGCTGATGCTAAAGACAACGGGATCTTTGAATCATTTAATTTATAAAGACAAGTATCGTCAGCTGAAAGAGCAGGAGATTTATATCTCTTTCGAAGGCATCAGTCACATTTTAGATGAGATAAAAAAGGCCAGGAGAAGATTGACAGCGAATGTAAACTTTGAAGTTGCACTTGAAATGCTGCTTCTTACAATGAAGGAGAACGGTAAAGTATGGTAGAAGTAATTGGAGTACGATTCCGTACTGCAGGAAAAATATATTTTTTCAATCCAAAGGATTTCCAGGTTAAGGCAGGCGATCATGTGATCGTGGAGACATCCAGAGGAATTGAATATGGTACAGTAGTGGAAGGCCGCAAAACGGTTAAGGAAAAGTGCTTGGGTGAAGAATTGAAGCCGGTGATTCGAATTGCGACAGAGGAAGATGAGAATCAGGCACAAAGAAATCGAGAAAAAGAAAAAGAGGCTTACCATATCTGTCTGAAAAAGATCAAAGAGCATCAGTTGGAGATGAAGCTGGTGTCAACAGAATATACCTTTGATAATAACAAAGTACTATTTTATTTTACGGCAGATGGAAGAGTGGATTTTCGTGAGTTGGTGAAGGATCTGGCCTCTGTATTCCGAACAAGGATCGAGCTTCGTCAGATTGGAGTACGTGATGAAGCGAAGATGCTGGGAGGCATTGGGGTTTGCGGAAGAAAATTATGCTGCAGCACATTTCTTTCTGAATTTGCACCGGTTTCCATTAAGATGGCAAAAGAACAAAGCCTTTCTTTAAATCCTACAAAGATATCCGGAGTCTGCGGGAGATTAATGTGTTGTCTGAAGAATGAGCAGGAAGCTTACGAATATTTAAACAGCAAACTTCCAAAGATCGGAGAAACCATAAAAGCAAAAGATGGAGTCTGCGGAGAGGTACAGAGAGTGGATGTTCTGAAACAGAAAGTAAAATTGATCGTGGAAGATGAAAATGGCGATAAAGATGTGAAGGAATATAAGATCGACGATTTGTATATCAAGAAAAAACACAAAGGATGCGCAGGATGCAAGGGTAATGGAAGAAGAAAGAATTGATGATTTAGGAATCAATGGGTATAGAATTATACAAAAAAAGAACAGCTTTTGTTTTGGTATGGATGCGGTTCTGCTGTCTGATTTCGCATCGGTAAGACCGGGCGGAAAAGTATTGGACTTGGGAACAGGAACAGGGATTATTCCTATTCTTATGGAGGCCAAGACATCAGGTTCGTCTTTTACAGGATTAGAAATCCAGCCGGCTATGGCGGAGATGGCTTCCAGAAGCGTTCGTTTAAATCATTTAGAAGAAAAAGTCAAGATCGTAGAAGGAGATATCAGAGATGCTTCTACGATTTTTTCTGCGGAAAGTTTTGATGTTATCACTTCTAACCCTCCGTATATGATCGATAATCATGGTTTAACGAATCCAAAGGAGAGCAAGGCAATCGCCAGGCATGAAATCAAGTGTAAATTTTCGGATATTTCCAAGGCGGCGAAAAGGCTTCTTAAGTACCGAGGAGTTTTGTATCTGGTACACCGCAGTTTTCGGTTAGCGGAGATTCTGAATCAGCTTTCCGAAGATGGGATAGAACCGAAAAGAATCCGTTTTGTACATCCATATCAGGATAGAGAATCTAATATTTTTCTTTTGGAAGCGGTCAAAGGGGGAAGATCTAGGATGATTGTAGAGCCTCCGTTGATTGTATATAAAGATGTGAACCAATATACGGATGAAATTTATAGAATTTACAGGATGAATTCAAAGGAGTAATCATGGCAGGAACTTTATATTTATGCGCGACACCCATTGGAAATTTAGATGATATTACATTTCGGGTGATTGATACATTAAAAAAAGTCGATTTGATTGCAGCAGAAGATACACGTCATAGTATTAAGCTGCTCAATCATTTTGAAATCAAGACAAAGATGACAAGTTACCATGAATACAATAAATACGACAAAGCCAGAAGTCTGGTAAGGCAGATGCTGGATGGAAAAGATATTGCACTCATAACAGATGCGGGAACCCCGGGAATCTCAGATCCGGGAGAAGAACTGGTACGTCAGTGTCATGAAGCCGGTGTGCCGGTGACTGCGCTTCCAGGAGCATGTGCTTTGATCAATGCTTTGATTGTATCAGGCAAGGCTACAAGAAGATTTTGTTTTGAGGCGTTCCTGCCAGCGGACAAAAAGGAAAGAGGAATGATCCTTAAGGAGCTTGAGAATGAGACCAGAACGATTATTTTATATGAAGCTCCCCACCATTTGGAAAGAACGTTACAGGAGCTTTATGAGACTCTTGGAGACCGTCGTATTACGTTATGCAGGGAATTGACCAAAAAGCATGAATCCATTGTGCCAACAACCATAAAAGACTGTCTGGAGGATCTAAAAGAACATCCTGCAAGAGGTGAGTGTGTGGTTATTATAGAAGGGAAATCATTTCAGGAAATCAAAGAAGAGAGCCGGAAATCTTTCTTGGAAATGCCGTTGGAAGAGCATATGTCTATCTATTCGGAACAAGGATATTCCAAAAAAGAAGCAATGAAATTGGTGGCGAAAGACAGAGGAGTTGGAAAGCGAGAGATTTATCAGCAGCTTCTGGAGCTGAAAAATAAGTAATAAAAAAAGAATCGGGAAGTTCCAATTTGGAATTTCCCGATCTTGTATTATTCAGATATTGTGAATCCGGCGATTCTTGCTAATTCTTTGATGGATTTCTTAGATACTTTCTTTCCTTTATATTCAATCAAATCATCCATCTCACCAGTGAAGATATCTGTAGGATTATATTTTTTTAAAATGATTTTGTCATCATCTACAAATATTTCAAGAGGATCTCTTTCATTCACATCAAAATTTCGACGCAATTCAATTGGCAGAGTGATCCTGCCTAATTCATCAAGCTTTCGGACAATGCCAGTGCTCTTCATCTGTAACCTCCTTAATTTCTTATATCATCATCATGCTTAAATTAACCATAGCATACAGTATAAATGTTGTCAAATCATTTAATTGTAGTATGAATATATAAATGTTAGCAGATCTCAGCACCTGAAGGCATGTCTTTCTCCGGAACAACTAAAGCAAGTTCTCCTTTTTCGTTCTCTGCGCAAAGCAGCATTCCTTCGGAAAGGACTCCTGCAAGTTTCGCAGGTTTCAAATTGACGAGAACCATGACTTTCTTTCCAACCATATCTTCCGGTTTATAATAAGCTTTAATTCCGGATACGATCTGTTTTACCTGGCTTCCGATTTTGACTTGGGAACATAACAGTTTCTTGGACTTCTTCACTTCTTCACAGGCAATGATTTCTCCTACCTGGAACTGCATTTTCATAAAGTCATCGAAAGTGATCTCATCTTTTGCCTCAATATCAATCACCGGTTCCGGTGCGTTTGCCTGTTTCTGAGCTTCCATGATCTTCTCAGCTTTTTCCATGACTTCTTTTTCATCCAATCTTGCAAACAGGATCTCAGGACTCTCAGTTACCTTTGTCTTGCTGACATAATTCCCAAAAGTATTGAGTTTATCAAATGGAACAGCGGAAGCATTCATTTGTGCCAGAATCTTCTGAGAAGTCTCAGGCATATAAGGTTCTAAAAGTGACGCCCCAACGGTAATTCCTTCTACCAGATTGTAGAGAACGGTGGCAAGGCGGTCTTTTTGTTCTTCGTCTTTTGCCAGTACCCAAGGCATCGTTTCATCAATGTATCGATTGCATCTGCGGAATAACTGGAAGATCTCTGTCATGGCGTCAGCGACACGTAATTCTTCCATCTTTGCAGCAACTTTATCTCTTGTTCCGGATACAACTGCTTTCAAATCATCATCATAATCGCCGGCAGCGCCTCGATCTTCTACGATTCCGTCAAAATATTTGTTAGACATAGAAATCGTACGATTTACCAGGTTGCCAAGAATATTCGCAAGATCGGAGTTCATACGCTCGATCATTAATTCCCAGGAAATCACACCGTCTCTCTCAAAAGGCATTTCGTGAAGAACGAAATAGCGAACGGCATCTACGCCAAATACATCCACAAGATCATCAGCGTACAGAACGTTTCCTTTGGATTTGCTCATCTTTCCATCACCCTGGAGCAGCCAAGGATGTCCGAATACCTGCTTTGGAAGCGGTACATCAAGAGCCATCAGGATGATCGGCCAGTAGATTGTGTGGAATCGAATAATATCCTTTCCGATCAGATGAAGATCGGCAGGCCAGAACTTGCCAAATTGATCCGTACTGTTTCCATCACAGTCATATCCAATTCCGGTGATATAGTTGGTCAGTGCGTCCAGCCATACATAGACAATGTGTCCTTCGTCAAAGTCTACAGGAATTCCCCATTTGAAGGAAGTTCTGGATACACACAGATCCTGAAGTCCCGGCAGAAGGAAGTTATTCATCATCTCGTTTTTTCTGGATTCCGGCTGGATAAATTCCGGGTGAGTATTAATATGCTCGATCAGCCGATCCGCATATTTGCTCAACTTGAGGAAGTATGCTTCTTCCTTAGCCGGCTGTACTTCTCTGCCGCAGTCCGGACATTTTCCATCGACCAGCTGACTTTCGGTAAAGAAAGATTCACAAGGGGTACAGTAGAGTCCTTCGTATTCTCCTTTGTAAATATCTCCTTGTTCATATAATTTCTTGAAAATCTTCTGTACTTGTTTTTCATGATCTGCATCCGTTGTACGGATGAATTTGTCATAGGAAGTGTTCATCAGATCCCAGATTCGTTTGATCTCTGCAGCGACATCGTCTACGAATTCTTTTGGAGTAATACCCTGTTCCTGGGCTTTTAGTTCGACTTTCTGCCCGTGTTCATCAGTACCAGTCTGGAAGAAGACATCATATCCTTCCATTCTTTTATATCTTGCAATACTGTCTGCCAGAATGATCTCATATGTGTTTCCGATATGAGGTTTTCCGGAAGTATAAGTAATTGCTGTTGTAATATAATATGGCTTTTTACTCATGCTAATCCTCCATTTTTGTTATTGCTATTTGTTAATTATAGTACATCTTTTCAGGTTAGTCTATTTTTTTTCCTCAAAAAATAGTATAATAGTAGTATTCATGAAAAGAAGGGAGCTTGAATGAAGGGACGAATACCCAAGAGGATATTTGCCGTATGCTTCATCTTTGCGGTCACGGTTTCCGGATGTTCAATTCATTCGGAGAATTCAGATCGTGAAGAAAGCCAACAAAAGACAACGATTTCGGTACAGAAAGAATTCGATCAGCACATGGAAGAGGTCTTTCAAGAGAATGTATCGGACAATGGAATAGAGCTTCACTATACCCTTGAGGATCCAAAATCTTATGGAATTTCAGAAGAATCTATTTCATTAGGCACAGTTTCTGCAGGCGGGAAGAAAGAGATTCAGCAGGAACTTGAAGAGATCAAAGAATTTCCGTATGAGAAATTGACGAAAGAACAGCAGGGTACGTATGATGTGTGGAAGGATTATCTTACTGCACAAAAAGAGCTGGCCCAATATCCGTACTATGAGACGGTTTTAAGTCCTACCATCGGGGCACAGGCACAGCTTCCTATAACGTTCTGTGAATTTCGCCTGAAGACGCGGGAAGATGTGAAGAATTATTTTGCATTATTGTCTCAGATCGATACGTATTTTGACTCTATCATTGATTATGAGAAGGAGAAAGTGAAAAGAGGACTTTTCATGTCGGATGATTGTGCAGATGCCGTAATATCTCAGATTCATGAATTTACAAAAGCAAAAGAAAATAATTCTTTGATTGCTACTTTCGAAGATCGTCTTTCATCTGTGAATAATTTGAAAGCCGGAGAAAAGGAATCTTTTCTGGATAAGAACAGAGACATCGTTTTGAAACAGGTAATTCCGGCATATGAGAAGCTTGCCGGCGATTTGAATTCTTTGAAGGGAAATGGCAAGAATGAGGCAGGGCTTGCCCATTTTAAAAATGGAAAAAATTATTACAAGGCCCTCGTTAAAAGCAAGACCGGGTCATCCAGATCGATCGATGATATGATTTCAATGACGGATGATAATATCCGGGAATGTGTATCGGAGACGGCTAAGATCGCAAACAAGGATCCAAAAGTTTTGGAAGATTTCGCTAATCAAAGTGCGGCAGCCGATATCGGGAAGACGCCGGAACAGATGCTTTCCAAATTAAAAGACCGCATCGGAACAAGTTTTCCGAAAGCACCGAAGGCAGAGTATGAGATCAAATATGTCCATTCTTCTTTGGAGAAGGATTTAAGCCCTGCATTTTATATGATACCTGCGATGGATGCCTATCAGGAAAATGTAATTTATATCAACCGAAGTCAGATGAATTCTTCCGTCCAGATGTATACAACACTGGCCCATGAAGGATATCCGGGACATTTATATCAGAATGTGTATTATGCCTCTAAGAAAGCAGATCCAATTCGTTATATCTTAGATTATCCCGGCTATTCGGAAGGCTGGGCTACTTATGTGGAAAGCTGGAGCTATCAGACGGCAGAGGTAAAGGAAAATCAGGAAGATTGGGAGCAATTGAATGTACTTTCCATGGAATTTAACCTTGCACTTTGCTCCAGAGTGGATTTTGGTGTAAACTATGAAGGGTGGAAAGAAGAGAAAGTAGAAGATTATTTAAAGCAGTTCTATATCCCTGCATCCAATGCGGAACACATATTTTCTATGGTCGTCCGCGAACCTGCAAATTATCTTTCGTATTATATTGGGTACAAAGAATTTCAGACACTTGGGGATTATTATAAAGAAAAGGCAGGAAAAAAATATAGCTTGAAAAAATTTCACAAAATAATGTTAGATGCAGGACCGACAAGTTTTAACATTTTAAAGAAGCGCATCAATGAAAACTTACGAATGGAGGAATAACTTATGTCAACAAAGGCCTACTACAAACATGAGGAAATCGGAAAAGGGAAACCGGGTTTTTCAAAAACCAGATCCATTATTGAAGCAGCTTTCTATGGAAACAATGTTGTGGAAGTAAAGGACCTGAAACAAGCGTATGATTTGGCGAAGAATTCACCTGGAACGATTGTAACAGATATGCCGGTATATAAACCGGAGTCAATCGGGCTTGAAGAAGGTACAAAGGTACTGTTATTTAACGATGGTTCTGTTACCGGAAGGTGTGCAGCAGCGCGTGAAATCGCAGGCGAACCGGGTGTGGATACAGATGCTTTGGATTTGAAAGTTATGGATGCGGTATATGATACCAGATGGACGACATTGTATCATGCGCAGGTGTATATTGGACTGGATCCGGAATTTATGGTAAAAGCCCATCTTCTGATTCCGGAAGGAGAAGAAAATATCTTATATTCCTGGATGCTGAATTTCCAGTATGAGTCTGAAGAATACAATAAGATGTATAAAGAGTCAAAACCAATTGAAGATGAAACAGATATTTATATTTTCTCTGATCCACAGTGGAAAGACAAAGATTACCCGCTTGGTCTGACTTATTTTAATACAGATACAAACTGTGCGGCTCTGTTGGGAATGAAATATTTCGGAGAACACAAAAAAGGAACGCTGACAATTGCCTGGGCAATTGCCAACCGTAACGGATATGCATCCTGCCATGGAGGTCAGAAAGAGTACCAGGTATCAAAAGATCGTCATTATGTAGCATCTTTCTTTGGCCTTTCAGGATCCGGAAAGTCTACTCTTACTCATGCAATGCATGACAATAAATATGAAAATATTACAGTCCTTCATGATGATGCGTTTATCATTAATACTGAGACAGGAGCATCCATTGCGATGGAGCCGACCTATTTTGATAAGACAGCGGATTATCCTACCGGATGCCCGGATAATAAATATTTGCTGACAGCACAGAACTGCTCAGCGACATTGGACGATGAAGGAAAAGTCGTTTTGGTTACAGAAGATATCAGAAACGGAAACGGTCGTGCGATTAAGTCCAAATTATGGTCTGAGAACCGCGTGGACCGCATCAATTCACCGGTCAGCGCAATTTTCTGGATTATGAAAGATCCGACGATTCCGCCGATTGTAAAAGTAGAGGGAGCTTCCCTTGCTTCTGTTATGGGAGCAACACTTGCAACGAAGAGAACAACAGCAGAACGTCTGGCGCCTGGAGTTGATCCGGATAAATTGGTCGTAGAACCGTACGCGAATCCATTCCGTACATATCCTTTGGTCAATGACTATAAGAAATTCAGAGACTTGGTAAAAGACCGCCATGTAGAATGCTATATTTTAAATACAGGCGATTTCATGGGCAAGGATATTGAGCCATCTGTAACATTGTCATGCCTGGAACAGGTCGTAGAAGGAAAAGCAAAATTCGTTCCTTGGGGACCGTTCAGCAACCTTTCTATGATCGAAGTGGAAGGTTATATTCCGGACTTTACAAGCGAGAAATATGTGGATAAATTAAAGGCAAGAATGACGGATCGTTTGAACTTCGTATTTGATAAAGACGTAGAGGACGGAGGATATGATCGTCTGCCGACACAGGCAAAAGAAGCGCTTGCAAAAGTCATCAGCGAAGCTCATGGAATGTTGTCATAATTGTTAGAGGTATCAGCTTGGTGGAGGAGAGATGTTCCTATGAACAAAGATCAGCTCAATGATATGGTGGTCGATTTATTCCATGGAATTTCTTATCAAGAGGAAAAAGCCGTTATCACAGAAGAGTTTAAGGATATTTCGAATAAAGATCTTCACATCATCGATGCAATAGGGAAAGATCAGCCGAGAAATATGACGGCGATCGCCAAGGAATTAAATATTACAGTCGGTACTTTAACGATTGCGGTGAATAATCTTCTGAAGAAGGGGTATGTAAAGCGTAAACGCGGAGAAAAGGACCGAAGGGTTGTTTATATATCTCTTACGGCAAAAGGCAAGAAAGCATATCGCCATCATCGAGATTTTCATCATAAGATGATAGAAGGATTATTGGAACCTCTAAGTGAACAAGAGGAAGAGATGCTGATTAAAATCATGCAGTATTTTCATGATTATTTCAAAGCAAAAAAATAAAGGTTTAAAAAAGGAGATTTTCGCTGAGAGAATCTCCTTTTATGACTGAGAAAAAAAGAAACGGCAGAGAAGAACAGAAGCGGCGATTCCCGCAAAGGTCGCCAGTAAAGCTCCGGGCAGTGTGTAGCGCGTTTTTTTGATATGCACGCAGGAATAGTAGACGGACATAATATAAAAACAAGTCTCGGTAGAACTTAAAATGACAGAAGAGAGAAATCCTGCGGCAGAATCAGGGCCGGAGTTTTTGAAGATATCTAATAAAAATCCGGAGGCAGCGGAGGCAGAAAAAAGTTTTGCAAATATAACAGGCAGGACTTCTGTTGGAATTTGAAGAAGCCCTGCAATAGGAGATAGGAACCGGACCAACAGATCCAAAGCTCCGGAGGATCGAAAAATCTGGATTGCAAAGAAAAGAGCAATCAGCGTCGGCGCAACTTCTGCAACAATATGAAATCCTTCGGAAACTCCTTTCAAAAAAGGATCATACATCTCTTTACGTTTTAAGAGACCGTAAAGAATGATAGAAAAGATAAGAAACGGCAAAATTAAGTTGGCAATAAATGAAATCATGTTTTTCGATCCTTCCATTTGATATAGATAACAGCAGTCAGTGTAGAGCAGCATGTTGCAATGATGCCGGGAAGTATAATATCAGCCGGATGTACGGAACCGTACTGGGTCCGATATGCGATGATATTGATAGGAATCAGCTGCAAGGATGAAATATTTAAGATCAAAAAAGAACACATTTCATTGGTTGCAGTATGTTTTGATGGATTTTCTTTTTGAAGCTCTTCCATCGCCTTTAATCCTGAAGGAGTAGAAGCCCATCCAAGCCCCAGAATATTGGCGGTTATATTGGCGCTGATATATTCCCTGGCTTTGGGGTTTGTCAGATTGGGAAATAAAAAAGATAAAAAGGGCGACAGCAGGGATTGAAGCTTGTTCGTTATCCCTAAAGAAACTGCCACATTCATAATACCGGACCAGAGACCGACGACCCCAAACATTAGGATGCAAAGTTCAATTGCTTCTTTAGAGGAGGATAAAATGCTGTCAGACATGGAAGCAATATTTCCGTTCATGCTGCCAACGACCAGTCCAATCAGAATAAGAAGGCTCCATATGTAATTAATCATAGGATTCTCTCCTTTTTAATACAGCTTATTCAAAAAATCCAATCCTATGACTGATAAAAAATGAAAAAAAGGTATTGACAATTGAAAAGAGATAGGGTAATATAGGTTTTGTTGTTGAGCAAGACAATTTACATATGCGGGTGTAGTTCAATGGTAGAACTCCAGCCTTCCAAGCTGATCACGTGGGTTCGATTCCCATCACCCGCTTCGATAAGATAGGATGTATTCAGGAAGAATATATCCTTTTTTTATTTCATAGGATACTTGGATCCTATGAAATAAAAAGCCCTCTGGGCGAGATGTGTTTCTTTAAGGAGGTTTGAATGGAAGAAGAGAAAAGACAATTTGCGGTTTTGATTGATGCAGACAATATCAGTCCAAAGTATGCGGCAATTATTTTTGATGAGCTGGATGCCTATGGTTTTGCTTCATGCCGAAGGATTTATGGAAATTGGTCCAAGGCCAATGGATGGAATGAAGGGCTCTTGCTGGAATATTCGATTGTTCCGGTACAGCAGTTTTCTTATACATCCGGTAAGAATGCAACGGACATGGCGATGGTCATCGATGCCATGGATATTTTGTACGGAAACAAAGTCGATGGATTCTGCCTAGTTACCAGTGACAGTGATTTTACCAGACTTGCGATGCGTCTTCGAGAAGAACAAAAATATGTGGTTGGCATGGGAGAATCCAAAACTCCGGTGGCGCTTACCAGAGCCTGTAATAAATTTATTCACTTGAATCTGATCTACGAGCAGGATAAAGCGGAGGAAGAAGATAAGACGGAGATTCTTGAAACGGAGGAAATTGATAATGTAACTTCTATTGAAGAGATATCCACTACGATTTCTGCGCTGATCAACGAGAATGGAAATGCCCCGGTAGATCTGGCTGTGATCGGCAATCGGTTAAATGAGAAATTCTCTGATTTCGATGTGCGAAATTACGGCTATACAAAGTTAAGTGTTTTTATTGATGAAGAGATGAATAATTTTATCTTATATCAAGAGGACACCAATTGCTATGTAGCTTTTGAAGAACTTCCATCCCGAGAGATCATTGAAAAAGAAGTGATAGATTTTGTAAAGAAAAACGGAGGATTTCTGGACAATCTATCTGCCATTACTTTGGAACTTCAAAACCGTCACGGCGGGTTCCATCCGAAAGACTATGGTTACAGCAGGATGTCAAGATTTTTAAGGAATATCAGCTGTCTTTCTGTGAATGGGAACACTGTCAGATTAAAAGGAAGGAAGCATAAATCATAAAGAAAAGCCATTTTCCGTTTCTATAAGAACAAAGCGGAAAATGGCTTTTTATGTATTAAACGTGATCGATATCGGTGTATCCTGCAATCTCATGATTGGTCGTTTTTATATCATTAATATTTAAATCATGGATATGACTGTGCCCGGTTATTCGTCCGAACATCTCTAATTCTGCTTTGCAGGCGTTTAAATAGTTGGCAAGACGTTTTGCTGCTGCGTCTTCCTGGAGTCTTTTTCGAAGTTCCGGATCTTGGGTAGCAGCGCCTACAGGGCAGGTTCCCGTGTTGCAGATCCGATACTGCTGGCATGCTGCAGCGACTAAGGCAGCGGAAGCAATAGCAATTGCATCTGCACCCATAGCCAAGGCTTTTGCAAAGTCTCCCGGAAGCCGAAGTCCGCCGGTTACAACAAGGTCTATATCAATATTATGCTCATCCAGATATTTTCTCGCTCGATGGAGTGCGAAGATCGTAGGGATGGAAGTATTATCTTTTAGGCTTCGAGGACTTGCCCCTGTAGCGCCGCCTCGTCCGTCGATGGTGACGAAATCTGCATCTGCATAAGCAACCCATTCTAAATCTTGTTCGATATGCCCTGCGGCAATTTTGATGCCGATCGGACGTCCGTCAGAAGCTTCTTTCAGCCAATCGACCATTCGTTTCAAATCCTGCCTGGTTTCGATATTTGGAAATTTAGATGGACTAATGACGTCCTGTCCCATAGGTTTTCTGCGGATTTTCGCGATCTCTTCGGTTACTTTATCACCAGGAAGGTGTCCGCCCATGCCGGGTTTTGTTCCCTGCCCAATCTTGATCTCAATCGCATCTGCTTTTTTCAAATTTTCTTCGGTTACACTATACAAATTCGGAACGTATTCAAAAATATATTTGTAAGCGGCTTCCCGCTCGGACGGAAGAATTCCTCCTTCTCCGCTGCACATAGCCGTCTTTGCCATGGCGCTTCCTTTTGCAAGAGCTGTTTTCATTTCTTTGGAAAGAGCTCCGAAAGACATATGGGAAACATAGACCGGCTGGCTGATTGTCATAGGTTTTTTTGCTTTTTTTCCGATGATCGTTGTCGTGTCAACGGGATCCCCATCATTCAAAGGAGCAGGATTTAATTGGGCTCCCATAATGAGGATATCGTCCCAGGATATGATCGGTTTTAGAGTCCCCATGGCATCTACAATTGATTTTCCGGTCAATGCCATCTGATGAATCATTTCCATCTGAGGAAACTCGTCGCTATGAGTTTTTGCAAATTCTGCCGGGTAGGCCAAAGGATTTTCATCGGATACAGAAGGAGAAACAGAATCTTCTTCGAGTGGTGCAAAGGCAGTCTTTTTTGCCTTGCATACCGGGCAGACGTAAGTATCGTCTAAAGACGAGAAAGGCAGATCTTTCGATGTTTCGTCATAGACATATCCGCAGACGCTGCATTTAAATTTTGCCATAATACATACCTCCGTTGTGATATTTTCAGATTTTTTTCTATTATACCATAGATTGAAAATTTTCTAAAGAAAGATATTGACAACTATCCTTGTCATGTTGTATTATGATGACAAGGATAGTTGTCAAAATGACAAGAATCATTAACAAACCAAGGAGGTGGTCGAATGCCGTTGTATAATCGTTTGAAGGAATACAGGGCAAGGATTGGAGTAAACCAGCAGCAGATGGGCAAGCTGGCAGGCGTATCAAGGCAGACAATCAGCCAGATTGAGAGAGGAGACTATTCACCGTCTGTAACGTTGGCTTTGAAGATCGCAAAAGTATTTGAAGTTCGCGTGGAAGATATATTTTGGTATGAGGAGGATGATCAAGATGAATGAAAGAAGAAATGAGATACGAAGAGAAAATCGAAAAGCAATCAAGAAATTCATAGCAGTATTGATTATTTCAGGACTGGTCGGAGCATTGTTAGGAGGGATCGGAACAGCCTATGCGGGAAAAATCCAGGCGATCGGAGCAGATCATGGCCGAATGATCGGAGAAATCCTTTTTTATGCATTTCCGATTTTGTTTGCAGGCATTCATATTTGGTCTGCCGCCATTTATCGCAAATATAGAAAGGTCAAGGACTTGTGGGATGGAGAAGATGAGGTTATAGCAGACCGAATTGACAATAGGATCAGTTATGTGATATGGGCGGAATGTATTGCAACAGCATTAGGATTTTTGTATTTTGCCCTTCTAATGGGAGCAGACCATTTTAGTACGATGTCCGTTGGAAAGAAGATAGCTGTGGTGATTATTTTTGTTATGCATTTTGTTTTTATCACGCTGATCCAGCAAAGATGCATTGATCTTACAAAAGAAATGAATCCGGAAAAACAAGGCAGCGTCTACGATATGCATTTTAATAAAAAGTGGATGGCAAGCTGTGATGAAGCGGAAAAAATGCAGATGTATCAATGTGCATGGGTTTCCTATCGCGTGACGAATCTTGCTTTTATTTTCACATGGGCATTGACTTTCCTAATGAATGAATTCTTCAATACTGGATTGTTCGCCTGCGGTGTCGTCATTTTATTATGGATCATCCAGAACAGCGCTTACTGCTATCAATCCATTCATGGCAAGAAATAAAAAACCCTTCGTTTTCTGTCTTCGCATGATCGTTAATTTTTGATATAATATTCCAGAAGGATAGAGTTTGCAGAAAGGAATTTCCAGTATGATATTTGAAACTCATGCGCATTATGATGATAAAAAATTTGATCAGGATCGAGAAGAGTTGTTGTCCTCCATGAAAGAACATGGGATTGGAACGATTGTAAATGTAGGGTCCGATATGGAAACGTCCCGCTGGACCGTGGAAGCGGTAAAAAGATATCCGATGATGTATGGGGCAGTCGGTGTACATCCAAGCGAGACAGAAAATATGAAACCAGAAGATATAGAACTGTTAAAAGAGTACAGCAAAGAAGAAAAGATTGTTGCCATTGGCGAGATAGGCCTGGATTACTACTGGAATGAGCCGGAAAGAGGCATTCAGAAAAAGTGGTTCGAGGCGCAGATGGAATTGGCAAAAGAAGTTAATCTGCCGATCATTATCCATAGCAGAGAAGCGGCAAAAGATACCTATGATATGATGAAAGCCGCGGATGCAGAGGAGATTGGAGGCGTTGTCCATTGTTATTCCTATTCCAAAGAGATGTCCCGTAATTTTATGGATCTGGGATTTTATATCGGTATCGGAGGCGTCGTCACTTTCAAAAATGCAAGAGCTTTGAAAGAAACAGCAGCATATGCTCCGATTGAACGGATTGTCTTGGAAACCGATTGTCCGTATCTTGCACCGGAACCGAATCGGGGAAAGAGGAATTCTTCTCTGAATTTAATTTATACAGCACAGGCAATTGCTGAAATTAAGGGAATTTCGACAGAAGAAGTCATAGCGGTGACAGAGGAAAACGCAAGAAAATTGTATCGTATGGAAGGGAAATAGATGGAAAAATTAAGCAATCCAAAAAAGACAATAGAAGTCATTCAAAAGTATCAATTTGATTTTCAAAAAAAATTCGGACAGAATTTTTTAATTGATGGAAGAGTGTTGGAAAAGATTATGGATGCGGCTGATATTGGAGCAGAAGATTTTGTTTTGGAGATTGGGCCGGGAATCGGAACGATGACCCAATATCTTGCAGAGAGAGCGAGACAGGTCATGGCAGTGGAAATTGACCGCAATTTAATTCCAATCTTATCGGAAACATTATCTGACTATGACAACGTGGAAATTTTAAATGCGGATATATTAAAAATCGATTTAAGAAAGGCCGTGGAAGAGAAGAACCAGGGAAAGCCAATCAAGGTTGTAGCTAATTTGCCCTATTATATTACCACACCGATTATCATGGAGCTTTTTGAAAGTGAGATCCCGGTGGATAATATTACGGTCATGGTCCAGAAAGAAGTGGCTGACCGGATGCAGGCACAGCCGGGTACGAAAGATTATGGAGCTTTATCGTTAGCGGTTCAGTTTTATGCAGAGCCATATATTGTGGCAAACGTACCGCCGAATTGTTTTATGCCGCGTCCGAAAGTAGGATCTGCGGTGATTCGTCTGACCAGACATCAAAATCCACCGGTTGAGGTGAAAAATAAAAAGCTTTTATTTCAGTTAATCCGTGCTTCTTTTAATCAGAGAAGAAAAACCCTGCAAAATGGAATCAAAAATTTTAGCGGGCTTTCCTTCTCCAAGGAAGAAGTGGCAGATGCTTTGGAACAGATTGGAGTTTCTCCTACGATTCGCGGAGAGGCATTGAGTCTGGAACAATTTGCAGAGCTTTGCAGCCTACTGGATCGGTAAGATAAAGTATCCAAAATTTCCGGTTTTATGAGGTTTCTCCGGGACCGTAATGAATTCCTGGAATCCAAAGAGTTTGGATATGAATGATTTTTCATTGTCAAAAACACCCGGAACTCCGAGATATCTGCGCCGGGCAGCCGGATTCCATGCCAAAAATAAATGACCGTAATTTCCATAGTTCAGCAAAAGAAATCCGTTGGTCTTAATATCATATGGAAGTCCGGAGATGGAAGACAGATCTTCTAATTGGATCTTAACGCAAGGAGACAGGCCATAAGCAGGAGGAAGGGGCAATGAGGGATACTCCTTCCAGTCAAAAGATGACGAAGACATAGGAGGATCCTGCTCTTTGGCGTGTTTTTCCAATTGCAGAGCTTCGATGTATTGGGCAAGGCCGGAGTCTGCATCCTCATTTTCTGACGGTGATTCTTCTGAAATAGAAGAGTTCATTTCTTCCGGCATAGAAAGACCTTCGGACATATCGTTTTCTTCCGGAGCAGAAAGATCGTTGACCTCTGAGGCAGAAGGAGGAACTGTCTCAGATTCCGGAACGGAAGGCTGCTGGCTCATTTCTTTTTCTTCGGAAGAAGGAATGTTTTCCGGATTTTCCTGAAAAAATTTCTTTTCCAAAGGCACAAAATTACGAATTGTAATGGGATGATCGTTCCATTCGGATCCGAAAAAATGATCTTTTGAGTGAAAGATCAGGAAGCCGTCAATCTGATTCAGATCCATCATAAGAGGATAAGTATTTTTAAATTCTACGATGGTGTCGTTCCTTTGGATCGTATCAAGCAGCGTTCCTTCCATGGTTCCATGATGGAAATGATAAAAATAAATTTTGTATTCTAACGGTTGATCATTTGTTTTTACATGAAAATACAGCCGGAGCTTTTTTTGACGCTTTTCGATTTTAGCAAAGCCTACATTCGGTCCTTTCAGACCATGGCTGTATTCGTACAAATATGATACAATTCTTTGATAATCAGACAATGTCATTCTCTCTTTTTGATTCATCTTATGAGGAGAGCGGGAGAAATATGACAGAGAGGAGATAGAGCATTGACGCAGCAGGAAAAATATATGAAGGAGGCAATTCGGCAGGCGAAAAAAGCAGCAGCGATCGGGGACGTTCCGATTGGCTGTGTCATTGTATATGATGATAAGATTATTGCCAGGGCATATAATCAGAGGAATAAGAGAAAAACGACGTTGGCCCATGCAGAGCTTCTTGCGATTCAAAAGGCAAGCAAAAAATTAGGAGACTGGAGGCTGGAAGAGTGTACGATGTACGTCACGCTTGAGCCATGCCAGATGTGCGCAGGAGCAATCGTTCAGGCCAGAATTCCCAAAGTTGTCATTGGTGCAATGAATCCAAAAGCCGGGTGTGCCGGATCTGTGTTAAATATTTTACAGGTAGAAGGATTTAATCATCAGACGGAAATTGAACAGGGAGTGTTGGAGGAAGAATGCAGTCAGATGATGTCCGATTTCTTCAGAGAGTTAAGAAGACGCAAGAAAGAGGCAAAAACTGCAGAGGAGAAATGAAATCTTCTGGTTGACCTGATGAAAAGTATTTAGTATAATAAAATCTGCATCGAAAAGATGCACCAAATAATTAAGTCATAAAGCTTCCGTGCAGCCGGGGAGGTAGCGGCACCCTATTTCTGAAATCCGCTATAGCAGAGGCCATGGTCTGTTTCGGGCTTCTCTCTGTAGAGCTGCCCTCTATAAGTGGCGTTGATATTTGGGTCTCGCGCAATAGGAATCTATGAACCGTGTCAGGTCGGGAACGAAGCAGCACTAAGTAGAACCTCCTATGTGCCGTGAGGGTGCCTGGGTTGAGTTAACTGTAGAGGTAACGTCTGTGGAAAGGAGCACAACGCAGACCGCACGGATTTTTTTATTTCATAGAACACGCAAGAATCCTGTTTTACAGGATTCTTTTTATATACGATTGAAGCCTTCGAGCAAGAGTGTTAAAATAAAGATAGTGCGAAATCAACGACAAGGAGGACCAGTGAATGAAAGAATTAGAATTGCCTGATGTAAAAGATGTGTTGATTGAGTATCGTCAGATGCAGCTTTTGTATCGATCTGCATTAAAAGAGATCGGAACGAAGCTGGAGATTTTAAATGATGAGTTTAAATTTGTCCATAAATATAACCCAATTGAACATATCAAGTCTAGGCTGAAAAGTGAAGAAAGCATTATGAGAAAGCTTCTTCGAAAAGGTGTTGATGTGACGGTGGATAATATTCAGAAGTACATAGATGATATTGCGGGTATCCGTGTGATATGTTCTTTTACGCCGGATATTTATCGGATTGTAGATATGATATCTTCACAGGACGATATTGAAGTTTTGAAGGCGAAAGATTATATGGTGAATCCGAAGCCGAATGGATATCGAAGTTATCATTTGATTGTAAAGGTTCCGATTTTTTTATCTGATCGTGTCATTCCAACGAAGGTTGAGATTCAGATTCGAACCGTAGCGATGGACTTCTGGGCATCTTTAGAACATAAGATTTATTACAAATACGAAGGGAATGCACCGGAATATATCCGCACGGAGTTAAAGGAGTGCGCGGATATGATAGCCTTTTTAGACAGCAAGATGCTTGCGATTAATGAAGAAGTCCGGAGCATCAAACAAGATCGGGAATCCTAGAAACATTTTGAGCAGCCAGTCATATTATATTATCAATAGAGTGAAGGAGCGTAGGAATGGCTGTCAGAGAAGGATTAGGAGATTTGCCGATTTTTGATACAGATATTTTGCCGGGACGTCAGAATATCATGCAGGAAGAGGTAGAAGAAGATGACTATCAGTATATAACGAAGATGTATCCGGCGATCGCGCGGGAAATCCTGGAATTTATCGAGGATCTGTGTGACCGTCTGGAATATGAAGGAAGCATGATGTTCGATCAATATATGGATCGTACCAATGTACTGACAATGGCGGATAAAGTATATGACAAAGTCAAATACCACGAGAAAGATGAATGCATGAAAAAGGACAGCATGTTATACCAGATGATTCTTGTGCTGCTTGGCGGAGAAATCTGTCATCGGCGGTGCAGATACAGAAGGAAGAGAAGAATGTTTTCCTGAACCATTCTTTCTTAAATATTCGTGAATGCTGCCGGGGAGAGATCCCCGGCTTTCTTTTTTATGCACATTTTTCTCTAAACTCCTTCTTAAGAAAGACTTAAAGTGGTTGTATAAATATGGGAAAACGGATAAAATGAAACATATAAGAATATGAAGGAGAATGGAATGGATCGAGAGAAAGCAATACAAATTTCTATATTTGGCGTTATTTTTGCTGTCGCTCTTTTTCTATGGAATTATTTTCTTATTGGGAAGAATAACCAAGGAGTGACAGAGACAGCGCAGGCTTCCCTGCCTGTACTGACCATTGAGACAGACGAAGAAAAAATTAATCAATTGCATGGATATACCAGCGACATTGATGCGGCCACACTTCGCGACAGTATCACCCCGCTTAGCGGAGATCCTTTCAAAGTAATCATTACAGATGGAGAGAGCGAGGCGGTTTCCTATAAATTGTACGATACAGACAACCGGACAGTACTGGACAATGGGGAAGCGGCATTTAAGAAAATGAAGAAAGAAGATGCGGCCGAGATCCGGATCAAAGAAAGAATGGAGTCCGGGAAGACGTACCTGATGGAGTTGTCCGTGGGGACAGAGGATGAAACTGTTCATTATTATACAAGAGTTATTTATGGTACAAGCTTTCATTTAAAAGAATGTCTGGATTTTGCTCAGCAATTTCATAATGCGACACTGGATGAAGGAAATTCAGAATTTATCAGTCAGTATATGGAGACCAAAGAAGGAACGACAAGCAACAACTTAGCTTCTGTGAATTTATCCTCCACGGAAGAAGCGGTAAGTTATGCAAATCTGAAGCCGCAGGTAGAGGAAATCTATCCTCCGGCGGTAAAAGAGATTTCTCAAAATGTGACTTCTGTGGAATTAAGATTTATTTTATCTGCGGAAAATTCAGAAGGAGTCAAGCAATACTATCAGGTGAATGAATATTTCAGAATCCGTTATTCAGAAGATCGAATGTATTTGCTGAATTATGAAAGAACCATGGATGCTTACATGAGATATGATGCCATTGATCGCTCCAATAATCGTATTATGATTGGAATCGGGGACAGCGACAGACAGCTTGTCAGCAAGGACAGCGGAAAAAAGGCAGCTTTTGTGGCTGCAGATGAGCTATGGTATTATGATTATCAGAATTCTTCCATGTATAAGGTATTTTCTTATATTGGAGAAGACTATAGAGAGAGCCGGAATAATTATCCGAAGCATGGAATTCAGATTATGAATATGGATAAAAACGGAAATATGTCTTTCTTGGTATATGGTTATATGAACCGGGGAAACCATGAAGGGCAGAATGGAATCGCAGTTTATCGTTTTTCTTCCGAGAATCAGTCAATTGAAGAATTGATTTTTATTCCAACAGAGGTACAATATGAAGCCATGACAGATGATATTCAGAAAGGTGCGTTCTTAAGTGATGACGAACAATTCTATTTCTATCTGGATGGATCGATTTATCATATCGATATTGATCGGCAGAAGAGTGAGACATTGGCAAAGAATGTGACAGATGACATGGCAATCGTGACCGAAGACGGAATGCTTGCAATCAATGAAAGCGCGAATAAAGTAAAGATTGTGGACCTTTCTTCTAATAAAGAGTGGAGCATTTCCGGAAAAGAGGGAGAGATTATAAAACCGATCGGATTCATTGAAAAGGATTTTGTATACGGTGTTGGAAAAAAAGCGAATATTGTTCGTCAAAAGGATGGTACCTATATGTATCCGCTGAACTCCGTTTATATTCGGGATAAGGATGAGATCATCAAAGAATACGGAGAGAGCGGCACTTATATTACAGATGCTGTGATTGACGGAACTACGGTGACTATGACAAAATCAGAAAAACATTCTGATTCTTATAAAAAAGTAGAAGATACCTATATTCGATATAAGAATAAGACAGAAAAAAGGGTGACGCTGGAATATGGATACAGCAGCTCAAGATTAAATCAGCTTTATATCTCCTTCCCGGATACTGTTTATATTCAAGAGAGACCAATGTGTTTGTCTACGAATGTAAAAGAGCAGGAAAATGTATATAAGATGGAGTTTGTTGATAATGAATATAAATACCAGCAGGCTTATGTTTATACAGGAGGCAAATTATCCGGAACTTATTCAAGTATGGCAGATGCGGTCAAAGAGGCAAAAGCCGGAGGAGGCGTCGTTGTTAATTATGACCAGATGTATCTATGGGAAAAAGGTGTTGCAAAAAATTACGGAAAGGTGGCGAATATTTCATCGGTAAAAGCAAAAGCAAATGATGAGACTGATATTGCCTGTATCAAAATGATGGCAGACAGCGAAGGAAAAGATGTCTCTTACAATAAAATCAAAAAGATGAAAGGAGATGCGTTTGACAAATTATTTGAGGCATTTGACAAACAGGCCATGAATTATTCCGGCTGTAATCTGGAGGATATACTATATTCTATCAGCAAAGGGCGGTCAATCATGGCAAGGAGAAAAGATGGATCTTATATTTTAGTTATGAGCTATAATCAGCAAAAGATTCGATACTACGATCCAAAGACCGGAGAATCCGTTCAGGCAGATCGAAGCAGTATGGAGAAAGAATTCAAAGAGGCCGGAAATATATTTTACAGTTATGCAAAATAATCCGGATTTGTCCAAAAAACTTATACTATGTCGAATCAAAAACTGCAGAAGTCCTGCATTTTATGTTACAATATAATTATGTGGAAATATTGGAGTATTCCAGCAATAACAGATGAAAGGTGAAAATAATATGGCTGAAGAAACTAAGGAAACAAAGAAGATTCTTCCCTGGAAAAAGAAAGATAAGAAAAAAGACAAGAAAAAGAATAAAAAGAAGAGAAGAAAAATTCTTGCAATTATTTCTGTTATCTTCTTATTGCTCGTAGTCGTTTGCTGGTTTGCTTTCGGAAGGAAAGCAATGCAGCTTCGAAGTGAGGCAAAAGATATTGTGGAAGAATCAACCGTAGATACTTTCAAGGCTTCTCAGACAAGTATTGTGTATGATACCAATGGAAAGCAGCTGACGAAATTAAAAGGGGAAAAGGACGCATACTATCTGTCGTTTCAAGATCTCCCGGAAAATGCGGTCAATGCTATGATTGCAGTAGAAGATCAGAATTTCTATAAGCATAGCGGCGTAGATTACAAAGGTGTTCTTCGCGCGGCAGTATCTTTCGTTACAAAGAAGGGTGAGATCACACAGGGCGGAAGTACGATCACTCAGCAGCTTGCCAGAACCGTCTTTTTGAACCGGGAAGTATCTTGGCAGAGAAAAGTAAAAGAAATGTTCGTAGCAGTAGAGCTTGAGAAAAAATACAGCAAAGAGCAGATTATGGAATTTTATTTAAATAATATCTATTTCTCCAATGGATATTATGGAATCCAAGCTGCAAGCAAAGGATATTTTGATAAAGATGCGGACGAGCTTACATTGTCAGAGACGGCTTTCTTATGTTCTATTCCGAATGCTCCGACGATGTATGATCCGTTGAAGAATAAGGAAAAGACGCTGACTAGGCGTGATAAGATTTTAAAAGATATGTATGGCGAGGGCATGATTTCCAAGAGTGAGTATGAGGATTCTCTCAAAGAGGAAATTAATGTTCAGGACAACAGATCAAATAGTCAGACAGAAAAGAAAAACTATGTGGAGACCTATGTGCTTCATTGTGCAACAAAAGAATTGATGAAGCAGAACGGTTTCGATTTCAAGAACTCATTTGATTCGGACAGTGAGAAGGAACAGTATGATGATGAATATGATAAGATGTATGCAGAGTGTAAAAGAAATTTGTACAGCGGCGGATATCGTATTTATACATCCATAGACCCGGATATACAGGATCAGCTGCAGGAAAGTATTGATAACTCTCTGAGCGGATATACGGAGCAGGATAAAAATGGGATTTATCAGACTCAGGCATCCGGAACCTGTATTGATAATGATACCGGACGCGTTGTTGCGATTGTAGGCGGAAGAGAACAGGAGAATGTTGGTTTTACGCTGAATCGAGCATACCAGAGTCCAAGGCAGCCGGGAAGTGCGATCAAACCGCTTCTTGTATTCGCTCCTGCATTGGAAAAAGGGTGGTCAGCAAACTCCATTGTAAATGATAATCCAATGGATAAAAATGATGAACATCATGTCAACAATTCCGGCGGATCTTATTCCGGACAGATTACTTTTAGAAGAGCAGTGGAGAAGTCCAGCAACGTTGCCACAATGAGAATTTATGAACAGATCGGACCAAATTCGGCATTGTCCTATTTGGAAAAGATGAATTTTAAATATTTGCAGGAAGAAGATTATAAATATTACACCACATGTCTTGGAGGATTTACGCGTGGAGCAACATCGGAAGAGATGGCAGCAGGATATGCCACGCTTGCTAATGACGGTGATTATCGGGAGCCGACCTGTATTAAAAAGATTACGACAGCGGATGGAGAAGAAATTGTATCTTCTGATATGAAAAAAAGAGCGGTTTATTCCGAATCTGCGGCTAAGGATATGACAGATATTCTTCAAAGTGTAATTTCAGGAGGAACAGGAAGAGGCGCCAAAGTCTCTAATATCGATACGGCCGGTAAGACCGGAACAACGAGCAGCAACCGAGACGGATGGTTCTGCGGATACACACCTTATTATACAACGGCAATTTGGGTCGGAAGAGATGATAACAAGCAGATGGCAGCGTTGAGCGGAGCATCTTATCCAAAATCAATTTGGACTACGTTTATGAATACAATTCATGAAGGACTTTCCGGGGACAGAGAGTTATCCGGAAGCGGCAAAGCAGATGGAGGAACGACGGCTACAACGACAGAAAAGGCATCATCATCAGCTTCAACGACAGCTACGACGGAAAGCAGCAGTGAGACAACCACGGAAGCGCCGACGACAGCAGCTCCAACAACGACAACAGCGGCGCCGACAACAACGACAGCGGCTCCATCTTCAGAAACGAACGCCGGATCCGCAGCACAGTAGTTACCGAAAAATAAAAACAGAGAAAATACCATATAGTATCGTAGGTGATATATACGGCTATATGGTATTTTTTTATTATTTTATTATTTTATTATTTTATAGAAACTTCGATCCCATGATGAAATAAAACCCTCTTTATCACCGTACTTTCGGCGATAAAAAGGGTTTCTAATTGACTTAAATATGTTTTGATGTTATTGAACTAATTCATTATTTTCCATATTTTGCAAGATATTCTTTAATTCGATCCGTTGGATTCAACAGATCACTGATAGAAGCGTCATGATTCAGCGTATCAATCAGAAGTGCGACATATTTTCCAACGTCTGCGGATACATACCAGTCTCTCTCCAGAAGTTCCGGTGTCTGATATGTGAGGTTCGTTGTAATAACTTTCTCAATAACTCCTTCTTCAATTGCCTGATCAAAAACGTCCAGACCGTTTGTAAACAATCCAAAAGTAGAAAGGCAGAAGACTCTTCGTGCATTTCGGCTTTTTAATTGTCTCGCTACATCGATCATGCTTTCACCGGAAGAAATCATATCGTCGATGATTAAAACATCTTTGCCGTCGAGTGAATCTCCAAGGAATTCATGGGCAACGATTGGGTTGCGGCCATCGACTACTTTTGTATAATCACGTCGTTTGTAGAACATTCCTACGTCGACTCCGATAACGTTTGCCATATAAATAGCACGCTGCATAGCACCTTCATCCGGGCTGATTACCATCAGCTTGTCCTTGTTGAACTCAATAGAATCGCACTGCTCAACCAAAGCCTTTACAAACTGATAAGTTGGCTGTACATTGTCAAATCCGCAAACCGGAACGGCGTTTTGTACACGTGGGTCATGGGCATCGAATGTAATGATATTATCAACGCCAAAATGCTGAAGTTCCTGCAGCATAACCGCACAGTCTAAAGATTCCCTTGTACTGCGTTTGTGCTGACGGCTCTCATATAAAAACGGCATAATAACATTGATGCTCTTAGCCTTTGCTGCGGATGCACTGATGATACGCTTCAAATCAGAATAGTGATCATCCGGTGACATATGGTTCACATTGCCGCATAAAGAATAAGTTAAGCTGTAGTTTAATACATCGACTAAGATATAGAGATCCATGTCTCTTACAGATTCCTGAATGACTCCTTTTGCTTCACCGGAACCAAATCTCGGGCAGGAAGCATCTAAAAGATAAGTATCTCTTAAATATCCGTCGCAGGCAATTGAATTTTGAAATTGCTGGTTGGTTTCTGTTCTCCATTTGATAATATAGTTATCGATTTCATTTCCAAGAGTTTTACAGCTTTCAAGAGCTATGATTCCTAATTTGCCGCCAGGAATCTTAGTAAAATTGCGGTCAGATCGTCTCATGATACATCTCCTTCGTATATTGTTTATAAGTTGTTTATATCATCTTAAACATACTTAAGTCAAGTTTGATTTTCTAAAACGGATATCATCCCCGTATATTTTATGCCAGGAATAGCTTTCAATCAGTCTGGAAAAAATCCTCTCAGAATAAGTATCCCGGAATTGTTTAATGGACAAATTTGTAGAAATAATGGTTGATTTCTCTTGAATCAGCCGCTCGTTCAAACACTGAAATAATTGAGAAATAACAAATTTATTGGTCATCTCGGTTCCCAGGTCATCAATGATCAAAAGATCGCATTGAAAGATCATATCCAATGAATGTTCCGTATCTTCTTCTTTTTCTTTCTGAAAGGTACGCTTTGCTAAATCGTCAAATAATTGAAAAGCAGTCGTGTAAACACAGGTATAGCCTTGATCGATGATCTCCTTTGCAATACAGTGGCTCAAAAAAGTTTTCCCAACACCGGTGGAACCCTGAAACAGGATGTTCTCATGATTGGGAAAACGATCCAGAAATCCGCGGCAGTGCTGGAGAATCTTTCGGATGTTGGCTCTGGGACTCGGAAGCCCATCCGGCATCATCTTGTCAGAATAGTATTCCTCCCGGAACATCTGAAAATTCTCTCTCGCTAAGATCTTTTCCATATTTGAATTAGAGTACAGAAGATCAATGACTGCCTGTTGAAAGCAGCGGCAGCGCTCCTGACCGATATATCCGGTATCTTTACAGAGACTGCAATGATAAATAGGATCTAAGTAATCTCTGGAATAACCGGATTCTGTTAAAAGAGCTCTTTTCTGTTCTGCCAAACTGTGATTTTCCCTGCGATATTCTGCGGCAGCAGAAGCGTCGTTTCCCATGATCAGTTTTTTCCCAAGAGAAATAGAGTTGGAAGCGATCCGGCGGTCGATTTCGCGGATCTCCGGGATCTTTTGATAAATTTCTTTTTTTCTTTCTTCATGCAGATGGTAATTGGCAAGCTGTCTCTCTTCATAGAGCCGCATGATCTTTTGGTATTCTAAATTAGATAAAGCCATGTTCTAATTCTCCCTGATCTCATCCGAAAACTGTTTCTTCAAAAGCTGTTCTTCCAATGCGTCAAAATCATAGTCCCGCTGCTTAAAATTATGGACCGGCTGAACCGTATTGGAATTCGCAAAAGTCTTTGGAGACTTCTGGCGCTGATAGAAATGCTTCGCTTGCTCCACGGTCATAATCTGGTTATCTTTCCACTGCTTAAGGATCGTGTCTGTGTAAGGGAAGCTTGGTTTATTGATGGCATTGATTGTCCGGTTGCATGCTTCAATGACCAAAGACAAGTCAAAATGATCTTTTTCCAGCCATTGCTTCATATACTGTTCCTGGATTGGGGCCGGATTCTGATTTAAACCAAATGCCCGCATGATCGCATAGTATTCTTTCTTAAAATTCTTGCTGTGAGCCTTGGCTTCCTCTACGGTCGTAATATTTTCCTCATACCAGTTAACAGCAACAGACTGCATATAACGGAAACTTTTTTTACCGTTGGAGACACAGTGCTCCACGAGATACTCAATCAGTTCACAGGACATGGAAAGATCCTCATACAGATAAAGCAGAATATTCATGTCTGTGCAGGTAAGAGGCTTTCCTATGAACATCTCGCATACATAAAGAAGATAAGAAAATCTATCATCTTCACTTTTTTGCTGCAGTTCTGATGGAGAAAGGGTCTTCATAGCAGGGATGGCTTCATGTCCGGAAGCAGGAACCGAATGCAGGGCAGCAGCGGATTCCTCAGAAGAAGGCTCCTGATTCTTAACAGGGCGTGCCTGCCCCGGTACCGGAAGCAGTTCTATGGACTGTATTATGCCGTGATCTCGAACAATCTTCAAAAGAGATTCTTTTTCCCAGTATTTTAACGCCCGGGCTACATCTCCTTCTGTAAGTTCCAGCACATCCGCAAGACATGGAATACTAAAATTAGCTCCCTCAGATACCATGCGCAGCAGATAAATGTAAACTTTTATGTATTCTCCATTGGCACGTATCATATAATGATCAACAAATGTATTTGGAAGCAGCGTTCCGCCGGTCGGATATGCAGTTACGACTTTGATATAATCCATAGTGAATTCCCCTTTCCTCTAATCTAATTCTGACTATAACCTAGATATGGAAAAATGTAAATAGCTCCGGAATCCACACAAAAATTGTGGAAAAGACTGTGGATAGTGTGGATAATGTGGATAATAAATCTAAAATAACGATAACAAGCCATTTACATAGATTTTATGATTGTGGAAAAGAGAAAAAGAAATCCACAGGTTTTCTCTTTCACAATTGTGCATAAACCTGTGGATAATGTGGATAACTATTTTTTCAGGAGAGAATCACCGATAGAATCAACGTTTCCGGCTCCCATAGTTATCAACAAATCATTTTCTTTACAATTTTTTAAAATAAATTCTTCAATCTCTTTAAAATCACGAATGTAGCGGGCATCTGTATCATAAGAGGACATCTTGTCCACAATATCTTTGGCGTGTACCAGGCCGTTGTCCTTTTCACGCGCCGCGTAGATATCTGTAACGATGACATGATCGCTGATACTTAGGGCTTTGGCGAAATCGTCTAAGAAAGCCATAGTTCTCGTATATGTGTGCGGCTGGAAAATACACCAAACCTCACGATGCGGAAAGTCTTTGCAGGAATTTAAGGTAGCCTCGATCTCTGTTGGGTGGTGCGCGTAGTCATCGATAATGGTAAAACCGTTTAGGGTGCCCTTCAGTTCAAAACGACGTTTCGCACCGGTAAAACCTAAAAGCCCTTTTTGCACTGCTTCTGCCGGGAGTTCCAGGCGGTCTGCTACGGCAATGGCTGCCAAAGCGTTTTTAATATTGTGATCTCCATTCACATTCAGCTGAACGTGGTATTGATAGACACCATTTTTATAGTAATCAAAAGAACTGTGTCCCAGGGCGTCGTGTGCAATATTTTCAGCGGCAAAATCAAAGCAGTCTTTTCCGTATCCAAAAGTTACGTAATCTGCTTCCAGCCCGTCCACAATATAAGGGATATTGTCAATCTCTCCATTTAATACTAAATAACCGTAGTCTGGAAGTTTGTGAGCAAAAGCACGGAAAGATTTGCGGATATCGTCAATATCCTTAAAGAAGTCCATGTGGTCTTCTTCTATATTTAATATAATACTGATTTTAGGGAAAAACTCTAAAAAACTATTGGTATATTCACATGCTTCCGTAATGAACATGTCGGAATGGCCAACTCGAATGTTGCCGCCGATCGCCTCTAAGATACCTCCGACGCTGATCGTCGGATCGGTATCTGCCTCCAAAAGAATGTGAGACAGCATAGAAGTCGTCGTTGTCTTTCCGTGAGTTCCGGAAACAGCGATTGCATTTTTGTAGTTGTGCATCAGCTGTCCAAGGAGTGTTGCTCGGCTCATAACAGGAATTTCTTTTTTGATTGCCTCCTGGTATTCTTCGTTGGTATCAAAATTGATTGCAGCAGTATATACGACCAGATCAATATCAGATGTAATATTATCCGCTGTCTGCTGATAGAAGATCTTCGCTCCCTTTTGTTCCAGATGATCTGTTATCGGAGAATGGTGGATATCAGATCCGGAAACAGTGAAATTCTCTTTGAGCAGAATCTCGGCGAGACCACTCATGCTGATTCCTCCAATCCCCATGAAATGAATATGAATTGGCTGATGAAAATCTATTTGATACATAAAATCTATGTCCTTTCTTAAAAATAATCAATATTGGCTGTATCTTATTATCTTGATAAGATACTTCGTTTTTCCTTATTATAAGTCACCGGCATATTTCTTGCAAGAAGGAGAAAGAAATGAAAATAAGTAAAATGAAAGAATATAGTAAAATGTAATAATAATTGTTAACAAATAAGAAAAAATTTGTTCACATTTCACGATAGAAATGGTATAATATTTATTATCAATATACGGGCTAAATTATAAAAGAAGAAGTCGAGAATCAATAGTCCGAAAGCGATTTCAGCTATATTTTATAAAACTAGGAGGAAGACAACATGCAAATTACAGATGTACGTATTCGAAAAGTAGCCAAAGAGGGTAAGATGAAGGCCGTAGTGTCCATCACGATCGATAATGAATTTGTAGTTCATGATATTAAAGTAATTGAAGGAGAGAAGGGACTATTCATCGCAATGCCGAGCCGCAAGGCAGCGGATGGAGAGTATCGGGATATCGCGCACCCGATTAATTCTGATACAAGGAACATGATTCAGACTTTGATCTTAGAACAGTACGAAGCTATGAAGCTTGGGGATATCGACGCTACAGCGCCTGAAATTTAGATCTTTCAAGAATGTCTTTGGTAATCTTGCCGCAGTGTGCGCATTCACTTCGCTGTTATCTTCATTATGCGTGCGCCGGCAAGTTTTGCCGAAGAATATATCAGATGGCACATTATCATCTGATATAGCGACTTCTTCTTTAGGAAACTGTGAGAATCGGGAGGGATCCTGGTTCTTTTATTATGTTAGCAGGAACTTTATTCCTACTAAATAATAAATACTCCGTTCGGATTGTTTGCTTTGTTCTTTTATCATCCTTATGGTATGATGAAAAGAAGGAGGTTGTGAAATGGAATTTCATGTAGGAGATATCATTAAAATGAAAAAACCGCATCCGTGCGGAAGCAATGAATGGGAGATTTTAAGAGTCGGAATGGATTTTCGTCTGAAATGTCAGGGATGTGCAAGACAGGTCATGGTCCCGAGAAAGCTGGTGGAAAAGAATTTTCGGGGATTTATAAAAAAGGCTTGCGAATAACGGAAAAATATGATAGAATACCAACTCGTGGTATACAAAAGTATCCTTGCTCTTTTATAGGAAAAGAGCCATCAGACCAAAAGGAGGTGCAGAGTAATGAAGAAATATGAATTAGCATTAGTGTTAAGTGCAAAGATCGAAGACGAAGAACGCGCAGCAATGCTTGAGAAAGTTCAGGCAATGATTACTACAGCAGGTGCTACGATCACGAACATCGATGAATGGGGTAAGAAGCAGTTAGCTTACGAGATTCAGAAGATGAGAGAAGCATACTACTATTTCATCCAATTCGAAGGTGAAGCTACAGTTCCAGCTGAACTGGAAGAGAGACTTCGTATTGAGGAATCTGTATTACGTTTCTTATGCGTTAAACAGGATGCATAATTGACAGGAGGGATCCGAATATGAATAAGGTAGTATTAATGGGAAGACTGACAAGGGACCCTGATGTTCGCTATACACAGGGTGACAGACCTTTGGCAGTTGCCAGATATACTTTAGCAGTTAATCGTAGATTTAAGAGAGACAATGAACCGGACGCAGATTTTATCAACTGTGTGGCATTCGGACGCGCGGGAGAATTTGCGGAGAGATATCTGAAAAAAGGTACGAAGATCGTTGTTTCAGGAAGAATACAGACAGGCAGTTATACGAACAAAGACGGAATGAGAGTTTATACAACTGACGTTGTGATCGAGGAACAGGATTTTGCAGAGAGCAAAGCAGCCGCAGCACAGAATATGGGCATGGCAGCGGAAGCTCCTATGCCAAGTGAGCCGAAACCAAGCGCAGCGGTAAGCGATGGATTCATGAATATTCCGGATGGATTAGAAGAAGAGCTGCCGTTTAGTTAATTAGGAGGTAGAGATCATGGCTTATACAAGAGGCGATTCTCCAGCAAGAAGAAGAGGCGGACGCAGAAGAAGAAAAGTTTGCACATTCTGTACAGAAGCCGATGCTGTAATCGATTATAAAGATGTTGCAACATTAAAGAAATATGTTTCTGAGAGAGGAAAGATTCTTCCAAGACGTATTACAGGAACATGTGCAAAACATCAGAGAGCTGTCACAGGTGCAATCAAAAGAGCTAGACACCTTGCTCTTATGCCATATACAGCAGAATAATAAGTTTGATATGCCGGTAAACACTGTGGATGCAGTGCTTGCCGGCTGTTTTTATTTCATGGGGAACTCCGTTCCTATGAAATAAAACGCTCCGCTCGGATTCCTGCAGCAACACTGCACAAATTTATGTACAAATGGCATCAAGAGAGGTATAATAAAGAGTAATTGAAAATTACTTTAAAATATTCGATTAGGAGCAGAAAATGGATATAAAAAATAAAACAAAGATCGATCAGTATCTGCAGTGGCCGCTGATATCGATGTTATTTTTCATACCCGCTGATATCTTTCTTTTCTTTTTGAATTTACAGTGTGGATTGATTCTGGCCATTTTTATCGTATTCGGAATTGCGTTTCAAATGGTTGGATACCACTACAATAAGAATGAGATTATGAAAGAATGCATGGGCTTCGTTTTCGAACAAGGTCAGATTCAGAATTATTTGATTCATGAACTGCCGGTGCCTTATGCGCTTACGGATGGAGATGGCGTCATTTTATGGTCCAATGCGGCATTTGAGAAGATCGCAGGCAGCAGCAAAGGGAAGCATTTAGCTCAGATTTTTAAGAATTTAAATAAGCATTTGCTGCCGTCTGATGTGAATCACACGATTTCTCATATACATTATAAGAAGAAAGATGGGGATACCGAAAAGAATTTCTTCTATAAAGTAGAACTCAACAGAATTTTGATAGAAGATTTTACGGGAGAAGATGAAGACAGCTATTCAAAACAGATGCTCAAAGATAATTCACTGATCGCGGCATACTTCTTTGATCAGACGCTTCTGAAAAAGTATATGGAGCAGAATGAAAATCAGAGAATGGTAGTCGGATTGATCTATATTGATAATTACGATGAGATTATCGATGATATCGATGAAGTGAAACGAGCTATGCTGCTTGCAATAGCAGACCGAAAGATCAGCAAGTTCATCCAGAATGTTTCCGGTATTATTAAGAAGACAGAGAGAGATAAGTATTTCCTGGTATTTGAGCAAAAATATCTGGATAAGATCAAAGAAAATAAGTTCTGTATTTTGGATGAGATTAAGACAATTAATCTTGGCAATTCCATGCATATGACGTTGAGTATCAGTTTCGGAATTAACGGAGATACGTATCAGGAGAATTATGAATATGCCTGTGCCGGCATGGATCTGGCTCTTGGAAGAGGCGGAGATCAGGCTGTGATCAAAGATAGGGAAGAGATTTCTTATTATGGAGGAAACGGCGAAGAAATTGAGCGCAATACAAGAGTCAAAGCCAGAGTTAAGGCTCATGCTTTGAAAGAGTTGATGGAATCGAAGGAAAATGTAATTATTATGGCGCATAAGATTCCGGATCCGGATGCTATGGGAGCAGCAGTAGGGCTTTATCGTTTGGGAATGTCCTTGGGAAGGAAAGCCCATATTATCATGAATGAAGTCACGATTTCCGTAAGATCCATCGTTGAGGCGCTTAGAAAGAGCGGCGAGTATGAGGAAGATATGTTCATTGATAACGAGACCGCTCTGGAAATAACAGATGAGAATACCCTTTTGGTCGTTGTGGATGTGAATCATGCCAACTATACGGAATGTGAGGAACTTCTTCATCATACGAAGACAGTTGTTATCCTGGATCATCATCGAAAGAGCAAAGATATGATTAAGAATCCGGTGCTTTCCTATGTAGAACCTTATGCTTCTTCTACTTGCGAGATGGTAGCTGAAATCTTACAATATGTGGATTCTAAGCCAAAATTAAAGCCGATGGAAGCGAATGCCATGTATTTTGGAATGCTGGTAGACACGAATAACTTTGTAAATAAGACCGGTGTCCGCACATTTGAAACAGCCGCTTATCTTAAAAGGAATGGAGCCGA
Source organism: Candidatus Anaerostipes excrementavium (assembly GCA_019114985.1). Taxonomy (GTDB): domain Bacteria; phylum Bacillota; class Clostridia; order Lachnospirales; family Lachnospiraceae; genus Anaerostipes; species Anaerostipes excrementavium. The sequence continues at coordinate 36,234 of DXEM01000015.1, forward strand.
TCTGAATTTCGTGCGTAAGATGTCCAGGGAAAGCATGGACACTTATCGAATTCGTTCAGATGCGATCAGTAAAGCGGATATCTTATATGATCATTTTGCAATTGCCACACTGGTTGGAATTGGTGTGGACAGCCCGACCGTAATCGGAGCCCAGGTAGCCAATGAACTTTTGGATATTGACGGCATTGAAGCCTCTTTTGTATTAACGAGTGTAGAAGAAAGAGTCTATGTCAGTGCAAGATCCATCGATGAGATCAATGTTCAGAGGATTATGGAAGAGTTTGGCGGCGGCGGACATTTAACTGTGGCCGGAGCGCAGCTGGTCGATGTATCCTTGGATCTGGCGAAAGAAATCATTATTGATACTTTGAAAATGTTGAAAGAAAAAGGAGATATATAACCATGAAAGTTATTTTGTTGGAAGATGTAAAATCTGTTGGAAAAAAAGATGAGATCGTGGAAGTAAATAACGGATATGCGAGAAATGTACTGTTTCGCAAGAAACAGGCGGTTGAAGCTACCAAGGCGGCTTTGAATGATCTGAAGCTCCGCAAAGCTCATGATGCGAAACTTGCGAAGGAAGCGTTGGAAGATGCAAAAAAACTGGCGGAAGAGATCGAAGGAAAGCAGCTGGTAGTTCAGATGAAAGTAGGAAACGGAGGAAGAACGTTCGGATCTATTTCCACAAAGGAGATTGCCACAGAGGCAAAAAAACAGCTGGGCTTTGAGCTGGATAAGAAAAAAATGCACTGTGAGCCAATCAAGAATCTTGGATTCCACGACGTAGCAATTCGCCTTCATCCGCAGGTAACCGCTACGCTGAGAGTTAAGGTAGAAGAAAAATAAGAGGGAGAAATTATGGATGAGGCACTTGTAAAAAAGATACAGCCTCATAGCGCTGAAGCTGAACAATCCGTTATCGGCGCTATGATCATGGATCGTGATGCGATTGCGGATGTGATTGATATCATTGATCAGGAAGACTTTTATCAAAAACAAAATGGAATCTTGTTCGAGACAATGAAGGAGCTGTATCGGGAAGGAAAGCCGGTGGATCTGGTAACCCTTCAAAATAAATTGAAGGGGAAAGATGTACCGGAATCCATGAAAAGCCTTGAGTTCATACGAGATTTTCTGGAATCGGTATCCACATCGGCAAATGCCAAACAATATGCCGGGATCATTAAGGACAAGGCGACGCTCAGAAAGCTGATCAAGGTCAGCGAAGAGATCACAACGGAATGTTACCTTGGGAAAGACGAAGTATCGGAGATTTTAGATCACACGGAAAAAAATGTTTTTGGGCTCCTTCAGGAAGCCAGCGGAAGAGAAGATTTCGTACCGATTGACAAAGTGGTTTTGAATACCCTGGATACGATCGAAGCTGCTGCAAGTTCCGAGGGAAGAATTACGGGAATTGCCACAGGATTTACAGATTTGGATTATAAACTCTCCGGACTGCACTCATCAGAATTGATTATTGTAGCTGCGCGTCCGGCGATGGGAAAGACCTCTTTTGTATTAAATATCGCTCAGAAAGCGGCAGTGAGGGATCATGTGCCGACGGCGATCTTCAGCCTGGAGATGTCAAAAGAACAGCTGGTAACCCGTATGATGGCGATGGAAGCAATGGTAGATTCCCAGGCGATCCGTACAGGCGATCTTCAGGAGATGGATTGGGAAAAGATCATGGAAAGCGCCGGCGATATCGGCCGCTCGTCTTTGATTATCGATGATACTCCTGGAATTACGATTGCGGAACTTCGCTCAAAGTGCCGGCGTTATAAACAAATGCATGGGCTGGATCTGATTATCATCGATTACTTACAGCTGATGTCCGGCGGAAGACGGTTGGAATCCAGACAGCAGGAGATTTCTGAAATTTCCAGGTCATTAAAAGCGCTGGCAAGAGAGATGGATGCACCGGTCATTGCGCTGTCGCAGCTGAGCCGGCGTGTAGAAGAGAGAAAACCGGCAAAGCCGATGCTGTCTGATTTGAGAGAGTCCGGATCCATTGAACAGGATGCCGACGTTGTTATGTTTATTTATCGTGATGAGTACTATAATGAAGATTCTGACAAGAAAGGAATTGCAGAAATTATTGTAGATAAACAAAGAAATGGTTCCACAGGGACGGTAGAACTCGTCTGGCTTGGACAATATACGAAATTCGGAAATAAGGAAAGGGCGCCGCATGCTTAGAAAGCGCTCTTTTCTTTCTTTTCAAACTGCAGATCTATATTCTATAAAATGACATTTCTAATTCAATCTATATAATCAAAATAAGGAGGAAGAGCCATGTTATCATTTTTGTTTCCGGCGGTTTGTCCTCTATGTCAAACGGAACTTCTTGATAAAAATGAAAAAGTTTGTAAAGCTTGTGCAAAGAAGGATATCTTTCTTCATGAACCAACCTGTTATTCGTGTGGAAAACCACTGGATCATGCCGAGAAAGAATACTGCGCTGACTGCCGAAAGCGGCCAAAGAACTGGGTCCGTAATATTGGATTGTGTACATATGAGGAGCCGGTAAAAAGTTCATTGTTATCGATCAAATATCATAATAAAAGGGAGTACATCCAATACTATCTCTATGAAACGGAACGAAGAAAAGGAAAATGGCTGAAACAGATTCATCCGGATCTGGTCATACCGGTACCGATGTATTGGAGAAAACAAAGGAAAAGAGGATTTAATCAGGCGGAGCTTTTGGCAAAAGGAATTGCTAAAATGATAGGCTGTCCGTCATCACATAAGATCATTCGCAGAGTCCACGATACGAAGCCATTGAAAACGATGGATCCAGGGCAAAGAAAGAAAAATCTTTCTCATGCATTTATAGGAGATTCGGAGGCCTATCGAAAAGCAGGATCCCCAAAGAGGGTGCTGATTGTAGATGATATTTATACGACCGGGGCTACGATGCAAGGGGTGTCCGGAGCTCTTTCCAATTTGGGCGTCAAGGAAATCTATGGGTATTGTATTGCGGTTGGAAAGGGTTTCTCATAGCGTTTTTCGTAAACTTTTGCTATAATGGGATCGGACAAAACAGAAAGGAACGATCATGGAAAAAGAACGTTATGATTTAACCGGATCTTTGCTAGAATGGTACGATTACAATAAACGAATTCTGCCATGGAGAGAAAATAAAGATCCGTATCGCATATGGATTTCGGAGATTATGCTGCAGCAGACCAGAGTAGAAGCTGTGAAGCCCTATTTTGACCGTTTTATGGAGGCTTTGCCGGAAGTAGAAGATTTGGCAAATGTAGACGATGATCGGCTCATGAAACTATGGGAAGGACTTGGATATTACAATCGCGCCAGAAATTTAAAAGCTGCGGCAAATAAAGTCATGGAAGAGTATGGGGGAAAGATACCGGGGGACTATGATGCGCTTTTGTCGCTCAATGGAATCGGCGCTTATACAGCTGGAGCTATTGGATCGATTGCGTTTGATCTGCAGGTGCCGGCAGTAGACGGTAATGTCATGCGTGTACTTGCAAGAATATGGGGAGATGAATCGGATATTCTCAAAGAAAAGACAAAACGAGAAATGGGAAAACGGATTTCCGCTTATATACCGAAAGACCGTCCGGGAGATTTTAATCAGGCGTTGATTGAGCTGGGGGCCATTGTATGTGTGCCGAATGGAAAACCGCTTTGTGATCAATGTCCGTGGGATACGATATGCAAAGCATACAAAGAAGATAAAATTGATCAGCTGCCGGTAAAAACTCCGAAAAAATCAAGAAAGATTGAATATAAGACAGTTTTCCTTTTAGAGACCGATGATATGGTAGCGCTCCACAAAAGAGGGCAGAAAGGTCTTTTGGCAGGATTGTGGGAATTTCCGAATCTTTCTTGCAGGATGGACATGGAATCAATCAATGAGCAGGTGAAAAACTGGGGAATCCAGGCAGATCAGATGGAGCCTGCCGGTAAGGGAAAGCATATTTTCAGTCATATTGAATGGCATATGGAAGGAGTAAAAATCCATCTGGAAAAGGAACAGCCGCTGGAAGATTTTCAATGGGTGACCAAAAAAAGTCTGGAAAATCAGTATGCATTGCCTTCAGCATTTGAAATCTTCCGAAAATTATTGTAAAATATTGAAGAATGTATATAATTTTAAAAATAAAAGGAGGAAAGAAATGATGAAAAAAGCATTAGTCATCGCATTGTGCTTTATCACATGCTTTGGAATTTTGACTGCCTGCGGATCGAAAAAAGACAGCGGGGACTCTAAGACTATCGTCATTGGAGCCAGCCCATCGCCTCATGCGGATATCTTAAAGGCAGCAGAAAAAGAACTGGAAAAAGAGGGATATAAACTGGAAATCAAAGAATATTCCGATTATGTTCAGCCAAATACAGCTTTGGATGCAGGAGATTTGGATGCAAACTATTTCCAGCACATCACTTACATGGACAACTTTAATGAAGAAAAGGGAACAGATCTGGTATCTGCGGCAATGATTCATTATGAGCCGTTTGGAATCTTCCCTGGCAAGACAAAGTCTTTGAAAGATCTGAAAAACGGCGCTTCAGTCGCTGTTCCGAATGATACGACCAATGAAGCAAGAGCATTGCTGCTCCTGGAATCCGAAGGTCTTATCACATTGAAAGAAGATGCAGGACTTACAGCAACGAAAAAAGATATCGTAAAGAATCCAAAGAACTTAGAGATCGAAGAGATCGAAGCAGCGCAGCTTCCAAGATCCATTGAAGACGTAGATCTTGCGGTTATCAACGGAAACTACGCAATCGAAGCGGGGCTGAAAGTGGACAAAGACGCATTGGCAGTAGAAGATGAGAATTCTGTTGGTGCGAAGACTTATGGCAATGTCATCGCAGTACGCAAGGGAGATGAAGATAAAGCATCTATTAAGGCTCTTGTAAAGGCATTGCAAAGCGATACAGTCAAAGATTATATCAATAAAAACTACGACGGAGCAGTCGTACCATTATTTTAATAGAAAAGGAGAAGAAGCATTATGAGAAAGTTTTTAACAGCTGCCCTGACAGGCGTTTTAGCAGCAACTATGTTGTTTGCAGGATGTGGAAAAAAGGAAGAAGCCAGCGATGGAGGAAAGATTCCTGAAAAAATCGTTGTTGGAACAAACGCAGAATTCCCGCCATTTGAATTTGTCAATGATGATGGAGACGTAGACGGATTTGACATGGCTGTCATGAAAGAAGTAGGAAAGAGAATCGGATCTGATGTAGAGATCAAGAACATGGAATTCAAATCTCTGATCGGTTCTATGGAATCCGGAAACCTGGATGTGATCGCAGCAGGAATGACCGTAACAGAAGAGAGAGAAAGAAAGGTTGATTTCACAGATTCCTACTATACTGCAAAACAGTATGTGATCCAGAAAGAAAACGGAGACATTAAGAAAGCGGAAGATCTGGAAGGATTAACCATTGCAGTTCAGGAAGGAACAACAGGTGACCTGCTGGCTACAGATGAAATCAAAGACTCTAATGTGAAGAGATTCAAAAAAGGTGTAGACGCTGTTATGGATCTGAAAAAAGGCGGATCCGATGTTGTAATTATCGACTCTAACCCGGCACAGGAATTTATCAAAGCAAATGAAGGACTTGAACTTGTAAAAGACCTGTTTGAAGATGAGAAATATGCGTTTGCGGTACAAAAAGATAATGCAAAATTAAAAGATGCCATCAACGATGCTCTGGATGAGATGAAAGACGATGGAACTTTTGATAAATTAGTAAAAGAATATATTGGACAGTAGTTCATAGAAAGGCTTTTTAGACGATGGAGCAGTTAAAATCAGATATTTATCAGGTATTTATAGAAGCAGACCGTTATAAAATGTTTTTAGACGGATTAAAGGTAACGATCGGTGTATCGATTGCGGCGGTGCTGCTTGGAATTCTCCTTGGTATGATTCTGGCATTGATGAAGATGACCGAGGTAAGAAAAGGAAAGAAAACGGTATTCTCAGTGATTGCCAATATTTATATTGACATTATCCGCGGAACGCCGACGGTCGTACAGCTGTTGATCATTTACTTCCTGGTATTCCAGACACAGATGGGAATGGTTGCCGGAATCGTAACATTTGGAATTAACAGTTCTGCCTATGTAGCAGAAATCATTCGTGCCGGAATTATGGCAGTGGATAACGGACAGATGGAAGCAGGACGTTCTCTTGGATTGTCCTATACAGAGACAATGAAGGATATCATTCTGCCGCAGGCGGTCAAGAATATCCTGCCGGCCTTGGGAAATGAATTTATTGTATTAATCAAGGAAACGGCAATTCTTGGATATGTTGCAATCCAGGATCTGACAAAGGCATCTGATTTTATTGTTTCCAGAACTTATATCATGTTCGTGCCTTTGATTGGATGTGCGCTGATCTATTATGTGCTGGTGAAGATCCTGACCATTGCACTGAACGCATTTGAAAGGAGGCTCAGACAAAGTGATATACGTTAAAGATTTACATAAATATTTTGGAAAGCTGGAAGTATTAAAAGGAATTGACTGTCATATCAAAAAAGGCGAATGTGTCTGTGTCATTGGAGCATCCGGTTCCGGAAAAAGTACATTCCTACGTTGTCTGAATCTTCTGGAGGACCCAACGAAAGGGGAAATTACCATTGACGGAACGAACTTGATGGACAAGAATCTGGATGTGGATCAGCTGAGAAAAAGAGTTGGAATGGTATTTCAGCATTTTAACCTGTTTCCGCATTTGACGATTCTGGAAAATGTTACCTTAGCTCCGATCCGGCATAAAATGTACGGTGAAGATGAGGCAAAGGAAAAGGCGATGGAGCTTTTAACGCGTGTTGGTGTTGGAGATAAGGCCGACAGCTATCCGGCGCAGTTGTCCGGAGGACAGAAGCAGCGTGTGGCCATTGCCAGATCTTTGGCGCTGTCACCGGAAGTTATGCTGTTTGATGAGCCAACTTCCGCGCTGGATCCGGAAATGGTAGGAGAAGTTCTGGAAGTTATGAAACAGCTGGCTCAGGAAGGAATGACCATGGTAGTTGTAACCCATGAGATGGGATTCGCAAAAGAAGTGGCAGATCGTGTCTTATTTATGGACGGCGGTGTCATCTTAGAAGAAGGAACGCCGGAGCAGATCTTTGATCATCCGAAAGAAGAGCGAACAAAGACATTCCTAAGCAAAGTATTATAAAAAGTATAGAGAAATCCCTTTGAATTCAAAGTATTGAATCCAAAGGGATTTTTTCGGTATCAGGATTAAAATCCAGTATTAATTTGGTACTTTGTTTGTTTCTAAATGTGCCTCATACTTCGAGAAAAGAATTCAAAACGGTCATATCGATGTCGTGAAAAAGAATATTCAAAAGGTGTTCCATTATCTAAGTATGCGACCTGCTCGACTTCTAGAACAGGTTCTGTATCTTTTAATTCTAAATATTTCTGATCAGAAGGATTGCTGCAGTCAGCTCTGGTGATCCGAAGAAACCCAGCGATTTTAAAGTTTAATGTTTGTTCTATATAATCGTAGACAGAATGATTTAAAACATCCATATCTAATCCGGGGATTAATGAAGTGCTCATATAAGTACGTTCTAATACATAAGGCTTTTGATCGATAAGTCTAAGACGATGAATATCATACACAGGATCATTTTTTTGAATACAAAGTTTGTTGGCGATTGTTTCATCCGCAAATTTTAACTGAAAATCTAAAATTTTGGAGGTTACATTTTTTTCAGAAGAGTTTGTCAGACCTACGATATGATCTTCTTGAATGTTAATTTTAGAGGAGAGAGCTCCCGGAGGAAGTACAAAACTGCCTTTTCCTTTTTTTCGGTAAATTAATCCGTCCATAACAAGAAGATCTAAAGCTTTTTTTATTGTCATGCGGCTGCAATCAAATTCTTGGCATAAGGTCACTTCGTTAGGAAGCTTTTGGTTGTCTTCTTTATAAATACCATCTAATATTCGTTGTTTCATTGTTTTATAAATCTGCATATATTTTGGGTCCATTATCATCCTCCTTACTAACATAGACAAATAATAAATATGTCTAGGCTTTTCAAATAATATAGCATATGTTTAAAAATAAAGCAATAAGAGAAATAATTTAAAATAATGTCTAGACAAATTAAGAAAATGAAAACAAAGAATAAACAAATTTAAAATAATGTCTAGACAAATTAAGAAAATGAGTATATAATATGAGTATAGTTAAAGAATGAACCAGAAAGGAAGGTAAAAAGCATGAAAATTTATTTGTTTTGTAGTGGAGGTTTTTCAACAAGTTTGTTAGCTAATAAGATGAGTGAGGCATATAAGGATAAAGGGAGGAGTGATGTTACTGTAGAAGCAATGGATTTTGGTTCTTTGGATTCTGTAATTGAAGAAGCTGATGTGATTGTATTGGCGCCGCAGATTGCTTGGGCGAAAGAGCAAGTGGAAGAAGATTATCCGGGGAAGAAAGTTTATTTGTTGACGATACAGGAATTTGGATCTATGGATGGAAATATGATTGTAGAAAAAATTGAAAAAGGGGAGTAGACAATGAGCGAAAAAAGAGGAGAAAAAAATTTTTCATTGAAATTTACAGAAGCGGTAAGTAAAATCGCTGGTAATAGATTGCTGTTGACTTTAAGGGATTCATTTGTCTTGGTTGCATCCCTTACATTGCTGGCAGGATTTACCGTTATGATCAGTTCTGTATTTTTGGATCCCGCAGGAATTATTTTTGGAGAGAGCGGCTTAAACTTAGGAAAGTTGATTTGTGGATCTACAGAAGCTTTTCAGGCATCAGCATTGAATGGTGTACTGTTAAAAGGACAGGAATTATGTAATGCGTTTACAAAAGGATCTATGTCAATTAATGCGCTTCTTGTTGTTGTAATTTTTGCTTATACTTTATCAAAACATTATTTCAGAAAGAATAAAGAGCATATGAATTCTGTACTATATGCAACTGCAGCATTCTTTATTTGCCTTCCTTGGTCTTTTGTAACAGAGGTGAATGGGACAAATGTACAAATCGATGGGATTGTTAATTCAAACTTTTTAGGTCAGCAGGGAATTTTTGCGGGACTGATAATTTCAGGAATTGCGGTTGTTCTTTATAATAAACTTTCTGAGAAAAATATAACAATTAAGATGCCGTCTTCTGTCCCTCCTGCAGTGGCAAGAAGTTTTGAATCTTTAGTGCCGGGACTTCTTACATTGCTTGTATTTATTATAGCAACTGCAGTATGCAATACATTTACTCATACATCTCTTCCAGAATTATTTTTATCCCTTTTGCAGAAACCAGCAATGGCAATTTCTAAAACAGCGGCATTTGCCTTGGTTTCTCAGATTACATGGCCATTATTTCAATGGTTTGGAATTCATCCATCCTCTATTTGGAGCCCGATTTTTGGAATGACTTGGGATATTGCTGGAAATGAAAATGTACTTGGAACGGCTCATCATTTATATACAACAATGTTTATGAATTATTCAACAATTGCAGCAGGAACTTTCGCATTAGCACCTGTTTTAGCGATTTTAATTTTTTCGAAAGCGAAAGCAAGTAAAAAGGTTACAAAAATTGCTTTAGCACCGGCTATTTTCAATATTTCTGAACCAATTACATTTGGTCTTCCTATTATTTTAAACCCGATTTATTTGGTTCCATTTGTATTAGTTCAGCCAATTTGTTTCTATATTGCGGTCTTTTTTACTAAGATTGGATTTATTGCTCCGATTTGCAATAATGTCCCATGGACAGTACCTCCGGTTTTATCAGGATTGTTGTATTCCGGTTCTATTCAGGGAGCATTGGTTCAGTTAATTAACTTGGTTGTAGCAATTGTAATTTATATTCCTTTTGTACGAATTGCAGATAAAATGGAATTGAAAAAACACGAAGAATGATGGAGGAATGGACGATGAAAGGATTAGAGAACATACTAATGGAGTTGGTTTGTTATGCCGGAAATGCAAAATCTATGGCATTACAAGCTGTTATGAAAGCAGAAAATAAAGATATGGAAGCAGCAAAAGAAAAGCTCCAGGATGCAAAAGGTGAACTTCATAAAGCTCATACAATTCAGACAGATTTAATGACCAAAGAGATTCAGGGTGAACCAATAGAAAAATCTATTCTATTGATTCATGCTCAGGATCATTTTATGGCAGCAAATACAGTAATTGAATTAGCAGAGCGATTTTTAAGATTGTATGAGAATTTTAAGAGGTAGGAAAATGAGCATAAAGCTGGATTCTATATTTACGGATCATATGGTAATACAAAGAGAGAAGGAGATTACAGTTTTTGGAACTGGAAATCCAGATGAAAAAGTGGAGGCTTCGTTTGCAGGACAGCAGAGGCAGACAAAAATTGGTGAGAAAGGAAACTGGAGGATCCAGTTTGAACCATTGAAAGCAGGAGGTCCCTATGTTTTGCAGATAAAATCTGGCGATACATTGATAGAAATTTGCGATGTAATGATTGGTGATGTCTATGTAGCTGCCGGTCAATCTAATATGGAGTTTTTGTTTGAAAATACAAAAAATGCTCAGGAAGAGCAAGAAGAAACAGCGCAGACAGCATTCAGATATTATAAAGTTCCTCAGGTCGAGTATATAAAAGACGGAAAAGAATACCCTCAAATCCCAGAAGAAGGATGGTATGAATGCAATCCGGAAAATGTAGGAAAAATTTCAGGAGTGGCTTATTATTTTGCAAAAGAATTGCGGAATTACACGGATGTGCCAATTGGTATCATTGGGTGTCATAAAGGCGGAACAAGTGCATCTTGCTGGGTATCAAAAAAGACATTGAGAGCGGATCCGGAGATTAAAAAGCTGTATTATGATGATTATTATCATGATATACAAGGACAGACAGAAGAAGAAGAGGATCTTGCGATTGCAGAATATCAGAAGACTTTGGCAGAATACCAGGAAAAAGTAGAAGAATATCAAAAAAAATATCCGGAAAGATCTATGAGCCAGTTAAAACATGATGTAGGACATACTCCATGGCCGGGACCGAAAGGGAAAAAAGACTTTGGAAGACCATGTGGTTTATATAAGACAATGTTTCAGAAAATAAAAGGAATGCGTTATAAAGCGATATTATGGTATCAAGGAGAAGAAGATACAAAAAATGCATCAGTTTATAAAATTCTGCTTTCAAATTTAATTGCTAATTGGCGTGAAGAGCTTAAAGACCAAAAACTTCCATTTTTGGTTATGCAGTTACCAAATTATAACGATGATAAAGTGCCGTTTAGCTGGGCGGTTTTAAGAGAGCAGCAGCGTAAAGTTGTAGAAGAAACTAATCGTACAGAAATTATTTGTACCCTTGGATGTGGGGAGGAGTTTAACATTCATCCGGCAGATAAGTCTGAGGCAGGGAGACGCTTAGGGATTATGGCAGCAGAAATGTTTTATGACGATTCTGTACAAGGGCATGCTCCAAGTTTGTCAGAAGTCCAGAAAATAGAAAATGGATATCTCCTGAAATTCAAAAACTGTTATGGACATATATGTGCTGAAAAAGATGAAGAATATTATTTAAATATTTCTTTTGATGGGGTTCAATTTGAAAAAATTCAGGTGGCATTATCAGGAGAATGTATGGAAATAAAGACGGATAAAGAAGCAAAAATCATCTCATATGGCTGGGAAAATAATCCGGACATTTTATTCCGAGGAGCTTCTGGATTACCTTTAATGCCGTTTTATTATAAATGTTAGAAGAAAGGAAAATAAGATGGGAGAAATAGTATCTTTTCCAAATAAATTTTGGTGGGGAGCCGCAATGAGCGGACCTCAGATGGAAGGAACAGAGGATAAATTACATGAAAATATAATGGATTATTGGAGTAAAACGCAGATAGAGGATTTCTTTCATGGAGTTGGTTCAAAAATTACGACGGATTTCTATCACAGATATAAAGAAGATATTCAAATGATGCGTTCTATAGGTATGAATTCCATTCGGACATCCATTCAATGGACAAGATTAATTAAAGATTTGGAAACAGGAGAGCCAGATAAAAAAGCCGTGGAATTTTACTCTAATGTGATCAAAGAATGTAAAAAAAATGGGATAGAGCTAATTTTAAATCTTCATCATTTTGATCTTCCGGTGGAACTTCTCCAAAAATATGGTGGATGGGCAAACAAACATGTTGTTGACCTGTTTGTAAAATTCGCTAAGACTGCATTCCGATTATTTGGGGATCAGGTGAAATATTGGACTACTTTTAATGAACCTATGGTAATTCCAGAAGCAGGATATTTGTGTGGTTTTCATTATCCTAAAAAGAAAAATGAGGGAAAGGAAGCAGTGCAAATTATATATAATATTAATTTGGCAAGTGCAAAGTGTGTGGAAGTTTTTCATGACATGTGTGATGGGGAAATTGGAATTATATTGAATTTGACACCAACATATCCGAGATCTAATGAACCGGAAGATTTAAAAGCATCTAAAATCACAGACTTATTTTATAATCGAAGTTTTTTAGATCCTGCAGTTCATGGATATTTTCCGGAAGAATTGACAGAGCTTTTAAGCAAAAATCATGTTTTATGGGAAACTACTCCGGCAGAGTTAGATACAATAAGTAAAAATACGGTTGATTTCCTTGGAGTTAATTATTACCATCCTAAACGTGTAAAAGCGAGGGAACAGGTATTAGAAGCTGAACAGTGGACACCGGAACAGTATTATGAGGAATATGAGATGCCAGGAAGACGTATGAATCCATATAGGGGATGGGAAATTTATCCGGAAGCCATATATGATATTGCGATGAATGTAAAAGAAAATTACAATAATATTTCGTGGTTTATTTCAGAAAATGGAATGGGGGTCGAAGGAGAAGAACAATATAAGGATTCTGAAGGAAAGATTAAGGACGACTACCGAATTGATTTTTATAAAGAGCATTTATTCCAATTGTCAAAAGGCATAAAGGAAGGAAGTAATTGTTTTGGATACCATGCATGGACAGGAATTGATTGTTGGTCATGGAACAATGCATATAAAAATCGTTATGGTTTTATTGGACTTGATCTAAAAACTCAAAAGAGAACCATTAAAAAATCTGGGAATTGGTTTAAAACAGTATCAGAAAATAATGGATTTGTTATGGAGGAAGAATAGAACGTGTATGCATGTTTTGACTTAGGTGGAACTTCTTTGAAATATGGCCTGTTAGATGAAACTGGAAAGATATTGGAGAATGGCAAAGTAAAAGTTCATGATGATGTGGAACTTATTTTTGATCTTATTGAAAAGTTGATAAAATCTTATGAAGAAGCTAATACGATACAGGGAGTATGTCTGTCAACGCCAGGAGCAGTAGATTGTGAAAGAGGAGTTATATATGGGTACAGTGCACTTCCGTCGATTCATGGTCCCAACTGGATCCAAGAATTGGAAAAACGTTGTCAACTTCCGGTGAGCATAGAAAATGATGCTAATTGTGCTGCGTTAGCCGAAGTATATAGAGGTGCCGGGAAGGGATATTCAGATCTTATGTTTTTGGTAATTGGCAGCGGCATTGGAGGTGCCGTAATCAAAGATGGAAAGATCCATCATGGAAAACATTTATCTGGTGGAGAGTTTGGATATGCTGTTTTTCAACAAAAAGACGGGAAACTGCAAACATATAGTGATTTGGCAGCAACCGTTCAAATGGTGGAAAAAGTACGGGAAGCAATGAAGGATGACTCATTAGAAGGGCAGGACGTTTTCCGAATGGCAGAAGAGGGCAGTAAAATCTGTCAGGAAGCAGTGAAAGAATTTTATTTTCAGCTTGCTGTTGGAATTTACAATTTGCAATATATTTATGATCCAGAGATTATTATATTAGGAGGCGGAGTATCAGAACAAAAAGACTTTGTTGAACAGATTGAATATCAACTGGATGAAGTTTTGAGAAAGGTAAAAATTGCAGATATTAAGCCTAAAGTTGCTCGTTGTTCATTTGGTCCGGATGCTAATTTGGAGGGAGCTTTTCTCCATCATGTAATGAGAGAAAATAAATAGGCAGTGCAAATATCATTTTAAATAAAAAATAAAAGCTCGTCGGTTAATATGATTGACGAGCTTTATTTTTTAATGAAAGATCTGGATAGTAAGTTTCTCTGCGTAAAATATTTTGTTTTTATAGTTTCCTTCGGCTGTTACAAACGCATCTTTTTTCAAATCCTGAATACTTCCTTGACGGTCTTTATAACTATTTCCGTTTTCATATACATCCCGAACAGTAATTGGAATATCTTCTTCATAGTGCATTGGAATTTCCAGGCTGGTGCTGCTGGAGACGGTACTTCCGTCTTTTAACTCATAAGAGTCAATTTTATTGATCGTACATTGTCCGTCTCCGGTCTTTGTAAGATATCCGGTCAGCCTATGAGAATCCTCAGCGCCGAAGGTGATCGTTCCTTCCTGTGCCTGATCTTCCAAATCAGATAGGACAATCACGTCTGCAGTGTGTGCATCGGAATTTTTTGAATACCAGATTGTAACACGGGAATGTTTTTTTACAGAGGCTAATTGAGAAGTACTGTATAGTTTGTAAGTGTTTATCACCTTATTTGGATTCAAACGATCGGAAGCAGATTCCAGGTAATAGATCGTTGTCTCTGCTGTAATAGGAAAATCTGTTTGCTCCGCGTATGTGTCGTCGAGAGAATTTTGAGCGGTGATTTTTGCATCGCTTCCGGAAGTAAAATATCCGTTAAAGTCAGGTTCCCGATCCGGTATTTTTTCTCCGCCAATATTTTCTTCCTGATAATTTGCCAGTCCCAGCCGGTTGCCGAATTCAAAGTATCCAACCGCGAAGGCTCCAAGGAAAGCAAGGATGGAAAGAATCATACTGATTTTATAAATTGGAAGGCGGCGCTGTCTGCTGATGGCAGAAATCAACCGATAACATAGAATTCCAAGGAAAGCTCCCGTAATGTTCAAAATGAGATCATCAATATCGGCGCTTCCCAGATAAAAACAGTATTGGAGAGTCTCAAACAAGAGGCTTAAAATGCCGGCGCTGAAAAGAATTTTCCACGTACTAAGATTTTCCTTTCCGAGAAGGGAGAGGAGATATCCATATGGCAGAAAGATCAGAGCATTGCCTGCAATGTTGGAAACGGCCCACAAAAAGTTTTCGGCTGACATCATAGAGGCAAAGACCCGAAATGTTTGGAATGGTATAAGGTTCAAGGAACGGAAGCCCTGATAACCGTCGGAAAAATGTTCCGGCAGAGATGTCAGAGAGGTATCCCGAAGCAATATGATTTTGACCAAAATGATCAGATAAAATACGAACATAGCCGAAAATAAGAAACGAAAGTGATCTTGTGTAATTTTTGTCTTCATAAAAAACTCCTTTGCTTTTAAAATGGATCAGGCAAAAGAAGTTTATCCTTAACGGTGGATCACCAGACTTTGGACAAAAGTTTCCTCTTTCATATAAGAGTTCAGGATAATATTCGGATACCGCTGCAAAATACGATCTGCGATCAGCAGTCCGTTTCCTCTGCCAAGACCTTTATCGGAAAGGCCGGCAACGACTTCTTTTTGTGGACGGATCGAATTTTCAATCCGAATTTCCGAGGCATCTTCCCCCTCGGAAAAATAGAGAGAAATTTCTTTGTCTTTGGTATGCATTGCTTCTTCCATTGCATTGTCCAGAAAAATCCCCAGAATCCGAATGAAGTCAAGAAAATCAATCTCCTCAGGGAATCCCTGCCACGGCAGATCTTGTTGGCAGACAAAATGAATCTGACATTTGCCATTGGCAGCTGAAGTCAATTTATAGTATAGGAAGGCCTTTAGCTGTTCGTCCTCAATCTGCTGCAAAGAGGCATACAGATCATTTTTCTTTAATTCCTCCTGAAAATAAGGATTGATCGTATTTTGAAAATATTCTTTTAATTTCGGGTCTTTGCTGTCTTCAATGAGATAGCTCAAAGTAAAAAGCAGATTTTTCATGTCATGCTTTAATCCTCGGACCTCAGTGAGGTTCTTTTCCAGATCATTGCTGTACAAAATCAGATTTTCCTCATGCCTTCTTTTGGTGTCGATGGAGAATCGATATTTAGAAAATTTAAGAAGGATGATCAGGATAAAAAGCTGGATAAAAATAATACCAGAAGAAAATAATGTTGTAAGAGCAGCGATCTTTTCATATAAGAGCGTATATAAATATTCAGACGCTGCCGGATCAACAGAAGCCGGAATTTGCAGAAGCAAATGCTCGAACAGAAATCCAATGATAAAAATGACCAGAGAGCTGATCAAAAAATTTCTGGCAATCTGTGGGTAGGAAGTCTCTAATTGTGAAATCTTATAAAGACGATCCTGAAAAAAATGTCTGACCAGCTCGATCAGCAGAAAATCCAGCAAAAGTATTCCTGCAGACAGCAGAAAGAAAATGCCGATTTTCGCCAGAGAAGCATTGGGCAGGTGATTGGCTGTCTGATAATACAGAAGCTGAAATCCTTGATAAATATAATTTAGGAACATTTGGTTTAATAAAAATAAAATAAATGCGAGCCAGGTGAACAAAACTTTTCCTTGCTGCAATTGCCGTCGGAATGCACTGATTACAAAAAATACAAAAAAGGTAAAGAAAATCGAAGCATTTACAATTCCGAAGGATTGTGTAATAACGGTAAAGGTTCCTGCAAATAATAAAAAATAATCAGGCAGTTTCAAATCTAAAAGATTTAAAATCCGAATGGAGAAAATACCGGTAAATGAGATGACAAAATTTTCCATAAAAGTAGTTCCGGTCATTTTCAAAAAAGGGAAATACAGGCTGAGTCCGACGCAGAAAATAGACAGTGCAAGATAGATCCCGAAATATTTCCTATTTTTTGTTTCCATAAATCATTCCTTTCAGTTCATTTCTTAAACGGAAAGAACAGGGTGCGAAAGCTCCGTTGATTAATCGAATCATGCCATCTTCCATGCCAATCATATGGCATTTTTGTACGATGACGGAACGATGGCTTCGAATAAATCCGTCGCCTAGCCGTTTCATGGCGTGCTCCATAGATTCCCGCACTGTGATAGAGGATCCGTTGATCGTATGATAACAGATGCAGTGTGATTTTGTTTTTACAGCCTCCACATATAAAATATCCTGGATCGGTACATGAATTTCTTCATCGAATCCCGGGCGGATCGTAATTGTCCGGGTGTCCTTTTTTTTCTGGTGTACCGTGATCTGTTTGTTTGCAAGATAGAGATATTGATAACAGCTGCGGTTCATTTTACGGAGATCTGTTGTTTTTTCAATGAAGCCAAAGGGCTCCGTTCCCGATTTTAAAACATCGAGAGCCAGTTCATAATGATTGGTTACAAATACGATCTTTGCTTCTGGGGTGATGGAACGGATCTGTTTTGCCAGATCGATGCCGTTGAATTCATTATTTCCAAAATCAAGATCCAGGAAAAAAAGATGCTCTTGCGGATGGCTTCGAAGATAAGAAATCATATCTTTTCCGCTGGTTGAGACGCAGACGATTTTGCCATCGAGCCCTTGATGCAGCAAAATATCTTCAATTTGTTCCTGAATGATCTTTAGGATGAACGGATCGTCATCACATAAAATAATCTTTACCATAACATTCCTTTCTTTTGCCCGATCCCATGTTTTCATGTTTCCAACCTATCATAATAAAAAACATGAGAAAAAACATAAATATGCCCGGAAGAAACGACCGGAGCCATGAAAAAAAATGAAACATAACGTTCAGGCCAAAATCGTTTTATTGGGGCACTTCTATTATAAAAAACAACGAATTTGCATGCAAGGATTGGAATTTTACACATTTTTTTGTAAAAGGTGTATAAAATTCTGCTAAGAATTTCATAAAAAGCTAGCAAATACGAAAAGATAGAGATACAATAGGTGATATAGAATTTGACGGTCAGAAAGGAGGCTTTTTTATGAATGGAATTGCAGAAAAATTGGCAGAAATCGAAAATACCGCAAGGGCCATTGTAGAAAATGTTGAGAATCAAAAGCATCTGCAGGAAAAGGAGATGCAGGAGAAGAGAGACCAATTTGATCAGGAGCTGGAAAGGAAGACGAAGGAACGAATCGAGTCCATACGATCGGAATTACAGCAGAATATGGATAAATTGCTAGAGCGTCAGGGAAATGAAAATGACAGCGAAATCCGATTCTTAAAACAGGATTTTGAAGAAAACCATACCGCATACGCTGAAGAAATTTTTCAGAAAATCATCGAGATTTAGGAAAGCTGGTTAGGAGGCATAGAATGATCAGAGATGTAATGGAGTACAGCGGGATCGCAGCAAAGATCCGGGCGATGCGGGCGAAACTGCTGAAAGAGGAAGATTACCGTAAGATTGCTTCCATGCATACGGTAATGGAAGTGATCTATTATCTGAAAGAGACGAAGTCTTATGGAAGAATGATCAGCCAGATGGATGAGTCGCTCTATCACCGGGGGAATATAGAAAAGATCCTGATACAATCGCTGTACGATGATTATACAAGACTGTATCGTTTTGGAAGTATCCACCAGAAGAAGTTTCTGAAGATCTTTATGAAACGATATGAGGTAGACTTGATCCGCTATTGTCTGCGGATTGTATTTAATCATTATAATGCGCCGTTTGATCTGAATTATAAGAAAGCATTTTTTAACAAATATTCGGATATTCGTATCGATCAGCTGATTAGATCGGAGAATATTGATGATCTGGTTGATCATTTAAAGGATACTGAATATTATGCTCCGTTGGCGAAGATCCGGGAATCCGGAGCGTCGACGTTGTTTGATTATGATTTGGCGCTGGATCTTTATTATTTTTCTATGTTGTGGAAGATCCGAAAGAAGAAGTGGAAAAAAGTTGACAACGAAGTTTTGACAAAAGAGCTGGGAACTCAAATTGATCTTTTGAACCTTCAATGGATTTATCGGTCGAAGAAGTATTATCATATGCTTCCGCCGGATATTTATACGCTCCTGATACCGATCCAATATCGGATCCGGAGAGAAGAGTTTAAAAACCTGGTGGAAGCACCTTCGCTGGAAGAGTTTTTTAAGGTGCTGAATCAGTCTTTTTACGGGCAGAAATATCAATTTGATGAACAGCATAATGTGGAAAAAGTCGTAAGACGGTACTTAAAACATATTCTTACGACGGCCTATCAGAATCATCCCTACTCGCTTGCGAGTGTTTACTCCTATCTTTATATGAAGGAGGGGGAGATTTACCGAATCACGACTGCACTGGAGTGTATCCGGTATGGTCTTTCAGAAAAGGAAATCTTGGGATATATTCTGCAGGATTCCAAATATCAAGGAGGTAGTGCCTAATGATAGTGAAAATGAAATTCCTGAGCATTTCCGGTCCCCGAACGGATATTGACCGGGTGACCAGCCAATACTTATCGAAATATGAGATGCAGCTGGAAAATGCGATTACGGAATTAAAGACAACCGATAACCTATTGCCGTTTATGGATTTGAATCCATATAAGGATCCATTGGCGAAAGCAAAACAGTATGCTAATATGCTTCCGGATCAGACGATTAAGATGGACACCTCCCTTTCTGCGGATGAAATGATTGATCTGATACGGGATTTGAACCATGATTATTTAGAATTGAAAGAAAAGGAAGAGAAAGTTAAGAAAGCAAAAGAGGAGATCCTGGAGAAACTCCATCAGATGGAACCATTTCAGCCGTTGGAACTGAATATCAAAGAGGTCACGCAATATCATTATATGGTCGTAAGATTCGGAAGGGTAAGTCTGGATTATTTTCATAAATTAGAAAAATATTTGTTTGACGATTTAAATGCGATCTTTCTGGAGGGAATTCGAGATGAAAATTATGTCTATGGGTGTTATTTCGCCGCCCACAAAGAAGCAGGAAAGATCGATTCTGTTTTTAAATCGCTTCATTTTGAGCGAGTGAAGCTTCCGGAAGATTATGATGGAATGCCGGCAGAGATCTGCAGAGAAATGAAAGGCCAGATCGAACTTTTGGATCAGGAAGCGGAGGATCTGAAGAAGAAAATGGGAGAATATCTTTCAGATCATGCGTCAAAGATTCTGGGAGCCCAATATAAGCTGGAAGAATTATCTAATAATTTTGATGTTAGAAAAATGGCGGCCCGCATGGAAAATGACCAGGAAGATTATTATATCCTTTGCGGATGGATGAGCGAGAAAGATGTAGCCTCATTTATAGAAGAAACCAAAGATGACGACAGGATTACAATTGTAGAAGAGGAAGGAAGAGAGAAATTTTTCGGGGATCCTCCGACGAAGCTTAAGAATCCGAGATTTTTTCAGCCGTTTGAAATGTTTATTCGGATGTATGGACTGCCGGCCCATGATGAGATGGATCCAACTGTTTTTGTGGCACTTACGTATACATTTATATTCGGCGCTATGTTCGGAGATGTGGGACAGGGATTATGCTTGTTTGCTTTAGGCGGATTGATTTATTGGAAGAAAAAGATGGCCTTAGCGGGAATTATATCTATTGCGGGAATCTTTTCTACATTTTTCGGTTTTATGTTCGGAAGTTTCTTTGGATTTGAAGGAACGATTATAAAACCTATCTGGCTGTCGCCTATGCACGCTATGATGAAACTTCCGTTTTTAGGACAGTTAAATACCGTATTTATCATTGCGGTCGCGTTTGGTATGGGATTGATCCTGCTGGCTATGGTGTTCCAGATTATCAATGCATGGAGACGAAAAGACAGGGAGAATATGTTATTTAGCCCAAATGGGGTTGCCGGCCTGATATTTTATGGTTTTCTTGTAGCGACAATTGTCCTCTATATGACAGGACATAAGACGCCGGGAAATATCTTGATGGCCATTTTCTTAGGAGTGCCAATCATATTATTTTTGTTAAAGGAACCGCTGGGACAACTGATCAGCGGTAAGAAAGCAAAAGTGGAAGAAGGCGTCGGAATGTTCCTGATTCAGGGATTTTTTGAATTGTTCGAGACGATGCTGAGCTTCTTTTCCAATACGATTTCTTTTGTGCGTGTAGGCGCATTTGCAGTTAGTCATGCCGCAATGATGGAAGTCGTGTTGATGCTTGGAGGAATTACAGATGGAGTGGGAACTCCAAACTGGGCGGTCATTGTGATCGGAAATATCATTGTATGTGCCCTAGAGGGCCTTGTGGTTGGAATACAGGTGCTCAGATTGGAATATTATGAGATGTTCAGCCGATTCTACCGAGGATCCGGAAGGGAATTCCACCCATATAATAATCACGCCAATAAAAATGTAAATTAGGAGGACATGAATATGACATCAGCAATTAAATTAGCCATCATCGCAGCGTTTATTTTAAGTGTTTTGCTACCGTTTGGATATTTTCTGAGGGGTGAAAGGAACAAAAAAAGATATAAAAGAAGCATTGCAGCCAATATTGTGATGTTTTTCGGAGTGATCGTAATCGCAGGCGTCATGTTGTTTGTGAGTGATCCGGTACAGGCAGCCCAGTCTGCAGGTGATGCCGGGATGTCTACGGGATTTGGATATCTTGCAGCGGCTCTTGCGACCGGTCTGTCTTGTGTAGGAGGCGGAATTGCCGTTGCCAGTGCAGCAAGCGCTGCTTTGGGAGCAATCAGTGAAGATCCGAGCGCTCTGGGAAAATCTTTGATTTTCGTTGGTCTGGCAGAAGGTGTCTGCCTTTATGGCCTGATTATCTCATTTATGATTATCGGTCGTTTGGGTTAGTCTAAGGAAGTGATGATATGAAAATGTATTTGATCAGCGATAATGTGGATACGTTGACAGGAATGCGGCTGGCAGGCGTAGACGGCGTCGTCGTACATGAAAGAGAAGAACTTTATGACGAACTCCAGAAAGCCATGAACGATGAATCCATCGGCATCGTCCTCTTGACGGAGAAGTTCGGAAAAGAATTTCCGGATCTGATTGATGAGATCAAGTTGGAACGTCAGATGCCGCTGCTGATTGAGATTCCTGACAGACATGGAACAGGCCGAAAAAAAGATTTTATTACTTCCTATGTCAATGAGGCAATTGGACTGAAATTATAATGGAAGCGATAGAAGGAAGGTGACAGGATTGACGATAGAGGAAAAGATCGCTCATATCCAAGGCGCGGCGATGGAAGAAGCCAGGAGCCAGGGAAATGAAATCATAAAACAACATAAAAGAGCATTGGAATCCATGTATCAGACACATTGTCAGGAAGCAAGGATTCAGGCAGATACGAGGATCAAGGCTGAGACTGCTTCCGCAAGACAGCAGCTGAATACGGCGGTTTCCAAAGGACAGCTCAGAATACGAAGAGAACTTGGAAGTGTGCAGCAGACTTTAAAAAACGAGCTGTTTAAGGAAGTCATGCAGATGATTGAAGATTATAAAAAAACCGAAGATTATCTGAAACTATTGGTTTCCTATATTTCAGATGCTGCCAGGTTCGCAGATGGACAGCCGCTTATGATCTATATCAGCGCATCCGATGAAGAGAAGAAAGATTATTTGGAACAATATACAGGAATGACAGTCACAATTAGTGAAGAAGACTTTATCGGCGGCGTACGCTCCGTCATTCCGGGGAGAAATATTCTAATCGATCATTCCTTCCGGGGAGCGCTGGAAAAAGAATATCAGGAATATACCTTCAAGGGAGGTGCAGCAGGTGCGTAAGACTGGAACAATTTATGGGATTAATGGACCTGTCATTTACCTAAAAGGGGATACCGGGTTCAAAATGTCTGAGATGGTATATGTAGGAGAAGAAAAGCTAGTCGGAGAAGTCATTTCTCTTGATAAAGAGAGAACAACGATTCAGGTATATGAGGAAACATCCGGTCTGCGTCCCGGCGAAATCGTGGAGGCAAGCGGGGAAGCAGTTTCTGTTACTCTGGCTCCGGGAATCTTGGATAATATCTTTGATGGAATTGAGAGGCCGTTGGAACGAATTTCCGAACAGGCGGGTGCATTTATTACCAGAGGTGTCAGTGTGGATTCTCTGGATTTGCAGAAGCAATGGGAGACTCATATCACAGTATCCGAAGGAGATGTTCTCCATGGCGGCGACGTGATTGCCGAAGTGCCGGAGACAAGAGCGATTGTTCATAAATGCATGGTACCTCCGGATCTGGGAGGAACGGTCGTCTTCGCAGCAGAAGATGGGAAATACACAATACAGGATACGATCGTTACACTGGAATTAGATGACGGTACGAGAAAAGAACTTACGATGGCCCAGAGATGGCCGATTCGTGCCGCAAGACCGGTACATGACCGGATTCCGGCCAGTGTGCCTTTGATTACTGGTCAGAGAATTCTGGATACGATGTTTCCAATTGCAAAAGGAGGAACAGCGTCAATTCCGGGCGGATTCGGAACCGGAAAGACGATGACGCAGCATCAGATCGCAAAGTGGTCGGATGCGGATATTATTATTTACATCGGATGCGGAGAACGTGGAAATGAGATGACGCAGGTTCTGGAAGAATTTCAGGAATTAGTGGATCCAAAGAGCGGAAATCCTTTGATGGACCGGACTGTCTTGATTGCCAATACATCCAATATGCCGGTGGCTGCCAGGGAAGCATCCATCTATACCGGGCTTACATTGGCGGAATATTACAGAGACATGGGATATGACGTGGCGATCATGGCGGATTCTACATCCAGATGGGCAGAAGCGTTGAGAGAGCTTTCCGGACGTTTGGAGGAGATGCCGGCAGAAGAAGGCTTCCCGGCATATCTTGCATCCAGACTGTCTGCGTTTTATGAGAGAGCGGGAATGATGCACAATCTGAATGGAAGTGATGGTTCCGTAACGATCATCGGAGCCGTATCTCCTCAGGGGGGAGACTTTTCAGAGCCGGTCACCCAAAATACGAAACGATTTGTAAGGTGCTTCTGGGGCTTGGATAAATCTTTGGCCTATGAGAGGCATTTCCCGGCAATTCACTGGCTGACCAGCTACAGTGAATACCTGACGGATCTTGCAGGCTGGTATCATGAAAATGTATCGCCTAAGTTTGTAGATTACAGGAACCGCCTAATGGCCATCTTAAATCAGGAAAACAGTTTGATGGAGATTGTAAAATTAATTGGCGGAGACGTCCTGCCGGATGATCAAAAATTGACTTTGGAAATTGCGAAAGTTATTCGTTTGGGATTCCTGCAGCAGAATGCATTTCACAAAGATGATACCTGTGTCTCCATGGAAAAGCAGTTTAAAATGATGGAAGTTATTTTATATTTATTTAAAAAATGCCGGGAGTTGGTGGCAAGAGGCATGCCGATGAGCGTCCTGAAAGCTGAGCATATGTTTGAGAGAGTCATTGCCATGAAATATGATGTGCCGAATGACAACCTTCAGATGTTGGATTTTTATCATCAGGAAATTGATGATTTCTATCAGAGAGTATTGGAGAAGAACGCATAGGAGGTAGATTGAGATGTCAATAGAATATTTGGGACTTAGCAGCATCAATGGACCTCTTGTGATCCTGGAAGGAGTGCAGGATGCGTTCTTTGATGAAATTGTCGAATTTAAAGTAGACAGGAATGTGAAAAAAATCGGAAGGATCATAGAGCTCTATGAGGATAAAGCGGTCATTCAGGTATTTGAGGGAACCGAAAATATGTCCCTGAGCAATACAAGAACCAGACTGACCGGACGGCCGATGGAAGTTACCTTATCTCCGGATATTTTAGGAAGAACCTTCAGCGGGATTGGCAATCCGATCGATGGACTTGGGCCATTGGTCTCCGATATCCGCAGGGATGTCAATGGTTTGCCGATGAATCCGGTAAGACGTAAATATCCGAGAAATTATATTCGGACAGGAATATCTGCCATCGATGGACTGACGACATTGATCCGAGGACAGAAGCTTCCGATTTTCTCCGGAAATGGTCTTCCTCACGATCAGCTGGCAGCTCAGATCGTAAAACAGGCGTCTCTGGGAGACGGTTCAGACGAACCGTTCGCAGTTGTGTTTGGAGCTATGGGAGTAAAGCATGACGTTGCCGATTTTTTTCAAAAGACATTTGAGGAAAGCGGCGTTGCCGACCATGTCTGCATGTTCTTAAATCTTGCCAATGATCCGGTGGTGGAACGTCTGATTACACCGAAAGTCGCGCTGACAGCAGCAGAATATCTGGCTTTTGACTGCGGCATGCATATTTTGGTTATTTTGACGGATATGACTTCCTTTGCGGAAGCCATGCGTGAGGTTTCCTCTTCGAAAGGCGAAATTCCTTCCAGAAAAGGATATCCGGGATATTTGTACAGTGAACTTGCGTCATTGTATGAACGCGCCGGCATCATAGAGGGAGCAGAGGGCTCTGTGACACAGCTGCCGATCCTAACGATGCCGAATGATGATATTACCCATCCGATACCGGACTTGACCGGATATATTACGGAAGGTCAGGTTGTTTTGGATCGTGATCTGAATGGCCAGTCCATCTATCCTCCGATCAGCGTCCTGCCGTCGCTGTCCAGGCTGATGAAAGATGGGATTGGAGAAGGATATACCAGGGAAGATCATCAGGATCTGGCGAACCAGCTGTTTTCCGCTTATGCGAAAGTAGGAGAAGCTAGGAATCTGGCGTCAGTCATCGGAGAAGATGAGCTGTCTCCGGTCGATAAAAAATATCTGGAATTTGGTGTGGAATTTGAGAAACGGTATATAGGACAGGGTCATGGGGAAAATCGAACCATGATGGAAACATTGGATCTTGGATGGGAACTGCTTTCTCTTCTTCCGCGAGAAGAGTTAGATCGAATTGATACGAAGCTGATTGACAAATATCTTCCGAAGAAATAAAGGAGGAAGCCTATGGATCCTAGAGAGTTTCCAACAAAGGGAAATTTAATTCTCGCGAAGAATTCTCTTGCCCTTGCCCGGCAGGGATACGATTTGATGGATAAAAAGCGTAATATCTTGATCCGAGAACTGATGGATCTGATCGATGAAGCGAAAGATATCCAGAAACAGATCGATACAACATTTACAAGAGCCTATGCATGTCTTCAGCGAGCAAATATTGAGCATGGAATCAGCAAGGTACAGGAGCTGGCATTCACGGTACCGATTGAAGAATCGATTCAGATCCAGACGAGAAGCATCATGGGAACCGAGATTCCTCATGTAAAATACGATGCCCAGGAAAATAGTCTGACGTATTCCTTGATTGATACGTATGAATCCATTGATATTGCCAGGGAAGCTTTCCGTCAGGTAAAGGATCTGACAATCAAACTTTCTATGGTGGAAAACTCCGCTTATCGCCTTGCAGCCAGCATCAAGAAGACGCAGAAACGGGCAAATGCGCTGAAAAATATTACGATTCCTACTTACAGCGCCTTGGTATATAAGATTTCCAATGAGCTGGAAGAAAAAGAAAGAGAAGAATTTACAAGGTTAAAAGTAATTAAGCGTATGAAACAAAAATAATCATTTTTCTGTAAGATGAAATTTCCTCAATAGAAAAGGACGAATCCGAAAGATCAGATTCGTCCTTTTCGTATATTTGCATTTAAAATGGACTATACAATACCCTGAGCGTTCATTGCATCTACGACTTTTTCAAATCCTGCAATGTTAGCGCCTGCTACATAGTTTCCTTCCATTCCGTAACGTTTTGCAGCGTCATCTAAGTTGTGGAAGATGTTAACCATGATATTCTTTAACTTGCCGTCTACTTCTTCGAATGTCCAGCTTAATCTCTCGCTGTTCTGAGACATCTCAAGAGCAGATGTAGCAACACCGCCGGCGTTGGCAGCTTTACCAGGAGCAAATAAGACATTGTTTTCCTGTAAGTATTCTGTTGCTTCCATTGTAGTAGGCATGTTAGCGCCTTCAGCAACTGCGAAGCAGCCATTTGCTACTAATGTCTTAGCGTCTTCCAGATCAAGTTCGTTCTGAGTAGCGCAAGGAAGAGCAACATCACAAGGGATGCTCCATACACCTTTGCCTTCATGATATTCTGCGCTTGGACGAGCAGCAGCATATTCTGTCAGACGAGCGCGTTTTACTTCTTTTACTTCTTTGAGAAGAGCTACGTCGATACCGTCTTTATCATAGATCCATCCGGTAGAATCAGAGCATGTAACAACTTTTGCACCTAACTGCTGAGCTTTTTCTGTAGCGTAGATTGCTACGTTACCAGCTCCTGAAACAGCTACAGTAGCGCCTTCTAAGCTCTTGCCATTGCATTTTAACATTTCGTCTGTTAAGTAAAGAAGTCCGTATCCGGTTGCTTCTGTACGAGCAAGAGATCCGCCGTAGGATAATCCTTTTCCTGTCAGAACGCCTTCATAAAGTCCGCGGATTCTCTTATACTGACCGAACATATAACCGATCTCTCTGGCGCCTGTTCCGATATCTCCTGCTGGAACGTCGGTGTCTGCTCCGATGTATTTGCAAAGTTCTGTCATAAAGCTCTGGCAGAATGCCATGATTTCACGGTCAGATTTTCCTTTCGGATCAAAGTCAGATCCACCTTTACCGCCGCCGATCGGAAGTCCTGTCAGAGAGTTCTTAAAGATCTGCTCAAATCCAAGGAACTTGATGATTCCAAGGTTTACAGATGGGTGAAGTCTCAGACCGCCTTTGTAAGGTCCGATTGCGCTGTTGAACTGTACACGGTATCCTGTGTTGACATGAACCTGTCCATTGTCATCTACCCAAGGAACGCGGAACTTGAACTGACGCTCCGGATTAACCAAACGCTCTAAAAGCGCATCTTTCTTGAACTGTTCTTCGTTGGCTTCTACAACGACTCTTAATGATTCCAAAACCTCTCTGACTGCCTGATGAAATTCAGGTTCTGCAGGGTTCTTTGCGATCACTTCTTCGATGACCTGATCTACGTATGACATTTTAATTCCTCCTTATGTCCACTGAAATGTTGTATAATAAGTGTAAGACAATTTAAGTCGACACTTTAAAGCGCATCTTTTATAAATAAAGATAGGTTTGAAAGTATGACTTAGCCTGTCTCAGCTAAAAGGACGTCAAAAAGCACGAAAGTACATTGTTCTGTCTTTAGCTTAGTCATATTATATAAGATATGTTATAATATGACAATAGTTTTTTGTTTATTACTTTAGTGTGCTACTATAAGAAACCAAGGAGGTCAAACCATGATTTCGGTCGCAATGGCTTTTTATAATGGGAAAAGATATATAAAAAAGCAGGCAGATTCTATTTTAAATAACCTGGGTTCCGGAGATGAGCTGATTATTTCCGTGGACGATGACAGGGATGGATCAAAGGAGATTCTTGAAACGATGGCAAAAGAAGATTCCAGAATCCGGCTGATAAAAGGACCGGGAAAAGGAGTCGTTGAAAACTTTCAGAATGCTTTTCGGTCTTGTCGGGGAGATATCATTTTTCTCGCGGATCAGGATGATGCCTGGAAACCGGGAAAGGTAAGAAAGATTAAAAAGGTTTTTGAAGATCCGAATATTGTCTGTGTAGTTCACAATGCGCAAATCGCAGACGAGAATTTGAAACCTTTGGGAGAAACTACGTTTCAGTGGAGAGACAGTGGTCCGGGATTTTGGAAAAATATGAAAAAGAATTCCTATATTGGATGCTGTATGGCACTACGAAGAGAAGCGCTTGATCAGATTCTTCCAATTCCCGAAAATGTGTGGATCCATGATCAGTGGATCGGTCTTCTGGCAGAGCAGCTGGGCACAGTAGTTTTCTTTGAGGAACCATTGCTGCTTTACCGCCGACATGGAGGAAATGTGACCGGTCTTACCCACGGATCTGTTTCATCAATGGTAAAGAAGCGTTATTACATGCTAAAGGAAATCAAACGAAGAGTACGAGAATGGAAAGTATGAGGAGATTATCTGAATCTTAATAAAATTTCAACATATTCTTATTATATTTATGGTACGATAGTTCATAATTCGATTTTTTAAGCAAATGATATATGCTATCATGGATAGAATAGTTTTTGACAGAAAGAAGGAGCGGATATGACATATCGTTTTGGTGATTTTTTGCGCAGACATAAATATCTTATAGGAGCTTTTTTGATTCCGTTTTTTATGATGGAGATTATAGCGGTTATTATGGAAATACAGCCATTTGGAAATCAGTCTTTTATGATCGTGGATGCTTTGCATCAATATCTTCCGTTTTTTGCGGATTATCAGGAGAAGCTTCAGTCTATGGATCGTTTATTTTATTCTTTTCACGGAGGCCTGGGGTATAATTTTTGGGGATTGTGGGCTTATTATCTGTCCAGTCCGCTAAATCTTATCATTGTGTTTTTTCAAAAAGATATGCTGAACATGGTTCTCAGCCATCTCTATGTGATAAAGATTGCGCTGTGCTGTTTTACGGCGGCTTTCTATTTCTATAAACGACGTGGAAAAGAAACATTTTCTATGATTGTATTTGGCATGGCGTACGGATTCAGCAGTTATATTGTAGGTTACAGCTGGAATATTATGTGGCTGGAAGTTATGATTTTATTTCCGATCATATTGTATGGATTTGAGAAAATGATGCAGGGAAAAGGCTGGAAGACATATTGTTTCGCGTTGTTTTTGTCTCTGTGGTGCAATTTCTATATGTCATTTATGACATGCTTATTCCTGATCATTTGGTTTTTGCTGTATGAACATCAAGGAGTGAAAAAATTTTTTCAAAATGGATTCTGTTTTGCGTTTTTTTCTCTTCTTTCGGCGGCGATGGCAGCGGTTGTGCTGGTTCCGGCATACCTTGGAATTATGCAGACGTCATCTGCTAAATGGGACTTTCCCAAGGAGCTGTGGTACGGGACGTTTGGAGATATTTTCTCCCGACATTTCCTCGGAACAAAACCGTTGACGATGTCGGTGGATGACTCTGACATTAACCTTTACTGTGGTATTCTTTCTCTGATCATGGGACTGTGCTATCTGCTTTCCAGAGAAATTAAAAGATCGGTCAGAATACGGAGACTGCTAGTCTTAGTCATTTTGTTTTTTAGCTTTAATATGCCGGTGCTTGGATATATCTGGCATGGATTTCACAATCAGTATGGGATTCCGAACCGTTATGCGTATCTTTATATTTTTGTGCTATTGTCCATGGCGTACGACGGATATTGTCTGGTCTGGGAAAGGAGAAAGGGACAGATTGGCAAAATTCTCATTTCTCTTGGAGTATTAGGTATGATAATTGGTGCAGCAGTCTATACGGCAAAAGATTCCGTGGATCAAAATACAATATATCTTACACTTGGCATCGGGTTTGTTTATGGGACTTTTTTACTGTTGTATCAAAAGAAATTTCTGCAGCGTAAAATAGCAGCAGGACTTCTTTGTGTTGGTTTTGCGGCTGAGATCATTGTGATGTCGATAACTGGATACATGGAAAATGGT
Organism: Candidatus Anaerostipes excrementavium; assembly: GCA_019114985.1. GTDB lineage: Bacteria > Bacillota > Clostridia > Lachnospirales > Lachnospiraceae > Anaerostipes > Anaerostipes excrementavium. The sequence continues at coordinate 66,631 of DXEM01000015.1, forward strand.
ACAGTGACTGTGGATGAATATTTTCAAGATACGAAGGCGATTGAAAAAATTAAAGAGACGTATGATGAGAATGGCAGTATTCGTATGGATTTGGCAAGCGGCCGGATGCTGGATGAGAGTATCTGGCATACATTAAATTGCATGACGCTGTTTGGTTCGACGGCACAGGGGAATGTGGTGGATATCATGGATCAGCTGGGATTTTACACAGGGGTAAACGAATATTTGTATGAAGGATCCACACCTTTTACCAATAATCTTTTCTCTATGCAATATCAGATTTACCGCCCGTTTGATTCCAAACCTACAACATTTCAGCCAATGGATACGGTTGGAACTTTGACTGTTTACAAAAATCCATATTTGACATCCATTGGATATGGAATGAAACGAACGATAGAGGACTGGAATTATGAAAGTTCGAATCCGTTTTATGTGCAGAATGATCTTGCCCAAAAGGCATATGGAATCAGCGGACTGTTCCGTATACAGGATGTCTTGCGGCCGGAACTCCACGGGTGCGAGATGGTACAAGATAACGGAATGGGTGAATATGTGATAAAAAATAAGACATCCTTAGCAGATAATGTAGTTTTCACGATAAGAGCACAGGAAACAGGCGATGTTTACATCCATTTTGACTGCAGTCAGGCTGAGAATACAGTGATAGAGAAAAATGGAGAAGAAATCATGGCCGGAAGACTGAATGGTCAAATTCTGAATCTTGGAGAAATGGAGAAAGGACAGGAAGCCCAAGTGAAAATTCAGCTGGAGCCGGAGGCAAGGGATGCAGGAGTTGTGCGAATGACCATCGCAAATATGGATGATGCGGTTATGTCGGAACTTTATGGAGCAATGAAAGATCAGTCTTTCCAAATGACAAAATTTGAAAGTTCCGAGGTGGAAGGAAAGATCGTAAGAAAAAATTCAGGAATCACTTTCTTTTCGATTCCGTATGATAAAGGATGGCATGCTTTTGTAGATGGGAAGGAAGTTAAGACGATGGCAATCGGTGATGCGTTCCTGGGGATTCCGACAGAGAGCGGCGAACATGAAATAACTCTTCGCTACAAGTCTGCGGGATTTACAGAAGGAGCTGTTTTAAGCGGCGTGGGGTTCGTACTTTTCTTTCTGATGGCCGGACTGGAATTCCGTAAGAAAAAAATAAGTAAAATGAGAAGGTCTTTTTCCGAAAAGTATGATACACTGGAAGAAGCAAAGGAGGAGTGAGATCATGAAAAGAATATTTGGTAAAATCATGGCATTGGGCTTGTGTGTTTTGATGGCTTTGCCATACGCCAATGTAAAAGCTGACAGCACGCAGAAATATTTGTCGTTGGGAGCCAGTTTGAGCGCATCTGAGCAAAAGAAGGTTCTCGATCTTTTGGGTGTCGATGACATGAGCGATTATCAGGTGATTAAAGTCACCAACAAAGAAGAACATGAGTATTTGGACGGATATTTATCAAGCAGCGTTATCGGGAGCAGGGCGCTATCCTCTGTGACCGTGGAACAAACGGGAAAAGGAAGCGGTGTGAATGTTACCACTGAAAATATTACATACTGTACTTCCGGAATGTATCGGAATGCACTGGTGACTGCAGGCATTGAGAATGCGGAAGTAAAGGTTGCGGGACCATTTAAGATTTCCGGAACGGCAGCTTTGGTCGGTGTTATGAAAGCGTATGAGGAGATGACAGGAAAAGAGATCCCGGAAGAGAGCAAAGACGCTGCGACCGATGAGCTGATTACAACCGGAGAATTGGCAGAAAGTATTGGTTCGGATGATGCGGAAAAGATCATTGCTGATGTGAAGCAAAAAGTTGCAGAAGATAATTTGACATCAGCCGATGAGATTGGAGAGGCAATCGATGAATCTGCTAAGGATTTGGAGATTAATCTTTCCGAAGAAGACAGACAGCGGATACAGGATTTGATGGATAAGATTTCCGGTCTTGATTTGAATGTCAGCCAGCTAAGAGAACAGGCAAAAGATATTTATGACAAGCTGGGAGGCGCAGAAGGAATCTTAGATAAGATTGTGAATTTCTTCAAGGGCATTTTCAATTGGTTTGCCGATTTTTTCTCAAATTTATTTTCATAAAATAAAATGAATATCCCTCTTTATGTAACATAGGATTACGTAAGGAGGGATTTTTTTATGGATCAAAATCAAATTTTATTTTATGTGATGACCATTGGATGCACCTTGTGTATTATGTTTGGAATCTATAAAAATCCAGCATATTTGCTGCTTTTAGTTGTTCGAGGAGCACTTTGTTCTGCGCTGGTTTGGGGAATTCATGCATATTGTATCCGCAATGGAATCAGCGCCCCGGTAGACTTAAATTTTTTATCCATTGGAACCGGTGCTCTCCTGGGGCTTCCAGGTATTATTGTCTTGTATGCTGCCGGAATTTTAATCGCATAATACTGAACAATGTATTTTTTTAATTTTTTTGTAAAAACTATGGACAAGAAATTGGAATTATTGTAAAATAATGGAACAAGAAAGGAGGGAATATGAATTTATGGATGTTAACGTACTTATTGACAGCAGTGTTTTATGACTGGAGAGATTTTCGAATTCCCAACTGGCTCAACGGAGCTGCAGCTGCTGTTATGCTGGGCTTTTGCCTGCAGCGGGGATTTGAACTGTCATCGATGGCAGCAGGAGTCTTGATACCGTTTTTTGGCTGCATTTTACTGTTTTACTGCGGCATGCTGGGAGGCGGAGATATTAAGATGCTGATGGTACTTGGCATTCCGTTCGGGGATCGTATCATCAGAGTCATGATCTTATCTTTTCTATGGAATGGCATAATTGCCGTTTGGATCTTATGGAAGCGGAGAAGCTTCCGTCTGAGAATGTCTTATCTGTACGATTATGTTTCGAACTGCCTGTTGGACAGGCGGATATCCAAGTATGAGAATCCGAATGAAGGATCAAAATATATGCATTTTTCAATCGGAATCCTTGCCGCTTATTTGACTCTTTTGTTAGGAGGCGAGATATGAAAGAAATCTGCGTCGGAATTTGTTTAAAGGATGACAGATATGGAAGGAAATTGATGGAATATCTTAATCATCAGAAAGAATTTCCTATGACAGCCTGTTATTTCGGGAACGAAGAATCTTTATGGGTGAAGGAACAGGAAGGAATGTTCCAGTGTCTTTTGTTATCAGATGAATCTAATTATCAAGGATATGTACCGTTCTGCAGGATCGACAGCAGGCAATGTCAGAGCGCAGCGGAGATCGCAGGAGATATCTATGATCAGCTTCAGGTAAGGACAAGAAATGACTGGCAGATTTATGGTATCTATTCACCGTTTGGAGGAATGATGGCAACAGAATTTGCTTTGGAGTTTGTTAAGAGAAGATCCATGCCTTATTTGGGCATGCAGCCGTATCCGATCTTTTCCATTGGGGAGGAAACTACGGATGAGCTGCTGTTCCATATCCGTCAGAGACGGGATGACTGTATAGAATATTTTTTGAATCATCAAGAAGATCTTGGAAGTGTCAAAGGGTATCCGGGAGCAGGGTGTTTTTTGGACTACAGAGAATTATCTGAAGAGGATTATCAGTGGTTTTTTGAGTGTATCCGAGAGAAAGGGATATCTTTGGCTGTGGACATCGGAACTGCCTGCGTCCCGGGATTAGGATTTTTCAGAAGGCTGGACAAGATCTATCTTCCGGTGACAGAGCAGGAGCTGGAGACAGAATTGTATGCGGGATTTTTAAAACAGATGCGAAAATATGGAATTTGGGGGTGCAGCGGCATGGAGGAGATTGTAATCGGAGGCAAAGAATCAATAAAGGAAGTGATTTCTCGGTTGTGAAAGAAGAGATTAAAAAACGAATCATGGATCGCCTGGACTTTACAAAGGATATTACAGACCGCAGGTTAAAGGATATGATCCAGGGAGAAATTCTGGAATACTCCAGGGAAAAGCCCATGCTTTTGGAAGAGAAGATAAAGCTTAGCAAAGAAGTTTTCTATGCGCTTCGGAAGCTGGATTTTCTGCAGGATCTATTGGAGGACGAATCTGTAACAGAGATTATGATCAATGGATATCAGCATGTTTTTATCGAGAAGGAAGGGCATCTCTACCAATATTCGGAGCAATTTTCCAGCGAGGAAAAGCTTTATCAGGTGGTTCAGCAGATCGCATCAGGTGCGAACCGAATGGTGAATGAGATGCATCCGATCGTAGATGCCAGATTAGATGATGGGTCAAGGGTGAATATTATACTGCCTCCGGTGTCTCTTGACGGAGCCGTCATGACGATTCGTAAGTTTGCGAAGGAGCCCATGACGATGGAATGGCTGTGTCAGCGGGGCGCCTTTTCAAAAGAAGTAGGAGAATTCCTGAAAGTTCTGGTTCGAGCGAAATATAACATTTTCATTTCAGGCGGAACCGGCAGCGGGAAGACGACGTTATTAAATGGATTATCTAACTGTATCCCAAAAGATGAGAGGATCATTACCATTGAAGATTCTGCGGAACTTAGGCTAAATGGAATCGAGAATCTGGTACGGCTGGAGATGCGCAACGCAAACGCGGCAGGAGAACATCAGATTGATATGAAAGATCTGATCAAAGCGGCGCTTCGTTCCAGGCCGGATCGGATTATTGTAGGAGAGGTGCGCGGAGAAGAAGCATTGTCTATGTTAAATGCTATGAATACCGGACACGATGGGAGCATTTCCACCGGGCATGCCAATGGAACCAGAGATATGCTTCGCAGGATGGAGACAATGGTACTGATGGGTGTGGACATGCCTGTCGCAGCGATTCGAGGACAGATTGCTTCTGCAATTGATATTATTGTTCATCTGGGGCGGCTTCCGGATGGTTCCAGAAAGCTTATGGAGATTGTAGAAGTGGAAGGCATGGATCAGCAGGAAATACAGATTCACTCTGTTTTTGCCAGAAGAGAAGATGGGAAATTGATCCAGACAGGAGAAATCAGAGATCAAAAGAAATTAAAGGAGTACGGACAATATGACAGCTATCAGGCGCTTATGGAAAAATGGAATTCGGGAGATCAGCTGTTGGAAGCATGAAAAAAGAGAGCTGGGGAAGGGAATCGCTTTTGGCGTTCTTATCTGTTGGTTGTTTTATGATCGTATATGGCTGAGCGGATGTTTCTGCCCGTGTCTGGTTCCGTGGATGAGGTATCAGAGGAGAAGGCGGAAAGAAAGGGAGAAAGAAAGGATGCGAAAAGATTTTCGGGAGATGATGCAGCTGGTCAGCAATGGACTGTCTGTAGGTTACTCTTTGGAGAATGCTCTAAAATCCGCCTGTCATGATATGAGACAGAATCAAGGGGGAAATTCGGGAAAATTTTTAGAGGAACTGGAGATCGTGGCGGCTTCTATGTACATGCATGAACCTGCAGATCGGCTTCTGTTTTCTATGGCAGAGAGACTGGAGTTTGAAGAATTAAGGCAATTTGCGGAGATTGTTTCGATCGTAAAACGAAGCGGGGGAAACCTGATTGAGATTATCAAGCGTACCTGCGGGCATCTGGGACAGTCTCTGCAAATGAAAGAGGAGATCCGAACGATGACCGCGGCAAAGGAGATGGAAAAGAAAGTGATGTCGCTTATGCCGTATTTTATCTTGGTTTATATAAGGACGGCAAATCCGGGATATTTTCAAGTTTTATATGATACCATTCCGGGAGTCTTGCTTTCCACGGCTGCCTTAATTTTATTGATTAGTGCACAATTCTGGGCAGAAAGGATGGTCTTGATTGAAATCTAAGTGGATAGAATATTGGGCAGATAGAATGCCGGATCATATCAAAGAAGAACGAAGAAAAGCTATTCGCGGATACTATGCAGGAAGCAGCCGTCAGCTGGAACAAAAGGTTAGGGAAAGTCTTTGTCATCAGATCAAGATGATATGCATATTTACAGTGGTTTTTATGATTTTGCTTATAGGGATGGTTTTGTATGTTCTTACAAGGGATCAGCAAATTGTGATTTCCAGAAATCAGAGAGGCGGGGAGGAGAAAGAAGAGACGCTGGAGATTGAGACGGCTGATGGGAAAAGTTCTTACCAGCTGACAGTCCGGCCCAAAGGCTACAAAGAAGATGAGATTCAAAGTGCTTTCAAAAGAGCGCAGAAGTATTTGGAGGAACATATTCAAGGGAAGAACCAATCGTTGAATGAGGTTAACAAGTCCCTGGCGCTTCCGGAGTCGATTCCGGGAGAAAACATACAGATCCAGTGGCAAAGCAGCGATCCGTCTGTTGTGGATGAAGAAGGGAATGTGTTTTCAAGCAATGTAAAGAAGCCGATCGTACTGCAGTTAAATGCGGCCGCCCAGTGTCAGGGGGAACGCCAAGTTTTTACTTTTCCTATCTGCGTAGTCCCCGGAAAAACACAGCAAAAGAAATCGCAGAGGGAAATGGTAATTAACCATGTAAAAAAGATAGAAGAAGAGAATCTTTCGAATGAGACGTTTACGATTCCTCAAAAGATCGGAACGGGGACAATACAACAGGAATCTAAGAAAGAGCAGATTCCAGTATGGATTTTTCTGGGATTTTGTGTGGGACTGCTGATTTGGAACAGAGAAAAGGAAATCTGTGAGAAAAGGCGGCAAAGGGCAGAGGAAGATTCCCAGAAAGAATACTCAGCAATCATTTACCGTTTGGTTTTATTTTTGGAAACAGGAATGGGAGTACCAGCGGCCTTGGAGGAGATTTATCGGGAATACAGCCAAAAGAAGGAAGAAATTTTCGTATATGAGGTGATAGGCAAAGCCTGCAGACAGATTCGGTTTGGAATGTCTCAGGAGAAAGTTTTTCAGAATATGGGAGAGCAGATTCGGCTGGAATCATATCGTAAATTGACTTCGATGTTGGCACAGAGCATTACAAAAGGTTCAGATGAATTATTTGTTAGGCTGAAAGAAGAGGAAGAACAAGCATTTTTTCATCGGAAAGAGTACGCAAAGCGCCAGGGAGAGGAGGCGAGTACAAAGCTGCTGGCGCCGATGATCATAATGCTGGTCGTAATCTTGGCATTGCTGATGTTTCCGGCATTGTCAGCATTTTCATAAGGGAAGGAGCAGAAGTATGAAGAATTTTTTGAAGGATGAATCCGGAATGGGAGTTGTAGAAGTGATTTTGATCATCGTGGTGCTGATTGGTCTTGTAATTATCTTTCAGACACAGATCAAAACAGTGGTCAATAATATTTTTAAAACGATCACCTCCAAGACAGGGCAGGTCAAATGATGAAGAATCAGGAGGGAAGTATCAGCGTTTTTTTAGCGGCGGTATTTCTTGTATTTTTGCTTTTCATCAGTCTCTGTACCGAAGGAATCTATCTGTATGTAGGGAAAGGGAAAGCCATGGGTGCCTGTATGGCCGGGCTTTCCCACATGCGGGGGAACTATCAAAAAGAACTGGAAGAAACGTATCATATTTTCGGCATGGACCATCGATATGCAGAAAAAGCAGAAGCAGATCTTGTGAAAAAAATAGAAGAAAGTTTAGAAGGAAGTCAGGATACCTTTCATTTTCAAATAAGCACAGCGTCTTTGTCAGATAAAACCTATTTATCGGAAGAGAATGGAGAAGTACTGAAATATCAGATCCGGGAGTTGATGAAGTATGAGATGCCGGCAGATATTTTATCCACATGGAAGGAAAAGTGGGACAAGACAGCGGCGTCAGGAAAAGATGTCGGAGATATTCGGGAGGAGATGGAGGAAGATGTTCAGAAAGCGGAAGAAGAAGCAAAAGAAGGAGAACAGGAGGGAGAAAATGAAACAAAACAGGAACAGGAAGATCCAAGGAAAGGATTCATGGAGATGCTGCGGGAAGGCTCGATTCCGCTGGTCATGGGGAAGCGGAAAGTATCTTCCGGGAAGATACCCATTCGATACGGCAAGAAGGATACACAGGAGGAAGAAACCTGGGATTTCATGAAAAAAGAGAATGTAGAAGAACAGCTGAAAAAAACAGAGAAGATGTCGTCTGCCCCAAGCCTTGCGGATGAACTTCCTGGGATTTTATACAGCACCCGGTATTTTCATTTTCTTACTTCAAAAGAGAAAAAAGAAGGGATTCAATATGAGGTGGAGTATCTGATTGCAGGAAAAGATTCAGAAAAAGAAAATTTAGGGTCGGTTCTGTGGAAAATGATTCACCTGCGTTTCCCAATCAATGCATTGTATGTATATCAGGATGCGGCAAAGAAGAAGGAAGCAGGAATGATAGCGTCTTCGATTCTCGGAATCACAGGAATTCCTCCGTTGGTGGCGGCTGCAAAACATTTGCTTTTGCTGGCGCTTGCCTATGGGGAGTCAATCATTGATGTCAGAAATCTAGCGGAAGGCAATAAAGTGCCGTTAGTAAAGAGCAAGACCAGCTGGCAATTGTCCTTTCAAGGACTTGCAGGACTTAACTGCACCAGAAAGACATCGAAGAATGGATTATCCTATGAAGATTATTTGGTTCTTTTATTGGCAATGCAGAAAGAAAAAGAAGAAAAATATGTTCGCATGATGGATGTGATGGAAGATAATATACGAAAGAAGGATGCAGGATTTCGTATGGATCGATGTTTGACAGCATGGAAGGTCACAGTGCCGATTCGAATGAAGCGCTTGGCATTTGGGGGAATGTCATTGCCTTTTGGAACTTATACGAGCTGGAAGTTCAAAAGAACAGCATCTTATTAAGAAATGGAGGTGGAAGAAGATGTTCTCTTGTCAAAAATATTTCTCAAAGAAGGCATTCCAAAATGATAAAAAAACAGCCAGTAACCTCAAGAGGACATCTTTTTCTGCCTCTCAGGAAGGAGCTGTGACAGTGGAAGCCAGTTTGATTCTTCCATTATTCCTGATTGTGCTGTTGCTGCTTGCGTCAGCAGGAGAAATTTTGATGATCCATGGACAGATTGCTCATGGATTGAGGGAAGCGGTCTGCCAGGCGGCGGTTACAGAGTATGCAGTCACGGGAAAGACGGCGAATGCTGTATCTCAGGTTAATGTAAGGACTACATTTCTTTCCTCTGTTAACCGAAAATTTTTGGATAAGAGCGGTTTGCTGGGAGGCAGCGCCAAAGCGGCGGCATCAATCAGGCTGGTTAAGAATTCAAAAGAAGAATATGAAGCACAGATTACCTATACAATACGGAAAGCGTTTCCCTTTTTATCTCCAATGGCAGGAAGCTATACCCAAAAAATTCGACAGAAAGCAATGACAGGCTATGTACCGTCCGGTGATGAAATTTCAGAGGGAATGGTGTATATCACTCCCCATGAAAGCGTATATCACACAGATTTAAACTGTACGCATCTTGCGTTGGATATTTCTATTGATGAAGATGTGGGAAAATATCTGGATGGAAAGACATCTTACAAAGAATGCGAGAAGTGCACGAAATATCATGAAGGAGATATTACCTGCCTTTATGTGGCAAAAGAAGGAGATGCCTACCATACCGATCTTTCGTGCAGCGGTTTGAAAAGAACTGTAAAGCAAGTGGATAAGAGCACGCTGAAAGGAGTCAAGCCATGTCAAAGATGCGGGAAATAGATGGATATATAACTTTGGAGACCAGTCTGGTTCTGCCAATGGTACTTTTTAGTCTTCTTTTGTTCATGGGATATTTATGTTATTTTATGAACTGCGGAATTATTCAGGGGACGATGGAGTCGGTGACGTTAAAAGGCGCAGATGCTTTTCATGGAGGAGATTATGATACAGGGGAAATTGATTATCGTAAGATGAATCGGAGAAATTTGTACACGGAGATGTTCCCGGGGCGTGAAGAGTCCCAAGAGAAAGTAAAGAAAGAACTGAAAAAAGAATTATCTTCTCATTTGTTTTTGGGGAAGATTTCAAAAATAGATGTGCAGTCTAAAACGACGGCAATCACCGCAGACACAAAGATGTCTTTCCAAGTTCCGGGAGCAGAGATGTTAAGGAGTTTCGGAATTCAAATTTTTGAATACCGGGGAACTTATACAGCTTCTTATATATCAGAAACAGAAAAGATAAGGGGATGGAGCGTTGTCAAAAGAACAGTGGATTAGAGAAGGGTTTTCCAATTATTTTACAGCAAGGAAATATACAGAAATAACCTATGAGAAGAAAATTTTGCTGCAGCATTCGCTGGAATGTTTGCTTCCATGTGAATTTCGTATGGAAGATAATGAGGAATATTATTATTTTGAAACAGGAATTTATGTTCCGTTTATGGAAGAGATTGATCAGATTGATCCTGCAGCTTTCTTCTATGAATTTTTTCAGGAATTAGAAGAAATAGAATCCTACCTGCTGGATCTGGATCATCTTAGAATAGAGGAAGAACTGCTTTTTTTGCGGGAAGGAGGACATCCGGTATTTTGTTATCTTCCGGAACAGAGAAAGAATATCTTTGAGCAGATCAGGGATTTTCTGGAAATATGTATGGAGAAGATTTCTTATAGCGATCGAAAGAAGGTTAGATTTTATTATGAATTCCATAGCTATCTCGTGAAAGAAAAACCCAATATCAAACAAATCAAAGAATATTTAAAGCCAAAGCCTGAGAGAAAAGAAGAATTGACGGAAGTAATTCAGGAAACAAGGGAAGTGGATACCGCAGAGATTTCGGTGCATCCGTCCAAGTTTGTTGTCCTGTCGATCGTACTGGTGATTCTATCCTTTCTTTTGGTTGGTGTCACTGCATTTTTTGCAGTAAAATTATGGATCTATGGATTGTATTACAAATTTGTCCTTGGATTTCTGATTGCGGCGGGATGCTTCAGTGCGGTTATTGTTTGTATGCGGAGGCTGTGGAGAGAAAAGCAGAAAGTTCCGGAAGAGGAGGAGAGATCAGAGGATACGCAGCAGCTGTCAGATGACGACCAAAAAACGGTACTATTGACGGAACTGCCTGCCGGATATCTAATTTCGGAAAATGACGAAGAAAAAATTATTGAAATTTCAGGCAGTGGGTTTGTAATTGGAAGTTTGGAGGAGGGTACGGATTATCAGCTGGATGCCATTGGAGTCAGCAGAAGACATGCGGAATTTCTTTTAGAAGAAGATAGTGTATGGATCAATGATCTGGGCTCTACCAATGGAACAAAGGTAAACGGAAGAAAAGTGCAAAATCAAAAATTGCAGGACGGGGATAAGATCACGATTGCAAGAGAAGAATTTCGATTTGTGGGAAAGGGAGAGAAACAAATTTCAATATAAGATTTGTACACAGATGGTTGCAGCTCTCTGTGGGATGCGGTATTATTTTATTCAATAACAAATCAGGAATAACAGTTGTTGAGGAGATAATGTATGTATCAAAGAATCATAGAGCTGCTGCGGATCCATGGATACGCAAAAACAGATTCAGCAGTCGGTCCGTTCTATGTGAAAGCAATCGGTGGAACTAAGAAAGCGGTGTTTGTCTCTTATGATGAAAATCCGGATGGCAGCAGGATGACGCAGGAAGATTTCGATGAGATAGCGGAAGAGGGGAAGATCATATTAGGAGAAGAAGTTCCTCTCTTGATTCTGCTTCTTTCAGAACATGGAGAAACAAGGTTCCTTGATCCAAAGCATCAATTCGATGAACTTAAGGAGCCGGTTTCTGTGATCCTGCAGACAGGAAAAGCGGTACGGTCAAAAAAAGAGCGGGGAATTCTAAGAACTTATAAAGTGACGATTGCAATTGCTGCTGTCAATCTGATGATGTTCATTGCTTCGGAGATATTTGGAGACGTCATTTATTATATGGGCGCCAGCCGGCCGGATTTGGTGCTTTTCAAGCACCAAATCTATCGGCTGCTCTCATCCAATTATCTGCATTTTGGATGGGAACATTTTTATGGAAATATGGTTTCACTTGTGGTCTTAGGTGCAGTCCTGGAGAAAGCAATCGGAAGTCTTCGATACTTTTTGCTGTATACAGGATCTGGAATCCTAGGATCTCTGGTTTCGGCGGTATACTACGAATCTATTGGAGAGATCGCATGGAGTGCCGGAGCTTCCGGAGCTATTTTCGGAATCATAGGAGGATTGGTAGCCAGTTTGATCTTCCGCCGGGAAGAACTTCCACGGATTGATATCAAATGGATGACCTTTGCGGTCTGTGCCAGTCTGTTTCACGGATTTCAAAGCTATGGAATCGATAACGCAGCACATATCGGGGGATGTGCCGGTGGTTTTATACTGGCATTGCTTTTACACGTTCTGTGGAAGGGAAGACAAGGGTAAACGTTGTTCCGTGATTGATCGCTGAATCCATATGGATTCGGATATGTAATTCTTCTGCGATCTCATGAACAACAGACAGACCGATGCCGTTTCCCTGAGGGATAAAGGATACTCCGCGGTAAAAGGCTCGTGCCTGCTGTTCCTTCGTCATGCCGATTCCGGTATCCGATAAATTTAATACGATATGACCTTGTTCCCGATTCAGGGTAATGGTTATATTCGGCGCTTTTTCAGCGCCTTTTTTTCGTTGAATCGCTTTTACCGCATTAGAAACTAAATTGTGGAACATCTGGAGGAGTTTCGGTTTTGGTCCATACACATAATAAGGTCCGGGGGAATCGGCATGTACATAAAAACCAATATGTTCAAGATTTAGCCGATATGACCAGGAAGACTGAATTTCTTTAAATAGTTGGATCAGATCCTGTGGTTCCACCGCGGCAGAGGTCGTATCGGTCGGAGATAGTACCTGCCGGATCAAGTCGAACAAAGAAGAAAAATCATCTTTCATCTTATGCCAGTTTTCATCATTCTTGAGGCTCTCATTGGTGTTTTCTATGTATTGCAGCTGTCCGTAAATTAAGGTGAGGTTATTATTTATCTCATGTGAAAATGTAGCAAGTTCATAAGATTGATTCATCATTAACATTCTCCTGTCTTCATTTCTGATTTCATTATGAAGAAATTGGAAAATGCTTGCAATAAAAACAGTGGACAAAAGTTCGATGCTTTTTGCCCTTTTACAATATCTTCGATTATGTTACAATATCAGAAGCGAAAATACTGGAAAGAAAGGGGCATGCGCCATGTCTTATATGGCTTTATATCGAAAGTTCCGGCCAACGACTTTTGACGAAGTAAAAGGACAGGATCATATTGTTACGACATTGAAGAATCAAATACGAACCGGAAGGATTGGTCATGCGTATCTCTTCTGCGGTACGAGAGGTACGGGAAAGACGACGGTCGCAAAGATCCTGGCGAAAGCTGTCAATTGTGAAGATCCGCAGGATGGCGAGCCATGCAATCAATGTGCCGCCTGTCAGGAGATCATGGAGGGAAGCTCCATGAATGTTATGGAAATTGATGCGGCTTCCAACAATGGTGTGGATAATATTCGTGACATCAAGGAACAAGTGCAGTATTCACCGGCTTCCGGAAAATACAAAGTGTATATTATCGACGAGGTGCATATGCTGTCCATAGGAGCCTTTAACGCATTGTTAAAAACGTTGGAAGAACCGCCGGAATATGTCATTTTTATTCTGGCGACGACAGAGGTGCATAAGATCCCGATTACGATCCTATCCAGATGTCAGCGCTATGATTTTCATCGGATCACGGCAGATACAATCAAGCAGCAGCTGATCGATTTGATGGAAAAAGAGAATGTAGAAGCAGAAGAGAAAGCGCTGGAGTATATTGCAAGAATGGCAGATGGATCGATGCGTGATGCCCTGAGTCTTCTTGATCAGTGTATCGCTTTTTATCTTGGAAAGAAACTGACTTACGATAATGTGCTGGAAGTTTTGGGAACAGTAGATATTCAGGTATATAGCCGTCTTTTAGATGATGTGACGGAGGGGAACGTATCAGAGATGATGGATCTCCTGGAAGACATCTCCAGGCAAGGACGTGAATGGTCCCAATTTATAACAGATTTTCTATGGTATCTTCGCAATCTTCTGCTGGTAGGAAAAGGGACGGCTGCAAGCGAGGCTCTCGAAGTATCCACAGATCAGCTGAAGCTTCTGCAGGAAAAAGCGGCGCAGACAGAGGAAGAGACACTGATCCGGTATATCCGCATTTTATCGGAACTTTTAAATGAACTTCGGTATGCCACGTCGAAACGGATTCTAGTGGAAGTGGAACTTATGAAGATGTGCCATCCCCAGATGGAGACGGATCCGACCAGTTTACTGGAGCGGGTACGGCAGATGGAGAAGGCGATGAAGGAACTGCTCGAGCGTGGAATCCGGGTGGAAGAGACAACGCAGAAAACAGTGAGCAAGGCGGATGCAGCCCCAGCGCAAAAAGGGGAAAAAGAAATCCTGGAAGAGCGTTTGCCGAAAGCGAAGGCAGAGGAACTGATGGATCTGGTAGAACGGTGGAAAAGCGTGAGAAGAAATCTGTCGCCGCAGATGAAGTTTGCGCTTCAGAAATCAAACCTCATGGTCAATGAAGATGGGACTGCGCTGAAGATTATGTTCCCGAAAGAAATGAATGTGGAAAGCGGATATTTCCTGGATCGGCCGGATCGGATTGAAGCATTGAAGCAGGAGATGGAGCGGCAGATTGGCCGGGAAATCTCGCTGGAAGTCGGTATTTTAAATCAACCGGAAGCAGATCGGGATATGATCGATCTGGGTTGTATCCATATGGATGTTAATATTGAAGATTAAAAATAAGTAAGTATTTTAGGAGGAAAATAAAATGGCAAAAAGAAGAGGCGGAATGCCGGGAATGGGCGGCAATATGAACCAGCTGATGAAGCAGGCTCAGAAAATGCAGCGGCAGATGGAAGAGACCAGCAAAGAATTGGAAGAAACAATGTACGAGGCAACAGCAGGCGGCGGAGTCGTGAAAGTGGTTGTTTCCGGTAAGAAAGAAGTCGTATCTGTTTCTTTGGAAGAAGAAGTGGTAGATCCGGATGATATTGAAATGTTAGAAGACCTGATCGTTGCCGCGACCAATGAAGCGCTTCGAAAGATGGAAGAAGATTCTCAAAACAAAATGGGCAAGATCACCGGAGGTTTAGGAGGAATGGGCGGAGGATTCCCGTTCTAGGAAACGATGGAGTATTATAGCAATCAAATCACACAGCTGATTGAGGAATTAGGAAAGCTGCCCGGAATCGGGCCAAAGTCTGCCGGACGTCTGGCATTTCATATTATTAATATGCCAAAAGATCAGGTCCAGAAACTTTCCAATACGATTATCGGCGCAAAAGAAAACGTACATTATTGCAAAGAGTGCTGCACTTTAACAGATCAGGAGATCTGTCCGATCTGTGCCAGTGATGAGAGAGATCACAGCACAATTATGGTTGTTGAAGACACAAGAGATCTTCTGGCATATGAAAAGACAGGGAAATACGAAGGAGTTTATCATGTTCTGCACGGCGCCATTTCTCCGATGCTTGGAATCGGACCGGATGATATTCGGCTGAAAGAGCTGATGGCAAGACTGCAGGGCAATGTAAAGGAGCTGATCATTGCGACGAATTCCAATCTGGAAGGAGAGACAACCGCAATGTATATCAGCAAACTCGTTAAGCCCACAGGAATTAAAGTCAGCAAGATCGCCAGCGGAGTTCCGGTCGGCGGAGATCTGGAATATATAGATGAAGTCACGTTGCTGCGAGCTTTGGAAGGACGTACGGAAATATAAGAATCAAAAGTAAGAAGTTGCGTATCGGCAAAAAGGAGAGATGAATCTCACAGCCGATACGCAGCTTTTTTAGGAAGAACCAAAATGTTCCTGAAAAGATTTTAAAAATTCAGAATGAAAAGCTAGCGGTCAAAATATAGTAATAGTATAGGGAAAATGAAAAAAGACATAAAGAAAAAACCGGCTTACGCCGGTCTTTTCTCTTAAAACAATAAGGAGAGGATTTTCATCCTCAAGAGGGGTAGGATTTGAAAGTATTAACTACTTTACAGAATCTATTATAAAGGATAATTGTGAACAAAAAGTGAACTTTTGAAAATAATTTTAAAAAAGTTTTAAGAAAAAGATGAGTCATATTTACAATATAGTAAACAATAGAAAGAATTCACTTATGTTTCTTGAAAAAAGGGATGCAATAAGATAAAATACATCACAGATACCGTTACGTTCCAAGGCTTTAGAAAGGAAGTTACAGAAAATGAGAAAAGAAGATTGTATTTTTTGCAAGATTATTAATGGAGACATTCCATCCAATACAATTTATGAAAATTCTGATTTTAAAGTGATTATGGATGCTTCACCGGCGACGAAGGGTCATGTGCTGATTTTGCCGAAAGAGCATTTTAAAGATATATATGATATAGACGCAGAGACGGCGGGGAAATTATTCCAGCTGGCTAGTGTTGTTGCAAGAGCCTTAAAAGAGGCGCTTCATTGTGATGGGCTGAACATTCTTCAGAATAATGGAAGTATTGCCGGACAGACAGTCTTCCATTTCCATATGCATTTGATTCCTCGTTATGAAGGAGACACGGTTACATTGAAATGGGAAGAACATTCCGTTGAAGATATGGACGTGGAAAAGATCCGGCAGGATATTCGAAAAGCATTGTAGGAGAATGGTCATGGGAAAAATTTCATGGAAGCCGGGCAATATGATATACCCTTTGCCGGCGGTTATGGTGACCTGCCGAGATCAGGGCAAAGATAATGTGCTGACCATCGCATGGACCGGAACGATCTGTACGAATCCTCCGATGACGTATATTTCGGTACGTCCTGAAAGACATTCCTACGATATGATTAAGAACAGCGGAGAATTTGTTATTAATCTCACAACGAAAGATTTGGCCAAAGCGACAGATTTTTGTGGGGTACGTTCAGGGAAAGATGTCGATAAGTTTCGGGAAATGCAGCTTGAGAAAGAGGAAGCGCAGGTTGTAAATGCACCTGTACTTTCTGCGAGCCCGGTGAATATTGAATGTAAAGTCAAGGACATTGTTCCTTTGGGATCTCATCATATGTTTGTGGCTGAGGTTGTCAATATTATGGTAGACGATGCATATATGGAAGAGAGCGGAAGATTTGCGCTGGAGAAGACGAATCCGCTGGTATATGCTCATGGCAGTTATTTTGAGACAGGGAAGCAGTTGGGAACCTTTGGGTATTCTGTAAGGAAGAAAAAGAAAAGGAAAAAGCGGCATGGCAGAAAATAAAAATAACTATACGCTGGTTGGAATGCCGGGCGCAGGAAAGAGTACCATAGGAGTCCTGCTTGCCAAGGCATTGGGCTATGAATTTATTGATACAGATTTGGTAATCCAGAGACGGGAAGGCAAGTTGTTAAAGGAAATCATTGCAGATGCCGGAAACGACGGATTTAAGAAAATAGAAGAAGATGTGAACGCTTCGATTGAAGCAAGCCGGGCAGTTATTGCGCCGGGTGGAAGTGCGATCTACAGTGACAAAGCGATGAAGCATTTTCGAGAGATAGGAACTATCATTTATCTGAAACTTTCATATAAAACGGTGGAACAGAGATTGGGGGATTTGAAGGCAAGAGGAGTTGTACTGAAAAAGGGACAGACACTTTATGATCTGTACTGTGAGCGCGCTCCTCTATATGAAAAATATGCAGATATTATAGTTGAGCTGGATCATTTGGATATTGGAGACTCTTTAGAAAAAGTGTTGGAAAACCTATAAAGTTGTGTTATAATGTAGAATGTATGATTTTAAATAATTACCAAAGATAAAATAAGGTTTAATATTATAGATTAATTGAGGTGTATCATGAAACAATATGTCATTAAAGGTGGAAACCCATTAGTTGGTGAAGTAGTCATCGGCGGAGCGAAGAATGCAGCGCTTCCGGTATTGGCGGCAGCAGTTATGACTGATGGGAAATGTATGATCGATAACATGCCTGACGTTAGAGATATTAATGTTTTGCTTCAAGCTATGGAAGGAATTGGAGCAGCTGTAGATAGAACCGGAAAACATGAAGTTACCATTAGTGGAAATGGGATTCATCCAGAGTGTGATGTAGATAATGAATTTATTCGAAAGATCCGCGCTTCTTATTATTTAATCGGAGCGCTTCTCGGAAAATATAAGAGGGCCAGAGTAGCCCTGCCGGGCGGATGTGAAATCGGAAGCCGTCCGATCGATCAGCATATCAAGGGATTTAAGGCGCTTGGTGCTGAAATTGAGATTGAAAATGGTATGATCAGCGCGAAAGCTGATGAGCTTCGCGGATGCCATATTTACATGGATGTTGTCTCTGTAGGAGCGACAATCAATGTTATGATGGCAGCATCTCTTGCAAAGGGAGATACAATTATTGAAAACTCTGCAAAAGAACCGCATGTTGTAGATGTAGCGAACTTCTTGAACAGCATGGGGGCAAAGATTCGCGGAGCAGGAACCGATGTCATTAAGATCAAGGGTGTAGAGCGCTTTGGTGACTGCCAGTACTCTATTATTCCGGATCAGATTGAGGCCGGAACCTTTATGACAGCAGCAGTAGCGACAAAAGGCGATATTACAATTAAGAATGTGATTCCGAAGCATTTGGAAGCAATCAGCGCAAAGCTGACAGAGATTGGGGCTCAGGTAGATGAATTCGATGATGCTGTCCGCGTATCAGCGACAAAACGCCTGGAATCCACAAATATAAAAACGCTTCCGTATCCGGGATTCCCAACGGATATGCAGCCGCAGATGGCGGTGACACTGGCTCTTTCCAATGGAACCAGCGTGATTTCCGAAAGTATTTTTGAGAATCGTTTCCGTTACGTAGATGAATTGACGAAGATGGGAGCAACGATCCAGGTAGACGGAAGAACTGCAATCATTACCGGTGTGGAAGGATTCACAGGTGCAGATGTAGAAGCTCCGGACTTAAGAGCGGGCGCTGCGCTTGTAATTGCAGGTTTATCAGCAAAAGGTTTCACGACGGTAAGTGAGATTGGATATATTAATCGCGGATATGAAGAGTTTGAGAAGAAGTTAAGAAATCTTGGCGGAGAAATCAAATTAGTTAACAGCGAGAAAGAAGCTGCAAAGTTTAAGCTGAAGATTGGATAAAGAGGAGAATTGCCTTTATGAGACAATACCTGAAAAACGAAGTGTTCAAGATTTCAAAATGGGTAGAATTGATTCTGTCGGTCATTATAACGATCGCGGTCATTGGCGGTACGGTATGGCTGGTACGAGATTTGGTGGAGATGATGGCGGCCCATCCGGGAACAGAGGAAATCTATGGATTTGTTGGGATTGCTTTTAATCTTGTGATCTGTATTGAGTTTATCAAGATGCTGTGCAAACATACGCCGGATACATTAGTAGAGGTGCTGATGTTTGCCATTGCCCGTCAAATGATTGTAGAGCATACAACACCATTGGAGAATTTGATCGGCATTTCTGCGATTGCTGTATTATTCGCAATCCGGAAATTCTTGTTCAAGCAGTTTGACGATGTGGATCGAACGATTTTTCTGCCTTCTCAGAAGATTTCCGATATTAACCAGCTGATTCATGTGGGAATTCCGGAAGAGTTCCGAGGCGAAACGCTGGGAGATTTAATGGAAGAATATGTAGAAAAAGGAGAACGAGGTTTTCAGGTAGGGCAATGTTATTTTTTCCTGGGCGGAGCGCTGCGTGTTGAGAGAGTTGTCAACGGGCAGATTGTGGAGATTCAGGTCATCCGGGATCGATCCGTTCCGTTTATGCCGAAAGAACATTAGGTCCGAAGCAATTCGGGCCTTTCTTTATTTCATAGGAAACTTGGATCCTATGAAATAAAAAACTCTGGGCAGGGAAAAAGTTTAAAACTAAAAATTTTCGATTATCATGCAGAAAGGATAAGATATGGAAAAGGTACTATTTACGTCTGAATCTGTTACCGAAGGTCATCCGGACAAAATCTGTGATCAAATATCAGATGCGATTTTGGATGCTTTGATGGAACAGGATCCTATGAGCCGTGTGGCTTGCGAGACGTGTACAACAACAGGAATTGTGATGGTCATGGGTGAAATAACAACAAACGCCTATGTTGATATTCAAAAAATTGTTCGAGACACCGTAAGAGAAGTCGGCTATACCAGAGGAAAATATGGTTTTGATGCTGATACATGCGGTGTTATTACAGCGATTGATGAGCAGTCCAGCGACATCGCAATGGGAGTCGATAAGGCGCTGGAAGCCAGAGAAAATGAAATGAGCGACGATGAGATCGAGGCAATTGGAGCCGGTGATCAGGGAATGATGTTTGGTTATGCAACCAACGAAACGGACGAATATATGCCATACCCAATCTCTCTGGCTCATAAGCTGTCAAGACAGCTGACGAAGGTAAGGAAAGACGGAACGCTTTCTTATTTAAGACCGGACGGCAAGACACAGGTCACAGTAGAATATGATGAAGATGGAAAACCAATGCGCCTGGAGGCAGTTGTTCTGTCCACGCAGCATGACCCGGATGTAAGCCAGGAACAGATTCATGAAGACATTAAGAGAGAAGTCTTCGATAAGATCCTTCCGAAGAAAATGGTGGATGAAGAGACGAAGTTCTTTATTAATCCGACCGGTCGTTTTGTAATCGGAGGACCTCACGGAGATGCCGGCGTTACAGGACGAAAGATTATTGTAGATACTTACGGCGGATATGCTCGTCATGGCGGCGGAGCATTCTCCGGAAAAGATTGTACAAAGGTAGACCGCTCTGCGGCTTATGCGGCACGTTATGTTGCAAAGAACATCGTAGCAGCAGGTCTTGCAGATAAATGTGAGATCCAGTTATCTTATGCTATCGGAGTAGCAGAACCTACCTCCATCATGGTTGACACATTTGGAACCGGAAAGAAAACCAATCAGGAATTGGTAGAATTAATCCGAAAACATTTCGATTTAAGACCTGCAGGCATTATCAAAATGCTGGATCTTAGAAGACCGATTTATAAGCAGACAGCAGCGTATGGACATTTTGGAAGAAATGATTTGGATCTTCCATGGGAGAAACTGGACAAGGTTGACTTACTGAAAGCTGACGAGTAGATAAAATGAATCTGAAAAATACATCTTCGGCAGAAAGCCGAAGAATTTGGAAGCCTAGGAGGAAAATGAGTGAAGAACGAATTAGTCATCGTCATTGATTTCGGAGGACAGTATAATCAGTTGGTAGCTCGCCGTGTGCGGGAGTGTAACGTATACTGCGAAATCTATTCTTACAAAATCGATATTGAGAAAATAAAAGAAATGAATCCAAAAGGAATCATCTTAACCGGCGGACCAAACAGCTGCTATGAAGAAGATTCCGCGACTTATTCCAAAGAGTTATTTGAATTGGGAATCCCGGTTCTCGGACTGTGCTACGGAGCACAGCTGATGCAGCATATTCTGGGAGGAAAAGTAGAAAAAGCTCCTGTTCGTGAATATGGAAAAACAAAAGTGATCGTAGATGATACAGCTTCTCCGATTTTTGAAGGCGTATCAGAAGAAACAATCTGCTGGATGAGCCATTTTGATTATATTTCAAAGACAGCTCCTGGATTTATTACCACATCTCATACAGCAGACTGTCCAACAGCATCCGCGGAAAATAAGGAGAAGAATTTATATGCAATCCAGTTCCATCCGGAAGTATTGCATACAGAAGAAGGAACAAAAATGCTTTCCAACTTTGTTCTGAATGTATGCGGATGTTCCGGTGACTGGCGCATGGATTCTTTTGTGGAAGAATCCATCCAGAAGATCCGTGAAAAAGTCGGAGACGGTAAAGTATTGTGTGCGTTATCCGGCGGAGTCGACTCTTCCGTTGCCGCAGTTATGTTGTCTAAAGCGATCGGAAAACAGTTAACCTGCGTATTCGTTGACCATGGACTTCTTCGTAAGAATGAGGGAGATGAAGTAGAGGCTGTATTCGGACCGGAAGGACCATATGATCTGAACTTCATTCGTGTGAATGCACAGCAGAGATACTATGATAAACTGAAAGGTGTAGAAGAACCGGAGAAAAAACGTAAGATCATCGGAGAAGAATTTATTCGTGTCTTCGAGGAAGAAGCGAAAAAGATCGGTAAAGTTGATTTCCTCGTACAGGGAACGATTTATCCTGACGTAGTCGAAAGTGGTCTTGGCGGAGAATCTGCAGTGATCAAGTCTCACCATAACGTAGGAGGACTTCCGGATCATGTAGATTTCAAAGAAATCATTGAGCCGCTTCGCGATTTGTTCAAAGATGAGGTAAGAAAAGCCGGACTTGAAATGGGGCTTCCGGAATATCTTGTATTCAGACAGCCATTCCCGGGACCGGGACTTGGAATCCGAATCATCGGAGAAGTAACTGAAGAAAAAGTAAAAATCGTGCAGGATGCAGACGCGATTTACCGGGAAGAGATCGCCAATGCAGGACTGGACCGAAGCATCGGACAGTATTTTGCAGGACTTACCAATATGAGATCCGTCGGAGTCATGGGAGATGAAAGAACTTATGACTATGCGGTGGCATTAAGAGCAGTCAATACGATCGACTTCATGACAGCAGAAGCAGCAGAAATTCCGTATGAAGTGCTGAACAAAGTCATGAACCGAATTATTAATGAGGTAAGAGGAGTCAATCGAGTCATGTACGATCTGACCAGCAAACCGCCAGGAACGATAGAATTTGAATAACACAAATGTCATTTCGCACACCCAGATAGCGCGTTTTTCGCAAAGCTCGTTATCCTGTATGAAACAAAAAAAGACATACAAAATCAGACCTTAAAGGAGAAGTCCTTTGAGGTCTTTTTTTAATTAAATTCTGAAACAAAATTCGTTGCAAACCTTGTAAATACAATACTTTTAACAAAATCTCGAAACAAATTTTCGTTGCTAAATATCGTTCTCTAAATTCTGTTTCGATATTCGCTGCGGCTCCCAAGGAGACGCTAACAGAATTTGTAAAGGGACAAAACAGAGAGCCGGGAAGCCGCATAAGCAGAGGCCTTTCCGGCTCTTAGTGTGCGTCACGATACCTTTTTGATGTCTAAATTATAGTTACATGTAATGTGGATTTTGTATGATTAGGACAATATATCTGTTAGCGTAAAATTTTTGTAGGATTCATAGAAAAAGGAACACCAGTTTTGTGTTATTATATTAGTCGACCAAAACCAATAGCACAAAGAAAGATGTTCCCTATGATTAAAAGTATACAACAGTTTGAAGAAATTGGCATTAAAAAATTTGAGAAAATCATAGAAAAATTCATGAAAAACCCTAAAGATATGACAGCCTTTGTTTATGGGATCCGCGATGAAGTGATTGCTTTCGGATTAGAGATTATAAAAGAAACATTGGAAGATTGCAATCAGATGCTCCGCGACAGTGAAAAAACAATCATGGAGTGTGGTAAGAACGGACAGAAAACAGCTGACCACAAGCCTCAGTACAGTCTGTTTTGAAAAAACATTGTTCCGGAATAAGCAGACCGGAAAACATTCTTATCTGCTGGATCACATCATGGGGGTCGAAAGCCATGAACGACTGACAGAAGGAGCAGAAGCAAAACTGCTGGAAGAAGCTGTGCAGACCTCATACCGGAAAGCAGGGGAAGAAACAAGCCTGACAGACCAGGTGAGCAAACAGACAGTCAAAAATAAGCTGCATAAGTTGGCATTCCCACAGCAGAAAGAAATAGGGCGGAAGAAAAAAGAAGTGGAGTATCTTTACATCGATGCGGATGAAGACCATGTATCCCTGCAGTTCAAAGAGAAGCAAGGAAGATTTCCCTGAGGTGGTTGATTGGCTGAAAGACTGAGCAAAAACAGAAGGAGCGGAAAAACGGATCGATGAGAGCGCTGCCTATATCCTCTCAAACTGGACGGCGGCAAAAATGCGTTTGACAAACCGAAAGACAGTAAAGGGATGCAATGCGGAAGGGCATGTGAGCCATGTTCTGTCAGCCCGGATGAGTTCGCGACCAATGGGGTGGAGCCGAACAGGTGCGGATAAAATGGCATGTGTAAGGGCGTATTACTGAAACGGAGGGGATAAGTTGGAGCAAGAGAGCGAGCTTCCGACTGTGGACGGAGCAGAAAAAGAAGTGCCGAACTGTGAGAGTATGCTAAGATGGGAAAGACAGAATTACAAAAAGCTGGGGAAATATATAGAGAGGATGAACCATAGTGTCAGTACAGAAGTGAAAAAGTATGCATAGTTCCATGCAGAGATCTGGGGATTATAGAAATAAAGAACTTGTAAGAAGCGAAAAAAGGAAGTATAGTATAAAGAGATCACAGACTGATATATCTGATACATCTCTGGCAGTTTCTGCCTTTATAATTCCTACTGTAAATTTACGCCGTTGACATAATCAAAAATGCTTGACAACAAAAAAGTGTGCTGGGAAGATAACAGGAAAGAAAAATGCTCTGTATGAAAAGCATATAGAGTGTTATAATAAAAAAATGTGGAAAATTAGAAACTACAGGGGGATAAAATGAATCCAGAAATACTCAATACGATGGTTAATACAGGACAGGCACTGATTACTTCTCCAGCGGTTCAGGGAGTTGTGTCATCACTTATTACAACTCTGTTTATTCGTAGAGGGGAGAAGATTAAAGTCCTGGAAGCATTAAAAGAAAAAGAATTTGAAAAGGTAATGGATGAATTACTTCAAATGGGAAGACTTTCCTATGTTGAGTTGTATAAATGCCAGAATTTTTTAAAGATAGCAAAGCGAGCAGATGAAATGATAGCGTCTTATCAGGCGAATCGGCCGGAGGTTGAAATAGAGGAAACCTCACAAGAGGATACGTTTAGTTTTGATTGGCTGATGCGGTTTTTTGATGCTGTAGGCAATATCAGCAATGAAGATTTGCAGCAGCTATGGGGGAAAGTCTTGGCAAATGAAATTGTGAAGTCAAAAGTATGTTCTCTGAGGACTTTGGATATGATCAGGAATATGTCACCGAAAGAAGCAAATACTTTTTCCTTACTATGCAAGTATGTTATGCAGAGTGGAAATACATATTATATTGATTCTGCCGGATTTTTCTGTGAAGAAGATGGACATGAAAAATGTCGGGATTTTATACAAAATAAAGGCTTATCTTATGAGGAGGATATTGTCCCGTTAGTAGAGGCTGGAGCACTTAGTCAGGATCATGATTTGGCTCTATATATTTATCAGGATATAAATTTAGAAGTTCATAATGATAAAATATGTGGCATTGTTATGAGTTCGGATGATACGCCTAAGTTGTTTCGCAGAGATGCATATTTATTGACCGCCAGCGGAAAAGAATTGTTTACTATGATTCACAATAGCGGAGAAGTGGAAGCAGATGAAGAATATACGTTATTGTGCCTGAAAGATATGAAGAATGGTAATCCTGCATTTTATGTAGGTGCGTTCCGAATACAGCAAGGAGGAAGTAATATAGATCTTTTAGAAGAGGATTGAGAATGTGACAGGTAATAAAATGGAAAGGGCTTGGGATTGGGAGGATGTACCGCCATGATCCCATGTTTCTTAAGGACGTGGTAAAGGCCAGAGATAGAGCGGGAGTAGTCCCGCTCTCTGAGTTTGCCCCAGAGGACGACAGACCTGCGTGGGGATTGCGTCTGCGCATTTTTTGATCAATTTAGTCTTTTGTGGAGCATGCTGATTAGGGTGATGGTAATGACTGGTAATTTAGAGGAAAAGCGGTAAAGGAAACTTTAAGAAAGATTGTTGATGGCAATAATGCTATCCCGCATAAAGCGAAAGCGGAGTTGGAAATGATAATAGAATTGGACAATAAGTATTTATATTGATGTCTCAGCAATGAATAAGGGCAATAAATGTGATATTTTACTCAATTCTATCTATAATGCGTGTTGGAATTAAGAAAAATGATGTGATAATACAAGTTATATTTTGCGGGAAGGAGATTATTTACAAGCGATAAAATGGAAAATTTATTTAATGAGAATATTATTTTTATTTTTTTCTTTGCAATGATTGCTATTTATAATTATTCTGATTTAAAAGAGTATCAGAGAATGACAATTATTTATATTAGTGTCTACGCATTAACCGTTTTAAATATAATAGGAGTAAAATTAGCGGTATTATTACTGGTGATATCTTTATTTTGCTTTTTTGAAATTTTTACTTCCGATGAAATGAAATTTAAAATTTTGATAAATCCAATATATAAAATAATAGATTTTTTATATATATCATTTTCGCAGTATGCTTTTGGAGGAATGTGTTGCTCTCTTCTAATGCTAAGAATAAAATTACCAGAACCATTAAGTGAACAAGATGTAGTTTTTAAGATATTATCTTTTTTATTTATTGTATGGACATTAACGGTTGCACTGCAACAAAAATTTGTTATACATACTTTTGGAGAAATGTATAAAATATTTACATATTTTCCAATAAATAAAATTGAGTTTAATGAAAAGTTGGATGAAGCTTGTACTATATTAATTTCAATTGAAGATAAGATGTATTTTAAAAGAAAAGCATATACATTTCTTTCGCCAAGCTATATAATAGGTGTGTTAAAAAATAAGATTAGCACTCAACAAGGAAGTAGAAAAATTGTAAATGTTTTTTCAACAGGAAATCGCTTTATAAGAAACATCTTCGATGAGTCTAGAGGATATTCGACAATCCCAATGCAATTAGTCCGATCATTAGATATTAAAAGAGGATATAATTATAAGTATAGGAGAAAAATATTTGAAATTCTATATTCTAGAATATTTTTTAGAGGTATTGAAAGGATGTTGAACGAAGATCAAGTGGCTCAAAGAGAATACTTCAAAAAATATCTTTTGTATATATATTTTCACAAGGTGAATACATTTTTAGGGGATGCAACGTTTAGTAAGTTTTTAAATGCTTTTGATATGACGTATAATAAGAAAAATAATAAAGATATATATGATTGCACTAATGAAGGAATTTTTATTGCATGCATGGGATTAAGTAGGAGGGCTACTTATATTACAAAAGAGAATATTGATTATTATTTGCAAGGCATTGATAATGTTGAATTGGATTCAGATATTATATGTGGTATGGTGAAAAGGATGATGGATAAACCATATGAAGGAAATTACTTAAAATAACAGGTTGAATATAATTACTGAAAATGTAGCAAATGATTAGAAAGCACAGAATGCAGGTTGAGTGAAAAAGTAAATTCTACATGTAAAAGTAAATTCCATATTGAAGACTAAATGCCATATTTCAATAGAATTTAGCAATAAATGTGGAATTAAGTCTTACAAAATTGGTGGTAATTAGGTAAAAGAGTTCATTTATAGAAAAAACGTGTACCACAAATAGAGCGTAGTAAGATTGTTGTGTAAGACTAAATTCAGCATAGAGGTGGAATTTAGTATTTCATTCAAGGCTATTATCCGCAGTTATAGAGTTGGTGTTATCAACAGCGATAACAAAATGATAACATTAGCTTATATAGGCAGGATAATATGTAATTATCAAATAATCAAAAGAACTACATACTCGACAGAGAATAATCATTAAACAAAATTGATTAGTATTTACCGAGTTTGAATAGGACGTTTGTCATTTCGTACACCCCGATAGCGTGTTTTTCACAAAACTCGTTATCCTGTAAGAAACAAAAAAGACATACAAAATCAGACCTTGAAGGAGAAATCCTTTGAGGTCTTTTTTTAACTAAATTCTGAAACAAAAGTTGTCACAACCCTTGGAAATAACGGACTTTCTAGCTCTTGGTATCTGGCATGTCCTAGTTAGTGGAATTGAAAATGGTTATACTTTTGTATATAATTGAAAAGGAAAATCAGAATGAAAATTAGTTTATCGGAGGAGCGACATGAAGTATGTAAGGGCAACTTTTGATATGGTGAATGAGATTCAAAATATTTTACATACAACTATAAAAGCAATATATCCTGACTATTATCCAAAAGAAGTAGTGAATTTCTTTTGTGAACATCATAGTAAACAGCACATTTTAGAAGGAATAGCGTCTGGGAATATGGGAGTGTTGGTGTATAACGATTTGCTTGTCGGAACAGGCTGTTTTGAGGGCAATCATATTACAGGCGTATATGTGCTGCCCTCTTATCAAAAGCAAGGCTGCGGATCACATATTATGAATTGCTTGGAAAAGGAAATTGCCGAAAAGTATGATATAGCTATTTTAGACTCTTCGCTTCCTGCAGCGAACTTATATGAGAATAGAGGTTACAAAAATGTGGGGCGCGGGGTTTTTGAACTGGAAAATGATGTGCAATTGGTTTATGAGATTATGGAGAAGAAACTGAAAATAGATGAAAATACAGTTTGATCTGATGGGGCATTGAAAAATGAAATGTAGAATAAGAAAATGGAAGTTATCTTAAGATTGAAAAGATATAAACTAACATTTGATATATGGTGTTGTTAATTTTATTATTTGATATTTTGAGGTTATATTGATATGAATTATCAGATTAGAGAAATCAAAGAAAGTGAGTATCAAATATTGTCTGACTTTTTGTATGAAGCAATTTTTATCCCGGAGGGAACGGAAAAGCCATCAAAGTCTATCATTGAACAGCCAGAGCTGCAAGTATATGTTGCTGATTTTGGAAAGGAAGATGATTGGTGTTTGGCTGCGGAAATGAAAGAGAAGATTATGGGTGCAGTATGGGTGCGTATTATGAATGATTACGGACATATTGATGACAAAACGCCTTCACTTGCCATATCGCTGTATGAGGAATACAGAAACTTAGGATTAGGTACGGCACTTATGAAAGAAATGCTGCAATTTCTGAAAAATAAGGGATATAAGCAGATATCTCTATCCGTACAGAAAGAAAATTTTGCGGTTGGTATGTATCGAAAGCTAGGCTTTAAAGTGGTAAGTGAAAATGACGAGGAATACATAATGGTTTGTCAATTGTAGCATGACAGAAAGAGATGGTATATGAATACGCTTCAGAAGCAGATGTTGCGTTAATTATGTTGAAATCTAAAAATAAGAAGTATATTTTAGGGATGGCTGCCATTAGACCGATTCTTGCTGTTGCTGTTACCAGGCAGGCTATTTCAAAATGGGAAAACTTGAAGATAAAAAATTCAAAATTACGATTCGAAGTATCGGATTTATTTTGTTTGCACTTTATTTCAGAACTTTAAAAAATCAAACTATAATGGTATCTTAAAAAGTGGCGCAAAGGTGACCGGTATATCAGACTAAGAATAGAAGGGAGAGATCCGTAGTTATGGATGTTAAAGATTATGAGCGTGATCGAGCAGAAAGAAAACTTCTAATAAAGCTGCAGGAGGCTGAGGAAGCAGTAAAAGATGGAGGAAGTTGGCTGGATTTAGAGGAATTGAAAGTACTTATGGGAGAATAGGATGTTAGA
The DNA here is from genome assembly GCA_019114985.1 of Candidatus Anaerostipes excrementavium. Lineage (GTDB taxonomy): Bacteria > Bacillota > Clostridia > Lachnospirales > Lachnospiraceae > Anaerostipes > Anaerostipes excrementavium. The sequence goes on from DXEM01000015.1 coordinate 95,939, forward strand.
ATTGCGAATTAATCCGATGGTTGCAAAAGATGTGAAAAGTATCCGAAATTATATTGCCGAAGATAGAGAAGAATATTAAGATGTTTCCGGCAATGTATCCGGATCTGGTATCAGGATAAATTATGAAAAACAAAAAGATATACAAAACATCAGACCTTAAAGGAGTAGTCCTCTGAGGTTCTTTTATTAATCTGATAAAAATTTATAATAAGCACATCATAAACGCATCAAAAACGCACGCGTGCGTTTCAATATAACAAAATACATGGTGTGTGTTAAAATATGTTTATAGAGATATTTATATGTGAGTGACATCAAGAACCAAAGAAGGAAAAGTATATCTTAGACAGTAAAGAACTGCAAATGGCATGTAAGCAGATATGCTGCCAGCTTGTTTGGTCTGTAAATTTTGATAAAAATGAAAGGTGAGATATATGATGAGTTATGGTGCAAATCGTCCGAATGAAAAAGATTGGAAATTGTTTCGAAAGAAACTTCCGAAATGGCAGGAACAATATATAGATCAGATGAACAAAGAATATAAGGAAATTCTTGCACAGGACAAAAAGCCATCGGATATTTTCTGGGAACTGGAAAACAGAATATGGCAGGACAAGAAAAAAACAGGAGTGATGATCAGGAAGAGGAATAGCAGATCAAATATGTGGATTCATATTATAGAATTATTGGAAGAAGGCGCCATTACACTGAATGATCTTTCGGATTTTAGTGAAGATCTTCAGGAGAAGGCGAGATGGGTGATGAACCACTAGAATTTCTTTTTAAATTCTCACTTCCTCATTGTTTCATCATCCATTGGATGCCTTTTGCGCTTCGTTCTGCTGCGTCCTTAAAATGGTTTCCTGGATTCAGCACAAATGTGGTGTTAATCCCTTGTTTTTGATAAGATTTATAGATTTCTTCTGTGTTTTGCTGCACGGATTTTAAATAAGGATTCCGTGTTTTGGCTTCTTTATTGCCAAGAGATAAATAGATACAGTCTGGTGTTTGTTTGAACTCATGGGTATGGATATATTCAATGATTCCCGGGAACCACAAAGAGCCAGACATGCTTGCGATTCGGGTAAATGCCTCCGTTTGATACATAGCATAGACAGCGAATAAGCCTGCCAGAGAATATCCGGCGAGTCCTCGCCAGGCGGCGGAGCCTTTGATGTGGTTCTCTGTTTCCGGCAGAATTTTTTTGGTTAAGAGATTCAGATAATCATTGGCGCCGCCGGTGCAGGGGGTGTCACCTTTAAAAATAGGCGGGATATCCCAAGGAGACATATCATGATCCCAGTCAAGGTTGCTGATAGCAGCCAGAGTGAAATCATGGTTTTTTTCGGTCATATCAGAATTGTCTTTTAAGAGAGATAGTACCTGTTCTCCCTCCTCTGAAAATGTATTGAAATAAATGACAGGTCGGTTGGCATCTTTGCTGGGCCAAACCTGGATTTTTTTAGTTTCAATGGTAAATGAGATCATCTTAATTCTCTCCTCCCCTAGAATTAATAATTTCAAAAATCCGCTCTTTTAATAAAAGTATACAACGATTTTGAGTTTTTAGCATCAAAAAGGAGCAGAAGCTCCATAGATGATGTTTCATCTATTTAGATTGTAGACAAAGCTGCAAGAGACAAGAAAAGGAAGTATAGTAAAAGAGATCACAGACTGATATATCCCATACATCTCTGGAAGTTTCTGCCTTTATAATTCCTACTGTAAATCTACGCCGCCATATGTGAAGCTATTTATGATAAGACAAGACCGCCGATGTTTACGGATATCGAGGAAATTGACTATCAAGGTAACAAAATAATTGCAATATCTGTTGCATCGGACGGAAGCACATATGCCACAACAGATGGCAGATGCTTGAGAAGGCTTGGTAAAAATTCAAAACCATACTATCCTGATGAGATGAGTCATATATATTCGACGTCACAGACCCCTGATTTTTCAAGTCAGATTATTGCGGAGAGTTCTGTAGATGATATCAATCTTATGGTAGTTTATAGTTTAAAAGAAAAACTTAAAATACGAGATGCAGATTCTACATTGCCGGAATTAGATGATATAGCATTTTTAAGAGATCTTGGACTTATAACTGAAGATAGTGGACAAGTTAAACTCACCATAGCAGGACTGCTATTTGTAGGAAAAGATACCTCTATTAAAAGATTATTGCCACAGGCAGAAGTAATTTATCTGCATTACGACAAGGATAATTTAGAAGAGTATAATGCTCGACTGGATATGAAGCAACCCATTATTACAGTTCTAGATAGACTCACAGAAAAAGTACAAAACGATAATAAAATCCAAAATCTCCAGATAGGTTTATTTCGGCTTGAAATTGCCGATTTTTCAGAAAAGGTATTTCAGGAGGCTTTATTGAATGCACTTTCTCACAGAGATTATCAACAGCTTGGAGCGGTATATGTAAAACACTATCCTGACAAAATTGTAATAGAAAACCCAGGTGGTTTTCCTGATGGAATTAGCGAAAAGAATATTATCACACATCCTTCTGTACCAAGAAACAAGCTGATAGCGGAAACTTTACAGAGATTAAAATATGTTCAGAGAACAGGACAGGGTGTAGATATAATTTTCAGAGAGATGGTTTCGATGGGCAAACCATATCCGGTATACAGAGTATTTAATGACGCTGTGCAGCTTACGATAGCTAGTGTAACAGAGCATGCTGATTTTGTTAAATTCATTGTAAAAGAGCAGGATACAAAGCAAATTTTTCTTTCTCTTTCTGAATTGATGATTTTAAGATATGTAGTTGATAATAGGCAGATTAAATTGAATAAGGCACAGGAATTAACACAGATTTCTGAGGATGAAGTAAGAAAAAGCTTCGCAAATCTCATTAAATATGGATTATTGGAAACATCGGGGAAGAATTATATGTTGACGGCTCGTGTGTATGAGGCAGTAAAATCTGATGTAGAATATACGAGAGATAAAACTATTCAGTATATACGAGCAAAGGAAATGATTATAGAATACATCAAAAAGCATGGGTCAGTTAATAAGTCAACGGTGCAGGAAATGTGTGGATTTAGCGAACAACAGGCCAGACGAACATTAGAAAAAATGCAGAAGGAATACATTATAAAATTAGTTAATAGAGGCCGATATGCAAAGTACACATTAATTTAACTCGTTATTTTAATTCGGCCATGCCGAATTAAATGCCGAGTTAAAATGTGGAATGCTATAAAAAGACCTGAAAAACAGGGATTAGTGATTCGTTTGTTTAACTTGTTAATGCCGAATTGAATGCCGAGTTAAAAAATCCGACTGCCTAATCAATGATTTTGAGCTTTTAGCATCAAAAAGGAGCAGCTGCTCCATAGATGATGTTTCATCTATTTTGCAATTGCTCCTCCGATGTTCTATTTGAATTCTTAATTCTGCCCCTTTTGAAAGGTAACTCCATCAAAATCCTGTCGAGTTTCGATTACTCCTGGCAGAATTTGATATTCCGCTTCTTTCTCTTTTTCACATATGATGACCAACTGGCGGCATCCTGCTTCATATCCGCTGCGGATTCCGGAATAAGAATCTTCGTAAATCCGGCATTCAGAAAGTGGCACTCCAATCTTTTTCGATGCGTCTTTAAACATAGCAATCTTATTTTTGTAGGTTCCGTCGTCATAGACGATCTGATCAGGCGCTATCCAGCGGTCTAAATGAAAGCTCTCGATAAAGAAGTCTATATTTTCTTTAATCGAAGCGCTGGCAATGGTGAATGGTATCCCGGCATTCAAAAGGTCATCAAAATATTCGGTTACACCTTTGACTAAATGGAACGTTTCGCGATCTTTCCGACAATATTCTCGGTAAAATGATTCTTTCATTCTGGAATATTTTAAAATTTCTTCGGCATCTGCCTGATTGTCTGTCATATAACGAATGATTTGTTCATTTGGAGTTCCGTTGAACTTTTCATGAAGTTCCTGATCCGTTATTTCTTTGTTCCGAAGAATTTTAGAAATTTCATTCCATGCCAAGACATGTTTGTCGTTATCAAAAAACAAAGTGCCGTTAAAGTCGAAGATGACTCCTTGATATTCTGCCATGGTTATACCTCTTTCGTTTCACTGACTTGTTTGAACCAAAAAGCGGATTTCTTCGGATAACGTTTCTGTGTCTCATAGTCTACATAGAATAAGCCATATCGTTTGTTGTATCCGTTTGTCCAAGAGAACATATCCATCAGAGACCATACGAAATATCCTTTCATATTGACACCGTCTTTGATTGCTTTTAAAATCCATTCTAAATGACCCTTGATGTAATCAATACGAGGGGTGTCGTCAATCTTTCCGTTTACAAAATCATCTTTATATCCCATACCGTTTTCTGTAATGTAAATGGCTTTATAATTCGGATAATCCTTTTTGATTCGCATGACTAAGTCATAAAGTCCTTCAGGGTAAATTAACCAATCCCAGTCTGTTTTCGGAATACCTTCTTTTTCCATACGTTCTCCGACACCTTTTAAGCGGAATTTTGAAGTACCCTTTTCCCCGGTTCCATTATGAAAAATATCACTTTCCCCGTCATAAGCCTGCACGAAACGACTCTGATAATAATTGATTCCGAGATAATCGTTGTATTTTGCCGCCTTCTTTAAGACCTCAATTTCATCAGGCTTTGCACAGAAATCTCCTCCATTTAAACTGACCAGACGTTGAATGATTTCCATAGTTTCCTTCTGATACTCTCCAAGGAATGTGGCATCTAAAAGAAACTGATTGTTTAGCACATCTTCATTTTTTGCGGCTTTGATGTCTTCCGGTGCTGCTTCATTATATGGATATTTGCTTTCCATGGCATGAACAATACCGATTTTTCCTTTATATTCCGCCTCCTTATATGCCACAACCGCTTTTGCATGAGCAACCATCATATTGTGCATCAGCTGTACAGCTCCTGCGATATCATATTTGACTCCATAAGGGAAGGTTCCCTCGATGTATTTATTTGTGGCTACTGCCCAAATCTCATTGAATGTAAACCAATATGTAACATCCTCTTTGTATTCCTCAAAGCAGAACTTCGCATACTCTACAAAAGCATCGATGGTTTTCGGATTCATAAAATCACCATCTTTATAGAAATCTGCCGGTGTATCAAAATGATGCAGTGTTACAAAAGGCTCTACTCCCTGCCTGTGACATTCTTTAAATAACTTGTGATAAAATTCCACTCCTTCCGGATTTACTTTCCCCTCCCCATCCGGAAAAATTCTGGTCCATGCAATAGAAATTCTAATTCCATTGACTCCAAAATCATGACACAGTTTCAAATCCACCGGATATTGATGGTAAAAGTCGCTGGCGGGATCTGCCTTAAACCGTCCCTGCTCTTCTAAAAATACATCCCACTCATTTTTTCCTTTTCCATAATCACTGGTACTTCCCTCGCACTGATATGCTGCGGTAGCCCCTCCAAAAATAAAGTCACTGCGAAATTTCATTATTATTTTCCTCCATAATACTGAATACGAATTTTAATGCTTCTTCCGGATTTCTTGTCAGGCTAATATACTGTTTTCCTTCACAGGCAACACTCTTTATACCAAGCCGGTCGGTATCTCTTTTCAGATCTTCATAGTAAGAAGCTACCTGCGGCGCCAAAATGACAAGATCATAGTCTTTCATAATATCCATATGCGCTCCATAGGAACCTGCTGCCGTAATCAAAGGAATCTCCTTTTCCTTTGCTGCTTTATCTAATGCATTTGCCAGAAGTCCGCTGGTTCCGCCTCCTGCACACAACACAAGAATTCTTTTGGATTTTAAAATACTGCCGTCAACTTTGATTTCTTTTTCTTCTTTTTCAATATCTTTTAAATGATGTTCTTCTTCCTCTTGAAGTTTTTCATTGTCGTAGACTTTAAAGAACGGATAATATATTACAAAATCGGCAATAATAATAACTACAAGATAAATCAGCGGCAGAAGCCGAAGTCCCAATCCAAGCAGTACGCCAATCGGTGCGGGAGTTGTCCATGGGAGATCATAAATAAAACCGTCCATTCCAAGATAATCCACAAAAATCTTAAGAATCCAGATATTTGCAATCGGTGCAAATACAAATGGTACAAAGAATACCGGATTTAATACAATCGGTGCCCCGAACAAAATCGGCTCATTCACATTAAACAACACCGGAATACTGCTGGCGCGTCCGACTGCCCTCAATTCCTTGGATTTTGCCATAAAGGCAAACATCAGAGTGATCACAAGAGTCGCTCCGGTTCCACCGAAAGTTACTGCAAAATGCTGAGCGCCTAATGTTAAAATTTTTGTCGCATGTTCTCCTGCCTGATATGCCTCTAAGTTGGTTGTAAGATTTAATACCAACGCTGCTGATACTGCCGGTTCTACAATGGAAGGCCCGTGAACACCGACAAACCAGAACAAAGACATTGCGCCGAAAATGATTGCCAGACCGATATACCCGTCCGCAGCTCTGAACAATGGCTGGAAGAAGGTAATAATTCCCTCGGCAAAGTTCATTCCCATGGCATTTCTGAAAAACATATCGAAAATCCAAACGATAATAATAGAAAGTCCAAAAGGAATAATGTCCTTAAAGGTCTGTGAAAGGTTCGGAGGTACCTGTTCCGGCATCTTAATGGTAATATTTCGATAAATACAAAATCTATAAATTCCACCTACTAAAAATGCTACCAGAAAGGCTGTCAGAAGTCCCTTCGATCCCATATATCCATTGGCAAGTCCGTCCTTTATGGAGTCTGCACTCAACATTAAGAAACAGATAATTGCACATACCATCGTAGATAAATTATTAATCTGGTTATTTTCAGGCATATTTCGATTCAGTGAATCTGTAAAATGCTTTGCCGTTGTTGCAGATACCGCCACGGCAAGGATTCCCATAGAATAGTTATACGGTTTCGTGAATATTGCCTCAATTCCTTCCGGCCAGTAAAATCCGAAAATGTTCGGAACATAGGCAATTAACAAGAAAATACTGGAAAATATGACAATCGGCATACAGGAAATAAATCCATCTTTAATCGCTTTTAAATATACATTTCTTGCAACCGCATCAAAAAACGGTTTCATCTTTTCAATCGTTTGAATTAGTTTGTTCATGATGTAATCCTCCTCCTCTTTTTATTTGCGGTAAACATCAATTAATGTTCCGATAATGTCCTTTAACAAAAGGGTTGTCATCAGATGATCCTGTGCATGGACCATAATGAATCCAAGTTCCAGATCTTCTCCGCTGGCTTCTTTCTGCATAACATCCATCTGGGAGTTATGTGCCTCGACTAAGCATTCATTGGCGTCTTCAATCAGTTTGTCGCATTCTGAGAAATCGCCTTTTTTTGCTTTATCGAGTGCCATCAATAATTTGGAACGTGCATCCCCTGAGAATGATACAATTTCAAATCCGATCATTGTTACTTCTTCCTTCGTCATAATTTTTCCTTCCCTGATGATTTTTCATCAAACTTTAATTCTTTTCTATAATAGAAATTACAATAGCAATTTCTATTTCACTAATTGTTACATGAAATGCTTTCTCCAGCGGAACTAACAGTTGTTTCACTTCTTCCACCAGTTTTCCTTGAGTGACCAGGATATTCGATGCCATAAAATTAACGGCAGGCCCCGGATGATGTAAGAGACGATCAATCAGACAAACCATGTGAACGATCAGGCCGATTTTTTTATTTTCGTCCATCTCAATCTTCATGAGCGCTCCCAGCTGATCTAACAGAGGGAGAAGATAGGTCCTCATTTTCTGCATATCCAGCTGATTGAATTGGTCTTCTAAATAGTCAAAGGTTTCTTCTATTCCGTCTTCTTCCACTTCTTGAAAGAATTCTTCCAGATTTTCTGCATTTGTTTGTGTCAGATTTTGAATATAAGAAAATGGGTATTGTTTTAGTCCTGGATCTTCTTCGCCAATAATTCCGACAATTTTTCCTTTCTGAGAAATTCGGTCAATTTCGTTATATAAATAGTTCATATCTAGTTTTTCTATGGTATTGATTTCTCCTTTCCAACCAAGCAGATCTTTCAGTGCCGTCTTTGCTTCTGCGATCAGATCCTGATGATTGGAAATTAAGAGAAGATGCTGTTTTTCTCCTTGCTTTTCTCGGAAGTACTGAATGTTATGGAAATTACTTTGAAGATATTCCACAACTTCATCCAAGGAGGCATTTTTTGCCGCAAAACTGCTGCTTGCAATGCCCAAAAGAGTGACCGGCATTTCAATACATTTGATACGAATTCCTGTTTCCTGTACGATGGACTCCGCCATGGTACGAATAGATCCCATATCGTAAATCAGGATAATTCCCTTGCCCTGATGAATCTGGATGATCTTTTGTTTCAATTCCTCATAGGCAGTATGGATATGTTTATCCAGCGCAAGATCATAAGCATATGTATTTTTTGCATCCGCCATGATATTGACGACTTCCGTAATAGAGCTTGCCAAATGGTTGCCGTGCATGGCGATAAGAGTGACTACCTGATGCTCTTCTTTTTCTTCTCTGCCTTGGAGCAGGAATAACATAAGGAACACAATTTCGTCTGCGTCTAAAGCAGATCGGAACTCACTTTTCAGATCTTCATTCAGATCTTTTGCAAGTTGATAATACATTGGATACTGTCCGATCAGCCGGCTGATTTCTGTATTAGAAATTCTTTGCTTGGTGCCTGTTTTTACAAGACAGCCGTTAAGGTGCAGACATATTTCAAAGTAGATTTTCTCTTCGATTTTGATGCCTAACTCGTTTTCTGTCTTTTGGCAGAAACGCTGTACCAGCTGCCGTAATTTTTCGGAAACCATTTTTTCGAAAATGTTCTTATCCGTCACTCGATCATACAGCTGCTGGGAATACTTCTGAAACTCTGCTTTCAATTCTGCAGAAATAACGATGTCAATTTCCTCTTCGGTCATTTCCTGTCTGCGCAATTCCCTTTTTCTGGTATCCATAAATTGATAGATATCCTGCTTCCTTGATTTATTATCCTTGAGCACTTGGGCAGCGCTGAATGTATAGCGGCAGTCAGTGATGATCAGCAGATCGATTTCTTCTTTATATGTCTTGTAATATAGGATTCCCTTTCTTACATAATTTGGGAAATCTGACATCTGAAGCTGGATGGTGCGGTTTTTGTTTTGATAGGAACGAACATAGCTGTTAGCACATCCGGCATGGATATCGTTTCGTAATCCCCGAAGATCTTCCGGCACATCGTAAAGCATCAATGCATGAAGAATGCTGGTATCTGCCTCGATCATCCGCTTAATTTTTTCTGCCTCTTTTTTAAGGAATTTTTCAATGAATGCAAATCGTTCTTTTAGTGGACGTTTGTTAAGCGGCGGCAGCCAGATCCGAAACTGAAGATGATTTTTATAAAATTCAAGTGCTTCTTCACTGTTTTCATCATCTACGCTGTAAATGATGCTGCAGCCTGTCTTTTTTGCTTTTTTAGAATTTCCGGCGGTTCCCTTCCTTTCTTCATTCAATATGGAAAATAGAATACTTCGGTTGTATGCGGAAAGCATTTGCGCGTGTTTTAAGAGCAGCATCCCGCCATCGACTTTCTCTAATAGTCCCGGCGTACTTTGATTTCCTAAAAAAATCTCTTGGATACTTTCTGTACCTTCTTGAAGAGATTTGCAGTCTGCTTCATAAAAGAGCGCATGGGATTTTAATATCCCTGCTTTTACTGCAAACTGAAAAACTTTTTTTGCAAAATAGTGAATCCCGCTTCCCTGATGTCCTGATAATAGGATGTTGCAGTTCCTTTCCGGATAAAGAACCGCTGCCTTTGCTGTAGCGACTGCTTCTTTTAAAGAGCCGTCAAAACCGATAATTTCTGTAAAAACATCCTTTTGCCCTTCGGCTTCTTCTGCCATCTGATAAAGTACCGGACGCCCGCTGTACTTCACCAATCTGCCTTCCTTTACCAGCTGATTTAAAATCGTGCTGAGATTTGTCCTTTGCAGATTCAGTTTTTCAGATAGGAACTTTGTCGTAATCTTTGGAAATTCATCATGCTTTTCATCAGATGAATACATTTGAATAAATTTCATTACTTTTTCTTTGTTTGAAATCATAGCAACTCCTAACCTACGCTTCGGTTCCTGTACCCACATAGTATCCATTTTCAACTTGTTTCTCAAATCACGAAAATGGCATTTTTTTATACACAAAAGGCACATGAACTTGAAAGTGTATATACAATTATCCTTGTTTTCTAACTCTAATTATACACTAATTTGAGAATTTTGGCGTTTTTTATATAGTGTATATATATTTTAGGGGTTGATTTTTGGATTTATACACTTCTGGGGTTTTAGAAAATAGTGTTTTTTTGTTTTAATCGGGTATGACTTGACTGTATGGGCAGCCTAAGATTTTGGATTATTTATTATCACATGACGGTGCGGAACAGAAAGACATTGCTCATGGATGTCATATTGAACCGGGAACACTGACAACAATTTTAAACCGCATGGAAAAAAGTGGGTTGGTGGAGCGGCGTATGTTAAATGGCAACAGAAGAAGTTTTTATGTTTTTATGACGGAAAAGGGGAAAGATCAGGCGGCAGCGGTTGCCAAAGCATTCTTAGAGTTGGAAGAAGAGGCTTTTTATGGCTTGTCTGAGAAGGAACGTGAAGCATTTATGAAGGTTTTTCAAAAGGTTTATACCAATACATTGGACAGAAAGGAATGACAGAATAATGGAAAAAATAAAACGATATATTGTGTTTTTGATAGGTTTGTCTATCAATTCGCTGGGTGTCAGCTTGATAACAAAGGCGAATCTTGGGACATCTCCCATTTCGTCGATCCCGTATGTGCTGAGCTTGAATTATCCATGGACTTTGGGACAGTTTACTATTGCAGTTAGTTTACTTTTGATTTTCATACAGTTTATTATATTGCGTCGGAATTTTAAGCTGGAACATTTGCTGCAGATTCCGATTTCTATTTTGTTCGGATATTTTATTGATCTAACAATGCTACAGCTTTTCTTTGTGAATCCGCATCATTATATTTCCTGCATTGCGTATCTGTTGATTGGGTGTTTGATTCTTGGATTTGGCGTTTATACAGAGGTGCTTGCGGATGTAGCGATGCTTCCGGGAGAGTCATTCGTACGAGCCGTTTCTTCTACATGGAAGACGGAATTTGGAGGAACCAAGGTGGCCTTTGATGTATCTGTAACTGTGATAGCTGCACGATTATTGCTGCACTTTTGGTCGGATTCATTGCCCGGCTGTTAGGAAGAAAGTTATCTTTTCTAGAAGAAATATTGTTTGGAAAACCTGGGAAAGTTTCTGAAAGTACCGAAAGAGAAGAAGATGCCGCAGCATATGGTCCGGTCATTGTGATTGATCGTCAATATGGAAAAGTTCCAGAAAATTAAAACAAATATAAATGATAATATTAAATTAAAATTGTTAAAAAAATTAACAAAAAATGTATAAAAATTGATTTTTTGCATATTTTAATATATAATAAAAGAAAAATCAGAAGGAGGTATAATGCCATGCAGTATGCAGTTCGGCTTGTTTCAATGGAAATCGAAAACATTAAAAATGTTCGGCATGGGCGATTAGATTTTGCCAAGGGAATGAAAGGAAGTATTCTGGGAATTTATGGACAGAATGGTTCTGGGAAGACGGTTGTGGTAGATTGCATGGTATTATTAAAGTGTCTTCTTTCCGGACGACAAATACCACCACATTTTTATCATTATATGAATGCTTTGACAGAGAGTGCTCGTGTAAGCTATGGTTTTCAAATTTGTGGAGATACCGATGAAATGTATGCAGAATACGAGATTGAGTTATTGAAAAATGGAGAATATAGTTTCTGTATTAGTGGAGAGAAATTACGGGCTCGGGAAATGGCAGGAAAAAAGGGAACTCGATTAAATTCGCTTTTTGATTATCATAAAGGAGAAAAAGAGCTCTTTCGTCCGTTGAAGTATTATGCGCGTTTTGAAAAAGATATGGATAGCATGGTTGCCTTAGGGATTGCACAGCAGGCAACAGAAGACTTCGATGAGGAGAAGCATTTGCCTAGAGTAAGTTCGTTTTTGTTTGCAAAAAAAGCACAGGATGTATTTAAAAAGACGAAAGGTGATGCAGAGAAAATATATTTTTTTTCGCATATTCTGCAAAAATATGGTTTCTATGATTTAGCAGTGATTGAAAATACACATTATGGACTTTTAGCTCTGAATTTGGATGCGTTTCCGGTCAATGTAGATTGGCCGGACAGAATGAAGCCGGATATTACTGGAATTATGCTGAAGCTCACAGATATCAATATTGTGCCAAAAGAGATATTTTCCTATGTGGAAAATACGATTAAGCAAATTAATATCGTTATGAAGACGTTGGTACCAGATATACGAATTGAGATCTATAATGCCTTTGAAAAGCTAATGGAGAAAGGAAAAGATGGGATTCAGTTTGAGATTATTACAGTGCATGGAAAAGCACGAATTCCGTTAATGTATGAATCTGCTGGGATTAAGAAGCTCATTTCTATTTGCAGTAATTTAGTTGCTTGTTATAATCGGGAGTCGTATTGTTTGGTAGTCGATGAATTAGATTCGGGTATTTATGAGTATCTGTTGGGCGAATGTTTAGAGGTGATGCAAGAAAAAGCAAAGGGACAGCTTATTTTTACTTCTCATAATTTACGCCCGTTAGAAGTATTAAGAAATGAATTCCTTATTTATACTACGGTGAATCCAGATAATCGTTATATCAAGTCTTCATATATCAAAAATACCCAAAATACGCGTCTTTCTTATTTACGTAGTATTAAATTAGGGGGGCAGAAAGAAAAATTATATAACGAAACTAATATTTATGAGATGGAACTGGCAATGCGTCGGGCAGGAAAGGTGGGAATTCATGACTAAAAAGATTATTTTGCTTTTGGTAGAGGGTCCTACGGATGAGGATGCATTAGCTTTGATATATTCTAAATTAGTTAGAAAACATCATCTGGAATTCGACGTGCTTCATACAGATATCACAGCTGGAGAAGATATGACGGTTAAATATATTGAAAATCGAATTCAAAAAGAGATAGCAGCTTATTTGAGAAAAAATCCTTTTTTAAAAAAACGGGATATTTTAAAGGTAGTGCAGATTATTGATACAGACGGAGCTTTTATTCCAGCTAACCAAGTGCAGCAGTCCGAAAACGGAAAAACCGAATATTTTGAGACACATATTGCAGCGAAGAATAAAGATCGGCTTCAACGTCGTAATATTAGTAAGCGTGCAATTGTATATCGTTTGGTACGCTCTGAAAAAGTAGGTGGATTACCATATGAGATTTATTATTTTTCCAGGAATATGGAACATGTTCTTCACAACATTTCAGAAGATTTGACAGATGAGCAAAAAGAGGATTTAGCATTTGATCATGCGAACCGGTATAGTGAACGACCAGAAGATTTTTTACAATTTTTGTATGATGACTCTTTTCATGTATCCGGAAGTTATAAGGAGACATGGAAATTTATTATGGATAATGGAAATTCATTAAAGAGATATACCAATATGACACTCTTTTTTGAAAAATTAGGGATCTATCCGTCAAATTAAAATACAATTTTATCGGCTTCTCTGCTTTAGAGTCGAAAAGCTGTGGGAATCACAGGCTTTCCGACTCTTTATTGTAATGCGAAGAAAATAAAACCACCTGCTATGCAGGTGTGTTCCTAAGTAGCTTTAGCTTCAAGAAAAAACCTCCTATGTTATAATAAATGCAGGTTCGCCAACCGCATAAAGAAAACAAAGGAGGTGTGTCCAAATGGACAATAACAGTTTATCCCATACGAAATGGGAATGCAAGTACCATATAGTGTTTGCACCAAAATACAGGAGAAAAGCGATATATAAAGATATCCGAGCCGATGTAGGCCGGATATTAAGTGAATTATGCAGAAGAAAGGGAATAGAGATTCTCGCGGCAGAAGCATGCATCGATCATATTCACATGTTTGTGAGGATTCCGCCGAAATATAGTGTTTCAGAAATAATGGGATACTTAAAAGGGAAAAGTTCACTGATGATATTTGAAAGACATGCGAATTTAAAATATAGGTATGGGAATCGACATTTTTGGTGCCGAGGATATTATGTGGATACAGTAGGGAAAAATGCAAAGAAAATAGAAGAATATATAAGAAATCAGTTAAAAGAGGATCTGGAATATGACCAAATGACGTTAAAGGAGTATATTGACCCGTTTACGGGTGAGCCGGTAAACCCGAACAAGAAGAAGTAACCTTTTAAGGTTAGTTTGAGGATGTAGTGCGGAAGGCGGACTATTCAGAGCCTCTTTAGAGGAAAGCAGGTAATAATGGCTTATAGCCGCAGTGCAAACCACCGGCTAAGCCGGTGGTTTTGATTCTTAATCATAATAACGTTTATCGCGTCTGGCGAGAGATGCCGCGAAGAAAAATGGAATGAAGAAAATGACAAATCCCATTCCCATTGCGCAGATAAATGCCGCCAGCCAGGCAATGCCTGATAATAACTCATAGCAGGATAAAAGGATGCCGGTCAACGCGCCATTGGCCTGTAAGTTCCTGGATATAAGATCGTGACATCCGATGACACAGGCGTAAAGGACCCAGCAAAGGGCAAGCAAACATACGACCAGTACGGCTAACAGCAGGACAATGAGGAAGGCTTGTCCTGGATTCCGGAATAAGTAAGATATGACTTGTGGCTGGAAAAGTGCCAGGATCCGCACAAAATAATCCCGCATCAAATAGAGGGAAAGTACGCTTAGGAAGATGAACAGGGCACATCCGGCACTAACGGCTTTTGTGCCGATGGGATTTACGATGCGTATCAGCCGAGTGATTCTTCCCAGAAGGACGATTGCGGCTGTGACCACATATACGAAAAAGGCGTATACAGCAATCTTGGCGAGCAGCATCGCAAGAGGAGCGTCGATCCCAACATTTAGATTCATCAGACCGACGGAAATAGAATCAATATAATTTTCAAACATTTTATAAAACCTCTGGAACATGTTGATGATAATCTTAATTATAACTTATTTTTCTTAAGAATTCATTAAGATTTCTAAACTTACATTGAAATATTGAATTTATACATAATTTCACAAAAAAATGCTTGGTCTTTGTCAAAAAAGTCGTTACAATAAAAAATCGGGAGGACGATTTTATGAAACGTAAATTTTTCTTTTTTGATATTGATGGAACGCTGGCAGTGGGAGTGCCGGGGGAACAATATATTCCGAAATCTACAAAAGCCGCAATTCGAAAGCTAAAGGACGCAGGACATTTTGTTGCAATCGCCACAGGACGCAGTTATGCAATGGCTGTGGAAAACATGGAAGCGCTGGGATTTTCTAATATGGTAAGTGATGGCGGAAACGGAATTACAATCGATCATAAGCTGATTGAGATCAAACCATTGGATTATGATAAGTGTCTGAAATTGATTGATGAGTGTAAGGAGAAAAACTTTATATGGGCGATTTCACCGGACAATACAAAGAGAAGACTGGCGCCGGATCAGAGATTTTATGACTATACCCATGATTTGTATATGAAAACAGAAGTCGTTCCCGGATTAGATCCGCGGGATTATGATAAAATCTACAAAGTGTATATTGCCTGTGCTTCACCGGAAGAAGATCAGCTGGAAGCATTGAAAGAATTACCATGGTGTCGTTTCCATAAGGAGTATATCTTTGTAGAGCCGGGAGACAAATCGGTAGGGATCAAAGCAATAATGAATCATATCGGCGGAGACTATCAGGATGTAGTCGTTTTCGGTGATGAGAAGAACGATTTGTCCATGTTCAGGGACGAATGGACAAGCATCGCAATGGGCAATGCGATTGATGAATTAAAAGAAAAAGCTGACTATGTTACGGATGATTGTGATAAGGATGGAATCTACAATGCCTGCCGGCATTTTGGCTGGATTGATTAAGAGAAAAAGATATCAGAGTTATGGACACACTGTTTGGAATATATCGAAAACGGTGTGTCCATATTTTATTCCATAGGAAACTTCGTTCCTATGGAATAAAACGCTCCGCGAAGATCGCACTGCGGCGGTGCGGAAAACGTCGCTGAAGCGACCCGCCGCAGGCGGAGAATCCTGCAAAACAGGATTCTATTCTATAAAGAATAGTCATCAATGCAGACAGTCTTACCAAGTGGAATTCGTTTCACGCAGAGTGTTTGGTCGGAACCGGCGCTTAACGCCCATTTTACCAGAGTAAGACATCGGTTTGTAATTTCAATGCAGGTAATGCCGGATGGTGATATACAGCTCCCTGTATTAGAATAGGGAGAGGAAGGCGTCCCGATCATAGGGTGATGGGTGTGACCGGTAATCAGCAAATGGCCTTCTTGTCGTGCCCAGTTAGTTAGATGCTTTTCGGATTTCTTTTTCTTTCGGTTGTTTTTGGCCGCGCTGGTCGGATCAGGAATTCCAAGCTGTTCCAGAGGCCGCCATACGTAACGAACCAGGAAGCGGGAAAGCGGCCATAAAGTGCTGTTGAGGAAGTCTGCCTGGTGTCCATGGGTGAGGTAAATATCCATTTCGTCTTCCTGATCTTTCAGGATGATTCCTGAGTAAAAATGAATACCGGGCAATAAGGAGCAGGAGCACTGATTCCGTTCACAAAAATAATTGCCGCACTGATTTTGGGAGAAGTTTTTCTTTTTCTTTACGATATCGTGATTGCCATAAACAGCGTAAAATCGATTTTGCTGAAAAAATCTTGCAATAAGTTCAAAAGACTCAGAATGCGTGGATTTTATAGCGGAAAAAGAACGATTTTCCCAAAGTTCATCTCCATCTCCAAGTTCTAAATAAGTATAGCAGTGTGTTTCATAATATTTTAGCGCGGACACATATAAAACTTCATTTTTTAGGAAATTATCATTGGTTTTTCCTGTCCCTCGGTGGCAATCACTGAAGACAACATATCGGGAAGATTGGCATAGAGGGAGGATGCAGGGGTGCTCAAATGACTGAGAGATCCGGGAATAAGAGCTCATTGCCGTTTCCTGTGTTTTTTCGCTTTACATTTTTGCCTTCGGTGCTTTTTGAAACGAAGCGTATGACGAAAGGCAGCAGGCAGGAAGAAATACAGATATAGGATTTGATCCAATACGCAGTCAAAAGGCTTTGTGATATGACGATACAATCTGCAAAGCAGACGATTTTTCCACTGAGCAAATGGGAAACGGAAGCAATGCTTCGGTTGTTTGCAATGGGGGATACAGAAAGTAAAAGAGACCGTCGGGCAGCAGATACAGATGTCGCAGGCGGTGTATCCTGTATAAAGCAGACTTTTTGTAAAGCTATCCATCATCTCTTCATTTGGAAAAGTGATGGAGACATTCATACTCAGATCTCTGGGGTCTGCATATTTACCGGTACAAAATCCTGTCAGCCACCAGTGGAGCCGATGGATGCAAAATAAAGGTTTCCCTTTCCAGCTTAGTTCCATAGAAATCGGAAGAAGTTCCTTTTTTGACGCAGCGTGAAACTGTGTTTTTTCATACTGTTCCGGAGAGACCAGGCCATCTGCATGATAAATGCCGATTTCGCTGCCGATATTAATTCCATACTGTCCTTTCCAGAATTCGATCATCCAGGTTCGTCCGTGGTAATCGAAATATATAGGTTCACAGTCAAAGACCATGTTAAAATGAGAAGCTGTCTGATCGTATAAATGGCGGTAGCCAAATGCTTTTTGCGGCGCATCCAATCTTGAAGTAATAATGTCGCAGTCTGCATCGTAAGCAAAGCCGAAAGGCTTGGCAAGATCATTTAGCAGCCGCCTTTTTTTGCATGGATCCATGCAGCGTACTTTGCAGATGATTTTTCTTCGGCGGAAAAAATGAATGATAAAAAAGAAAATACAAACGGCAAATAAAATGCCGGCGAATAGATACATAAAAAAACCTCCAAACGTGTTTAGTGTATTATATGTACAAAATAAGAAAATGTTAGAGTCCGGTGGCAGACGGATCATAATCTCCGAAAAAGATATAAATTTAACTTGGTAGGAAAGTATACCTATGTTAAAATAAAAGAAAAAAGGAGGAAGACTTATGCTGCAAATCAGACCTACAAAGCATTTAATTGGGATAAACATATGTGGTGATTATAAGGATCTTTATGATTTGGTGGATTCCATTTATGGAATGTGCGGATTTGATGAGCGTCCGGACAGTCCATATTATGGAGTGAAAGATTTACTGCTGGGGATGTGCTATGAGATTCGTCATGCGTATCAGAAATCAAGGGATATTCTGGTGGTGGATAACGGGATGGACGAGGATACAATGAAGTGGCATGAGATAACGACTCCGACAGAAAATGTATATTACAGTACCAATATCTTTTTTCCGGAAGCGTTGTTTGTAGCGATTGCGCTGCCGGATACATATCCGCTTTCCAGAAGACATTATGGAAGGCACAGCAAATATAAAGGAAAAGTATATGAGCCAAGATCTTTGATGCGTTTTTATCGGGATCGTTCCAACTTAGAAGTATTATGTGCGGCAGTTTGGGAGGCCTTGGGAGAAGCGATCGGAGAGAAAGAGGCAGAGAAACTGATGGAGATGCGCAGTCAGATGGAACCGGATTATTACATAGATTATATGGTGGCCTTTGTTCGAAAATGTAATCTGCGGCTGATCAATACAAAGTTTAAAAATCGCAGGGATATGCTGAAGGAGATTACCCGGGCGCTGATGGAGAAGGATGAAGAATACTATGACATGGAGAAGAAGATCAATGACTGGGCGCGTGAATTTGGGAAGAAAACATATCAGGTCAGAACAAGGATCGAGTATCCGGAAGAGATAGAGTGGTAAGTATGAAGATATTATTTGCGTCAGATTCCTTTAAAGGGTCTTTAAGCTCTGAGAGGATCGGAGAATTATTAGAAGAAGCAGCGAAAAAAGTCTTTCCGCAGGCGGAGACAGAAAGCGTTCTGGCAGCAGACGGTGGGGAAGGTACCATGGAAGCCGTGGTCAAAGAACAGCACGGCTCTTATCGTCAGATTCCGGTGATGGATCCGTTGGGAAAAACAATTACAGCATCTTATGGGCTGCTCCCGGATGGGACTGCCATAATTGAGATGGCGAAAGCTTCCGGACTTCCTTTGGTTCCGGTCTCCCTACGGGATCCAAAAGAAACGACCAGTTATGGCACCGGTCAGCTGATTGCAGATGCATTAGATCAGGGAGTTCGTAAGATTGTCGTTGGGATTGGCGGGAGCGCTACCAATGACGGCGGTATGGGGGCAATGAGCGCCCTCGGCGTTCGCTTTCTGGATTCGGAAGGAAAGATTCTGGCGGGATGCGGCAAACATTTGGGAAAAGTAGAGAAGATAGATTTGTCGGGTCTGCATTCCGGAGTCAGAGAAGCGGTATTTACCGTGATGTGTGATGTTGAAAATCCTTTGTTGGGACAGAATGGAGCAGCATATACATTCGGAGAGCAAAAGGGTGCGGGAAAAGAAGATCTGGAACTTTTGGAAAAAGGCATGAGCCGCTATGCGCAGTTAGTTGAGGAAGAGATGAAGTGTCAAACGGCGGAGATAAAAGGCGCAGGCGCTGCCGGAGGGTTGGGATTTGCCTTTCTTACATTCCTGAATGCAAATCTACGATCTGGGATAGAGACGGTTTTAGACATGGTAGGATTCGATGAGAAGCTTCAAGATGTGGACCTTGTGATTACAGGAGAAGGAAGGATGGATTGGCAGTCGTCTTTTGGAAAAGTACCATCCGGAATTGGGAAAAGATGCAAAAAGGCACATGTGCCTGCAGCTGCGATCGTTGGTGGGCTTCTGAAGGGATATGAAGGAATTTATGATACAGGAATTTCTACGGTTATGACGACGGTCAATGGAGCGATGGAGCTCTCAGAAGCGATGGAGAGAAGTGAAGAGTTATATCTGGATGCTGCGTATCGATTGTTTCGGGCGATTGCATGCGGCATGTCGATACAGAAACAATAAGAAAAGGACGAATAGAATACAAAATCAGCGCCTTAGATGATAAACACCTTGGGACGCTGATTTTTTTCGTGTATAAAGTTTTTATTCTGAACGCAGTGCAGTTACCGGGTCGCTCTTTGCGGCTTTTCTGGATGGAATTAAGCCGCCGATTAAGGTCAAGATTACACTTAAAGTGATCAAAGTGACGGCGCCGTTCACCGGAAGCCGAGCGCTTACACTTGTTGTGCCGGCAATGCCGTGGATCAGCATATTTCCAGGAATCAGCAGAAGGAGTGTGATGGCAATTCCCAGTACGCCGGCCAGAAGACCGATGATAAAAGTCTCTGCATTAAATACCTGAGAGATATTATGCTTGGATGCGCCGATTGCTCGTAAGATACCGATCTCTTTCTTTCGTTCCAATACACTGATGTAGGTGATGACACCGATCATAATGGAAGATACAACAAGGGAGATGGCGACAAAAGCAATCAAAACATAGCTGATGACGTTGATGATATCTGTTACAGAGGACATCAAAGTACCGACGTAATCGGTGTAAGAGATCACTTTGTCTTCGTCCTCTTTCTCCATCCGATCGTTGTAATCGTCCAGAATCCGGATAACCTTTTCTTTGTTTTCAAAATCTTTTGGATAGATATTGATACCGCTAGGCTCATCAAAATCCGCATATCCCAGTTTCTGCAGGTTGTTTTCATAAGTCGTTGTCTCGGAAGTCATCAATGACATCATTAACTCCGACAATTCTTCTTCGTTCATGTTCATCTGAATTGCTTCCTGGAATTTTGAGGCATCAATCTGGATGGCATTTTGGAAGCTGCCGGCCAGATTCCCCATTTGCTGCTGCATAGCAGAGGCAATTTGTTTTTCAATGGAGCTCATGAGGCTCTTGGTATATTCCTGCATCATAGACTGCATTTGCTTTTCCAGATTCTTCTGGAATTGTTCAGTCAGACCGCTTTCCTGAAGAAAATTCGTCATACTTTTCTGGATATAGGACTGAGCGCTGTCTGTCTGGAGATAGGCCATAAAATATTCGTCCATCTTCTCAGGATCTGCCAGCTGATGTTCTTTTAGGTAAGTTTCAAAGTCAGAAGTTATGTGATTGCTGAATTCTGTCATTTGTTCTTCACTGACATCCAGTTCCATATCCGCGAATAAAGCATCTGTATCAAGGGAAGGAAGGGATGACGCATCGATTTGTATACCGCTTAAATCAAAACCTTTTGTACTTCCCATGGATAATTTGCTCTGATCAATGGAAAAAGCTTGCTTTAGCTTGTTGGTATCGATCGTAAACAAAGAATTCATATCCAGCTGATTGCTGTTCTTATCATCAAAATCTTTTCCGGTGAAAACATCCACCTCCGGCTGATCCAGCTGCTTCTTTACAATATCGCTGGACTGAGCTTCCTTGATCACATGATTGGTAAGGGATGCAGGATAGTAAATTCCGGAAGACATCATAGCTGCGGTGGCATCTTCATTTGGCTGAACAATGCCGACAATCGTCAAGTCTTCACTCTGATCGAGAATCTTTTTCATATATTTTTCATCGTCTGTCTTATCCCAGTATACTTTGTACTTCTTATCATACTCATATCGGTCGCTTGGATTGACAAGCTTGAATTTGGTACCCAGAATGTCTTTGTAAAAATAGGACGATGATATATCATCGGGAACGTTTACTTTTTCTTCTTTTGAAAACTGCTCGATCATTTTCTCCAATTCATCATGATCTCTCAGACCAAGCGTGTAGAGCATGAAATCGCTGATATTTCCATTTCCGGTAAGGACAAGGACACATTCGTTATATTTTTTCGGCCAATGACCGGCTTTGACGTCATATTGGTCTTCGTAGAGGCTCTTTTCCTGCGGCATCTGATAGAAAACATTGGTGCTCATCATAGAAGACATCATGCTGTTGCTGCTCGTGGAAGATCCAAGACCGAGAGAAGAAAAAGAGCTGTCCGGATGCACTTGCTGTATATGTTTGGTATCGGCGCTGTAGATCTGCGGCGATACATCATAGGTATATTCAATCGAATTCGTATATTGCTCAATGTCACTCTTTTCGTCGTCAAAATATTTTTTCAAGGAAGTCAGGTCGTTGGAGCCGATCTTAGAAAACATATTTGTGATCATTTCCGTTACGTGGATCTGAGCTTCCTTCTTGGATTCTTTCTCCTTTTCTCCATCTGCGTTCCCCTGGGCATCTCCCATCATAGAAGTCAGATCAAATCCGGTACTCTGGATCTGCAGAGGATATTCAGACAATGTCTCTTCCTCGATGGATTGGATGTACTGATTGACTCCTGTGGAAAGAGACAGAATCAGGGCGATACCGATAATACCGATAGAACCGGCAAAAGAAGTCAGGATCGTCCGGGCTTTCTTTGTCTTTAAGTTATGAAAACTCAGAGATAAAGCCGTAAGAAATGACATGGAAGATTTTCCCATGTTTTTATGTTCGGCTTCCATCCAATGGGATCTCTGAAGCTCGAAAGGATCAGAGTCACTGCGGATCTTTCCGTCTCTTAATTCTACAATACGTGTGGCATAAGATTCTGCAAGTTCCGGGTTATGGGTGACCATAACGACCAGGCGGTCTTTGGCAACTTCTTTCAAAAGTTCCATAACCTGAACGCTTGTATCGCTGTCCAAGGCTCCGGTCGGTTCATCCGCCAATAAAATCTCAGGATTGTTGACCAGGGCACGAGCAATGGCAACTCGCTGCATCTGGCCTCCGGAAAGCTGATTCGGCTTTTTGTGAATTTGTTCTCCTAAACCAACTTCCGTCAAAGCATCCATTGCCCGCTGTCTGCGCTCGGATTTTGAGATGCCGGAGATCGTCAGAGCAAGTTCTACATTGGAAAGAATATCTTGGTGAGGGATCAGATTGTAGGATTGAAATACGAATCCAATGGTATGGTTGCGGTAAGAATCCCAGTCCCGGTCTTTGTAGTTCTTCGTGGAGATATCATTAATGACCAGATCGCCGCTGTCATACTGATCCAATCCTCCGATGATATTAAGCAAAGTGGTCTTTCCGGAACCGCTTGGTCCCAAAATCGCGACAAACTCATTATCCCTCAGATTGAGGCTAACGTGATCCAGGGCTTTTTGCACCAGATCACCGGTTCGATATTCTTTATAAATATCTTTGATTTGCAGCATAAAAATGTTCCTTCTTTCTGTCAAATTTGTTTTGGTAACGCTGTAGTTTTTCTATAAAGGACAAATCTCTATTTTCATATGAATTATGTACTATTCTATCAAAGATCAAAGGAAAGTAAAATGGGAAATGACGATCTTAAGAAATTCATCTTAATAGAGTAAATATAAGTGGCTGAGGAGGTAAAAAACGCATGGATTTATGATATAATAAAAAACAATAGATATGGTACGTGATTTGGAAGAAAGGATACTGAAATGAGCGGGAAAAAAATATTATTTTCACCAATAGGAGGCACGGATCCTGTTTCTAACTTCAGGGATGGGGCAATGCTTCATATTTGCAGGGTATATCAGCCGGATATTGTGTATTTATACTTATCAAAAGAAATGTGTGAGTTTCAGGAAAGGGATAATCGATATCGCTATTGCCTGGAGAAATTGGGAGAGAAGTTAGGACATCCCTTCCGGATTTATTCCTATGAAAAGCCGGAATTGAAAGAAGTGCAGATTTTTGATTCATTTATTTTAGAGTACAGAGAATTGCTGAAAGAGATTCACAAGAAATATCCGGAGGACGAGATATTATTGAATGTATCATCAGGGACTCCTGCTATGAAAAGTGCATTGCAGATTCTAGCAGCTACCGGGGAGTCAAGAATGCGCCCGATCCAGGTCAGCACGCCTCAGAGAAAAATTAATCCCCATGCAGAAGATCGGGAAAATTACGATGTGGAAACATACTGGGAACTGAATGAAGATAATGAGGATGATTTTGAAAATCGATGTGTAGAATCTCAGAATTTTTATCTAGTGGACGAAATACGAAAAGAAGCGGTCATAAAACAGATTCGCGCCTATGACTATGTGGCAGCATTAGCGATCGCAGAAGAGATGACAGTTCCTTTGCAAGATGAGGTTATGGCTATGCTGCGAGCGGCGAGCTGCCGATTGAAATTAAATATTCATGGGATTGATCAGGAATTAAAGCCATATGGCATCGAGTTCCTTCCGATTCGTGACGACAATATACGAGGAATTTTTGAATATGTTCTGAACCTGGAAATCAAAGTGAAGAAAGAAGAATATGCGGATTTTCTAAGGGCAATCACTCCAGTTGTTTTGGAATTGTTTAAAATGGCATTAAAACAGTATGGAGGAATCGATTGGAAGCAGTTCTGCAATCGAACCAATGCAGGACGTTGGAGATGGGATATGCAGAAATTGAGAGAAGATCCCGTGATTTGGAGGAACCTGAATCAAGGATTTCCAAATGGGTTTTCCGGTACAGATATCTACTCCATCCACATTTTAAAAATGATGCAGGGAGCGGTAACAGATCAGCAAATTTTACATCTGTCTGATGAAATCCATGAAATCGAGAGAAGTGTTCGAAATATGACCGCACATAACCTGATTTCGGTAACGGAGTCATGGGTAAGAAGGAAATGCGATCATACGCCAAGGGAGATTTTTGAACTTCTAAAGCAATACATGAAAAAAATCAGATTGAGAATCAAAGAAGAAGACTGGGATTCTTATGATTGTATGAATCAAAAAATCATAGAAAAAATGCAAGGAAAATAGAGATGATAACGGAATTAAAATTAAAATTGAGTTATGCGGATCCATCGAAATCATTCGATTATAATATTGCTTCCACTATGCATGGAGTTTTGATGGAACATTTGGAAAGTGATTATCAAGACTATATGCACCGGGATGGATTGAGGCCGTATACACAGGCGGTGCTTCAGATGGATTCTCAAAGCTTTCTATGGAGGATTTGTACCTTGACGAAGGAAGCGGAGGAAAAAATCATACAGCCTCTGCTGCAGAAAGAAAATTTTTTTCTAAAATATAAAGATCAGGAACTTAGAGCAGAAAGCAGGGAACTAAGATCCATATCGTATGAGTCATTGATTTCTGATTATTATTTTGAAAAGCAGCCAAGAGTTTTCCATATGGAATTTATGACACCAACAGCTTTTAAAAGTCACGGAGAGTATGTTTTTATGCCGTCAGTTCGGCTGATCTTTCAAAGCTTAATGCGCAAATATGATGCTTTCTCAACAGATACGGCGATTGGAAATGATGAGATTTTAGAACAAATAGAAAACAATGTAAGGATAACAGGCTATCGGCTCAGAAGTGTAAAATTTTCTTTGGAAGGAATTCGAGTACCGGCATTTATGGGGACGATTACCATGTACATAAAGGGACCGCAGCAATTAGTAAATTTAATTCGAATGATGGCGGAATTTGGACAATATTCCGGAGTGGGAATCAAAACTTCTCTGGGAATGGGAACATATAAAATAAAGAAAGGGTTTAAAAATGACAAAAGATCAAGTCAAAATCGCAGCAGAAGCACTGCTTCATGACCTAGATAAAGTACTGTCAATACCAAAGAATTCATTTGATGAGATTGTATGCATCGCAGATCGTATTGCTTCTGCGGCGGATCGAAGAGAGAAGGAGAAGAGCGAACGGGGATTTGATCAACAGGCTCCATTGGAAAGTATATTTAATATTCTGAAAGGAAATCACCAGAATTTTTGTTATCATCCGCAGATATTGGGGGATGATAACAGGATTAATTATCCGACAGAAGATAAAATTGAATATCAAGAGAATTTCTATACAGAGGTTTCTCAAAAGTTGGAAGAGTGTCTGGATCAGTTTACTTATGATAAAGATCATTTGAACGTATTGTTGGAGAGCCTGGAGGCATCCCTATCATTTGTGCCGGCTTCTGCATCTTTGCAGGAGAGGGCAGATATCTCATTGTTTGATCATGTGAAACTGACTGCAGCAATTGCAAGTTGTATTTATTTATATCTCCAGGAAAATGAGATAGAGGATTATCAGGAGTTATTGTTGAAAAAAGCAGAGAAATTTTATGAAGAAAAAGCTTTTATGATTTATAGTATGGATCTTTCGGGAATTCAGGACTTCATTTATACGATAACCAGCAAAGGAGCCTTAAAAGGTTTAAGAGCCAGATCTTTTTATCTTGAAATTATGATGGAGCATATGATCGATGAATTGCTGGAAAGACTTTCTTTGGCAAGGACAAATCTGCTCTATTCCGGCGGAGGACATTGCTATTTGCTGCTGCCGAATACCAGGGAAGCGAAAGAGCAGTGCGCTGTGTTTGAGCAAGAAATCAATCAATGGTTTCTGGAAACGTTTCAAACAAATTTATTTGCAGGATGTGGTTTTGCGGAGTGCAGTGCATCAGATTTAAAAAATCAGCCGGATGGCAGTTACCAGGAAATCTTCCGAACGATTACGAGACAAATATCCGAGCGGAAGATGAACCGATACACGTATCAGGATTTGTTATACTTAAATGAAAAAGAGCAGGTTCCGGGAGAACGAGAGTGTAAGGTATGCCGTAGGACAGACTTGCTGCGGGAAGATAATCAGTGTGAAATATGTTGGGCTTTGGAACAAATGGCGGTACAGATTATGGAAAATCGATTTTTTGTTATATCGTCAGAGAAGAAGGGAATTTCCCTGCCTTTACCGCTAGGGCGTCATTTAACAACAGAAAAGAGAGAGGAAGATGTAAGACAGCGGATGAAAGAGGATCCGTCTTTCATCCGGGCATATGGAAAAAATAAATTGAATGCCGGATGTTCGGCTGCAGCGAAATTATGGATAGGAGATTACCATTATAAAACAGGGTGCAGTTTTCAGGATTTGGCAGATTGTGCGCAGGGAATTGAAAGAATTGCGGTTTTGCGTGCTGATGTTGATAATTTGGGGGAAGCATTTGTTTCAGGTTTTGCTAATGAGGAAAATCATAATAAATATGTGACGCTATCCAGAACATCTGCATTTTCAAGGAAACTATCGTTATTTTTTAAATATCATATCAATCATCTTTTGGAACAGGGTACGTTTTATTTGGAAGAGAAAGAAGACAAGAGAAGAGCTGCGGTTATTGTATATTCAGGCGGTGATGATCTGTTTGTCGTAGGAAGCTGGGATGATATCCTCGGATTTGCTGTGGATCTATATTACAGCTTAAAAAAATATTCACAAGGGACGCTCACCTTATCGGCAGGAATTGGAATCTATCCTCCCAAATTTCCGATTTCCGTTATGGCAAAGCAGACAGGCGCCTTAGAAGATGCTGCGAAAGAAGTGGATGGGAAAAATGCGGTTACTTTGTTTGATGAAAGATATTCTTTTCATTGGGATGAACTGATTCATAAAATTATAGAGGAAAAATTACGGTTGATACAAGCTTATTTAGATGAGTTTGCCGAGGAAAGAGGAAAAGCATTTCTCTATCGAGTGTTAGAGTTGGTGAGAGCCAGATGGATGGAGAAAGACGGAAGAATTAATATTGCCAGATTCGCTTATCAATTATCTCGGGTTGAGCCTTCTGAGAAAGCTTCACAGGAGCAAAAGGAACTGTATCGCAGTTTTGCAAAATCTATGTATCGGTGGATACAAAATAAAGAGGATTCCAGACAATTAGAGTTGGCGATTTATTTATACATCTATCAGACAAGAGAGAAGGAAGGAGAGTACCATGGAGAAGATTGATAAATTAACCTATGTGGATCAGGCAGAGAATGTGATAAAAAGCTTGCGGGTAAAAGATAGGAACGGCAGGTATGTTATGAGATTAACAACATCAAGAATCAGAAATATTCTTTCCTTAGTTACCGGAATTTACAATCGAGTGCTTCATGAGACACGCAATGAGCTGTCAGAAGAAATATGTGAGGAAATTCAGTATCTGCGGCTGAGAATTGTGTATGAGGCAGGAAAAGATCAAGATGTTAAGAACTTTATGAATCAGGCAAACCTCCTTGAAAATATACAAGATATCGGAAAAAACAGAGAACGATTGCTGTTGTTCTGCAGATATATGGAGGCGTTGGTTGCTTATCACAGATTTTATGGCGGAAGAGACGCATAGGAGGATAGAAAAATGTATGGTAAAATAAAAATTTCCGGAATGATAACCGTTGAAAATGGAATGCATATTGGAGGGTCTTCCCAGTTTGCGGCAATCGGATCAGTAGATTCTCCGGTGATTCGGGATCGGCAGAGTGATCTTCCGATGATACCGGGCAGCAGCCTGAAAGGGAAAATGAGAACACTTTTGGCAAAACAGTATTCTCAGAGCGCAATTTTGAAACAGCATGAAGATGATCCGGAAATTGTATTAAGGTTGTTTGGAAATTCGAAAAAGGGAGACAGAAAAAGAGAAAGCCGGTTGATTTTTTCTGATATGATTCTGAGCAATATGGATGAATTAAGAGAGATGGAGATTCATTCAGCTACAGAAATTAAATTTGAAAACTCAATTAATCGTATTACTGCCATCGCGAACCCAAGGCAAATTGAGAGGGTGATCAGAGGATCCCAATTCCCGCTGGATTTAATTTATAATGTTATGAGGGAAGAAGAAATTATAGAAGATATGGGAGCCATTAAACAAGGTTTTGAATTGCTTCAATATGATTATCTGGGAGGAAATGGAACCAGAGGGTATGGAAAGGTGAAACTCTCTGAATTAGCGGCAAAATGCGTTGTAGGTGATATAGCTGCAGATATTATGGATCAATGCAATGAAATTATGAAAGGTGAGTAGGATGAACTTTAAAATATGTAAAATGCATTTTTCCACCGGACTGCATATTGGTAAAGGACTTTTGACAGACGGCGAGCCTGTATTCTATGCAGATACTTTATTTTCCGCATTATGCCATGAAGCCTTAAAAATGGAGAAACTGGACACATTGTTCCGGTACTGTAAAGAAGGACATTTGAAGTTTTCGGATGGGATGCCCTTTATTCAAAAGAAATTATATTTGCCAAAACCTCTTTTGCGAGTTGAAACAGATGAGGAAGGCAGTTCCAAAATGAAAAAATTATTTAAGAAACTAAGTTATATCCCGGTTGAAAAATTCGAGGAATATCTGCAGGGAAATCTGGACGTTCAGAAGGAAAAAGAAAAGTATGATACTCTTGGGAAATTTCAAATGACGCAGAAAGTATCTGTAGCCCGGGAAGAAGAGGCAGAACCTTATTTTGTCGGTTCCTATCATTTTCAAAAAGAAGCAGGATTGTATGTAATAGTTTCTTATGATACAGAAGAAGTGTTTGAATTTTTTATGGAATTGATGAGAGCGTTGGAGTATAGCGGAATCGGAGGGAAAAGAACGAGCGGATATGGCAAATTCCAATTGGAATTTGCTGATATGTCAAAGAAGCTTCAGGAAAGAATGGACATAGAGAAATATTCTTTGAAAATGGCGGTGTCTTTGGCACTGCCGACAGAGGATGAGCTGGAAGAGGCATGCAGCGATGCGAACTTCCAAGTGATAAAAAGAAGCGGCTTTGTGGCATCTGATACCTATGCAAAGCATCTGCAGAGGAAAAAAGATTTCTATGCTCTTGCAGGAGGATCCTGTTTTCAAAATACTTTTGATGGAGATATTTATGATGTTTCTCTGGGTGGGAGTCATCCGGTCTATCAATATGCGATACCGATTTTTGTGGGGGTGAAAGAATGGGACAATATTTAAAATCCTATCGGGTGATTCTGACAACAAAAAGTCCGGTTTTTGTTGGATCAGGAGAAAAAGTTCAGAAAAAACAATACGTTCTAGATCGGGAAAAGGAAAAAATGTATCTGCCTGAGATGAAAACTATGTACCATGCACTGCAGAAAAGAGGAATGGGACAGGCATATGAAAGATATTTGCTGAATCGGGATGAGAAAGATTTTGCAGCGTGGATGCAGAATAATAAAATTTCATCCAAAGAATATCTTCCTTGGATGCGGTATCAATTGGATTGTTCGGATGTTGCGTTGACCCATCAAACCAATGATTTATTGTTGTGTGTGAAAGATCCTTATGGAATGCCTTACATACCGGGAAGTACTTTAAAAGGTGCACTGCGAACGATTTTACTGGCAGACAAATTATTGACGGATCCGAATCAAAAAAGAAGAGCGCAAAAGAATATTCGAAAGGAAATCGATGCCTCCAGATCAAAAAGAAGATATTTGGTGAGGGAGGCAAATGATATGGAACAGCAGGCGTTCCATTTATTGAATTATAAGACAAATCAAAGAAATTCGGTTCAAGACATTATGAGAGGAATGATCATCAGCGACAGTAAGCCATTATCTTTGAAAGATTTGACGGTTTGTCAGCAAATTGATCATCATGTAGGAGGAACGAAAAAACGCTTGCCGATTATGAGGGAATGTATACGTCCGGGACGACAAATAGAGTTTACTATGACCATTGACGAGAGCTTGAATCCATCGACAGGTGAAACTATTTTAACGGCGATTCACAATTACCTGGAAATTTATAATCGGTTTTTGAGGAAATTTAAAAAGCAGAATGATGTGGAAAATACGATTTATGTTGGGGGAGCAGTCGGATTTGTAAGTAAAACTGTTTTATATGATATCTTTGAAGAAGATGAAGCGATTCAGAGTGCAGGTAAAATTTTTGAGATAACTTTGCCAAGGTCAATCGCAAAACAGCACAAACACTATTTGGACTACGAGATGGGGGCTTCGCCTCATGCGATGCGGGAAACAATATATGAAGGAAAAGAATGTGAGTTTGGAAAATGCGAGATTCATCTGGAAGAATTATGATTTTGCACAATGCCCATGATAAGTGGCTTGAAAGCAATTTCGGAAGAGGGTTTAAGAAGAAAAATTCCCCCATTTTATTTTCAGCCGTAAAATAAGGTTGAAGACGGCGAAAATAAATGGATACAAGGGACAGGATTTGGAAGGTAAGAACCCCGAGAGGGGACGAGAACTCATCGTATTTCACCTTTTGTTGTGGACAAAAATTATATTCAAAAAAAGCCCCGAGAGGGGACGAGAACAGGGGTCTGGAAAACCTTTTTACAATATTCAGTTGTCAATTTAGAAGATAAGAACCCCGGAAAGGGGACGAGAACACATGTATGCATCTATTTTACTTAAGTATGAATATAGATTTAGAAGATAAAAACCCCGGGAGGGGACGACGATAGGGGTCTCTATGTAAAAACAAAATACTTGTTATTTAGAAAATAAAAACCCCGAGAGGGGACGAGAATTCATCGTGTTTCACCTTTTGTTGTGGACAAAAATTATATTCAAAAAAAGCCCCGAAAGGGGACGGCAATTTGGACCTCTATATAAATCAATATACTTGATATTAGAGAAAAGAAGCCCCGAGAGGGGACGAGAACAGGGGACTGGAAAACCTTTTTACAATATTCAGTTGTCAATTTAGAAGATAAGAACCCCGGAAGGGGACGGAAAAGCAGAATTTATTATGAAAGTAAATGGCAGGATAATTGATGAAGCTCAAATAACATGTAGGAGATGCTAATAGAAAGAGGGGTATGTTGATATGGAAACAAAAATTTTATGTGTGATTGGATATATTATTGGATTTGTAGTAGCCGGTTTTCCCTTGATACTATTGTTTGGAGGAGTTGGTTTGTTGATATATAATGGTGTGAAAGCATTGATAGAAGAATGGTAATGTACTAGCGTAATAAGCTCTTGACTCTTCCCTTAGGTCAGAGACTATACTAATATTAGATTCGGATCAGATCGTATATAGGAGGATACAAGATGCTTTCAATCGGAGAATTTTCTAAGATATGTCAAGTAACGGTAAAGACTTTGCGTCACTATGACCGGATCGGATTATTAAAGCCGATTCAGGTAGATGAAATGACAGGATACCGTTATTACAGCAGGAAGCAGATGGAACAGATGCTGTTGATTCAGCGGTTAAAGCGGTATGGATTTTCTCTGGAAGAGATTCAGGTCATCCTCCACTGTACGGAAAAAGGGGCGCTCCTTTCAAAAATGCAGCAGCAAAAAGAGAAATTGAGACAGCAAAAAAGCAATTTAGAGCTTGCAATCGGAGAATTGTCAGCTCATCTGCAAAATTATGAAAGGACGGGAGATCTTATGGATTATCAAAAAGGATACAATATTGAGTTAAAAGACGTGCCGGCAAGGAACGTAATCGCGTGCCGACAGAAAATGGGAGTGGATGAATTTGGAAAATACTACAGTACGTTATATGAGAGAGTTCCAAAAGAACGAGTGACGCCAAATGGTCTTGTGGGAGCAGTATATTACGACAAGGAATTTGATCATAAATGCTCCGATATTGAATTGATCGTGGGAGTTCGGGAAAAAGATAAGGCGGATAAAGTCATGGAAAGCGGATTATGTGCTGTGACGACTCATAAAGGCCCTTATTCTTCTTTGGGAGAAGCGTATGCTGCTTTGGTAGAGTGGATCGCGGAAAATGGGTATGAGTGGAACGGTGCGCCATATGATATTTATACGAAGACACAATTTGACAGTCTGTCCCCGGAGGACTGGGAGACAGAAGTATATTTCCCGGTGAGAAAAAAATAATATAGCTTGAAAAAGCAGCGGCTTCTCTGTTGAAAGGACAATGGAGAAGCCGTTGTTTCTTTGTCTTTCATAAGGTACAATAGAGAAAAGACGGCAAAAGGAAAGAGAAACAAAAAGCACTGGAATGGAAAGAGATTATGGCAAGACCGAGCAATAAAAATAGAATCATAGAACTTCTCAGAGACAAAGAAGAGAAACAGACGGCCGAAGAGATCGCGCAAGAATTGGGAATCCGAAGGAACACAGCAAGCGGAATATTGAATGAATTGGTAAGAGAAGGAACGGTTCAAAAAGAAAAGACCAGGCCGGTCAAATTTTCTTATCTCCACAAAGAGATAATTCATGCAAAGGATCCGTTTTCTATGTTCATCGGAGCGGATAAAAGTCTGAAAGAAGCGGTGGAGAAATGCAAACTGTCTGCGGCCTATCCTAAACGAGGTATGCCGATTTTGCTGTTTGGGGCAAGCGGCGTAGGGAAGAGTCTGCTGGCAGAGTACATCTATCAATATGCAAAATCCATCCATGCAATCCCGGAAGAAGCCCCGTTTGTTGTACTTAACTGCGCTGATTATGCCAACAACAAAGAATTATTATCTTCTGTACTTTTCGGCTATAAAAAGGGAGCGTTCACGGGCGCCGTCAAGGATACAAAAGGAATGATCGAAGAAGCGGATCAAGGATATTTGTTCTTGGATGAAGTGCACCGTTTATCACCGGAAGGACAAGAGAAGTTGTTCCGTTATATGGATAAAGGTATTGTTTCAAGAATCGGGGATAACGGACATAATTTCGAGCTGAATGTCCGTTTGATTTTTGCAACGACAGAAGGAAGAGAAGCAATGCTGGATACGTTCCTGCGGAGAATTCCGGTAGATGTCACTTTGCCTCAATTCCATGAAAGAACCTTGGATGAGAAATATCAGCTGATTCTTCATCTGATTCATCAGGAATCGGTGATTATGGAATGTGGATTTTCTGTCAGCAGCAATGTGATCAATCGTCTGCTGACCTTCCAGGGACAGGGGAATATCGGCACTCTGCGAAATATCATTCGGCTGTCGTGTGCAAAGGCATATAATGATGTGCCCGGAAAGAAAGAGATTGTGCCGGTGAGGCTGAGTCACCTTTCGGTATCACAGGAAATTATGATGAACCGGGAAACGGTGCCTTATGTAAGTCAGGATATTAAGATAACTCCGGAGAATGATGGACTCCAGTTCGTCACAGCCGCCAAACATATACAGGTTCAGTTTCCGGAACAAGAGATCATGCAGGCCGTAAAAGATTATTTGGAGAAGAAGATTCAGGCAGCGCAGTTTCGTAAAATGATTTATCGGGAAATTAATGAGATGATCGATGATGCAATGGGACGGGATATGTACCCTTATATTCAGAATCTGTACAGTCAGGCAATCGACAATATTTTGCTCTATCTTCAGGATAATTATGGGTTAAAGTATAATGGGATTATGGAGATGGTATTTGTAAAAGTCCTGTATGCACTGAACAATCTGGAAGATCAGGTAGACGACCGGCGGTATGAGCCGATCGTAGGTCTGCTGCGCAAGGCCATGTACCGTTATTATAAAATGGGCCTGATCTTCTATGAGATGGTTCACCAGGCGTTGGATTATGAGACAAATCCATGGTTCGTCCGACTATTTGCCATATTATATTTCTACAGCATGGCAAAAGAAGAGGGGGAATACACCAATGCAATCATTGTTTCTCATGGACCGGCAACAGCGTCCAGTATTACAAGCACGGTAAACCGTGTATTTGAGACTTATATTTTTGAAGCATTCGATATGGCGTACGATACGCCGAAACGGGAAGTCGTCTCAAGGATTAAAAAGTATTTGAAAAACACAGATACTTCCAAAGGTCTTTTAATCTTTGTGGACATGGGATCACTGCTCAGTATTTCAGAAGAGCTGAAAGATGATGTAGAAGGAGATCTTGGAATCGTAAATAACATTACCACGGAGATGGCATTGGAAGCGGGAGAGTTGATTTTGCGTCATGAAGATCTGAAAGATATTGTGGATGATATTATTGCCCATCATGTAACAAAATGGTCTTATGTGCCAAGCAGACAGAAACCAAAAGCGATTGTTTTTTGCTGTATGACAGGGCTTGGGACCGCCGGAAAGATGAAGGGATTGTTTCAGGAATGTTTGGAAGGAATGAAAGGTCTGGAAGTGGTGGAAGAGCCTTATTCTGAGCTCCAAAAGAATGGAAGCCAATGTGATGTTTTTCGAAAATATGATGTCCAGTTCATTGTCGCTACCAATAAATTGGAGATTCCGGGAGTCATTACCCTGCTCTTAAATGAATTGATCGATGAACGAGGAGAAAACGTGATCTATGCCACGATTGGTCAATATTATGATAAAGCCACGGTGCAAAAATTTACGGAAAATATTGTCCGAAGTTTTACAATGCGAAACTTGATCGGCCAGCTTACGATCTTAAATCCGGATAAGATCATGGATGATGTGGGAGAAGTTGTAAAAAGACTGGAAATCCTGGAAGGAGCCAGGTATCCGATCGATTTGAAAAAAATGCTCTATATCCATATGTGCGTCATGGTAGAACGTCTGATGCTTGAAAAAGGGCAGATTCCGGACAATCATTTGACACAAGAGTTAAAGTGTCGAAAAAGTTTTGTAAAAAACCTAAAAGAAAGCTTTTCTGTCATAGAAAGTAAGTATCATGTGTCGATTAACGATATAGAAATTCAAATGATCTATAATCTGGTAGAAGAAATTTAAAGAAAAATGACGAAAAAAAGTCTGTATTTGAGCCAAAAATCAATGCAGGCTTTTTTTATTTATCCGAAATTTAAAAAGTTGGCACGAAAGTTGCAGCATAGATAAGTGAGAAATAAAAATTTGATTCTATTTAGAAGAGAGGAGGCAAAATGGTCGGTTTGATTGTAGCGACTCATGGAAATACTGGTCTTGAGCTGGTAAGGAGTGCGGAGATGTTTTCGGGACCGTTAGATCACTGTAAGACTTGGGCGTTAAATCCGGGCGATGATATTGAAGACGGAGAAAAGATCTTGGAAGAATATGTCGATCAGCTGGATGAAGGAGACGGAGTTTTGATCATGACAGATTTGTTCGGAGGAACTCCATCCAATTTGACGCTGAAGATTTCCATGAGGAAGAATGTAGGAATTTTGACAGGAGTCAATCTTCCGATGTTGATTCAATTTGTGTCGGAAAGAGAGACACAGACATTGGATCAGTTAGTGAAAGAATGTATGGAAACAGGGCAGAGTGGGATTCTAAGCCCTACACAGGCAATGAAAGAACGGAGGTATGCAGATGGCCGATATTAAGTTGATTCGGGTGGATTATCGATTGATTCACGGTCAGGTAGTTGCGAAATGGTTAAAAGTAAGCCCGGTTCGAAGGATCGTTTTGGTGGACGATGTGCTGGGAAATGATGAATTTATGAGTGACATTTATAAGATGGCAGTTCCGAAAGGAACCGCAGTGGATATCGTGACAGTCAACAAAGCAAAAAGCGTGCTGGATCAGACCAGTGATACGGTATTTTTGATCTTAAAAGATATTGATACCTGCTGTCGTGTGATTGACAAGGGAGTGGAGATACTGGCGTTGAATGTCGGAGCCGTTCCGAATGAACAAGGCAGAAAACTGATTACCAGCGGAGTAGCGATTTCACCAAAAGAGTTGGAGCAGTTAGAAGAATTGGAGACAAAGGGGATTGAAATCACGGTACAGCCAATTCCGGAAATCGCAGCGCTTTCATTTGACGCGGTGAAAAAGAAAATGTAAAGGAGGAGGAATAATATGAATACTGTAGTAATTGCAATTGTGATGGGCATTATGTACTGGTGGTGCCGAGGAATGATTTTATCCTATTTTGGATTCTTATTTATTTCCAGTCCGGTAACCGTGGGATTTGTCGCAGGAATCTTAATGGGAGATCCGATCCAGGGACTGATCATTGGAGGAGGAATTGCTCTTGTGTTTGCCGGGATTATCGCCCCTGGAGGAAATCTTCCAACCGATGAGTGTCTGGCTGCTACCTGTGTGATTCCAATCGCTATTGGATCCGGAATGAGCGCTACCACAGCGATCGCTTTGGCTGTTCCGGTAGGGCTGCTTGGATCTTTTGTGACCAATCTTAGAAAAATCGTGAACACTTATTTTGTTAGTAAAGCCAATGCTTATGCGGAAAAAGGAAATGACGCGGGAATTTGGCGATGCGCAACTCTGTATCCCATCCTTTTAGCGATCCCGTTATTGTTTTTGCCGGTATTTATTATCAATCTGGTAGGGCAGGATGTGGTTGTAAATGTTATGAATGCCCTTCCGGATTTTGTGACCCACGGTTTGGAAGTAGCCGGCGGTGTCCTTCCGGCTCTTGGATTTGCCTTAATCATGAATATGATCGGAAAAGGGAAGCTGATTCCATTCGTATTTCTTGGATATATTGTCGTAGCTGTAGGAGGCGTTAATTCCCTGACCGCCGGAATCATTGCGATCTGTATCGCCTTTATCTATGTATTCCAGAAGAGAGAAATCACGGAGGAGGTAAAAGAGAATGAGTAATAAAAAAACAACAGAAGAAACAAAGGGAATCACCAAAAAGGATTTGAACAAAGCGATGTTTCGCTGGTATCTGTCTGCTGAAATGCCGCTGAATTTTGAGAATATGCAGGGAATTGCTTTTTGTGGAAGCATTGCCCCAATCTTGAAAAAGCTTTATACAAAAAAGGAAGATTTTATCGAGGCGCTGAAACGGCATCTGCTTCTGTATAACTGCAATATTACAGCCGGAGGCCTGATTCTTGGGACAACGATCGCCATGGAAGAACAGAGAGCAAAGAACCCGGAAGCTATGCCGGCGGAAGCCATTACCGGCATGAAAACAGGTTTGATGGGGCCGGTAGCCGCATTAGGAGACAGCTTTGACTGGGGTATTATCGGAACCTTATTTAAAATCGCTGCGGCGACTTTGGCGGCAGCAGGAAATCCGCTGGCATTGGCAGTTCTCCTGGTATTTGCCGCGTATTGTATCGTAGAATTAGTCTTATTTACCAATGTAACCTATCAAAAAGGACGAAGTTCCATTCGGTCGATTATGGGTTCCGGTCTGATGCAGGATGTCATTTCCGGCGCCAATGTGCTGGCAATGTTCATGATGGGAGCGATGACGGCTTCTATGGTAACATTGACGACTCCATTAAAGATCAGCAGTGTCAATATTCAGGAGAAATTGGATGGAATTTTCCCTGGAATTTTCCCATTGGCGGCCTTATTCCTGATTTATTGGCTGGTAAGAAGCAAAAAAGTCGGAACAGGGAAGATTGTAATCGGTGTCATTGTAATTTCTATTTTGTGTGCGTTGGTCGGTATTTTCTAACACTAAATCGTGAAAACGAACGGAGGGACAAGAAAGATATATGGATTTAACATTTAAGACTGAGCAGAGACAAACGGCGAATCAGAGTTTAATTCATAAGGTACAATTGCTCCAGATGAACCGGCAGGATTTGCTGGCATATCTGGAAGAACAGAGTATGGAAAATCCACTGCTGGAAATCGATGATGCCATATATCAATATATGCCTGCAAATGTTACGGAAGATAACTGGATCGAGCGGCTGAAAGATACAAGGAAGACGGTTGCCGATGAATTGATGCGGCAGGTACGGATGGAAGAACATAGTCATTTGGAGATGAGGGTTATGGAAGAGATCATTCTTAGTCTGGATGAAAATGGTTTCTTCCAGGAAGGAACGGGGCGGATCGCCGAACGGTGTAAGGTTAAAGAACAATTTGCCAACGACTGTTGGCAGAAGATAAAGGATCTGGAGCCGGAAGGAATTGGGGCTGCCGATCTGAAGGAGTGTCTGCTGATTCAGCTGGAAAAGAAAAAAGATCGAGACCAGATTGCAGAAGAAATCGTAAAGAATCATTTGGAACTCCTGGCAAAAAACCATGTAGCGGTGATTGCCAAAAAAGTAGGATGTTCCGAAGCTCGTGCCCGTGAGGCTTGTCAATTGATCCAGACCTTGCAGCCGAAACCGGCCAATCAGATTTCTGCCTCTGCGGAGCACGTTGGATATATTCTTCCGGATTTTATCATTGATCGAGAGGAAGAAGCTTATATTCGAAAGAAAATGAGAGAAGCAGGAGAAGTCATTCGTATGGTTCAAAGCCGTCAGGATACCTTGAAAAAGGTTATGCGAGAAATTGTGGCATATCAAAAGGGATTTTTTACGGAGGGACAAAAGGCTTTGAAAAAGCTTTCTATGAAGGAGATTGCTCAAACATTAGGAATCCATGAGTCGACTGTCAGCCGTGCAGTCAATGGGAAATAT
This sequence comes from Candidatus Anaerostipes excrementavium, assembly GCA_019114985.1. Taxonomy (GTDB): domain Bacteria; phylum Bacillota; class Clostridia; order Lachnospirales; family Lachnospiraceae; genus Anaerostipes; species Anaerostipes excrementavium. Next base: position 135,005 of record DXEM01000015.1, read on the forward strand.
TTTCAATGTGAATGGGGTGTCTTCGCCGTTAAATACTTATTTGCAAAAGGAATTTCCAAAAAACAGCCGGTATCTGAGGCGGTAAAAACCAGGATCAAGGAACTGGTTCGGGAAGAAGATAAGAAAAAACCTCTAAGCGATCAGAAACTGCAGCAGATTTTAACGAAAGAAGGATATAAGATCAGCCGAAGAACGGTTGCAAAATATCGGATGCAGATGAATATCAAGGATGCGTCCGGGAGAAAGAATTTATCATAAAGAAGGAGAAGTTAGTATGAAAGTAATGAATGTAGCAGTCGTAGGAGCCGGAATTTACGGGATCAATCATGTGAATGCCTATACATGGAATCCGAATACTAATTTGGTGGCGGTCTGCGATCTCAACAAGGAGATCACAGACAAGATCAAAGAACAATATCAGGTAAAAACTTATCAAGACGTGAATGAAATGTTGGATAAGGAAGAAATTGACGCGGTATCTATAGCGACTCCGGACGCATTTCATATGGAGCCGGCGTTGGCAGCGATCCGGCACGGGAAACCGATTTTAGTAGAAAAGCCATTGGCGACAACGTCAGAAGATGCAAAAAAGATCTTGGCGGAAGCAGAAAAATATGGAGTTCGTGTGGCAGTCGATTACCATAAAAGATGGGATCCGGCAGCGATTAATGTGAGGAATGAGCTCCAAAATTCCGATGCAGGTGCACCAATTCGAGGATATATGAGTATGGATGATATCATTGATGTTCCGACAGAATGGTTTAACTGGGCAGACAAATCCAGTCCGGTTCATTTCTTGGGAACCCATTGTTACGATCAGATTCGTTGGTATATGGGCTGCGAGGTGGAAGAAGTTTCCGCAGTAGGGACAAAGAAAGTTTTAAAAGGGAAAGGAATTGATACATACGATTCGATTCAGGCAACTTTAAAGATGGAAAATGGATGTTATTGGACCGTAGAAAATTCATGGATTCTTCCAAAAGGATTTGCAAAAAATAACGATGGAAGAACACAGATTCTCTGCGAGAACGCAATGTTCCGCATTGACTCCCAAAATCGCGGTGTAGAAATGTTCAATCAGCAAAAACAACGTACGCCAAACTCCTACTTTATTCTGAACAACTGTGGAAGACCAAGCGGTTTTGGAATTGAGCCGATCAATGACTTTATTTATTGTCTGCAAAATGATTTGCCATTTATCGCAGATGGAAATGATGGGCTCCAAGCGGAATTAATTGCGGAAGCGGTTCATGAGAGTTTGGAAACCGGAGAAAAAGTAAAACTTCAAAGAGATTAAAATTAAGAGATATTTGAGAGAAAGAAGCCTTTTATGACGTAAGAGATATTCGGGATTTTGGATATGGAACAGCTTATGGGTCATAAAAGGCTTTCTTTACTTTGAAAAAGAAAATTTTTATAATGGTGGATGAAATGTGATGGAACTGTTATGAAATGGAGGGAAACATGAGGAAGAGATACCGCGCGGCGCTTACAGCTTGTTCCAATGGATTGCCTCAAAAGAAGGAGAAAGAGATCGAGGATTTGAGTTCTCTTTTAAATCAGAATGGATGTTCTGTAAAGGCAGGAGACCATTTGTTTGAGACGAAGGACGGGATCAGCGGAAGCAGGGAAGAGAAAGCCTGTGAGCTTATGGGATTTTTTATGGATAGAGAGGTTCGGTTTATTTTTGATGTATCAGGCGGAGATATGGCAAATGAGATTTTAAGTGATCTGGATTATGAGAAGATCAAAAAAAGTCCCGCATTGTTTTGGGGATACAGCGATCTGACTGTGATTTTAAATGCAATATATGCAAAAACAGGAAAGGCGTCTGTGTTATACCAAATCCGAAATCTCTTGTATGATCACGGAGAGAAACAGCGCAGAGATTTTGGAAGTTTTGTGACAAAAGGAACGGAAGATTTATTTTCCTTGAATGGAACTTTTATCAAAGGAAGCAGGATGAAAGGAATCGTTGTTGGCGGAAATATTCGGTGTTTTTTGAAGTTGGCAGGAACACCATATTTTCCGAATCTTAAGGGAAAGATCTTGCTCCTGGAAGCCAGAAGCGGCAAGATTCCTCAGATGGCCACTTATTTTAGTCAGCTGCAGCAAATCGGTGTGTTTGATGAAATTGCAGGGCTGATTCTTGGGACTTTTACACAGATGGAAGCAGCTCAAAAAGATATCGTGGAATTGGCGCTTCGATATGTAAAAGAAGGGACACCGGTATTTCGAACCATGGAAGTGGGTCATGGGACGGATGCAAAGGCGGTGGGCATTGGCGGGTATGTAGAAACGATTCAAGGAAATCAGCTGAAAACAAAAATTTAAATAAAATGAGGGTTGTTTTGTTCTGCAAAGAAGGGATGATTCACTTTAGATGAAATTTATTCAATTATAAAATGAAAAGTGTTCACATTTTCACTTTACAGTGCTGAATTTTGTAATATAATGGAGAAGACTGAAAAAATAAGCAAGATTCGAAAGATAGAATGAGAAAAAGGGAGAGAAGACCATGAGCAATGGATTTGAAATCAGATGGCACGGACGAGGAGGACAAGGTGCCAAGACAGCGGCGCTTTTATTGGCAGACGTCGCTTTTAAAACTGGAAAATATGTACAAGGTTTCCCGGAATATGGACCGGAACGTATGGGAGCGCCAATTACCGCATACAACAGGATCAGTGATCAGCCGATTCGGGTGCATTCTAACATTTATACACCAAGCCTGGTGGCTGTTGTGGATGAGACCCTGCTCCACTCTGTGGATGTGACGGACGGGTTGAAAAAAGAAGGTGCGATTATTGTAAATACAGCCAAAGATCCGGAGGAGATTCGTCCGATGCTGAATGGTTACGAAGGCAAAATCTATACAATAGATGCCAGAAAGATCTCTGTGGAAGCTCTCGGAAGATATTTTCCGAACTCTCCGATGCTGGCAGCAGTTGTGGCGGTAGGGAAAATCATGGAACGTAAAGCATTCCTTTCTGAGATGAGGAATTCTTATCAACATAAATTTGCGAAAAAACCGGAAGTGATCGATGGGAATATGATGGCGTTGGAATTAACCTACGATGCTTTAAAAGACGTAATTTAGAAATGAAGAAAAGCCGGCTGACGGCAAAAGGAGTAAAAGACAATGAGAACTGATATCAGCAAAATCAATGAACAGACCCCGCATCAGGGATTGACAGAAGGAATGATGATATTTGCGGGAGGGACTTCAAAGCAATTTGAGACAGGAGAATGGCGTACGAGAACGCCGATCTTAAATAAAGATTTGTGCAGACAGTGTATGGTTTGTTCCATGGTCTGTCCAGATTCCTGTATTCCGTTAAAAGACGGAGAAAGAGTAACATTTGACTACAAACACTGCAAAGGCTGTGGAATTTGCGCAAAGGCTTGTCCTTTTGACGCGATCGATATGAAGGAGGGAAGATAAGATGGCTAGAAAAGATCGAATGTCAGGAAATGAGGCGGTGGCTTATGCGATCCGTCAGATCAATCCGGATGTTATGCCGGCCTTCCCAATTACTCCATCTACGGAAATTCCGCAGATGGTGTCCACTTATATTGCCAATGGGGATATTGATACGGAATTTATTCCGGTAGAGAGCGAACATTCTGCCATGAGTGCAGCGATTGGCTCTGAGGCAGCGGGAGCAAGAACGCTGACTGCGACTTCCTCTGCGGGCCTTGCTTATATGTGGGAAGAGCTGCTGCTTGCGGCGTCCAATCGTATGCCGATTGCGCTTGCGCTTGTAAACCGAACATTGTCCGGACCGATCAATATCAATTGTGACCATTCGGATGGAATGGGAGCGAGAGATACCGGATGGATTCAGATTTATGCAGAAAATAATCAGGAAGCCTATGATAACTTTATTCAAGCCTATCCAATTGCGGAACACGCAGGCGTTCATCTTCCGATTATGATCTGTCAGGACGGATTTATTACCAGCCATGCTGTAGAAAATATTGAGCTGCTGGAAGATGAAGATGTAAAAGGATTCGTTGGAGAATACGAGCCGGAAGAATTTTTGTTAAATCCGGGGAATCCGATCGCAGTAGGTCCTTATTCTGTGACCAATTATGTAATGGAAGCAAAGAAAAATCAGGCGCTTGCCTTAGAAGGTTCCAAGGAAGTCATTTTAAAGGTAGCGGAAGAATTTGAAAAGGTTTCCGGCCGTAAATATGGTCTGTTTGAAGAGTATCGCACGGAAGATGCGGATTATATTATGCTGATCATGGGATCCGCAGCAGGGACAGCAAAACAGGCAGTCGATGATCTGAGAGAAAAAGGGAAAAAAGTCGGAGTCGTAAAACTTCGTGTATTCCGTCCGTTCCCGGCAGATGAGCTGGCGGATGCGTTAAAGAATGCGAAGGCCGTAGCGATCATGGATCGTACCGAAAGTTATAATGGAAACGGCGGACCGTTAGGAAGTGAAGTGACTGCAGGGCTTTACCGCAATAAGATTATGCTGGAAACAGTAAATTATATCTATGGACTTGGAGGCCGTGATTTTACGGTTCAGGAAGTCTATGATATTTTTGCCCAGCTGGAAGATTTTATTGAAAATGGAAATAAACCGGAACAGTATCAGTATATCGGATTACGCAAATAGGAGGATCACTGTGAGTAGTTATAATATAAAAGAAATGATGAGTAAGCCAGAGCGTTTTACGGCGGGACACCGTATGTGCGCAGGATGCGGAGCAACAATCGGAGTGCGTGCCGTAATGCGTGCGCTGCATGAGGAAGATCACGCAGTGATCGCCAATGCAACAGGATGTCTGGAAGTATCTTCTTTCACTTATCCTTACACTTCATGGGAAGACAGCTATATTCATAACGCATTTGAAAATGCGGGAGCAACTTTAAGCGGTGTAGAGACTGCCTATAAGGTTATGAAGAAACGAGGCAAATTGCCGGAAAATGAGAACTTTAAATTTATTGCATTCGGAGGAGACGGAGGAACTTATGATATTGGTTTCCAGTCTCTGTCCGGCGCGATGGAACGAGGACATGACATGGTTTATGTCTGTTACGATAACGGCGCTTATATGAACACCGGAATTCAGAGATCATCTGCTACGCCAATGTATGCAGATACTACAACAACACCGTCAGGAACATGCTCTGATGGTAAGATGCAGAATCGGAAAGATCTTGCCAGTATCATTGCGGATCATGATGTTGCTTATGTAGGGCAGAGTACCTTTACATTAAATTTTAATGACCTGCATCAGAAGGCGGAGAAAGCTATTTATACAGAAGGAGCAAGCTTTTTAAATATCATGACGCCATGTCCGAGAGGATGGAGATATGCGACGGAAGATATTATGGAAATCTGCCGACTGGCTGTGGAGACCTGCTATTGGCCAATGTTTGAGGTCGATCATGGAAAATGGAATCTGACATATGAGCCAAAGAAGAAGCTGCCAATCGAAGACTTCTTAAGACCGCAGGGACGATTTAAACATCTGTTCAAGCCGGGAAATGAGCACCTGATTGAAGAATTCCAGGCTGAAGTCGATCGCCGTTGGGAAGATCTGCTGTATAAGTGCAATCGATAATGAAGAGGGAATAAAATGACGTTGTTGACGTATCAGGTATTCCAGACGATCGCAGATGTAGGAAGCTTTCAAAAAGCAGCAGATCTGTTAGGCTTAACCCCTTCTGCAGTCAGCCACACGATTTCTTCTATGGAAAATGAGCTGGGATTCTCTGTATTCAATAGGAGTAAGGCCGGGATTTCTCTTACCAATTATGGAGAAAAGCTCCTGCCTTATATAAACGGAGTCTTAAACAGCGACGAGAGTCTGCAGCAGGTCATCGCAGATCTGAACGGACTAAAACAGGGAAAAGTCAAAATCGGCGTGTTTTCCAGTGTATGTACCAGCTGGCTTCCGGAAATCCTTCACTCTTTTCAGAAGAAGTATGAAAAAATTGATGTGGAAGTATTTCAGGGAACCTATGAAGATGTATTTTTATGGATGAAACGCGGTGTAGTGGATTTGGGCTTTTTGTCTGTATCCAGCGCCAAGGATGTACCGATCGTACCTCTTTACCGCGATCCCCTTTTATGCGTGCTGCCAAAAGGGATCAGGAAAGAAAGCGTGGGAGAAGCCATTGGCATTGAAGAAATGAAGTGTCATCAATTCGTCACACAGAGAGACAGTACGGATGCAGATATTCAGAATTTTTTAAGAGAAAATTCGCTGCAGGTTCAATCCAATTATCATGTGGTCGATGATTTGTCAACGATTGCTTTGGTGGAAAAAGGTTTTGGCATCTGTTTGATGCCGGAATTGGTTATGCATGACATTCCATATGAGGTAGACTGCTGTCCGACAGAGCCAAGGGCAAGTCGAATCATCGGACTTGCGGTCATGAACCCTGATTTCATGGCTCCTGCGGTTCGAATGATGTACAATCACATTATCGGTCAGTATCAGGAAGAAGAATTTAAAAAATAAAAAAAGACGTGTCACAGATTAGGAAGGAAAAAACTATCTGAGACACGTCTTTTTTACTATATACCACTATGAACTAACGCTTGATATAAAATTTCATAATCTGTCTCTTCAAATTGATATTTTGTTAGTTCGGGAACATTAGAAATACATTCTTTTATAAGCTGAAAAAGATTCCAATCTGTTTTTGAAGCTTCCGACGAAGGAATATGGTTATAAAAAGATAATTGGTATTTCTTTTGGAATAACAGGCAATTTGCATGGAACAAAAATCCGTAGACCCGATTATTGGTGACTTCTATCTCCAAACGTTTCAAAATATTTTTTAATGCCCGGAAAAAGCATTCATTGATCGTTACTGACTGCAGGCCAGGGAACAATTTAGCAGCAAATAATAAATGAGGATCGGCAGCCCGCAGCGCAGTACGGTTCAAATGATTTCCTTTTAAAGTGGAAAGTTCATTCTGTTGGGAAATCAGCAGGTTCGGGATAGCAGAAAAAAGATTCCTATTTTTTTGTGACAGCAAATTTACCGTATCCTCCAGAATTAAGAAAGAATGCAAAGGAATGCAATAAATCATAAGTTTTGTTTTTTTATAAAAATGATTGGAAATCATATTCTTTATGTTTTCATCAGCTAGGATCAAAATACCTTGACCGCGATTGATAGTAAGTGCAAATTGATATAAATCATCCAGGTAAGAACGGTCCATTTTTTTGGATGAATCCTCAGGTATGGGAAAAATATGAATCCATCTTTGGCCATAATAGAGGTTAAAAGAAGCAGAGTAATTCTGTGCAAGCCGTACCTGACGTGAGGTTATAATAATCGGAATTGAAATATCTTTCAACATTTTCAGGCAGCAAGATATGAACCGAGAGATATAGATTTCTTCATTTTTAGAAAAAGATCGGTGGTTTGCATCAGCAATCTGATGTATTTTTTCAGTTAAAGATAGACTATCAGAATCTGGCAGATCGTTTAATGCTTCCAGCGTTAGTTTTTGGATCTTCGTGGTCCCATTTAATACCGATACGATATGGGCACATACATGGTGACATAGAGCGGGATCGGACGAGAAAGAAGTTTTATGAAGAAGCTGTTCCATCTCAGAGTGAAATCGGTCATTGGTATAAGAACCGGTCGGTTTTGTCGGTTTTGCAGAACCACATAACAAAAAGTCCTGAAGAAGGAGATCAGGAAGGTTCGAAGAGGTGGTTTTGGAAAGTTGTGTTTTGTCAAAAGGGATCCCGCCTTCAGAAAAATCAAATGGAGAATCTGGCGATAAAGTAACGATATCAGGGAAATGCCGGAAGGTGTAAGGATCTGCAGATCCTGGAGCGTTTTGAAAAAAATATGACAAATACGAAGAGTCAAGATGAATGTTATGCAATTCTCCGTTTCTATGAGAGGCGATAACCCCCTTACTAATTGCATACAGTATTTCTTGATTCAGCTGATGGAAGTTCTGACTATTAGAAGCAAGTGATTGAATCAAACGGCTAGATACAGATATCTTTTTGGCAAGCCGTAAACTCTCTTGCTGAATAGTATTTAAAATAATTTGAATAACTTCCGTTTGTGGGCGTTCTTTTAACCCGGGAAATTTTAAGACAATGGATGTCATAGCGTAAAAAACAGAAACATCGAAATTATTTGGAATACAAAAAGCGAAAATAGGCGCATTGTCCTGGTTTTCATAGTAAAGTTCAGCGGACTGCAGGAATTGCTGAATTTCTTCTTTGGCAGAAGAAGGTGGAAGTTCAATGCTTAGGATATACAAGGATGCATTTTTCTCGATGTTGGACAGTGTTTCATATAGGCCTCCGGAGAGGGTATGAAAATCCGAAAAATAGATTTGAGAATCAGGGCGTGTAGCGTAAAGCTGTTTTGCCCGTTCTAAAATTTTTCTCAGAAAATATTTTTTTCCGGTTCCGGCTTCTCCTTGAAGAACGATAATTTTCAGAAAATTTTGAGGCAGATAGAATACCGGAAGTATTTGATGAATTAATTCATAGAGAGAACCGCCTTGTCCGGAGCCAACGATGGAAAAAGACCTTGTAATGCTTGGTTCCGGCGAGGCTTTTTTCTGAGAAAAGTAATCGGTAATCGATTCTTCTTTATCCAAAATTTCCGGAAAAGATGCAAATGGAAAAATAGCAGACAAAACATCTCTTGAAATATATGTGGTAGGTCTTCCGGTTTTCTTGATGAGCTTTCCGGATTTATGGAATTCATTTAAAACGCGGGAGACATTTGCTCGGTCTAAAAATAATTCCATTGATATGATTTGAGCATTGCATTTTTCAAACGTATAGGATTGCTCCTGAATGTTTCTGGAAGTTTCTTCCTTTATAAATTGCAGTATTTTTTCTTTATTTGTGGGCATAAATGTAACCTCCATTTTGGTGCTTTGTGTTTGGTCTTATTATACACAAATAGGCAAAAGAATGTACATAGAATATACACGTTAGCAACACAAATTGAGAAAATATAGGGGAAATAGATGACTAATAGAGTGTTGAATTGTAAAAAATATAGTGTATATCGGGAATTTGCCAAGAAGAAACAGGTGGGATAGGATGAGGGCAAGTGATGCAGACGTCGGCAAAGCGAAAAAAGAAAAAAGGAGGATTGTAATGGCAGACATTATCATAGCAGCTCATGGAACTTTGGCCGAAGGGTTAAAAAATGCAGCTGGACTAATCGTTGGAGAACCCGAAAATTTAAAATGTATGAGCCTTTGTCCGGGAGACAACATTGAGGATTTTATACAAGATATGAAAGATACTGTGCAAACTGCAGAACATGACGTATTGATTTTAACGGATTTATTAGGCGCTAGTCCATATAATGGAGCCGCATATACGATCAGCGGATGTAAAGATCAGAGGGTCGTTTGTGTCTCTGGTGTAAATTTATCAATGGTTATTGAAGCTGTATTAAAACGTGAAGAAAAGGCAATAGAAGAACTTGCGGAAGATTTAGCGAAAACAGGAAGAGAAGGAATACAAAAATTATCCAGGAATATGGAAAGGAGTGAGAGATAGTGGGAAATATAGTATTAGCAAGAATTGATGACCGCTTGATCCATGGACAGGTTATGACGGCGTGGGTACAGCATACAGGCGGAAATGAAATTGTGATTGCAGATGACAAAGTGGCAAAGGATCCTTTTCTCTGTGCAGTTATCACAGGGGCAGTGCCAAAACATTTGAAGGCGCAGGCAATGACATTAAAAGATGCAGCGGCATATTTGAAAGAAAAAGAAGATGAACAGGAAAGGAAATTTATCATTTTGACAAAAGGGCCGGATGCATATTTGGAATTGATTCAAAGCGGTGTTAATATCCAGGAAATAAATTTAGGAGGAATGGGATCAAGACAGGGAAGGACCAAATTATATAAAAATATATCCGCAGGGCAGGATGAAAGAGATATGTTTCAGGAACTGACCGAGAAGAACGTACATATCTATATCCAAGTCGTGCCAAATACAGAAAAAGTAGAACTAAATAAAGTCTTATAGGCAGGAGGTTTTTTATGGAAGTAACATTGATACAGGCAATTCTAATCGGATTGGTCTATTATTTGGGGGCAAATGGAACACCATGGTTAACGGTCAATATGAGCTGGGCTTTGCGAAGGCCGTTGATATCAGGAATCATGGTAGGATTGATTTTGGGAGATCCGGTAAAGGGATGTATTGTTGGAGCAGCGATTAATGTAACTTATCTGGCACAGATAACGGCCGGAGGTGCTCAGACAATGGATGAAGGATTAGCAGGAACGGTTGGGACAGCACTGGCAATTATTTCAAATACGTCCGCAGGGGTTGCGGTAACCCTTGCAGTTCCAATTTCTTTGCTGGGAAATCTTCTTTGGATGATTTATATGACAGGTGATATTTTTATCATCCATCGTATGGACAAAGTTGCAGCTTCAGGAAATATCAAGAAAATTATTTTATATAACATTGTACCGTCACAGATCTTTAAGTGTGTGATCTATACAATCCCGGTGGCAATTGCAGTTTACAGCGGATCCGGTGTCATAACAAATATGCTGGATGCACTGGATGGAACACCGGTTATTGATGTATTAAGTACAATTGGAACAATTCTGCCGGCGTTGGGAATTGCGATGAATTTTAAAGCAATCTTATCCAATACAGGAGCGAAAGCATATTTGTATCTGCTGCTTGGATTTATTTTGTCAATTTATTTGGAACTGCCTTTGGTTGTCATCGGTGTTTTGGCAGTGATCTTAGCATTTTTACAAAGAGAAGAAAGTACTGCAGTCAGATAGGAGGAAAATCATGGATCATGTACAGGAAAAGAAATTAAGTAAAAAGGATATTATAAAGTCATATCTTATTTGGACGTTTTTTAGCCATTCCACATACAACTATGAAAGGATGCAGGCATCTGGCGTTTTGCATGCGCTGGCACCGGGACTGGAAAAGCTGTATGGAAAAGATACGCAGGAATTAAAAGACGCTTGCATGCGCCATATGGAATTTTTTAATACGGAACCAAATGTGGGAGGCTGTATTTTAGGAATCACATTGGCGCTGGAAGAGCAAAAAGCCAATGGAGAAGATGTGGATCAGGAAATGATTTCAAGCATCAAAACAGGTTTGATGGGACCGTTAGCTGGGATCGGCGATACGATCTGGCAGGGGACTCTTTCTCCGATCGCTCTTGGAATTATCCTTGGAATGGCTCAGGCAGGAAATTTTCTGGGTCCGGTCATTTATTTGCTGACGATTGGAATTGTTCTATTTGGATTGGGATATGTATCTTATACAAAAGGATATTATATGGGACGAGAAGGGATTGGCAAGATCATAGGAAGCGGACTGCTTAATCGTGTGACAGAAAAAGCTACGGTGGTTGGAGCGACCGTGCTGGGAGGATTAACTGCATCCTACGTAACAGTATCTTCTGGTTTGAAACTTAAGCTTAGTACGGGAACACTCAATGTACAGACAGAGATACTGGACAGTATTTTCAAAGGACTCCTTCCTTTGGCAATTACGCTGCTTACGGTACTACTGTTAAGAAAAAAAGTAAATGTAAACGTGATTCTTTTAATTTTAATCCTGATCGGAACCGTGGGAACGTTGATTGGATTTTTCTAGAAAGGCATAAATATGGAGATTATTCTGAATGCGGATGACTTCGGAATGACACATGAAGCGAATCTTGGAATAAAAACTGCGATGGAAAAGGGGTACTGTTCACAAACATCGATTGTAACGAATACCAACTATTTCGATGAAGCTGCAGAAATGGCATATAAGTATCATTTCTCGGAGAAAGTAGGACTTCATATTAATTTGTTCGAAGGAACTCCGTTGACTGGCGGGATGAAGAAATTAAAAAAATATGCCAGGTCGGATATGTTCGATTATCGTCCGGGGATTTTTCGTAAAATTCCAGTGGATACAGATATTATAGGAGAAGAATTGGAAGCACAAATTCTGAAATATAAGAAGGCAGGATTTACATTGATGAATATCGATTCTCATCACTGCACGTTTTATGATATTCCTGTTTTATTTGCGCTTCTTCCGCTATTAAAAAAGCATAAATTTTATTCCGTTCGTTATATTGGAAATAGTTATTTTAATGGAAGTGTGAGAAGAGAAATATATGGACAATACTGGAAAAAGAAAATGAATCAAATGCATTTGCGGCATGTTAATTACTCCAGCAGTATCGCTACTTACAGGAAGAATCAAAAAAAGAAGAATCCGCGGCTGATAAAAGAAAAAAGGGCAGAGGTGTATGTTCATCCTTTTATGACAGGAAACTATTTGTACGATAATTATACAGGGGGAAGCAAGCTGGAAGAAAGTTTGAGAAAAGCGGGGCTTCACAAGAAAAAGTTGATTACATCAAGGCAATTATGAGAAAGGAAAAGTTATGAGCAGAGAAGAAATCATCCTTCAAATGAAGGAAACAGGGATTTTGGGAATCGTCAGGGTAAAAACTATAGAAAGGGCCTATGAGATTGCCCAAGGGTGTCTTGACGGGGGAGTGAATATCCTGGAAATTAGTTATACGAATGATAATGCAGGGACGATCATACAGGCGTTGAAAGAGAAATTTAAAGATCGTTTGATCGTTGGAGCCGGTACAGTGCTGGAAGAGGTAACGGCAAGGCTCGCGATTATGAATGGGGCTCAATTCATTATTGCACCGTCTTATGATCAAGGAGTACAGGAAATATGCAATTTGTATCAAATTCCATATGCGCCAGGGTGCACAAGCTATACGGAAGCATTAACTGCATTAAAGGCCGGAGCTTCTTTTATCAAGGCGTTCCCAATTTCTAATTTTTATGGCCCCCAGCTGTCTAAAATATGGAAAGTTCCTTGCCCTCAGGTTCCGATCATGGCTTCAGGAGGTGCAAATTTTGAGAACTTAGAACAATGGATAGAAAATGGTGTTGATTGTATCGGTATCGGAGGTCTTCTGACGAAAGGAAAGAAAGAAGATATTGCAAAAAATGCAAAAAGACTGACAGAAATCATAACAAAAGCGAAAGAAGGATGAATGTAATATGGATACAATTGTAGTGACTCCTAGAGGTTATGCAAAGTATGGAAAAGAAGAGAAAGAACGATTAGAATCTTTGGGATACCAGGTAGATATGAACGATACGGGAAAACCTCTGTCTAGAGAAGTATTTAAGGAAAAAGCAAAGGAAGCAGCAGGAATCATCGTAGGAGTGGACCAGCTGGATGGAGAATTGCTGCGTCAATGCAGAAATCTAAGAGGAATCGTTAAATTCGGTGTGGGAACAGACAACATTGATTTGAAAACTTGTCGAGAGATGGGCATTGGCGTCAAACGATGCCTTGGGACTAATTCCAATGCAGTAGCAGAATATACAATTGGAATGATGTTTGCGTGTGCTAGGAATCTGGTGTCAAATGTGGAAGAAGTAAAAAAGGGGAATTGGACAAAGCCTACTGGGATTGAGCTTCGAGGAAAGAAGTTGGGTATCATCGGATTTGGAAGTATAGGAAGAGAAGTTGCTCGTATGGCCCTGGGGATTGGGATGGAAATCTATGTTTATGACATTGCAGATATTTCAGAAGATGTTCTTCATCATTATGAAGCAGTGCAGAAAGAAACCAATTGGATCTTTGAGGAATGTGATTTTATCACACTGCATGTGCCGTTAACAAATGAAACACAGCATATGATTTCGGAAAAAGAGTTTCATAAAATGAAGAATACAGCTGTCCTAATTAATGCGGCAAGGGGCGGGATTGTAGATGAGAAGGCATTGTGGAAAGCTTTAAAAGAAAATGAAATTTATGCATGTGCATCAGATGTTTTCACAACAGAGCCGCCAAAGAATGAAGAGTGGATAAAAGAATTACTTTCCATGGAGCGTTTTCTTTTAACGGCTCATATTGCTTCCAGATCCGGGGAAGCAGAAAAGGCTGCTGTGAAAACCGCCACAGATCATATGCTTGATCTGCTGCGGCAGGAGTCTTAATTATCTACATAGTGATGGATCGTTTTTCTTCCTAAGCGGAATTGCTCAAGGGACATGGCAATCTTTCCTTTCTGAATGGAAATGATGCCGTCTTCCTTGAGCTTTTTAATGGTCCGATTCAGCGTCTTAACCGTAATACCACATTCTTCATAGAGCTCTTGCCGGGTCTTTCGAATCACAATATCCTTTTCGTGTTCGATATCCAGAGTATGGGCGGCTTTTAAGATATAATCCAAGAGGATAAACTGGGGCGGATAAAAAAGTCTGGCTCCCCGGTTATAGGAAGAACGATATAGCTTGAAAGCAACTTTCCGGGATACAAGGCGGAGAAAATGGATGTCCTGTGCGATCCAATCCTCGAAATCCTGTCTTGAAAAATAGATAACGGTTGTTTCAGTCAACGTCTCGATTGTAACGGAAGTCTTTTCCATTCCTGCCAGGATTGTAACTTCCCCAACAAAATCGATCGGTTCATTTTTTTCAATCATATAGACGTTCCCATTTTGAAACTCGTTGATGACCCGGTGCTCTCCTTTGGCAATGATCCCAAAGGATTCTAATTTAAAATCTTTTTGATGGATAATCGTGCCGGGCGGATAGATTCGGATCGTATGCCGATGCCAGAGTTCTTCCGGCATATAACGGACATAGGTCTCAAGGTCCGGTACTTCTTTGATCAGATCCTGCAATGTCATGGTGTATCCTCCTTTTTTCTATTATATATTGAAAAAAATGTTGAGAAAAGTCCCATTTGTCCTTTTTTTGCGAGCTCAAAGCGGATAAAATACGAAAGGTCTATATAACAGAAGTTTTTGAAGTGAAAAAGAGGAGGAAGTCATGGGTGATTATGTATATCCATCCCTAAAAAGCCGAATGAAGACAGAATACAAGATTTATCTTTTGGCTTTGCTTTTTATTGCAATTGCGGATTCGATCGGGCAGATTCAGATTCCGTTAGGTCCTGGGAAATTCATTTTATTCCCGATTTTTTATTCTTTAATTCTTGGAATTTTATCAGGTCCGCAGGTGACAAAGATCATTGGTTCAAAACAGGTAAAAGCGGCGTCAAAGCTTGTAATTGTAGCGATTTGTCCGTTTATTGCTAAACTAGGAATTAATGCAGGCGCAAGCCTGGAAGTGGTCCTTTCCGCAGGACCGGCTTTGATCCTGCAGGAATTCGGTAATCTTGGAACGATCCTTTTGGCAATGCCGCTGGCGTTGCTGCTTGGTTTAAAAAGAGAGGCAGTTGGAGCGACGCATTCTATTAACCGTGAATCGAATCTGGCTCTGATTACGGATATGTTTGGACCGGATTCCCCGGAGGCACAAGGAAGTCTTTCTGTCTATATCGTTGGCGGAATGGTTGGAACGATTTATTTTGGTTTTATGGTTTCTGTGATTGCCATGCTGGGAATTTTTCATCCGTATGCACTTGGCATGGCATCCGGAGTAGGAGCAGGGATTATGATGGCCAGCGCGACAGCATCTTTAGCAGAGATTTATCCGGCTATGGCGGATCAGATTTCGGCATTGGCAAGTGCCAGCGAAACCATTTCCGGTATTGACGGAATCTATCTGACGATCTTTATCGGGATCCCATTGTGTAATTTCCTATACCGCAAATTGGAGCCGAAATTAGGCAGGATTGCGGATCGGAGAATTGAAAAAAGAGCAAAAGGAAAGGTTGATTGATCATGAGATATTTAGAATGGACCGTTTTATTTATATTGTCCGGAATCGGAATTGCTTTGGCAAACTTTGTAGGTTTCGATGTTGGATTTATGGATTCACTTCCGGGAATTGTTATTTTACTGGCAATTTCTATTGTAGGGGTTGTGATTCATAAGTTGGTTCCTCTGCAGCTGCCGATTGTTGCCTATGTTTCACTGCTTGGATTGCTGGCAGCATCTCCGATCTCCCCTGCCAGAGAATTTGTGATCGAAGCAGCGGGAAAGATCAACTTTACTGCTCCGCTTACGATGGTTGGTGCTTATGCCGGAATGTCGATCAGCGGACAGATCAAATCCTTTTTGAAACAAGGATGGAAGATGATTTTAATCGGTGTTTTTGTTATGACCGGAACGTTTTTAGGATCTGCTTTGATCGCTCAGGTCGTTATGAAAATAACAGGAACAATTTAGTCGAGGAGGAGACAATATGAAGAATTTGGTAGTTGCGGATGTATCCGTGTTGCTGCCGGATATGGAAATCAGGAATCACCAGACCGTTGAGGCAGCAGATGGAAAGATCATCAAGATACGTCCTTTTCAACAGGAAGATAGAAAAGAGGATAGAAAAGATTGGATTGACGGGAGAGGAAAGCTGTTGATGCCGGGACTGGCAGATTGTCATATGCATACTGGGCAGCAGCTGCTGAAAGGAAAGATCCTGGATGAGCTTCCGATGATCTGGACCAGAATTATGCTTCCGTTTGAAAGTACCCTGACAGAACAGAAGATGGAGCTTAGCGCTAAGTTAGCAGCGTTAGAGATGATTAAATCCGGAACGACTGCTTTTATTGATGCAGGCAGCTATTATATGGAAGCGGCGGCAGAAGTATATGTCAAATCAGGGCTGAGAGGGGTGCTTTCTGCCTCTACGATGGACGAAAAGGGGCTGCCGGAAAGCATTGCCCAGACGGCACAGGAAGCGATTGCTCAGACAGATCGTTTATATGATTATTATCATGGAAAAGGGAATTTAAAGGCAGCATATTCTTTGCGTTCCTTATTGTCTTGTTCCAAAGAGTTGATCGTGAAAGCAGCAGAACGTGCAAAAGAAAGAAATACCCTTTTGCAGGCACATATGAATGAATATCCCAATGAGATTAACGGATATTTACAGAGGGAGCAGAAGCGTCCAATGGAATATTTGGAGTCTTTGGGCGTGTTAGGAGAAAATTTTGTCAGTGCTCATAGTATTTTGCTTTCTGAGAATGAGAAAGATATTGCAGCACGAAACGATATAAAAATATGTCATTGTCCTTTTAGCAACTGTGGAAAAGGCGTGCCGGATACGCCAGCTCTTCTGCAAAGGAATGTGTGCGTTGGTTTAGGTACTGACGGAGCGGCTCACGGAGGCTTAAGTTTGTGGAATGAAATGAAGATTTTCCGATCTGTTATGAATACAGCCTGGGGAGTTCCAAACCAAAATCCGGCCATTATGCCGGCAAAAGAAATCATCCGCATGGCGACGGAACAGGGATATCATCTGATGCATGAGGATGGAGGAAAGATCGAAGTAGGGAAGAAAGCTGATTTTATTACAATATCTCTTTGTCAGCCGCATCTTTATCCAAGCGGCAATCTGGTCAATACACTGCTGGAATGTGTGACAGCGGCAGATGTCTGCGATAGTGTAGTAGAAGGAAAGATCCTGATGAAAGACCGCAAAGTTCAGACTTTGGATGAGATGGCTATTTTATCAGAAGCAAGAGACTTTATGGAAAGGCAGGAAAGAGAAGTATGTTAATATTGGCTGCAGTCATGAATTTCCTGGTGGGAATTTGTATCGGCTTGACTGGGATTGCAGGATTTCTGCTTCCAATGTTTTATACAGGTTTCATGGGGATGCCTGCCACAGAAGCTTTGGCTTTAAGTTTTACAGCATTTTTTGTCTCCGGTGTATTAGGTTCCGTCTCTTATTATAAAAACGGCAAATTGGATCTTGCCCCGGCAGCAGTTCTTTCCATCGGCAGTTTTTTTGGAGCTTTGGGCGGTGTGAAGATCAATTTGCTGATACCGGAGGAAACGATTAAGGTCATTTTGTATGTGGTAGTATTATTGTCCGGAATTTCGATTCTATTGAGGAAAGATTCAAAAGGAACGGTTTCTGAGAAAAGACGAAAAAGCGGGAAAGGCCGCTGGATCGGATACCTGGTTTTAGGCGCTGTAACAGGAGCAGTCTGTGCGGCATCCGGAGCCGGAGGACCAGTGCTTGTTATGCCGCTGCTTACATTGATTGGTTTTTTGCCTCATACAGCGGTAGGAATGTCATTGTTTAATTCCATTTTCATCGCAGTTCCTTCTGCGGCAGGTTATCTGGCCAACGCGGCATATATGGAGCAGATGGGGCTCATGCTGGCAATCATTATCGTATGTCATGGCGCAGGTGTGATAATTGGCAGTAAAAATGCGGTAAAGATCAATCAAACGCTGTTAAAACGAATAGTTGCGGCGGGATCCATTGCGATTGCTTGTATCAAACTTTGGATTGGTTAGGAAATTAACTACTTAGTCATGACAAAAATAATATAATATGGTATGATAGGAAAAACAGTCCTTCGATTGACATGATTGGTCGATATGAAGGGGTGTTTTTTTGACACTAAAAATAGAAAAAGGAGGAATTGAAATCAGATGATCAGGACATTGCTGAAAGAAGTAAAAGAATTCAAAAAGCCATCGATCCTGACTCCGCTGTTCATGATTTTGGAAGTCCTTATGGAGACGATCATTCCATTTTTAATGGCTTCCATCATTGATGACGGGGTAGAAGTCGGAGACATCGGCCATATTTATAAAGTCGGAGCGATTATGATCGCTGCCGCGGTCATCGGACTTCTGGCAGGACTTGGCGGCGGAAGGACAGGAGCGCTTGCTTCTGCGGGACTTGCAAAGAATCTTAGAGATTCCATGTTCCACAATATCCAGAGCTTTTCTTTTTCCAACATTGATAAGTTCAGCACCGCGGGACTCGTTACCCGTCTGACGACGGATGTGACCAACATTCAGAATGCTTACCAGATGCTTCTGCGTATGTTTACCAGGGCGCCGGCCAGCATGATTTGCGCGATGGTGATGGCATTTTCCATTAATGCCAGACTGGCCAGCATCTATTTGATCGCAGTCATTATCCTTGGGACCATTCTGATTTTCATTATGAATCATGCCACAAAATATTTCCAGCAGGCTTTTCCTAAATATGATGATATGAACGCTTCTGTACAGGAAAATATTGCAGGAATTCGTGTGGTAAAAGCCTATGTGCGAGAGGAACAGGAGACACGGAAATTCCAGAAAGCCAGCGAGAATATCTATCGGATCTTTAAAAAGGCAGAATGCAATCTTGTTTATAATGCACCGCTGATGCAGTTTACGGTGTATGGATGTATTTTGCTGATCAGCTGGCTGGGAGCGAAGATGATCGTAACCGATGCGCTGACAACCGGGGAACTTATGAGTCTTCTTACTTACTGTATGAATATTTTGATGAGCCTTATGATGATGTCTATGGTGTTTGTCATGGTATCTATGAGTTCAGCCAGCGCGAAACGTATTACAGAGATTCTTACAGAAGAAAGTGATTTGAAGAATCCGGCTCATCCTGTCTATGATATCCCGGATGGAAGCATTGCGTTTCGTCATGTAGATTTTGCGTATCGGAAAGAAAGCAAAGAACCGGTATTAAAGGATATTAACTTAGACATTCATACCGGAGAAACGATTGGAATCATAGGAGGTACCGGAAGTGCTAAGACCAGTTTGGTGAATTTGATCAGTCGTTTGTACGACGTATCAGAAGGAGAGGTTCTGGTAGGAGGACGCAATGTAAAAGAGTATGATATGGAAACCTTGAGGAATCAGGTTGCAGTTGTGCTTCAGAAAAACGTTCTTTTCTCAGGAACGATCTTGGAGAATCTGCGATGGGGAGATAAGAATGCGACGGACGAAGAATGTATGGAGGCATGTCGCCTGGCCTGTGCCGATGAGTTTATTCAACGTTTTCCGGATAAATATCAGACCCATATCGAACAGGGAGGAAGCAACGTATCCGGAGGGCAGAAACAGCGCTTGTGTATTGCCCGAGCGCTGCTTAAGAAACCGAAGATTCTTATTTTAGATGATAGTACCAGCGCAGTAGATACGGCAACGGATGCACAGATTCGACGGGCATTCTTGGAGGAGATTCCGGATACGACGAAATTAATCATCGCCCAGAGGATTTCCAGTGTGCAGGATGCGGATCGGATTATTGTTATGGAAGAGGGCAGGATCAATGGCATTGGCACCCATGAAGAATTGCTCCGGTCCAATCAGATTTACCGGGAAGTCTACGAAGCCCAGACGAAGGGCGGAGGAGACTTTGATGAGAATGGAGGTGAGTAGGTATGCCGGGAATGAATACAAGAGGAAATAAAGGGAATGCCCGGATTCAGCATCCGATGCGTCAGCTTAAGAGGCTGATGTCTTATGTATTTAAAGATTATGGTTTATATTGTGCCGCAGTGCTGATCTTAATTATCATAAGTGTATTGGCCAATGTTCAGGGAACCATGTTTACAAAGAATTTAATTGACGTATACATTCAGCCTCTGCTTACATCCGACCGCCCGGATTTTACTCCGCTTTTGCACGCGATAGCAAAAGTAGCGGGATTTTATGGAATTGGGATTATCTCCACTTATACCTACAACCGAATCATGGTAGAAGTTACCCAGGGAACTTTGCGCGATATGCGAAACGATTTGTTTGAGCGAATGGAGCGTTTGCCGATCAAATATTTCGACACCCATACTCACGGTGATATTATGTCGATCTATACCAATGATATCGATACCCTGCGCCAGATGATCAGTCAGAGTATGCCTCAGTTTATTAACAGTGCGATTACGATCGTCAGCGTATTTATCAGTATGCTGATCTTAAATATTCCATTGACGGCCGTTACGCTGATCATGGTCGGGATTATGGTGGCGTCTTCAAGAGCCGCAGCCGGCAGAAGCGGAAAATATTTTGTTGAGCAGCAGATTAATATCGGAAAGGTAAACGGATATATTGAAGAGATGATGGAAGGGCAGAAGATCGTAAAAGTATTCTGTCATGAAGAAGAGACGGAGGAGAAATTCCGTGACCTGAACCATCAATTGTTCGTTAGCTCCGATCGAGCAAATGCATTTGCCAATTATTTAGGACCAATCAATGCTCAGCTTGGGAATGTCAGTTATGTAATCTGTGCGATCGTCGGAGGTCTTCTGGCACTGCATCGAGTTGGCGGATTTACCCTTGGAGGTCTTGCAAGCTTCCTTGCATTTAATAAAAGTTTCGCCATGCCGATCAATCAGATCAGTATGCAGCTGAATGCGGTTGTTATGGCCATGGCAGGAGCGGAACGTATTTTCCGACTGATGGATGAAACCGAAGAAACCGATGAAGGATATGTTACTTTGGTAAACGTTACGGAGAGCGTCGAAGGCAAGCTGACAGAGAGTGATCACCGAACAGGGAAATGGGCTTGGAAACATGTTCATCAAGCGGATCAGTCTGTGGACTATATTAAACTGCAGGGAGATGTGGTATTTAACGGTGTAGATTTCGGTTATGATGACAAGAAAATTGTTTTGCATGATATTAAACTGGAAGCACGCCCGGGACAGAAGATTGCCTTTGTTGGATCTACCGGTGCAGGAAAGACAACGATTACCAACCTGATTAATCGTTTTTATGATATACAGGATGGAAAGATCCGATATGATGGAATCAATATTAACAAGATTAAGAAAGCGGATCTGCGCAGATCCCTTGGAATCGTGCTGCAGGATACCTGCTTATTTACAGGAACGGTAAAGGACAATATTCGTTATGGAAAGCTGGATGCCAACGATGAGGAAATCTATGCGGCAGCCAGACTGGCCAATGCGGATGGATTTATTCGAAGACTTCCGCAGGGATATGATACGATGCTGACAGGAGGAGGCGCAGGGCTCAGTCAGGGACAGAGACAGCTTCTTGCCATTGCCCGTGCTGCTGTAGCGGATCCTCCGGTACTGATTTTGGATGAAGCGACCAGCTCCATCGATACCAGAACCGAACAGATTGTGCAGGATGGAATGGATAAACTGATGCACGGAAGAACCACATTTGTCATAGCCCATCGCCTTTCAACCATTCAGAATGCAGACTGCATTATGGTATTGGAACGAGGAAGAATCATCGAACGAGGAAATCACGAACGGCTGATTCAAAAGAAGGGAAGGTATTATCAGTTATATACCGGAAATCAAATCGGCGAGGGATAGAGTGCGAACGGATTTACAATGTGAAAACTCTCAGAGGAATAATCAAGATCCTCTGGGAGTTTTTTAGGTTGTGCGGAGATGCCGTCAAATTGCTTGACATTTTCCCGAAAAAGGATAAACTATTAATTGGTTTACAAGTGAACGAAAGGGGCGGTGAGATATGGAATTTGCGCGAACGATGGAACAAGTGATTAAGGAGTTCGCGGCGATTAGGAAAGTATATGCCAAAGCTTTTACAGAGTCTTTTCTCCAGGAGAATTTTTCTCCTAATGAGGTGGATATCCTGATTTTTCTTGCAAGGAATCCTTCGTTAAATACGGGAAAGGATTTAAGTGTCTGTCTGGATGTATCCAAAGGATTGATCTGCCGCAGTGTGGATTCACTGATCAAGAAAGGACTTTTGACCGCCGAGGATGATGAGACTGACCGAAGGATTCAGCGTCTTGCACTGACAGAGAAGGCAGATCCGGTGGTTCAGGAAATCTTTCAGGTGAATCAAGAGATTTTCCAAGACATATTGCAAGATATTCCGGAAGAAGAGATTCGTCAGATGGAAGCGACTTTAAAGAAAATCATCGAAAAATTTCATGAAAGGTTGGAGATAAAATGAAGATATCAAAAGAAGTTGATTTAGGGAAAGAACCAATCGGCCATTTGCTGTTTGTTTTGGCGATTCCGACGATTGCTTCTCAGGTAATCAATGCGCTGTATAATATGGTCGACCGTATGTATATCGGACATATTCCTGAAGTCGGAGCGGCTGCCTTGACGGGAGTCGGGGTGAGTTTCCCGATCATTATGGTAGTTTCTGCGTTTGCGGCGTTGGTCGGCATGGGAGGTGCACCTCAGGCGAGCATCGCCATGGGAAGAAAGGACCATCATAAGGCAGAAAAGATCCTGGGAAACTGTTTTACATCACTGGCGATAGTGGCAATTGTGCTGACTTTGATTGTGCTGGTATTTAAGACCCCTTTGCTGTATTTGTTTGGGGCAAGTAAAAATACGATTACTTATGCGGAAAATTATATTGAGATCTATGCGGTTGGAACCATTTTTGTTCAGATGACCTTGGGACTTAATATGTTCATCTCTGCACAGGGATTTTCCATGATCAGTATGCTGACTGTAGTAATCGGAGCGGTCACCAATATCATTTTAGATCCAATCTTTATCTTTGGATTTGGTTTGGGCGTGCGCGGCGCAGCTATTGCAACGGTATTGTCACAGGCGCTGAGTGCGGTATGGGCGATCAAATTTCTGACGGGAAAATCTACCGTTCTTCATCTGAAAAAGAGCAATATGAAGGTAGAATGGAAAATCATGGCGCCGTGTGTCGCTCTTGGAGTAGCGCCGTTTATTATGCAGTCAACGGAGAGTATTTTGGTCTTGTGTTTTAATTCATCCTTGCTGAAATATGGTGGAGATATGGCGGTAGGAGCCATGACGATTCTGTCCAGTGTGATGCAGTTTGCCATGCTGCCGCTGCAGGGGCTTACCCAAGGAGGCCAGCCAATCATCAGTTACAATTATGGGGCGCAGAACATAGAGCGAGTAAAAAAAGGGTTCAAACTCTTGTTGATTTCTTGTCTGTGTTATTCGACTTTGATGTGGGCAGCGGCACAGCTGATTCCAAATCTTTTGGTCATGATTTTTACAAACGATCCGGAACTGATGGAGCTTGCCGTATGGGCGCTTCGAATCTATATGGCCGGGGTTCTGCTGATGGGAGCTCAGATTGCATGTCAGCAGACATTTATCGCATTTGGAAATGCAAAGGTATCCACATTTCTGGCTATTTTCCGAAAGATCATCGTATTGATTCCGATGATCTATATCCTGCCGCAGTTTATGGATAATAAAGTCCAGGCGGTATTTATGGCAGAGCCGATCGCGGACACAATCGCTGTTTGTACAACATGCATTATGTTTTTCTTCAGTTTTAAGAAACTGATAAAAGTAATGCAGCAAAATAAGTAAAACGATACGGAAAGATATAAGAAAAACCATACTATAAGAAGGCGGAAGCACTCGCTGCTTTCGCCCTCTTGTTTCATAAAATTCTTTTGGATAAATATCTCGATATTTTGCATATTCAGAGGACACTTGTCCCCAATCAGATCCCTTTCCATTATCTATCATTTTATTTTTGATAATCAAAAGGCAAACACCACCATAAATTCGGATTTAGATATGATATTCCTGAAATAATTGTTCCAAATATTGTTCATCTTCTAAAGCTCTTAACAAATCTTTTTGCCGATTCTGCTGCAGCAAGATTTTTGATAATTCAGCAAAGGAATGGATAACGTGCCGGCGTTCTTCCAGGCGTCCTATTTTTTCGCCTTCGGACCGTCCATGCTTCTCGCCTTTGGACCACCCATGCTTCTCACCTTCAGATCGTCCATATTTTTCGCCTTTGGACCATCCATACTTTTCTCCCTCTGCCCATCCGCTCTGGCGCATTGCTTCCAATTCATCTGCCATTAATTCTTCCAATGCCTGACACATGTGTTTCACCTCCAAAAATAAATCACGGTTTACTCTTACGATCAGATCCATTACAGAACGATATCTTTCATCTTTTTTATGCTTTTTATATTCCTGAATCAGTTCCTCCGCTTCCTGCCATCCCGATAATCTGCCTCCGATGCTCCGCAGCCATAAATTCTTCTCTCTGGACAGCTGATGAAGCAATATCAGCTGAACGGGAAGATCCAATCCTTTGATATAATAGATTCCTTCTTCCGTTTTCGATATCTCTAAGGCCTTTTCTTTCTGCAAATACTGCAGTAGCTTTTTTGGATATCGGCTGCAGACAAGTGTAATCGTCATCTCCTCGATCTTAATACTTTTCTCAGACTTATACAAATAAGCATAGGCAAAGACTTTATAAAAGTCATCGATGCCAATGTAATCTTCCGGACTTTTGTATTCGATGACATTATACCTGCGAAAGATCCTTCCGATATTCTTCCTAATCGGAAACTCTAGCTGCTTTTTGATGATCAGGACATCAATCGCCATGGGCTTTGTACCCAGCTGATGTTCGTTCTCACATATTAGATTGTCTTTCACCGCTTCCAGTTCAATCTGAAGATCTGCATAAAATGCTGGATGCCACTGCAGCGGTCTCTGTACCTTTTCTTGTTCCATCCGAACCTCCTTTTCTGTTGTTTCAGGAGATTCCGCCTTCTCGAAAACTCCTGCTGTATTTGTGGAAAAAAGCATGAATTTTCTGATATGGCGCAGCGCAGCTGCTGAAATGAAATGTTCGCTAGATCTTGGACGTTTCGTCGTAGAATCGTGGTAACGATAGAAAATATATATGCTTTGCTGTATTATACCA
>DXEM01000003.1 GCA_019114985.1 Candidatus Anaerostipes excrementavium
AACACCTCAAATTTTGGAGGGATGTTTTGGAGGGATGCAAGCACATTTGCTAAATATGAAATTTTAAGATCCTTGATTTTTCAAGGAAAATCTGCCAGAACTTAACAATCCATCCATTGGATTTTAAGTCCCGCGCGTCTGCCAGTTCCGCCACTGCGGCATACAAGTGGTGGGAGAAGGATTCGAACCTTCGAAGGCGTTGCCAACAGATTTACAGTCTGCCCCCTTTGGCCACTCGGGAATCCCACCAAATATTTACCTGACAATTAGAAATTATAAGTCATTGCCAGGTAAATTGCAAGCTTTTTTTGCAAATTCTACTCAAAAAGTGACTCGAATTCTGTGCGGTCAATTCTCTCTTTTTCCAGAAGTTTTTCCGCACATTTATGAAGAATCTCCATATGCTCTTCCATCATTGTTCTGGCATCCTGGTAACACTGATTTACGATCTTCTCGACTTCCTGATCGATAACCGCCTGTGTATCCTCACCATATGGACGCTGCTGTCCGATTTCTTTGCCTAGAAATACTTCGTCGCTTTCTCCGCTGTCATAATTGATCAGTCCGAGTTTCTCTGACATTCCGTATTTGGTTACCATCGCGCGTGCATATTGAGTTACCTGCTTGATATCCTGAGAAGCTCCCGTTGTTACATCATCAAAGATCAGCTCTTCTGCGATTCGTCCTCCAAGGCTTACCATGATATTCTGGATCATCTTGCCTTTTGTCATAAAGACATTATCATTCTCCGGCAACGGCATCGTATAACCGGCCGCTCCGGTTCCTGTTGGAATAATGGAGACTGTATAAACCGGTCCTACGTCCGGAAGCAGATGGAACAACAATGCATGACCGGATTCATGGTACGCAGTAATTTTTTTCTCGCTGTCCGGAACAATACGGCTCTTCTTCTCCGTTCCGATTCCGACTTTGATAAAGGATTTATCCACGTCTTCTTTTACAATATAGGCGCGGTCTTCTCTCGCTGCCTGGATCGCTGCTTCATTCATCAGATTTTCCAGATCCGCGCCGACAAATCCTGCGGTTGTTCTGGCGATCTCATGAAGATCCACATCATCTCCCAGAGGTTTCTCTCTGCAGTGTACTTTTAGGATCTCTTCACGTCCCTTGATATCCGGCCGTCCTACACCGACTTTTCGGTCAAATCGTCCCGGACGCAGAATTGCCGGATCTAAGATATCTACACGGTTCGTCGCCGCAATCATAATGATTCCCTCGTTGACTCCGAAGCCATCCATCTCGACCAGCATCTGGTTTAATGTCTGTTCTCTCTCATCATGGCCTCCGCCGAGACCGGAACCTCTTCGTCTTGCCACCGCGTCAATCTCATCGATAAATACAATACATGGTGCGTTTTTCTTTGCTTCTGCAAACAAATCACGGACACGGGCTGCACCAACACCTACGAACATCTCTACAAAATCTGATCCGGAGATGCTGAAGAACGGCACATTGGCTTCTCCTGCCACTGCTTTTGCAAGCAGAGTCTTTCCTGTTCCCGGAGGTCCTACGAGCAGGACGCCTTTCGGTATCCTTGCTCCGATTTTTATAAACTTGGCCGGATTCTTAAGGAATTCTACGACTTCGGCCAATTCTTCTTTTTCTTCATCCAGTCCGGCTACATCCCGGAAGGTAACTTTCTTTCCATTTGGATTGGCAAGTTTGGCACGGCTTTTGCCAAAATCCATCATCTTGCCGTTCCCTCCGCCGTTTTGGCGCATCATCATGACCATAAAGAATACAACGACACCCACTGGCAGAAGGATACTAAGCAGGTTTGAAATCATCTCTCCGCTGCGGTCGATTCCTTTTAATGTCAGTTTCTGCGCTAATTTTGGAGATATCTCTTCAATGTCATCGATTACCTGATTCACGTCTGTGACTTCACAGGTCTTATACTCATCTCCTTTATATTCTGCGGTCAAGCTTCCTGTCGGGACCTCTTTGTTCTGTTTGATCGTAACATCCAGGACTTTTTCTTCTTTCAAATCGTTCAAAAAGGTCTGATAAGAATAATTGCTGTTCCCTGTCTGCAATGAGCTCGAAAAATAATAAATGCCGATTGCAACCAGGAGAATCAAAATCAAAAATCCATTGCTGCTTCTTCTCGGGTTCAAAATTGTGTCTCCTCTCTATTCCTCCGCAACTCCGATGTACGGAAGATTTCGATATTTTTGTGCTACATCAAGCCCGTATCCTACGACAAATTCATCCGGCACGTCGAATCCGATATACTCTACCTCCACATCGACTTCCCGGCGTTCCGGCTTATTCAGCAGTGTACACAGTTTCAGTGACGCCGGGCCTCTGCTCCAAAGCATCGGCTTTAAATGATTCAACGTCTTCCCGGAGTCAATAATGTCTTCGACTACGAGCACTTCTTTATCTTGAATCGGTTCATCCAAGTCTTTTGCAATCTTTACGATTCCTGAAGATTCTCTGGAATCTCCATAACTGGATACGGACATAAAATCCATCGTTACCGGAATCGTGATCCTCTTTGCCAGTTCGCAGGCAAAGAAAACACTTCCCTTCAATATTGCAACCAGATGAATCTCTTTTCCTTCATAATCTTTGCTGATCTGTTCTCCCATCTCAGCAATTCTTTGATTGACTTTTTCCTCAGAAATCAGTTCTCTGATCTTTGGCATGTGCTTCATCTCCTTCTCTTTTGAATTCCAGCTTCAAATAACGTCTGGTACTCTCCGAAACTTCATAATGGCTGCTGACCCTTTTCCCTATGATCCATACGATATGGCTTCCATCTGCGGCCAGCGGCATCTGGTCACGCAATTCCCTCGGAACCTTCTCATCAATAAAATATCGGCTGAGCGACTTTCTCTTCTCCAAAGGACCAAACGTAAAAAAGTCTCCCGGTTCCCGGCAGCGCAATTGAATACCTTTTTCTATTCTATCATAATCAATGATTTTGATACAATCTTTTTCACTGATATTTAAGAAATCCTTGATTTCTTCCTGCAAAAGACAGCCTTTTGGCTCATTTTCCCCATATTTTTGTGCTTCTTCTTTTCTTAGACAAAGCTGATGATAATTTTTCTCAGCAATAACCTGATACGGAAGAGAAAGGCGTTTCCCTGTTTCCCGATCCGCAAGCTCCAGCACACTCAAAATATGGCGCTTTTCGATATCTTTTTTTCTGCCTGCCGTTTCTTCCAGCGCTTTTTTCACAATCTGCTTTTGAAGCCAGGGATGCTGGCTTTTTAGCTGTTTGATATCGATGGTTTTTCTTCCCAATTGATCTTCTGCCACATTTTGATAGGCTTCCTTTATTTTCTCTCTTAAAAACGCTTCCGCTTCCTGCAGATCCTGTGCCAGAGACGCAATATGCTCTACCGCTTTTTCATTTACTGCTTCCAAAGAAGGAATCGCATGTTTTCGGATCTGATTCCTTGCATAAGCCGTATCTTCATTGCTGGCATCTTCCACCCAGGCCTGTCCGATCCTCTCCAATTCTTCCTGAATCTCTCGTTTTGTCATACACAAAAGCGGACGAATCACCGGAAGATCTGCTGCCCGCATCGCACCTGCTCCATTTAGGCCGGTTCCTCTGGCAGCACGGAACAAAAAGGTCTCCGCCTGATCGTTTTGATGATGGGCAACCGCAATCTTTCCTGCCTCTTTTCCTTTTAATTCTTCGTGGAAAGCTGCATAGCGAATTTCCCTTCCTGCTTCTTCCAGAGACATCTTGTCCTTTTGGGCCGCTGCTCTTACATCGGCAGAAACGACACGAAGCGGCACTTCAAAATCCCTGCACAAATTTTCTGCAAAATGCTGATCTCTCGCAGCTTCCTC
Source organism: Candidatus Anaerostipes excrementavium (assembly GCA_019114985.1). Classification (GTDB taxonomy): domain Bacteria; phylum Bacillota; class Clostridia; order Lachnospirales; family Lachnospiraceae; genus Anaerostipes; species Anaerostipes excrementavium. Next base: position 3,835 of record DXEM01000003.1, read on the forward strand.
CCGAAGCCGATGATTTACGTGAACCGCCCGGAGCGTAAGATCCATATCCCGGCGAAGCGCACACAGCACACGCAGAAGATAGACGGAATCCGCGCCGCCTGAAAGGCCGATTACGATGAAATCTCCTTTTTTGATCAGTGAGTTTGTTTTTATAAATCTGATTACTTTTTCCATAAAGTTCCTTTATCATTCCCAGTATCTTTTTTTAATATTTGTCCCAGATCCCCAAGGCAAGAATCGTCATATCGTCTTTTTTCTCATACCCTTTCGTATGACGGATCTTATGAAACAGCTGCTCTGCAAATGCCTGGGGACGTATGGCTTTGATCTCTTTCATATATTTTTTGATCTGCTCTTCTGCCCCTTTTCCTAAAGCATCCAAAACACCGTCGCTGATTTGTAAAATCAAGTCTTCGCTCTCCAGTTTTTTTCGATAAAACGGAAGTTTCCCGGTCCCGGCAAATCCTACCGGCAGACTGTCCGGACGGATGATTTCAATCTCTCCTTTGCGCTTTAGGAAACACGGGCAGGCTCCGATCTTTAAAAATGTCCCAACCCCGGCAAAAAGATCCAGCTGAAAATAATCCAATGTGGCGTACCTTTCTTTTCCGGCAAAGAAAGGAAACATGGACTGCCACATGCGAATTGCCTGATCTTCCTGTATTCCTGCACTCAGAAGTTCTTCCATCACTTCAATCGCTTTCTTGCTTTCCTTGCTTGCCGTCTCGCCGGTTCCCATTCCATCTGAAATCATGGAGACAAATCGTTTCTCTCCCTTATTGTCCATGGAAAAACTATCTCCGTTTGGCCTTCCTTCCTGATAAGCGCTCGATACTACCCCGCCCAGCACGTGGAATTTCGCGGCCGGTGCAAACCCCAGCATCTCATATCTGCGTCCCACAATCTTCTTTTGCTCCGGAAGCAGCTGCATCTTCCTCTGGATCACCTCAGACAGCAATGCTGCCGCTTGCCTCGCTGTGATCTCTTTCCCTTTTTTCTTTTTGAGGTACAAATAGATCTGTTTTCCTCTTTCCTGGCTCTCATAAAAATAAATCTCTTTTACCTTAAGATTTCCCTGGGCGAAGCCTTTGAGGATCCTTCGGTACAATCCCACATTTTCCTCCGATAAATGGAACTGTCCCCCGGAAAATTCTCCCAGCATCTGTCCGGCCTCGATATACTGCTGTCCCACCATCCGGCGCATCTGATGAAATCCCTGCTTCATAGATCTTAAGAATAATTCTCTCTCATAGATCCGATTGGCTTCCTCCACAAAATCCTGTGCTTTTCTGCAGGAATGACAACTTTGGAAATTAGAAATACTTAAACCTCCCTGAGTCTCTAAAAGACGTCCTAATTTATCTTTGTCTGCCATCGTAAATCTGCAGGTTTCTTTTTCTCTGCATCCGACACACTCTTTCAGGATCACACTTTCTACGACTTCTCTTCCTTGCTGTCCTTCTTCTCCCTCTTTTTCATAGCTGCAAAATAACTTCCCAGTCGTGATCAGACACTGCTGCATCTCTTTCATATTATAATCGATCATTTCATGAAACTCATGAAACAGCCGGCTTTCCTCTGCTTCTTTTTTCTTTACGATCTCCATACTGTATTCCTCCTCCCACCCATCATAAAGGGTCGAAGGAAAAATATTTGTCGATATGTGAAGCTAGTTTATTATATCATAAGAATCCTCTTTTTGATATTCCAAAGGTCAGCGGCGGAGAAATAAATTCTCCGCCGCTGACCTTTGAAAATTATATGAGTGTATTTACCTTCTTATCATAAACTGATTTTACCAAATGTTCAATAACTTTTTAAATAAATTTCTGCTAAATTTCCGTAAAAATGTAATGCTCTATTTCTGCTTTTCTTTCATAATTTTTACCAAACGGCTGGTTCCCAGCCGATTCGCTCCAAGATCCAGAAATCTTTCTGCATCTTCAAAAGAGCTGATTCCGCCTGCCGCTTTGATCTGTACCTCCGGTCCTACGTGGGCTTTGAACAATGCCACATCTTCAGGTGTGGCTCCTCTGGTGGAAAATCCGGTGGACGTTTTGATAAAATCAGCTCCGGCTTCTGTCACAATCTGACACATCTTGATCTTTTCTTCTTCCGTCAAAAGACAAGTTTCAATAATCACTTTCAGGATATGAGATCCGCAGGCTTCCTTGATCTTACAAATTTCTTCCTTCACCGTATCATATCTTCCATCTTTTAACGCGCCGATGTGGATAACCATATCGATCTCATCGGCTCCGTTTTGAATTGCGTCCCTTGTCTCAAATACCTTGGTTTCTGTTGTGCTGTAACCGTTGGAGAATCCGATCACTGTACAAATCGCCATTTGATCTCCCACGTATTCTTTGGCTTTCTTTACATAAGCCGCCGGAATACAGACGGACGCCGTCCCATAAGTTACCGCATCATCACAGATCTGCCGGATTTCATCCCATGTGGCGCAGGGATCTAACAGCGTGTGATCCACGGTCCGCAAAATTTCATCTCTTGTCATCCTTTTCTCCTTTTATGATTCTTTTTTAAGTTCCCGTTCCACATCCATCAACGCAGGAATTGACGTCTGGCTTCCAAGTTTTCTCACCGAAAGAGATGCCGCCATAGAACTTAATTTTAAAATATCCACGAGGGGCAGCTCTTTCCAAAGACCATAAGCAAATGCCCCATGAAAAATGTCTCCTGCTCCTGTCGTGTCTTTGGCCTGTGCAGGGTAAGCAGGAAGATGGCGTATTTCTCCGCAGATCCGATACAGCAAGCCTCTTTCCCCTAATGTTATGACCACGTATTTTCCATTGATCTTTTCTATTTCACGAAATATCTTCTCACAGCTGTCCTTGTCCTGTAAATCAATGGTTTTTCCCGTATACTGTCTGGCAAAATCTTCGGAACAAACCAGATAATCCGATGCTTTTGCTGTTTCCAGCGTGCTTTCCCTGCAGGTACCTGCATCAACAACAGAAAGAGCCTTAGAATATTTCTCAATGGCTGCCAGACTGATTTTCGGCTCATGTCCGTCGCTTAAAATCACCGTTACTTCTTCTTCTGGAAGCTGATATTCTATATCTTTCTGCACTCCCGGAAAATTAAACAGCGTCCTGGATCCGTTGGAGTGATTGGCAAAAATAAAACTGTGGGGAGTCTCTATCTCATGATCCGGGATCAGATGTCTGAGATCAACTCCGCATTCCTCCGCAGTCTGCCATAATTTTCTGCCGTATCCATCTTCCCCGATTCTGCTGATCAGAGATACGTCAGCGCCCCACAGCCCGCATAGACATGCGCTGTTAAAGGCCGGTCCGCCTCCGCATTCCAACTTCTCCGTGATCCGGTATTTCTGATTCTCTATGATTGGTTCCGAGAGAGGAATCGTAATATCATACGCAGACTGTCCGATACAAAAAATTTTCCCCATACGCGCTCTCCTTTTATTCTTTCACCAGTTCGCACAATTGTCCTATGATTTTCTCGTAATTAATTTTCTTATAATCTGTCACATCGACTTCAATCAGATGCCCCAGGCAGAAGGTTCCATACCCTCGGTTCCTGCACCGATCCATAAAGATATCATATGTTACCAGACAATCCGCTTTTGTCCTGTCTTCCAACACATCGCCTTTATGATAACAGGATACCAGATGACTTAAATGACGCCCGGGATCCAGGTCTCTTTTCCTGGAACGCTCATATAATACATCCAGATCTCCGATCAGGCGATAGGTAACGACTTGATATCCATAAGCATCTGCTAATGCAGCGATTCTGCCTTTTTGCTTTTCACTGAAAGGATAGTCGGAGATCACAGAATTTCCAATCTTTAAGTGATGCTCCATAGTTTCATAATACAACTCCCAGCTCCGGTTTTCAATTTGGATTTTTTCTTCCATATTGTCAAATCCAAATCGGTCAAACAGTTCCTCCTTCATCTCATCCTGAGATACCACGACAAAGTCCGGCAGTTTCTGTAAAATCTGCCTGCAAAGATAACTTTTTCCTGTTGCCGGATAACCTGCCAGCAATACGATCGTTTTTTTCATTTTCCCTCCAAATCAAGCATAGGCGGGGAATCTCCCCGCCATCCTGCCTGTTTATGAACAATTCTATAATTTGAATAAAGATGCTTTCTCCATAACGATTTCTTTGATGCGCTCATTGGCCGGTCCAAGCAAATTTCGGAGAGAAGTTAACGGTGTAACATCATCTGCTGTAAACGTTTTGCTTACCACTTCGATGTAATTTTTATTTAATTCGGTTCCTACATTGATCTTCTTCATGCCTTCCCGCACACAGCGTTTCATATCTTCATCTGATACGCCGGTTCCGCCGTGCAGCACCAAACCTACATCTCCTAATTTTGATTTTAATTCCGTCAGCAGTTCATAATTAATCTTCGCTTTTGATTTAAATTGTCCATGAGTGGTTCCGATGGACACTGCCAGCGCATCCACATGGGTTTCATCCACATAAGAAAGTGCATCTTCCGGTTTTGTATACATTGCTGCATCTTTTTCCACAACAACCCCTTCTTCCGCTCCGCCGATGGATCCGATTTCTCCCTCCACTGACACTCCTTTGGCATGTGCGTAAGCTACCACTTCCTTTGTATTTTTGATGTTTTCCTCGATTGGAAGAGAAGAACCATCATACATAACAGAAGAATACCCAAGATCGATTGCCTTTTTTAAGGCCTCAATATCTTTGCAGTGATCCATATGCAGCGCTACGCTCACGGAAGATTTTTCTGCCAAAGCTTTGACTGCTGCGATCAATGGCTCAAAACCGATATATTCTGCTGTTCCAAGAGAAGTCTGAATGATAATCGGTACGTCCAATGCTTCTGCTGCCTGGATCATAGACGGCAGCATCTCAAAACAATGGAGATTAAATGCCCCGACTGCACCTTTTCCTTCGTTTTCCTTGAATAGTTCGATTAGATTTTTATACATTTTCTGTCTCCTTTTCCTACACGTTTCCTCGAATCATGTCTTTTGACATCTGCATGAGGCTTTGCACTTTATCCATGTATTCTTTTACTTTCTCGTCATCTTTTGCCTGCGCAGCTTCTTGACGTTTCTTGTTATAAAGTTTCATAAGGTCTGTGGATGCCTTCCCGTGCTGTTTGCAGATCTCAAGACTCTCTTCATAAAAGCGAATGGCCTGATCTGTTTCTTCTGCCTGTGTAAATAGAGAACCAATCTCATTTAAAACGGCAACTCTTTCCTCTCCGCTTAATGTTTCCAGGTCTTTGATCTTAGCCTCTGCCTGCCCAATCAGCTCTTCCTTGCTGCAAACTTCCTTGACGGATACAGCCTTTTCCTGCTTTTTTTCTTTTTTCTTAAAAAACAACATGCCTGACTCCTTCCTCTCTAACTCTGCTTAACAAGTCACGATTAGAAAATTCCGGTGATGGATTTGATGATCATAAAGAAGAATCCTGTTACAACCGTATCTACATCGGTACATGTCATATTCTGGAATCCGATCTGTCCCAGCATTGGGGAAAGCAGCGCCGGAAGGATCATGATGAAGATTCCGTGAGCGATACATCCGATCACAACGCCCCGTCTTCCTCCGACCTGATTTGCGAAAATACCGGCAGTTCCTCCTGCGAAGAAGTTGCTCATAACGCCTGGAAGAATCATCGGCAGTCCAAGAACCGGAGTTAAGAACATTCCGGTGATGGATCCAATGGTTGTAAAGATGAATCCAAGGATGACTGCGTTCGGCGCATATGGGAACAATACCGGACAATCCAGCGCCGGTTTTGAATCCGGTACCAATTTCATGGAAATACCCTGGAATGCAGGTACCAGTTCTGCTAACAGCAAACGAACGCCTGACATCAATACATAAAGTCCTGTAACAAACTGAAGAGCCTGAAGGAACATGTAAACGATATAGTTGGTATCTCCGCAGTACTGTGCGCATGCTTCCGGTCCGGCTGCGATGGCTACGATCAGATAGAACGGTACCATAACGACCATAACGGAAAGGTATGTATCCTGTAAGAACTCCAAACTCTTCGGAAGATTGATATCTTCTGTAGAATGTTCTTTATTTCCTGTAATTTTTGAAATCAAAGCGGTGAACATATATCCGAAAGTACAAAAATGTCCTAACGCAATGTCATCACTTCCTGTGATCTGCCGCATGATTGGCTGTGCAAATGCCGGCATCAGAGTCGCAAACGCACCTCCGACAATGGAACCGATCACGATCAGCGGTACTCCGCGCAGTCCGCAGAAATAAGCAAATACAACACATAATGTGGACTCCCACAATAAAGCCTGTCCTGTCAGGAAAATGTACTTAAATTTTGTGATTCTTGCCAAGATAATATTGACAATAAAGATACCTGCCAACGTAATCGCGATCTCAGAACCTAATCCCAGATCCGTCATTGCCTGACCGTTGATTCCTTCGATGGATGCTACTAATCCTTTCAGTCCAAAGGCTTTGTTAAACAGATCTCCGAAAATGGCCAGAGATGCCTGGATTACACTGGAACCGGCAGACAATACAAGGAAACCTAAAATTGTCTTCATCGTTCCGGAAATAATCGCTCCGATTGATTTTTTCTGTAATGCCAGACCAAGGCAGGCGATCAATCCGATGACGACCGCAGCCTGGGTCAGGATATTTTGAATTATAAAGTTTAATATCTGCATTTTTCTTTCCTCACTCTCTTCTTTTGTTCATCCTACAGCGCGCCTAATTCTTTTAATACCGGCGTCAGTTTTTCTTTGATCTCTTTTTTGTCTACCAAACGGTCAAGAAAAACCGTCGGACAATCCAATGTGTAACGCTCGAACTGTTTCTCAAAATTCTTGCCTGAAAGAATAATGTCAGCTTTCGCGCCTCCAACACTGGAAATATCCGTATGGTCGAGCTTTGCCTCTACGCCAAGTTCTTTTAACACGGCTTCCACGCTCATCTGGCAGGCAAAACTGCTCCCAAGCCCTGCGCCGCACACGGTTAAAATCTGCAACATCTTTGTTTCCTCCTTTCTGCTGCTAGTTTGTTTGAATTACATCAAGCAGTTCCTCATAGGTCTCTGCTTTTGCTATATCATCAATGAGTCCGCGCTCTACGAACTCAACGATCATCTTGAGAATATCCATATGGCTTTCGCTGTCCACCGCTGAAAAACAGATCATCACCTTTACGGGAACATCTTCGCCTTCGAACAAAACCGGTTCTTTTAAGGTAATCAGACTGCATCCAATATTAAGCGCCCCTTCTTCCGGTCTTGTATGAGGCATTGCGAGCCCATCTGTTATGATGATGTACGGTCCCAGTTCTTTCACCGCATGAATGATTCCTTCTATATAAGAAGGTTTTGCACATCCCTGCTCCACCAACAGGTTCCCTCCGATGCGAATCGCATCCTCCCAGTCAGACGCCAAAACCTGCAGTCTTACATTCTTTTCGTTTAAAATCAAGCCTTCCAAAACATTTCCTCCTTTTCGCTTCGTTCCAAATAATGGATAAATTCTTCATAGTTTCTATTTCGGATCAGCCGTGTGACCCCTTGCTCTCCAATGAGATACCGGTACAGCTTTTTAAAGACCTCTTCCCAGATGTCATATTGATCTTTCGGTATGTTTAATAACAGCACGACCTGAACTTTCTCACTTTCCCACAAAATCGGCCTTTTTAGAATTAATACAGACACCACCGCTTTCTGGGTATTGTTGAGCAGCGCATGGGGAATCGCCACCAGGCTTCCTAACTCTGTTGTTGCCATTTCTTCCCGCTTAAAAATCGACTGTTTCACGCTTTCTGTAATATATTCTTTGGCTTTCATGGTTTCCGTCATAAACTCCAAAACTTCCATCTTCTCCCGAAAGTCTGCTTCCGAAAAGAACAATTCTTCCGGGAAAATACTGCGATAGTTTATTTTGTCTTTTCCCTGCTCTTCTTCCAAGATACTCCGGATTCCTTCGATATCCGATTCATCCAAAATCAGATGGATTTTCTTGATTTTGGAAGATTGAAAATGTTTCAGCTCTACGGTCGTTAATACCAAATCTACCGAATCAATCAGCTCCTGGGTCACTTCCTGCTGAGGGCAAGTCCTTTCAATCTCAATTTCATGGCCAAAATTTTTTTGGATTTTTTCTTTCAGCAGCATGGCCGTTGCAATTCCGGCAATACAGACGATGATCGCTTTCTTCGCCTTCTTCGGTTTCCGGTTCAATCCTTTTCTCTCCAAAGCCGCCCCGAAATGCATCGCCAAAAATCCAATTTCGTTTTCTTTTGTCCGAAGACCATAGGTCTGCTCAATCACTTCCCCTGCCAAAACTGCCAATTCAAACGCCAGCGGATACATATTTTTAATGGAATCCAGGAATTCATTTCGAATGTTCATGTCAAACCGCAGTCTCTGCAGCGCTGCTTCCAAATGCATGGCCAGACCATTGATCAGCTGCTTGTCATCCGACAAATCAATGTTGGTCTCGTCCCGAATATTTTTTAGTATCTTTTCAATCTCTGCTTTATACTGATAATCATCTTTCGGATCATCGATCAGAAAACGCTGACTGGAAATCAGGTGCTGTGTCAGATAGTAGACTTCATTTCCCAGATCCATTCCAAAGACTTCCTTGATTCTCTCTATGATTTCCCCGGCACATTCGAATTCTTTCTTTGACTCAAACTCCTTCATATCCTCTTGTCCATAAGTCACGCTTCTTTGTCCTTCGAAGCGCTTTAACATGATCAGGCTGTGAACCAAAACATTTTTAAAGGCAATATCGGTTAAACGAAGATCATATTTCGTAATTGCTTCCAGCAGGATCTTACGAAGTTTTTCCATCTCCTGCTGTGTGAAAACATGGTTATAAAACGCATTTTCTTCTACTTCAAACTTATCTCTGCTGTTAAAGATATACTCTGAGATGCAGTAGCGAATCTTTGCTTCTTCCCCAACGATCCTCACGCCATTCTTTTTCGTAATACTAATCTTAAGATCATACGATTTTAAAATCGCGCCGATGGTTCGAATGTCTTTTTTCAAGGTGGAGGTACTAATAAACAGCTCCTCTTCCAGATCAAAAAAGTCAATCACTTCCTTGCTTCCGTTTAATGATGAAAGCAGCAGCTTTGAAATGATAAACCGCACGCGGTCTTCCGGTTCTGAAGGTATGATATTTTGGAAGCTCTTCCCTTTCTCCTGCTGTTTTAGTTCTTTCAATAGTTTTGAAAATAACTTTTGATCCTGAATCTTTAACTCATATCCCTGACCGATCTTCGAAACAACGCCGGCCTGATATGGTTCTAAGAACTCATTTAATTCTTTGATATCCGTGCGGATTGTTCTCGATGAAACTCCAATGGATACCCCAAGATTTTCTCCGGTTATTCTGTCCTTGCTATTGAGCAGCAAATGTAAAATCTGGATGCAGCGTTTGTTTGATAATTCCATTCCTTTTCTCCTTCTGTCCTAGATTATATGTAATTCCGGTTATGGAATATAGTTCACCTTTTTCCGCCTAAAGCGGAAAACAGAAAAACCGGTATCTGATTTTAAAGACTCTCATGGCAAATATCAAAAAAATGGTAAAACAACACCAAGCGCTCACGAAATGTGAGCGCTTGGTGTTGTTTTTAGTCTTACTATCTATGAAAAATTTAGAAAGTATCTTTTTGCAACAGGTGAAACAGCTGGACAAACGGCTTTCAAAAAATTATAATAATCGTATAAAGTTTAAAGTGTCCGAAGTAAGGGATTCTGAAAACGGGAGATGTCCGAAAACCGGAAATAAAGGAAAGGGACGTGTCCATTTTTATGGGTACAATTTAGGTTTATTAAGATGACTGAGCAGAGCATAGTTTTAACAAACAAACAAACAAACAAACAAACAAACAA
>DXEM01000016.1 GCA_019114985.1 Candidatus Anaerostipes excrementavium
TCATGGTTTTCGTCCACTTTAAGGAAAGCAGCACAATATTTACAATTAAACAGATTGGAATCATTAAGCCGGCAGCACTCCATGCCCATGTAATAGACGACATCGCCGGCCATCCAATATCGATAATGTCCATATGAAGCCCAAGCCTCTCGGTCATTTGCTGTGCCACTGGTCCCAACTGATCCGATAATAAACCGGTAACTAAGTTTATTCCAGTAAATCCAATTCCGATCGTTACCCCGGCTTTAAATGATTTCCCAACACCTGCTTTCATAATGACACCCAATATGAAAATAATGATCGGCAGCATTACAGAAGCTCCACAGTCTAAGATAAAATTAATTACAAACATTTTTAACCTCCTCTCTAAATTTTTATGGTACTTTATGACCTTTTACCGCTGTCCAGATCATGAACCACTGCTCTGGAGTCAGCCGATATTTCAAAGCTTTCACTGGTCGCTGCGCTAATTTTATTTCACCTGATCCTGTAATTGGCAGCATTTCGGCCGGATGCGAAAACAGCCATGCAAAGGCTACTTCATCGATATCTTCTGCCCCTATTTCCTCCCGAATGATCTCCAGAACCTTTCTCAGTCTTTTCTCTGTTTCTCCTTCGCCTGTAAAAATTTTCCCTCCGGCAAGCGGAGACCAAAGCATCGGATGTATTCCTTCCTGCATACACAATTGAATGACTCCATTTTCCAAATTCTGCATTCGAAGTACGGATAACTCTACTTGGTTTGTGATTAAAGGAACTGTTAAATATGATTTCAATAAAGAAAATTCATTCGGCAAAAAATTCGATACACCAAATGTCCTGACTTTTCCTTCTCTATGTAATTCCTCAAAAGCCTGACTGATTTCACCGGGATCCATAAAAGGACTTGGTCGATGGAGCAGGAGTGTATCTATGCAGTCAATTCCCATATTCTGCAGAGATTTTTCTGCCTGTTGTTTTATATGTTTTTTACTGTAATCGTAATATTTAACTCTCGCTGTTTCTGATGGATAAACAATTCCGCATTTTGTAATAATCTGCATCCTATTCTTAAGATCCGGACGCTTTTTTAAAGCTTCTCCAAATTTTTCTTCAACCGTATAGTTTCCATAAATGTCCGCATGATCCATTGTCGTGATCCCAATCTCTAAACATTCCTCTAAATAATGAATCAGCTGATCTGTGTTCAGGTTCCAATCGAGCAATCTCCAAAAACCAAGTACAACTCTGGAATATTCAAGTCCTTCTGCCATTTTTACATATTCCATTTCGATCCTCCTTTTCTAATGCCCAGCATCTAATTCTTCGATAAGTTTCAATACTTCCTGATCTGTTGCTTCTGCATTCATTCCCGTTAGATAATTGATCGCAAATACCGATGGGGTAACCACTGTGTCAGGAACTCTCGTACTGGAAACGATAAGATCATAATCCGGCGCTAACCCTTCTACTTCCGTGATCTTTCTCTGTTCAACCTTCACAGAATATCCATGATCCGTGCATAAATTTTTCACCCGATTTGCAATGACAGTACTTGTAGCAATCCCACTTCCGCACGCAACTAAAATTCGATAGGTATTCATATTTTCCTCCTTTCTGTTCATATGAACATATATTGTTATTTTGTTCACTTTCATCATAAAGCAGCTCTTTTGTAATTGCAACATTTTTTGACAAAACCGTTAATCTGCACTATTTTTTCAGATTTTTTTGTGTAATTTCCCCAAATGCGGAGCGTTTTTTATTTCATAGGGACAAAATTTCTTATAAAATAAAAAAATCCAGGTCCTGAGATATGTTTCCTCAAGATCTGGAATAAATTTCCTAATTACAATATTGTTTTAAAGATTGTCTGGTTTTTGATAAATACATATCTTTGTTTCTGCCTGAATCTTTCTTAATATTGCTTTCATTTTGCTTTCTGGAATTGCGATACAGCCATCTGTATATGAACGATCTCCTTGGCAATGAAGAAAAATAGCCGAGCCCTTTCCTTTGATACACTCCTTATTGTAATCTATCGCCAAACCATAGTTATACAAACCTTTATATTCAATCAAATGTTCTCCTTTACATTCATGCGGATGTTGATTGATATCAATGAATCGATTGTAATATGCGTCATCTGTACACCAGTAATGTTTTTCCTTGACCTGAATGTATGGGATTTTTGTCCCTGGATTCTTTTTGATTCCAAATGCCTGTGTCATCGAAAAGACCCCTTTCGGCGTTTTTTTGTCCCCTTCAACATCCTTCCCGATTCCATTTTTTCCAACAAAACCTTCCGTCCGCAGAACTTCATGCCACTCTTTCCCTCTATTTTTCTCATATAAGGTCACGTTTGCACAGGAGTTTTTGAAACATTCTGCAATGATCAAATTCCTGATGTTATCATTTTTACTGTATCGTTCCTTGATTTCTTCTTCAAAAACATTTTTTGTCATTTCTTTATGCACTTTTCCCTCTTCTTTGCTTATGATATGCAAAAATAGATTCGTTGTTCTATTTTGAAAATAAAATAACCACTTACCTTCCTTTTCTTACCTCTTGCCTGCATTGTATTTACAAAATTTTTTTCTCCTGCTACAGTTAAGCCATAGGAGAAATGCATATGAAAATACAAATCAAAACAGATCCTTCTCTTGGCAAAGATGAAATAATTCTTCTCTGCCATCAGAAAAATGAAAAGGTTCAGCAAATCAAAAGATTGATTGATGAAATGGTCAGCGGGCAAACATCTATGGTCGTTTATAAAGATAAACAGGAAATTTATCTTCCGGTATCTGAGATCTTGTTCTTTGAGACATCCGGCACGACTATTTACGCTCATACTGCAAAAGAAATGTATGAAACCTCTTATAAGCTCTATGAACTTGAAGAGATTCTTCCCGGCTATTTTCTAAGGGTGTCAAAATCTACTATTGCCAACATTCATCGCATTGCAGGCATCAGCCGTAATCTTACGGCTTCCAGCACGATTGCATTTGGCAGCACCCATAAGCAGGCATATGTTTCCAGGCACTATTTTAAAACACTAAAACTTAGATTAGAAGAAAAGAGGAATTTTTATGAAAAGAAAAAGACATGATTTATTTTGGGGATTCGTATTTATCATACTTGCCGTTATTCTTATTTTGTCGCAGCTTGGGCTCTTAGGAGACATGAGGATTGGTATCTGGACTTTGCTCGCCACCGTTTTTCTGCTTTCCATCCTTTTGAAAAGTTTATTTTCCATTAGCTTTTGGGGCATCTTATTTTCGATTGCCTTCCTTTGTATCTTATACGACGAACCTTTGGGCATTACCGCACTGACCCCATGGACTGTCCTGATCGCTGCTTTTCTGGGAAGTGTCGGCCTATCCATGATCTTTCGTCCGAAAAAAAGACAGTATCACCGAGGCTCCGGCTCTTATTCTTCCAACAAAACGGTCTATGAGAAATCGGAATGGATTGTAGATGATGCTGACGGGGCTTCGGCTTCCATCCACTGTCAATGCCATTTTAGCTCCTGTATTAAATATGTGAATTCTCCCTCTTTCACCGATGGATTCATCGACTGCAGTTTTGGCGGTGTAAAACTATATTTTGACGATGCAGAGATTTCCGGTGAATATGCAGAACTTACCGTTGATGGAAGCTTTTGCGGAATTGAACTATTTGTTCCGAAGGATTGGGTCATTACCGATCAGATCCATACCTGCTTAAGCGGTATAGATGAAAAAAACCCCCAGTCACATGCCGGGGGCGGAAAAAAACTAATTCTGAAAGGACGTTTGAATTTCAGCGGAATCACCATCACTTATATCTGATCTGACAATTCTGGTTCCAATATCTGATGCAGACAGCCGCTTACGATATCGTAGGCGGCGTTTGTGAGATGAATTCCGTCTATTGTATACTCCAATGGTAATTGTCCATCTTCTCCTGCTAATTTTGAATACATATCAATATATTCCATCCGGTGTTTCCTGCATAAATGCCGAATTTCTTCATTGATGCGCCTTACTTCCTCATTGGTTTTTTCCTTCGCCCAGGATGGCATCCTTCCAATCGGCTTCGTATATGCCGGATATAAGGATTCCACCCATATTTTCACCTGTGGTATTTCATTCCTGATTCTTTCCGCAAGCTCCACCAGCTGCCCGGCGACCACTTTGCTCCCTCGATACAAAGACATTTGAAAATCATTGGCTCCTCCCTGCATAATCACGATATCCGGTTCATGTTCCAGAACATCATAACGGACTCTGGCCCGCATCTGCGGCACCGTATCTCCGGCAACGCCGCTGTTGATCCACTCCGCATGCAAATCGGCTAGTTTTTCCATTGGAAAATAATCCGTCAGGGAATCTCCAAACAGTACAATTTTCTTTTTTTCCATATTGCACTCCTTTTATTTTAAAACCTTTTCACGGAAATTCTCTATTTCCTGCTCTGGGATTTCCAATGCCTGTCCGATAAATGCTTCCGGGGAACCAAATTCTTTTTTCATGGAATTTAAAGCAGCCTGCATGAACTCTTCTTTGGCAATAAACATTCCTTCCATGCGCTCTGCACGTCCTTTTGAAATGCCTAAATTTCTCCATTTTTGATACAGCTGATCGATCCGTTTCGCTGCGGTTTTGTTGGTCTTTAAATAATCTTCCATCACATCCTGCTCTGAAACATTTAAACAGAACAATACCATAGCAGATAAAAGGCCGCATCGGTCTTTCCCTTCGGTGCAGTGCCATAAGACTGCGCCGTTTTCCGTATGCATGACTTGTCGCAGCGCCTTGCTCATCTGCTTTCTGCAGTAAGGATTTTCAACTATCATAACATATAGATCTTCCATTTTAGGCAAATCATCCATTCGCCGCATCATGTGATGCCGATTCTCTTTCTCATGGCTGATCCCAATCATACTTTCTACAAAAAACGGAATATTCATATAGCTTGCGCCAGGTACTTCTACGTCTGCTTCCTGCTCTACCTCCATAGGAGTTCTCAGATCAATGATCTTGCGTAAATGATACTGTTCGCACAAAATATCCGTATCTTTTTTTGTGATCCTGGAAAGCCGGTTGCTGCGGATCAAATGTCCTTTTTGGATGATCTTTCCATCTGTCGTTTTTAATCCTCCCAAATCTCTTGCATTATCCGCTCCCGCCAAATGTACTTTTCCCATAAGCTCATCTCCTATCTTTCCGTGCAAATCGGGATATCCCCTAGGATTCTTTTGCTTTCTCCAGTTCTTTTCGTGCCGCTTCACTGATGCCGTCCACCAAATAATTCTTTCCTGTTTCCTGATTGGATAAATATCCTTCTCTTAACTGTCTGGACATTTCCTCCATATCTTCTTTTAATTCTCTCGCGGATAAAAGACGGCAGCCCTGTCCTCGTATAATAACCTGTTCCAGACCGTCTGACGTGGCCACCGTTACATCATATTTGCGTCCATGTTCATGGGCAAATTTCTCAATATACTGATCTGCGGTCTCCGCTTCTTTTGTAAATACAACGTGAATGTTCTGATAATCCGAAACTTCGGTGTCATGTCCTTTGACACGATAAGCATCAAATACAACGATCAACTCGCATTTCTTCAGACTTTGATAATTGCAGAGAAGATCTATTAATTTCCCACGGGACGCATCCAGATTTGCCTCTGAAAGCTCCCTTAAATCATCCCAGGCATAAATGATATTATATCCATCGACCAATAGATATTTCCTGGAAGTATCTCTTTTTACAGAAGCTCTCGCCGCAGATGACCGATAGTCCTGCTCCAATCTTGTCGTCTTTTTTCTCTTCCATTTGTTCTTTCTGCTTTGGTTCGCATAAAGTGTCTCTTGAAGAATGCGGTCGATCTCTTCCGTATCGATCCATTCTTCCTCTATTTGGGCTCGGCGTTCGGCAAGCAAATCTGCTGTTTCGTCTTCTTTTTTGGACTGCAGGACACTGTCGATATGCATATAATCTTTTACTTCCTGCCATGGCACATAGAATCCTGCTCCATGAGAACAAAAAACAGAACCAGAAGGGTTTTCCACATCCCGTTCCGGATCATATCCAATCTCTTCTATGACTTTCTGCGTATCCTGACATGGTTCATACCCATGAAAAGAACAAAACAGTTTTCCCTGTCCTTTTGTGTAGGCTGTCACTTCTCGGAAATAGTCCTGCATATGAGCTGCCGGAACGATTCCTTCCAATACTGCCATTTCTCCTTCTGTCAGCGGCGTCTCCATCGTTCCGCCCATTCTCTCAATGTCCGTCATCGCTCTTCCGATCATTGTCTGTGGAACTTCCAGTCGGAATTCATAATAAGGTTCCAACAGGACAGAGTGCGCCTGCATAAGCCCCTGGCGGACTGCCCGATAAGTGGCTTCACGGAAATCCCCGCCTTCCGTATGTTTTGCATGGGACTTCCCGGCAGCCAGACGTATTTTTATATCTGTCAACGGCGATCCTGTCAAAACTCCTAAATGCTCTTTTTCTTTTAAATGGGTGAGAATCAGTCTCTGCCAATTTCGATCCAACACATCTTCACTGCATCCGCTTTCAAATACCATTCCGCTGCCTCGTGGTCCCGGCTCTAAGATCAAATGGACTTCCGCATAGTGACGCAGAGGTTCAAAATGTCCGATTCCTTCTACTTGATCTGCAATGGTCTCACGATACAATATTTTCCCAGATCCAAACTCCACTTCCACGCCATAGCGATCCATAATCTGGCGTTTCAGGATATCGATCTGCACTTCTCCCATTAACTGCACCTGGATCTCCTGCTGCTCTTCTTTCCAAGCGATGTGAAGCTCCGGTTCTTCTTCCATGAGCTGATATAATTTGGGCAGAAAACTTTGCACGCTGCAGTCCGGCGGAAGAATCATCTGGTAAGTAAGCACCGGTTCTAACATCGGCGCCCCGCCGTCTTCTTCCATCCCCAGTCCCTGCCCCGGTCTGGTATCCGTAAGTCCCGTTACCGCACAAATCGTTCCAGCAGCTGCCTCATCGGCCAGCTGATACTTTTCACCGGAGTAGATTCGAATCTGATTGACCTTTTCGCTTTTTTTCCTGCTGTCTCCGTCAAAGATCACATCTTTTACCTTTAGTGTTCCCCCAGTCACTTTCAGATGCGTCAGTCTGCTGCCCTGAGGATCTCTGGAAATCTTGTAAACTCTTGCGCCAAAGGATCCCGGATATTGCGGTGCTCTGGCGTAAGTCTCAATTCCTTTGAGCAATTCTTCCGTTCCTTGTAATTTCAAAGCCGATCCAAAAAAACAAGGAAATATCTTACGCCCTGCGATTGCTTTTTGAATTTCTTTTGTTGAAAGGCTTCCCTGCTCCAAAAACTCATCCAACAGATCTTCATCTTGAAGAGCCGCAGCTTCAAAGAATGACTCACTTCCCTCTTCTCCAAAGTCAATACATCCTTCCGACAAAGTCTTTTTCAATTCCTCGATTAATGCATCTTTATTTGTTCCCGGCTGATCCATTTTGTTTACAAATAGAAAGACCGGTATCTCGTATTTCGAAAAAAGCTTCCATAACGTTTTCGTATGACTCTGAACTCCATCTGCGCCGCTGATGACCAAGATCGCATAGTCCAAAACCTGTAGGGTTCGTTCCATTTCTGCGGAAAAATCTGCATGTCCCGGTGTATCTAAAAGCGTTACTTGAAGGCTGCCAAGGGAAAAAACGGCCTGCTTGGAAAAGATAGTGATTCCTCTCTCTCGTTCCTGTGTGTCGGAATCAAAATAGGCATCCCCATGATCCACTCTCCCTAATTTTCGTATCTGCCCGGTAGAATACAGAATTGCTTCGGACAACGTTGTCTTCCCTGCATCTACATGAGCCAGCAAGGCAGTACATATATGCTGTGACATATTTTCTGTTGTTTTTTTGTTATTTTTTTCGGATGTATTTTCCATGAAAATACCCCTTTCTGTGTTTTATGATACAGTGAATATCATATCACAGAAAGGGGCATAAGTCGATAAACATAATTCCATTACAGAATCCTATACTTTCGTCCTTTATTTTTTCCTATTGCCTCTATTTTTCCTTTTTTCACAAGTTTATTTATCAACAATCTTGCTCTCGATTCTTTAACTCCCAACACAATAGAAATCTCACTTGTTTTATACTCTTTCCCTGGTTCCATATAATTTAAAATTGTTTTTATTTGGCGCTCAGTTTTTTTTGAAACTTTCTTTTTATCGCCATTTTTTATCGCCACTTTTTTATCGCCATTTTTTATCGCCACTTTTTCTACAAACGATAATTTTAAGATCGTTCTGTCAGGTCCATATTGTTCTATAATTTCTGGTGGCTTCCACCCCTGTTGCTCCCACACGCTATATATATCCGGGACGCCACTTCCGGCTCTTTCTCCTATGCCAATCAAATTAAACATTTTCATCAAAGCTTTGTTTCGAGGATCAGATATACCGCCTTTTAGCATCTGCTCTTTTCCGGTTCTAATACTCCCTGGATTCTCCATAATAATAGAATCTGGGACCTTCCGAATCACAATCCCTCTTGGAAAATAAAAATCCGTATTTATTAAACAATTTGCCAGAGCTTCTCTTAGCGCTTTATGCACCGGTGTATCATCTATACGAGTTATTCCATCTAATTTAAAAGGAATTTTTAAATCTTTCACAAGTTTCCCATAAACCCGGAAAAAGAAATCAAATAAATTCCCCGTCCAATCGCCAGAAGAGGACTGAAATCGGTCTGTCCAACGGATCGTAGGGTCGAGGACTTCTCGATAATCGAGAAAGTAGTCTGGAAATTCATATAAAATCTTATACTCCTCTCCAAACATAAGCAGTCCTGCCGCAGTAGGATGTAACATATTATCTTTGGATGATAATCTCGCAGCACCTATTCTCTCTAAATAGTCAGGATCATCTAACTTCTCCCACACATGTTCTGTTCTATAGGCCATATGACGATTACGATAAGCTCGTACAGTCTCCAAATTCAGCACATCAAGAGACATATCCTGCAAAACTTTCATATCAGCAGTTTCATCTGGCTGGTCACGCAGCATTGCAAGTACTTCACTGCGTTCACAATGATAATCTCCCTCCCAATTTCTGCGAAAAGTACCATTAAATATATCCCCATTGATATATACCGGTTTCTGCTCACGCTTTGCCATAGGCACATGAATAACCATAATAGCGTTGTTCTTCTCTTCAAATATTTCTACATCTTTATCCTTCAAAAGATTTATCGATACTTTATTCTTATTATTAATTGTATCCCAGAATTCTTTTTGCAGTTTTGCCGCATTATCTAACCCGGTCATTTGCCAACTTCCATCTCTATTTTCTTTGATCCCAAGAATAATAACTCCACCATAACAATTGGCAAAAGCTGAATACGTTTCCCACAGTGAAACTGGCAGACCACTTTTCGCCTTTTTCACTTCTCTTCTATTGTCTTCTCGATAAAATTCAAATTGAGACATATCAAAATTCAAACTTATCACCCCACTCCCATTTTATAAAAAGTTCACAAAGAAACCATAATCGCCCCATTACAAATTTTCCAGACACCGTCTGGAAAATCTTTCGTTACTCTTTGTAAAATAATACCCCTTTCTGTAATTTATGATACAGTGAATATCATATCACAGAAAGAGGCATAAGTCGATAAAGCATCTGCTCTCTATTTTTTATTAGAAAAGTTACATATCTGCATTGCGGTACCGTCTGCCATCACCTGAAAACCGAATTTTTCATAAAAAGCTATATTTTTGCTTTCCTCCGGCATAATTTCAAGATATAGGTAATCTTTATATTTTTCTTTTACTCTCTCAATCATTTGACTGGCAATTCCGCATCCATGGTAATCGGGATGTACTAAAACATAATGCATATAAGCGACCAATTCACTGTCATCAATTACCCTTGCTAAGCCTACCAGTTTATCCTGGTCCCACGCTGTAATGACCGTGGATGAATTCATCAGCGCCTTATACAGACGTTTGGGATATTGTCCGGAAATCCATCCGACCGATAAAAATAATTCCTGCACTTCCTGCTGTGTGAATTTCTTTTCTTCTGTATATAAAATCTTCATTCTGCAGTTCCTCCTCGATAATTGCATTTCCTACACTGGGGCAATGATAACTCCGAATCTTCACTATGATAAATGCCGGCCCATCGGCAGATACTTTGAAGGATTGGCACGACAGATTCCCCTTTGGGAGACAAATTGTACTCTACACGAGGCGGAATTTCGTCATATTGTTTCCGCTGAATCATTCCATCTGCCATCAATTCTTTTAATGTCGTTGCCAGCACTGCATCTGTGATATTTGCCATTTCCCGGCGCAATTCCCTGTATCTTAATCGTTTTTTCTCTGCCAATACACAGATAATTCTGGACTTCCACTTTCCTCCAAACACTCCTAATCCATATTCCAACGGACAGCGAATATCTTCTTCTAACTTTTTTTGATACATTGCCTTTCCTCCTTCCGTTCCTCATTCTATCACGTTAACTCGTTATACAAAAGTAACTATGAAATTTATGAGTGACTCATAAATTTCATAGCAAGCCTGCATTTACTGAATTAATATTTCAATCAGCTGTTCTTTGGACATGTTATGAAAATAGTCTTCTACTGAGATAGCATAAAGCCTTGTTTCCAATTCTTTTTCTTTTAATTTTGCTCCAATCAAATAAGGTACCAGCCCTCGGCTGTCCAAATTGGAAAAATAATCTCCTGAAAATGCCAGTCGATCGATTCGTCCATTTTTTATATCCATATGGATTTCTATATTTCCACAGTTTTCAACTCTTCTTTTTTTCAATATTTCATAATCCGGCGAAAATCCATAATTCCATTCCCAGGTATCATACCGTTCATGCTGCAGCGCTTTGACCGCATCCAAATCTTCTTCTGTCAATTCATATGTATCTAACTGATTTTCTTTCAGCATAAATTGTTTGATGACATGGAAGAATTCTTTTGTTTCCATGTCATTTTTAAGATAAGGCCTTATATTCGTCACTCTGCTCCGAACAGAATCATGTCCTTTGGAGCGGATCTTGTCTTCTGGCACAGACAGCGCTTTCTCTAACACCTCCAACTCACTGTCAAACATTAAAGTCCCATGATGCATAATCCTTCCCTCTTTTGCGTATTGAGAATTCCCTGAGAATTTCTTTCCATCTATTTCCATGTCATTTCTGCCATTAATTTCTGCATGAACTCCCAACTGTTTCAACGCTTTTGCCACCGGAAGGCAAAATTTTGAGAAATCGAATAGTTCACTATTTTGATCTGTAATATAGGTGAAATTAATATTTCCCATGTCATGATACACCGCGCCTCCTCCGGATAATCTTCGAACAACATGGATCTGATTTCTTTTCACATAATCCTGATGAATCTCTGCTGCTGTATTCTGATGTTTTCCGATAATGATTGATGCATCGTTCTGCCAAAGCATAAAATAACTGTGGTGCCGATTCATCTTATCAAATACATATTGCTCCAACGCTAAGTTAAATCTTGGATCATTGCTTTTGCTCTCGATATAATACATCATAAGTTTTCTCCTCCCTCCCATATCCTTTCGACTCTAAATGTCTGTCCCGGCTTCTGAAAAGGAATCACCGGTATCTTGCTGTTATATCTTTCTATATCTTTTGTCACCATATGCTGTAAATGCCACTGATCATCCTCAGTAAAAGGTAAATGATAGACAAAAATATACTCTGTGCTGAATATATCCAATAAAATATCCTGTCCCACGGGATGATGATAAAAAAGCGGATTTACAAATATTCCTTGAAAATGTTTATGAGGAAATCTTTGAAAATCTTCTGAAAAAAAATCTACATCTGCGGTCAGCAAAAATCTTTCTCGAAAAATTTCCAGTATCACGCAAAAATGAAGCGTATCTCCAAAGTTTTTTCCCAAATGTCTGGTTTTGATAAAACTTATCTCAATCTCTTTTTCTACCTGATAAGCTTCATAATTTCCCGAGATATACCGAATACTTTCCGGATTCCCTGTATCTTCCAAAATCGATAAACTTTCTTTCTGATCTGGAAGGAAAACAGCCCGCGGACGATGTTCGGCCAAATAAGTACAAAGGAGTTTCTTTGAATAATGATCGAAGTGACAATGTGAAAAAATAAGGTAATCCGGTTTCGGCAGCTTCCCTTCCTTCTCAAAAAGATCCTGATAAATACTTTCAGGAATAGGACTTGCGTGGAATCCTGTCCCGCTGCAGTCGTATAATCCATCGATCAGACAAGCTTTTCCTTGAGATTCAATCAGAATTCCCGCATTTCCTATCAGATAAATCCGGCTTTTCATTTTAATGTCCTTTGGTTCCCCATACATCGATAGCCGCTTTTAATTCCTTACAATCTTTTGCCGCTTCTAAAATTGTTTTTCCTTCCATCTTGGCTTCAATTGCGTGAAGGATTGCTTTCGCACCTGCACAAGCTCCCATCGGATGTCCATAGATCCCTCCGCCGGCCATTAAAATACAGTCATTTCCCAGAAGATCCATTAGATATTCGATCGCTCCCGGCTGTACTCCGCCTGCAACTGTCATAAAAGCACGTTTTATATTTTTCATTGGCGCAATGCATTGAGCGTGTGTTTCTACGAATTCGTTGGTGCTAAGCCCAAAACGTCCGCTGTCAGGATAGACTAACGGCATATCCATCCCTGCTAGCCTGGCTAATTTTCCACAGGCAAGAGCCGTTGAAATCCCATTGGTTTTTGACCGATAATATGCTCCCATTCCCGCGCAGTGTCCAAAGATCGGATATATCAGATTTTCTTTTTTCATGCCGCGGACAAAATCTTCCACAGCGCCCCATCCCATTGCCTGATAATTTACCATCAAAGCATTGGCACCGGCGTCAATCGCTCTTTTCGCGCGCTCTAATAAATTCTCTCCTGTGATATTTACTGCATACAGACAAGTCTTTTCTTTTCCAATATCTTTAAGCTGTTCCATCACTGCCGCTGTTCTTTTTTCCATAGGAGAATATTCTGGATAGGATAAAAGTTCATCATCTTTGATGACATCTGCTCCTCCCAGAGCGGCCTGTCTTGCTCCTTTTGCGCTCACTTCCGGAGGAACTCCGATACATGGTTTTAGGATGGCTCCTACCAATGGCCTTTCTGCCACTCCAATCCTCTTTCTAATTCCGTCGATCCCCATCAGCGGTCCCGGAATCTCCTTTAAGATCTTCTCTGGAAAATCAATATCTACCAACTTGATTCCATCTTGTCCTAGTACATTTCCGGCAACGGTGCTCAGGATCATAGGAAGATAGGCAGGAAAGTTGGCAATCGGAAAGGCAATTCTGGCAATACATGCCCTTTCTTCTGCCATTGGATAAATCCCAATGACTTTTCCTCCATAATTTTCAATTACTTCCGGAGTTTCTCCCTCCACATGGGTCCAGGTCCCTGCGCTCTGGTCTGCTGCCACCAGTTTGACCCATTCATAGAGATCTGGTTCTTTCTCTGATTTCATGTAATATGTAGCCGTCAAAAAATCTTCATTGATACTTTCTGATACTCGCATTGTTTCAAATTTCATATTGTGCCTCCTTCTATTCGTTAGGCTTTCTGCTTCATCTGTTTCTTTTGGTTCCTGTTTTTTCTGCGGACCAGTGTCCATACGAAAGCTCCCGCCATCCATACAAGCAAAAATTCCAAGGTCACACCTCCTTTTCTTCAAAGAGATTTTCAGATGGAGACAATCAATGCCTCCATCTGTTTCAGGGGAAGATTTATGTTAAATCACCGTCTGGTGAAAGATCTGAAGGACTTTATATATGATCCATGTAATTGGATTTCCTCCTTCAGATAAACAGCTTGTTAATGTATTTGTACTATCCAAAGAACCGCAAATATATGCAATATTCGTATGTGCTTCCGCTAGTGCTGTAGCACATAAAAAGTAAACTGCAAATACAACAATGGCTGCAATCAGTGTATGCAGAATATTATCTTTTGCATAATAAGCCAGTGGAATAATGAACCACGGCACCGCTACCAGACTCGCTACTGCCAACATTCGATTGCCGGGAATAATGGACATCACCGTAACAATTGGCGTCATCAGCATAATGACCGTCATATTACATGGATTTCCCATCAAAGTAGAAGCATCAATTCCAATCCAGATCTTTTTCCCATGCATTCTTTTTTCGCAAAATTCCTGCGCCGCATTTGATATTGGAAGCAGACCTTCCATCATTATCGAAATCATACGCGGAAGTAAAATCATAACTGCGCCTACATTAACGCCAAGCAAGAAGATCTGAATCGGTCCAAATCCTGCCAGAATTCCGATCACAACTCCTATGATCGCTCCCATGACCATCGTCTCTCCGAAGATCCCCAGCTTTTCCTGTAAAGTCTCCGGATCTGCTTTTACATCTTTTAATCCGGGAATCTTTTGACATAATTTTATAACAGGGAATCCGATCATAGCCGGCGCTATAATCGCTCCAGTTGGCCATGTGCAGCCTTCCATTCCGCTTGCCTCTTGGAAGATCGGTGCAATCCAGTCAGACCATTTCCACGTAATCGTCATATAAATTGCCGTTGCAGCGACTGCCCAGATAATACTTTCCGTTGCCCCATAAATTAAAGCGCCGCATGCCAGAAAACTCCAATAATTCCAAAAGTCAATCATCAATGTCTTAGTGAAATTGGTTGCCAGCAATAACAGATTCAGCCCGATTCCGACTAGGATCAACAGGCCGCCTACCGGTGATCCCCAGGCATAAGACATCAAAGACCATCCGGTATCCACAATATCCAGATTCCATCCCAGCCTTTCTACCATCGCCGTCGTTGCCGGTTCCATCTGTGCTACCAACATATCCGTTGTTAGATTCATTCCGACCATACCAACAGCTCCGGTCAATGCGGCTCGAAGCGCATCTCCCACTTTCATTCGAAAAATCAGGCCAATGATGAATAATCCAACCGGCACAATTCCATTTGATCCAAGCTGTGACAATACGTCTGTAATGACGTTTAAATTAAATCCCATACTGTTCTCCTTTCATCAGCATGTTGATGCGTTTTCAAAAGCTTTTGTCACAATTTCCTTAATGTCTTCGCATGTTTTTGCGTCAATAATTTCTTGAATGACTTTCTCGTTCTGTATGACATCCATAAGCTTAGAAATCACTTCCAGCTGTCCCTGATCCGTATCAACAGCCAGCATAAAAATAGCTTTTGCATTTATATATTCTTTATCCGCATCGATCCGTTCAAATGTTATTCCTTCTTTTCTTGGCTGCCCTACCAAGATTGCAGTTTTTAAGACTCCGTCTCTCTCACAATGGGGAATTGCTACCGCATTGGGTTCTGTACAGATTCCCGTAGGATATTCATTTTCCCGATCGATCACAGATTGTCCATAAGTTGGTTTCACCATTCCCATGGACGCCAGATAATCTGCCATCTCATGTAAGACTTCATCCCTTTTCGTATTTTGAATTTTGTATCCTATAATTTGGGGCAATTTTAATGCATTGTTTATTTTGCTCGCCTCCTATCGCTGTCTCTTCACTTCTTTAGGCATTCTTCTTTATCGCTTCCATTAACGCTTCTTTCACTTCTGCCTTTCCTCTTCCGGTGATAAGAGGGATGCCATTGACCACTGGGATATCTCCGAAATCCAACGTAATTTTAGCCATTAATAAAATGACATCCGGTTTCAACTGTTTTACTGCCGTTTTTCCCTGGGTAGCCGGTCTTTTTTGTACATTTCCTTTGATTCCCAGTTCCTTACATACGTCTTCGCACATTTTCGCTCCAACAGTAGATGTAGCAAATCCTGCTCCGCACAATACTAAAATTGTCTTATTTTCCATTCCGATCACCTCAATTTCTGATTTGTTCTTAAGATTTAGACTTATTCAAAAACAACGACTCCTTTAATCATTTTACCCCGCCGCATTTCATCATATCCCTTGGCTAAATCTTTTAACGCATATCGGTTCGTAATAAATTTTTTTGCATCCAGCTGACCACTTAAGACCAAATTCAAAGCTATGCGGTTTACCTCCGGCGAATAAGCAGATGCTCCATAAACCGTGATCTCTTTATAGTGAATCATATTGGTATCAATGATTGCCGCACTTTTCTCAGATATTCCTCCAAAAAAGATAACTTTGCCTCTTTTCCTTGTCAGGCTAACCGCATCTGCCTGTGCCTGTCCCACCGGACACGCACAGATTACGGTATCCGCTCCCCTGCCTCCTGTCTTTTCCATGATCAATTCCTTTAATTTCGGATCACTGCTGCTCATCGTATAGACATTCTCAAACCCTTGTTTTCTCGCAAGCTCTGCTTTCTCAGGATTCATTTCCACAATGATGACTTCCTTCGTCCCTCGGATTTTGGCGATTTCACTGTGAAGACATCCGATGGTTCCGGCTCCAATGACCACGACCAGATCTTCCATTACAATATTCGTTTGGATCTGCGCATTCAGCACAGAAGACGCTGTCTCTGCGATGACTGTCTCAATCGGATCTATTCCCTTAGGAATTTCATTAAAACAACCGTTTTCCAGCATATCTCCGGTAAATGCAACATACTCCGCAAAACCTCCTGGAATCCCTTCTGCCGTGCCGATCATTTGCATATCATCGCATTGATTTTGGATTCCGTTTTTACAATACCAGCATTTTCCACACGGTATCACCGGCGCGATTGACAGTTTCATACCTTGCGGATATTTCTTATTTTTGCTTTCCGCTACTTCTCCCGCGATCTCATGTCCGGAAATCGAAGGATATTGGGCTTTTGAAGATCCTCCTCCATAGGTTCTTAAATCCGATCCGCAGATTCCACATGCAATGGTCTTTAACAAAATTCCATTTTCAGGGCATTGTGGGGTCTCGACTGTTTCATATCGAAGATCTTCTGCTCCATACAACACTGCCGCCTTCATTTCATGTTCCCTCCTTTCTTATCATGCATCTAGTGTTTCTAATCGCTCTGCCAGCGCCGTCAAAAATTTAGCTCCGGTTGCTCCGTCAATCACACGGTGATCCATATTCAAAGCGATTTGCATCGTTTTCCCTGCGACAATCTTTCCATCTTTTATAATCGGAACGTCTTCCATTCTCCCAACAGAAATAATAGCTCCATTCGGCGCATTTACAATTGCGGTAAAAGCATGGATATGAAACATTCCCAGATTGCTGACGACGAATGTCCCTCCGCTTAGATCCTCCATAGAAAAATTGCCTTTCACAGATTTTTTCTTAATCTCTTCCATTGCCTGATGGATCTCTTCCAAAGATTTTTTGTCTGCGTCTTTGATCACAGGGACAAGAAGCCCTCTCTTCGTATCTACGGCGACGCCCATATGAATATTCTCATGCAGAATGATCTTTGTTCCGTCATCCCAGGAAGCATTCATAATAGGAAACTCGGCGATCGTATCTGCCACCGCTTTGATCAGAATCGTGGTATATGAGACTTTAACTGGAAGTTTTTTGTGGTACGCGATCATATTTTCGCAGTTGATCACTGAAAAATGTGTAAACTGCGGCGCTTCCCAGCTTTTTATCATCTGTCGTCCCATGCTTTTTCCCAGCGCAGACAATCTTTTCTCACTCATCGACTTCCACCCAGGCAATCGTTTTTGTAATCTCGACGGTATCGCCTTCATCAGCTACAATTTCAGCTAATGTACCATCCAACGCAGATTCTACTTCCGTGACTGCCTTATCTGTCTCGATTTCAACCAACACATCACCCTTCTGTACTTGATCACCTACTTTCTTTTTCCACTCTAAAATCGTTCCTTCTTCCATATCCAGGCCGATTTTCGGCATAATAACTTCTTTTCGCATAACATGTTTCTCCTTTCATATTAAAATTTAAAAATTGCTTCTCTGATGATCTCACTGACAGACGGATGCGGAAAAACAATTTTTTTCATTTCTTCTATCGTAACTTTCTGCTCCATCAATGCTCCAATTCCCCATATCATTTCTGATGCATAACTGCCCAAAATATGAGCTCCTGCCAGACATCCTGTGTCTTGATCCATAAGCAGCTTACAAATTCCGCCTATACCATCATTTTCCGCCACAAATCTTCCGGAATATGCCATTGGGATTTCCACTGTCTTCATTCTCAGTCCTTTTTCCTTCGCTGACTCTTCGGTTTCCCCAACGGAAGCAAGCTCCGGGTTTGTATAAATAACCGATGGAATTACACCATAATCTATTGTGTCCTGGATTCCAAACATGTCATTTACTGCTGTTTCACTTTCACGGTATGCCGTATGTGCAAGCATCATTTTCCCATTTACATCTCCCGCTGCATAGATACCTTCCACAGACGTCCGAAGATGTTCATCTGTTACGATTTTTCCATTTTCTATCTTGAGATTAACAGATTCCAATCCAAGTCCTTTTATGATCGGATGTCTGCCGACTGACCATAAGATCTTATCCGCTTTGCATCGGATCCATTGATCCTCTTTTTTACAAACCACTCCATCTTTTTCTATCTCCGTTACCTGATACCCCAGCATGAATTGAATCCCTTTTTTCTCCAATTCTTTTTGAAGCATTTTTGTGATTTTCCGATCCATTGTTCCGGCAATTTTATCAAGCATCTCTACAACCGTTACCTTCGTACCCATTCCAGCAAAATATGCGGCCATTTCCAATCCAATCACGCCGGCTCCTACAATAACCAGCTTGTTTGGCAGCTGAGGAAAATCTAACAGTTCCCGGCTTGTTACCGCCAATCCGCTTTCCATTGCCTCTTTCCCTCCTTTGATTGGAGGAATCACCGGTTGGGACCCTGCAGCAATTAAGAGATTCCTTGCCTCGTATATTTCCCCTTCTGCTTCCACCAAAAATCCTCTGTCTGTTTTCCCTTTGATTTTTGCCTGTTGATAGATGACTTCGACTTTATGTTTTTTCATCGTCATTTTGACGCCGCCAACCAACATATGTATGACTCTATTTTTTCTTTTCTGTATCGCTGTTGGATCAATCAAAACGTTCTCCGTTAATATTCCGAATGAGTTTCCATTCTTGGTATGTTCATAAATCTTCGCCGAATTCAGCAATGTTTTTGTTGGGATACAGCCTTCATTAAGACATACCCCTCCTAGTTTGTTTTTTTCAAACAGGAGAACTCTTTTCTTTTTTTTCGCCGCCCTTTGTGCACCCAAATATCCGGCAGGTCCTCCTCCGATTACAATGAGATCATATGGCTCCATATTTCTCCTCCTTCTAAAGAATCGACTTCACAGCTTTTAAAATATCCTGATCATTCGGAAGATAGGCATCCTCCAGCACCGGCGCAAATGGAACCGGAACGTTAGGCGCTCCCACTCTCTGTATTGGTCTCTTCAAATCTTCAAATGCTTTTTCCTGGATGATAGACGCGATTTCTGCTCCAAATCCACCTTTTACACATGCTTCATGAGCAATAACAGCCTTTCCTGTTTTCTTGACGGATGCAAGGATCGTTTCTGCATCGAACGGCTCGAGACATCTTACATCTACGACTTCTGCTTCGATTCCCTGCTCGGCCAATTCTTTCGCTGCTTTCAATGACTGATCTACCATAGAAGAATAGGCTATGATCGTAATGTCTTTCCCCTGCCGTTTAATATCACAGGTATAATCACATTCATAGGGTTCCTCCGGCACTTCACACCTTTTCTTATACAGCGCTTTATGTTCAATAAATACGACTGGATTATTATCCCGGATCGCACGCAGAAGCAGACCTTTTGCATCGCATGCATTTGATGGAATTACCACTCGAATCCCAGGAACATGGGCCAGCAAAGCTTCCAAAGATTGTGAATGCTGCGCGCCGTTTCCAAGTCCCGCACCGCCCTGCGTCCGAATTACCAGAGGAAGACTGACACGTCCGCCGTACATATACCTTAACTTTGCAGCCTGATTCATGATCTGATCAAAACAAACGCCAATAAAATCAATATAAGAAATTTCCACGACCGGACGAAGCCCCAGCATCGAAGACCCGATCGCTGTTCCGATAATCGCATTTTCGGAAATTGGCGTATCCATGATTCTGCCCTCTCCAAAGTGTTCTATCAGATCATAGGAACATCGAAGCTGTCCTCCATAGACTGCAATATCTTCTCCGATCGAAAAAACATTCGGGTCACTGCTGAATGCGATATGCAGCGCTTCATTAATTGCCTGACGCATAGATAATTTTCTCATTCTGTCTACCTCCCCTGATTCTCATATACTTTCCATGAAATGTCCGCGTAAGTCTCATCGTACAGATCATTTTGCAGATCTTGCGGAGATGGTTCTTTTTCTTTTTTTGCACTTTCGCTGGCTGCCAGTACAAGCTCTTCCTCTTCCTTCTGCATCCTCCTAAGTTCGTCTTGAGATATTTTGCAAGTCTTCACGAGTATTTCTTCCAAATGTTTGATCGGGCAGCGTTCCTTCCATTTGGCAACTTCTTCGCGTGTCCTATAATTTTCGTTGTCACCGTAATAATGCCCGGCCATTCGATATGTCTTCATTTCCATTAAGATTGGTCCGTTTCCGTTTCGCACCTTTTGGGCAGCTTTCCCGAAGCTTTGATAAACTGCCTCAATATCGTTTCCATCAACCGTAACGCCTTCTATTCCATATCCAATTGCGCGGTCGCTTAAATTTTCCACACTGCAGGACTTTTTCTGACTTGTAGAAATTGCATACTGGTTATTCTCACATACAAATATGACCGGTAAGTTCATGACTGCCGCCATATTGATCGATTCATGAAAGGTTCCTTCATTTGCCGCCCCATCTCCAAAGAAACAAACGACGATATTCTTCGTGTGCTGATATTTCAATGCAAAACCAGCTCCAACGGCAATCGGAATACCTCCTCCTACAATTCCATTTGCTCCAAGCATGCCGATCGACATATCCGCAATATGCATGGATCCGCCCTTCCCTTTACAATAGCCAGTCTCTCTTGCCATCAGCTCCGCAAACATCTTTTTCATGTCCGCGCCCTTTGCGATACAATGCCCATGTCCGCGGTGTGTAGAAGTAATATAATCCTGATCTGATAAGTGGGCACAGATTCCCACTGCAATCGCCTCTTCTCCGTTATAGGTATGTACGACTGCCCGTGTTAAATTCATTTTTGCCAGCTCGATTGCTTCATTTTCAAAAGCTCGAATTCTTACCATCTTCCGATAAAATTCAATCAGCTGCTCTCTTGACAACACCTTCTGATTCATATCGCCCAATATTCTCCTTTCGCTTTGTCTCCGTCTGCTGTTATCTTGTGATTTTATTGTAGCAACGCCTATTTTGACCTTCAATGCGCCCCAAACTCTTTCTGGTAGAATTTACTTCCGTCATGTTGAACAACTTTTCTTGCTTTTTCATTTTTCTTTTGTTAACCTTTACTTATTACAAAAAATAACGGGAAGGAGAATTCTTATGAATCGAAAGCAGCACCAACTGATGAACCTTTTTACATTAACCGAGAAGAAAAAATATTCTTGCGAAGAGTTGTCCGATCTTCTTCAGCTTGGAAAACGCTCGATCACCAACTACATCAATGAAATTAACAGCTTTTTATCCGGGAATGATTTTGAGGAAATTCGCCTTCTCCCAGATAATACATATCAGTTGGATGTACCTTTACAGGAGCTTGCAAAGATCCGAAAAAAATATTTTTCACAGCCGCTCTATGAATACCACTTTTCTTTGGATGAGAGGATTACGATCATAAAACTGCTGCTTTGCAAACAAAATACCGTCACGACTTCGGATATCATGCGATCTTTAGACATCAGCAAAAAGACATGCCTTTCTGATATGAAGCATGTCGCAAACGATCTGGCACAGCAGGATATCCCTTTCCTTTCTGCAGCAAAAGGATATTCCATCGATGTAAACGAAGTTTTTCGAAGAGATTATTTGATCAATAGTTTCCACACCTTTTTAAATGTTTTAGGAGATAACTCTCCATTTTCTGAAATATCAGGGATCGATCTCTGGATTTCTCAGTATTTTCATCTTGAATTATTAAAAGACCGCATATTTCCAATCTTACTGAACTGGCAGAGAGAAAATCAGATCAATATTGAAGGCTATCAATTTTATCAGCTTTTGTGGATCCTGGTCGTCGCAGCAGACCGCATCCGTCAAGGATATCCGATCAGCGCCTATCCCTGCGCATCTGATTACAGTACGATCCAAATTTCAGAAAATTTATGTTCCCATTTAGAAAAGGTTTTAGACCTTTCTTTCCCTGCGGCGGAAGTTTATTTTCTCGCCTCTTACATCGATGGGCTCTCCCTGACCTCATTGCCGCAAATGCCTCTTGGAACGATTCCGTCCAATACGGTCATCCATACATTCTTAGTAAATGTATCCCGTGATCTAAAATTAAAACTGGCCAATGATACCAAACTTTATACGCAGCTTTCTGCTCATATTAAAAGCTTTTTTTCTATTTTGGAAAGAAATACGACATTCGACCGGAATTTTTATAAAGAACTGGAGGAAGAATACCCGTTAATCTGCAGATCTGTGAAAAATAACCTTTATATTTTGGAACATAGTTTCCATCGGACTTACAAGGAAAATGAAGCCGCCTTCCTTGTGATGCATATTGCCGCAGCTGTTTCTAAAATCCTAGCAGAACGACAAGATTTTAAGGTGCTTGTTGTATGCGATTCCGGAACCGCCATGGCATCTTATCTTATGAATAAATTGAAATACTTTTGTAAAATCGATGATATTGTTACAGTTTCATCTTTTGAGCTTCATAACTATTTGCGCAGGATCAACCCGGCGCCTAACCTTATTATTTCTCTTTATCCAATCGATGGCATCTCTATTCCGATGGTTATCGTCTCTCCAGGGCTGCCTTCCAGCGATCTGAGCCGCATTCAGGAAAAAATGTATGCCTCAAAAAAAGATGAAAATAACCTTTTAAAGAAACGTTATGGATATACCTCTCACCAAACCTCTTACAAAATCGAGGCATCCAACAGTATCTTAGATCCTGGGCAAATTGCATTGGATTTTGAGGCCGATACTTGGCAGGATGCTTTACAGTTAGGCGGAAACCTGCTGATGGAAGAAGGTATCGTTACGCAAAATTATATTGATTCCATTATCCGAAATGTAGAAATCAACGGTCCTTATTTTGTATTCTGGCCAGGCATTGCTTTGGCGCACGCAAATACAAGTTCTAAATCGATTCCGTTCCAGGCAAGCCTGATACGTTTAAAGCACCCTGTTTTCTTTCATAATGATCTGAACGACCCTGTGAGATATATTTTTACTTTTATTGCCTCCGACACTCCAGAAAATGATGATAAAATCGTTTCCATCATTCACCTGGCATCCAGCCCTACATTATTCCAGCATCTGGATCATTCAAAGACACCTCAGGAAGCTTTTGAAATTATTCGAAGAACAGAACGAGATATTTAAAAGAAGGGCATCGGTTCTTGAATCTATGAACCGATGCCCTGGCATATGAACCGTCTTATGAAAATAATCCCTTGATCTTGTCAAGAAGAGTTTCCTTTTTCTTTGTTTTCTCTTCTGATTTTTTCTCTTTCTTTTTAATGCCATCTGTTTTCATTACAAACTGTACGGATTTTACATTGCTGTTTTTGGAAGAAACAAAAGATTTCACTTTATAATCTTCTCCGGAGAAACTTCCAAGCTCCTCCTCGATTCCATCCAGAATCTTATTGTCCATTCCGCTTGTCTGTTCTTCTAATGTCTGTGTGCCTTGTGATAGTTTTGATGTGGCTTCTTTCAGCTGACTGGCTCCATCTGTAATATTCACAATGTTGGATGACAATGCGCCGCTTCCGTCTCTTACGGCTTTCGCTCCTGATAAAAGCTCCTCTCCGCCGTTTTTTAAAGAACTGCTCTGCGCTGACAGCCGGCTGGTTCCTTCGGAAAGCTGTTTGATTGCTGATGCCAGCTGATTGACCTCGCCCAGCACGGAAACCGTTGATTGATATAAGGTTCCCATTCCCTGATGGAGAGATAATGCGCCGGTTTTTATACTTTGGGCCTTACTTCCATACAAAGCCTGTTCCATGGCATCCACACCTTCTATTAATGCATCTACCCCTTCCGTCAATCCATTTTTATCGGTTATCACTTTTTGCAGGTCCGTAAGCCCACTGTCAAGACTATCTTCGTTTCCATACAGCCCCTTAGCGATCTGATCCGCTCCGCTGCTGCACTGTTTCAAAATCGTCTTTAACCCTGCAGTACTTCCTGACCCATCTAAAATACCTTTCATCTGAGCTGAATTTTTCTTCATAGATTGATACAAAGAGGACAGCTCTTCTGTCTGACTTCCTGCTTTTTCTGTTTTTGTCGTTTCATTGGTCACTGTATTTGTTACCGTGTTTGTTCTTGTCTGATAGATGTTATTGGTGATCGTAACAACCGTATTTCCATTTTCATCCGTCGTGGTTTCTTTGCTGGTCTCTGTTCGATCTGTCTGATATTCTCCCTCGTCTTCCTGTGTTTTGGTCTGTGTCTTTGTTTGTCCATTAGAACCTGATTGATCAGAAGAATTTGTACTTTCCTTTTCTATGATCTGCTTTAACTGTTCTGCCTGGTTATCATAGGTTTCTGACACAGAAGAAAGCTTGCTTACATAACTTTCTGCTCCTTTGATTCCTGCCTGCAGGCTTTCCATGCCGGATTTTAATTCTCCGTTTCCTTCCAGGCTTTTTTTCATCTCTTTAATGCCTTGTGAATCGATTTGCTGCAGACCTTTTTCCATATTCGCAAGACCTTCTTTTATCTGTTTCATTCCGTTTTCAATCTGTGTCCAAGTCTTTTCATCTGCCAGATCGGCACTTCCTGTTTGGAGCTGTTTACATGCCGCAGTTAAACCCTTCATCAGCTTCGGAAGATCTTTTGTTTTTTGTTCTAATTCCCGATTCCCTGCAGCCGCTTGATCTACACCCGAAGTATAGGCTTCGATCCCTGCATCTGCCTGTTTCGCCCCGGCAAATAAAGTGTCCGCTCCGGCATACAGCGTATCAATTCCCTGCTGATATAGATTCAGCCCATTTTTCATTGTGTCAGCGCCGTCATCTGTCTTTTGTGCTCCTTCATTCAGAGCTTTGACACCATCTTCTAACTCTCCTGTTTTCTCTGTTAGTGCACTCGTATCCATTTGATCTAAATCGATATCAAATGACATTGGAACGCCATTAATTGTGATTGGATCCATCTGAAAATTCTTCACATCGGTTTGGATCGTCAGATCTTTTTCCTGCCTTGCCAGAATATTGTAGGTCAGCTGCTTATTTTTTCCGGAATTGGCTGCTGTGGCGCCTTCTGCTTTGATATTTTTACATTTCTCCGTGTCAAGTGTAAGTGTTGCCTGCAGCAGAAAATGTTCAAAAAAGTCTTGATCTGCTTCTTTATTCTTGCCAATGTGAATCTTGATCTTTAAATTTCCGCTTTTTCCGGCTAATGATTGAGGCGAAATCTTTTTGCCGTCCAGCTGATATTCTATTTCGATCTTCCATGGGATCTGAGCCGCATCCAGATCTCCTTGATAATAGAATTTCCCTTCTTCCCCTTCTACGGTTATTTTTTCTCCATTTACTTTTATTTTGTTGTCTGTAGAAAGGTTTTCTACCGCTGTGTAATCCCCATAATCCAGAACTTTTTGATCCTTTTTAAGGTCATAGGCATTGACTACATACACACCGTCTACCGAACCGTCTTCTTTCAAATTAACGTAAACATTCTCTTCTTTCTGTGTATTTTTCTGTGCCGCAAAAGCCGGCGTTACGGTTGTTCCCACGATTGCTGCTGATAACATTAACACAGCCGCCGGTCTATATATTTTCCTGCAATTCATGTAAATTTCCTCCTCGTTCCCTGTGATAAAAGTTTGCATTCCAAGTTAATTTTTCAATAGCTCCATCGAACATAAGCAGCAGTCCCGGCAAGATAAAGATGACAAGCAGGAATGAAATAACTGCTCCTCTTCCAATCAGCATTCCAAGCTGGCTTAATACTCCGTTCGTAGACACGATTCCTAATACAGTCCCGGCAATGGCTAAAATGCTGGCTGATGTTGCAATGGAGATGGTACAGCTTTGTATCGTTCGCAGCGCTGCCATCTTTTTCCCCATATTTTGGCGGTATTCCCGATAGCGATCTGTAAATAAGATTCCATAATCAATCGTCGCTCCTAACTGTACGGATGAGATGATTAAATATCCGATATAAAACAGCTCGCTGTCTGCAAAATACGGAACCGTCAAGTTGATCCAAATGGATGCCTCAATAACCAGGGTTAAAATAACCGGCAGCAGAATCGACTTAAAGTTCAGAAGCAATATCAGGAATACAAAACCGATGGACAATACATTGACCTTTGTCATATCCTGGGTGATCGTCGTCTTCAAATCCAGCGCGCTGGCCAGATTACCGGCTACAAGAGCGTCATCCCCATAATATTTGCTTCCTGTCCGCTTAATATCTTCTACCAGATCATTCCATCCATCTACTCCTTCTTCTGCATCCACGGTTAACACATAACGGCTGTAATGTTCTGAGTACAGCTGGGAAACTTGTTCTTCCGGCACAAATTCCTTCGGAATGGATTCTCCAACAGAATTAATGTAAGATACGACCGAAGTCACACCATCGATCTGCTTCAGCTGCCGATTCATTTGAATTTCCTTTTCCATATCGCCCTTCGGGACCATCAAAACTACCTGGCTGCTGACACCGTATTCATCTTCAATCACATTCATATCCCTTCCCAGCTGAGTCGCATTGGTCTGATAGACCTTCGTTCCTCCATAAAGAAAGCTATTCTTTTGCTGGCCCAGATAGGAAGGTATCGTGACGATTAAGAATAAAATCAGCATTGGAACTCTCCAATCCAGAACCACCTTCGACAACAGCCGGAATTTCGGAACCAGCGGTTTATGTTCGGTGCGGTCGATCAGCGGGTAACAAACCATTGTCAGCATTGGAAGCAGGCACAGCACTGCCAAAAGACTAAATAGAATCGCTTTGACCATAACCCATCCCATATCCGGTCCAATCTTAAAGCGCATAAAGATCAATGCTGCAAATCCAGTCACTGTTGTAAGCCCGCTTGACATAATACTTCCAACCGACTGTCTTACCGCGTCCTTCATCGCCTGTTCTGCATCTTCTCCTGACTGACGATTCTCTGCAAATCGATGAAGCAGGAAAATACCATAATCCATCGATACCGCCAATTGCAGAACACTTCCTGCTGCGTTGGTCACAAAAGAAATCGTTCCAAACATCAGATTTGTGCCTCGATTCAGCAAGATCGCAATCCCGATTGTTGCCATGAAGAGTACCGGTTCAAACCAGGAGTTGGTCGTTAATAATAAAATTGCAAATACCAGAGGAATGACAAAGAAGATAATTTTCTGAATTTCTGCCGCTGTTGTTTTTGGCGTCAGGGCGTCAATGACTCCATCTCCTGTCATATAATTTTCATCTCCGATGACTTTGCGGATTTCATGAACCACTCGTTCTCCGTCATCTTCATCCATCGTCACTTGATATAGTGCATTCCCATCCTTGTAATAATCATCAATCGTATCTTGATCTTCTATTTCCAAAGGTGCGTAAATATTAGCAGCATCATCTAACCAGTTTACCTCCTGAACGCCATCGATCTTCTCTATCTTTTCTTTGTAATCCATGGCCTGAGAAATAGATACGTCTTTGATCATGACTCGTACATTCGGCACCGCCTGATCGTATTCTTCCTCCATAATATCCAGCGCTCTTGTTGATGGGGCATCGTCCGGAAGATAATCCGCGAACTTATAATCAACTCCCACCAGAGTGGATAGGATCGCACATATTACCGCTGCTGCGACAAACAGAACGATGAGGATGTTCTTATGCTTTAATATAAAATTTGTGTAATGTTCCATCCTTTTCTCCTTTTTTCTTTAATCAACATATGTTGCATATTTAACTGTTATGAATTATAATCACAATAGATACCAAATACAATAAGCAATATTTTTTATAATCGTTACATAAACAACAGTCATTTTATCTTTTGTTTATTATATGATTTGAGAGGATGATTTTATGGACAAAAAAAAGACGGACCGAAGGGTCCGACGAACCAAAACAAGATTGACCGAAGGCCTTTTGCACCTTCTGATGCAAAAAGATATCAAAGATATTTCTGTTCGTGAGCTGGCAGAATATGCGGATATTAACCGCTGTACTTTTTATCTGCATTATAAGGATATTTACGATATGATTGAGAAAATAGAAGAAGAATTGTTCCAGGAATTCAACGAGATTCTGGATGCAGCGGATCTTTCCGAAGACAGTTTAAATCCCGATCCGGTTCTTCATAATATTTTTGACTGCCTTTATCAAAATCAGACAGCCGTTGCCGCTTTCCTAGGACCTCACGGCGACCGAACCTTTTTAAATAAGATCAAAAAACTTTTAAAAGAACGAATGTACAATATATGGGAAGAACATTCTTATCAGATTGAAAATTTTGAATATTATAATTCTTTTATTATCTCCGGATGTATCGGAATGGTGGAGTTCTGGGCGCAGAACGGATTCCAGAAATCGCCGGAAGAAATGGCGCAGCTTTCCACCTCTATGATTTTAAAAGGAATGGAAACTTTCTCCATATGAAATAACGAAACGGCAGCCATCAGGAATCAAACTTCCCAATGGCTGCCGTTGTTCTTCTAATTATTCATCGCCCCGAAATACAATCTCTCCGGTCTTTTCATTCATACTTTCCACGATGGCAAGTGACTCTAAATGTGTTCTCTTGCGCAGCATATCACCGCCTGGCTGGAAACCTTTTTCAACTACGATTCCAGCTCCTACCAATTCTGCTCCGGAATCTTCTACCAGCTGAACCAATCCTTCCAATGCTTTACCATTGGCAAGAAAATCATCAATCAAAAGAACTTTATCTCCTTTTCCCAGAAACTCTTTGGCCACGATAATATCATAGATCCGTCCATGAGTGAATGATTCTACCTTTGTCGTGTACACATCTCCGGCAATGTTCTTCGTCTGCGTCTTCTTTGCGAACACGACGGGAACATCAAATACTTCCGCAGCAATACAGGCAATTCCGATTCCTGAAGCTTCAATGGTCAGAATCTTCGTAATCTCCTCTCCTGCAAAACGTCGCTGAAACTCTTTCCCAATCTCACGAAACAGCTTTACATCCATCTGATGATTTAAAAAGCTGTCCACCTTTAATACATTTCCTTCTTTTACTTTTCCATCCTTACGGATCCTGTCTTTTAATAACTGCATCCTCCAGCCTCCACAATCTTTCGTATTTTTAAATTATATTTTACTTTTTTTCTTCTCTATTTGCAACCATTCCCGGCATGTCTTCTAAAATATCGATATCTTTTAATTCTCTGGCTTCCTTTACAGAATAAAAACAGGCTTCCTCCCGATGCCGATTCAGCACCTTCTTCCCACCTTGATCTCCGCCAAGAGATCCAAGTTCCTCAAAATATTTCCTGCCAAACCACACAGGATTCCCTGTCTCTCCCTGACAAATCACACAGCCAAGCTCTGCTTGCTTCTGTTCCATCGTCTCCAAAAAGTTTCGGGCGGTTTCTTCTCTTAGGAATGGCTGGTCTGCCACAAAGAACACACAGGCTTCTTCCTCTTTGATTCCTTCCATTCCTGCCTTGATCGACCAGGAAACGCCATGGACACTTTCCTCACAGAAACGAACATTGATTCCTTCTTCCTGCAATCTTTTCATAATCTCTGGATATTGTGTCACAACCACTAATTCCCAATCCTCATGCTCTCGGCATAATTTCCTCAGCCGTTCTAAGAGATGGCGGTACATTGGCCTGCCGTTTAATGAGTACAAAAGTTTATTTGCTCCAAACCGCCTGCTGTTGCCGGATGCCAGATAAATCACTCGGATTTTCATTGTTTTTTCAGAAGCCCCATTGCGATCTTTTCGCTGGAAATCGGTAACTCTCTAAACCAGATTCCAGTTGCATTATAAATCGCATGCGCCAACGCCGGAGATGGCGTATTAATCACAATCTCTCCAATTGATTTGGCGCCGAACGGACCTGTTTCCTCATAACTGCTTTCAAATTCTACACGGAGCCTTCCCATATCCAATCTGGTCGGTACTTTATACTGCATAAAGGAATTATTTTTCATCTGGCCTTTCTCTGTATAACTAATTTCCTCATATAAAGCCATACCAATTCCCTGTACGATACCGCCTTCCGTCTGCACTCGTGCAAGATTTGGATTCACCGGTGTTCCACAGTCCACGACTGCCACATAATCCAAGATCTCTACCTGACCGGTCTCTTTATCCAATTCAATCTCTACCATCCCTGCCATAAACGGCGGAGGTGAAACTTTAGAACTGCTGCTTTCGGTTACCTGAAGGGCATCTGGATTTCCACACATGGAAGCAGTACCAATCTCCTGCAAAGTCACCTTTTTCCCGGATGCTTCATGACAGACACATGTTCCGTCAAATTCCATTTCATCTTCCGGCAGTTCCATCATTTTCGCAGCCTGATGAATGATCCTGCGTTCCAGCTTCATACAGGCTTTCTCTACAGCTTTACCGGTCACATAAGTGGTACTGGAAGCATAAGAACCGGAATCATATGGTGAGGTATCCGTATCGGCTCCTACCACCGTGATGTCGTCCATCGAACAATTCAGACATTCTGCTGCCATCTGCGCCAGAATCGTATCACATCCGGTTCCCATATCCGCAGCACCGATCATCAATGTATAAATTCCATCTTCATTTAATTTAATGGTCGCAGATCCTACATCGACACCGGAAATACCGGAACCTTGCATTGCCATAGCCATTCCAACGCTTCTTACTTTGCCATTTCCCATGTCTCTGCATGGATATTTCTCATCCCATCCGATCATTTGTCTGGCACGCTCTACACAGCGATCCAAAGCACAGCTGTTCGCTTTCTCTCCATAATAAGCCGGCATGATCTGACCTTCTCTTACCATATTGATCTCTCTCATACGAACCGGATCAATCTTAAGGATTGCTGCCAGTTCATTGACTGCAGATTCTACAGCAAAGATTCCCTGAGTCGCTCCGTATCCACGGTAAGCTCCGGCAGACATCGTATTGGTATAGACCACATCGTAGGCAAACCGATGGGCTTCCGGCGTTCCATACAGCGGAATAGATTTATGCCCTGACAATCCTACCGTTGTCGGTCCATGTTCTCCATAAGCTCCGGTATTTGACAATGTATAGACATCAATCGCTCGAATTTTTCCATCACGATTTGCGCCTACCTTTACATGGACTTCCATCTCATGACGAGGGCTGGAAGCGATCTGAGATTCTTCACGGGTGAAAATCATTTTGGAAGCTTTTCCTGTCTTCCAGGTAACAAACGCCGGAAAAATCTCTGCTACCACTGTCTGTTTCGCACCAAATCCTCCGCCGATCCTCGGTTTTGAAACCCGAATCTTTGACTTCGGAATGCCTAATGCATTGGAAAGAATTCTTCTCACATGGAAAACAATCTGCGTAGAACTTAAAACATTCAGCCTTCCATACTCATCCATATAACACAGGGTACGGAATGTTTCCATCATCGCCTGCTGATCGGCTTTCGTATGATATACACGATCAACCACTACATCACAGTCTGCTAACACCTGATCTACGTCGCCATCATGAGACTCATCACTGGCACATAGATTTCTTTTATTATCTGCCCCTACCGGACAAAGCGCTTTCCAGCTGTCTTCCGGATGCACCAGCGGAAGCTGATCCTTAGCCTTATGAAGATCTAAGATCGCAGGCAGGACTTCATATTCCACACGAATCATTTTGATTGCCTGATCCACACAAGCCTCATCTTTTCCTGCTACGATTGCCACCGGATCCCCTACATACCGTACATGGCGATCCAAGATCAATCGATCGTAAGGACTTGGCTCCGGATAAGTCTGTCCTGCCATCGTAAAACGTTCCTTCGGCACATCTTCCCAAGTGTAAATTGCTTCAATTCCAGGAACTTTCTCCGCAAATTTCGTCACAATCGAAGTGATCTTAGCATTTGCATGAGGACTGCGCAGAACTTTTACAATCAAACAATCTTTAGGCGCCTTATCATCCATAAAGACCGGTTTTCCGGTCACAAGCGCCATGGCATCCTTTTTCATAATCGGCTGATTTACCGTTTTCATCGCGCACCTCCATTCTTCCTATATTCCATAAAGTCGAGAATTCCTCGAAGCTGTCCTTCATACCCAGAACAACGGCAAAGGTTTCCTGCCAGATATTCCTTGATTTCTTCCACCGTAGGTTCCGGGATTTCACGAAACAGAGCAATCGCGTTCATGACCATTCCAGGATTACAGAATCCGCACTGTTCCGCTCCCTGATTGGCAATAAAATATCCAAATTCTTCCGCTTCTTCCTGAAGCCCCTCCAGCGTATCGATCTTATGTCCATCTGCCCTTGCCGCAAGAATCGAACAAGAAAGGATCGGCTCATCATCCATAAATACCGTACATAATCCACAGTTTGATGTCTCACATCCTCTTTTTACACTGCTGCATCCCTGCTGCCTGACAAAATCAATCAGAAGCATATCCGGCTTGATTTCCGCTTCTATTTTCTTTCCATTCAACGTAAGTGTGATCTTCATCCTAATGTCCCCTCCTTTCTTGCGCAAGCTTTTTCATACTTCGAACTAAAAGAACTTCTGCCAAATGTTTCCGATATGCTGCAGATGCCCTCATATTGCTTCCGTATGTTGTCTGCTGTGCAATCCGGACGGCAAGCTCCCGACAGTCCTCTTCCTGTTCCCAATTAGCTGGAAGTTCCATTCTCACAGCTCTTCCCGGCCTCGCTCCAATTACTGCATATCCCTTTCCATCCAAAGAAGATACGGCACAAGTTAACACCGGAAAATCTGTCTTTGTATTCCGATGTGTCAAATAAACACATTGGGCGTTCATCTTCTTTACAATCAGGCGCACTAAGATATCCCTGTCATATGGCTGTTTTGCAAATTCTTCCAGAGGAATAATCCCTCCATGATACAATTCTACATACGTATCCAACGCAAGAAAACATGTCAATACATCAGAGAATCCAAACCGACCAAAAATGCTTCCTCCGACCGTTGCCATATTCCGAAACTGTACTCCAACAATGCTTTTCACACTCTCTGCTGCGATTCCCTGACAAAATTCATTGAATCTTTGATGCTGCTCCAGCTGCCTTAACGTAACCATTGCCCCAATCGAAAACGCTTCCTCCGTTTCTTCGATCTGATCCAGTCCAAGTCCTGACAAATCTACCGCTTTTTGAAACGTTCGATTGCTCATCTTCAGCCACAGCATTCCACCTAAAATACAGGTGCTTTTCTTCTGGTTGAGTTCGTATGCCTGTGCAAGACTCTCTGCCCTCACATACTCTTTGATCTTCAACATAAAACTTCCTCCGCTTATCTATCGTGCAAATAAAAAACAGATTTCGGAATCTACAAGCACCTCTTAAATGCTGTCATCTGCACTCTTTTCTGCCACATGACCCGTCTCCAAAATCTGTCGCTGCATTCACGTTCGTATTATACTATTTCATCTTACATGATTGAATTTTCCTTGTCAATTCTCTATCCTTCGATTCCGGAAGGAAATTCTTTTACCGCTGCGCTCCGATCCTTCCCTTTAAAAAATCCCCCATTCCCCTGCGGCTGTCCCTTGCGGCATTTGGATATCATAAAATAAATACGGAACTTATAATCCGGCGCTTCCAGGATCGTAAATGGCTGTTGTTCCACTGCCTGAATCCAAATGTTATCTTTCTCATATTCCGGATAACTCCCTCGAAATCCTTTCTTTTTCAGCCATGCATCTGCTTCTCGTCTTTGCTGATCGATTTTCTGCTGTTCTTCTATTTTATAACGCCGTTTGGGATATTCCAAAGAAGCTTCTCTGATCTTTTTATAAATTGTCCGATACAAAGCCTCACTGGATGGCTTTGCTAACCTTTGGCTTAACCATTGTTCCAGTTTTCGAAACGGAAATTTCTGATAAATCCGCAGCATAAACTGGTATCGTTTATCTCCTGCCTCCTCTGCAATCCGCTTCATACATTGAATTCCTTCATAAGTCGGCGGATATTTCTCTTCCAAATCATCCTGAATCGGAGACCATCTGCGAAATGGCCCAAACTCAATGAGCCGATAAAGCTCTTTTTCCCTCTCATTACAGGCTGCATCGCCGAGATAATCATATTTATCATGCAGAGTCCCTGCCATATAGACGAGCTGCCGCCACTGCTCCTGACCTTTCCGCCAAAAATGTCCGATCTCATGATAACAGTAAAGATTCATCGTCCAGTGAATCTCATCAAACCAAAGAGTAAACACATTCCCTCTTGCCTGACGGACAATCAATGCATATCCCTTTTCTTCTGCAAGCAGTTCCCCTTCCGTGTATTCCGTCTCGTCTGACTTATAGACACCTGTCATATGACATTTTTCTATTTTTAGATAAGATTCTACCGCATCATTCATCATATATGGAATATAATATCCGACTTGTCCATCATCTTCATCTATTATGCATAATTCAAACACCTGATTTCGGAAAACCTCCGCCAAACGCCAGAAAGGCTCCGAAAGATCCTCCCCAAGCCCCGGCAAAGCATCCGTTAATTCCAGCTGATTATCCATTTTCATTCTCCATGTTCTCTTTGATTTTTTCTAAGATTTTATTAAACTTTTTTAGAAATCGTTTATAATTGTTTATATTCTGTCTATTGATTATGCCTCCGGTCCTGCGTATACTTAAGACATAGTTTTTCATATATTTTTTAATCCTCTCTTTTCATAATAAAAATCACTTGCTGGGAGAATATCCTTTCTCCCAACAAGTGGTTTTTTTATCCATTTCTT
Source organism: Candidatus Anaerostipes excrementavium (assembly GCA_019114985.1). Taxonomy (GTDB): domain Bacteria; phylum Bacillota; class Clostridia; order Lachnospirales; family Lachnospiraceae; genus Anaerostipes; species Anaerostipes excrementavium. The sequence goes on from DXEM01000016.1 coordinate 34,992, forward strand.
TAGTGACATCGTAAATGCGTTTGCTCCTGCCTGCTTTTTAACCCCCTCGAATTCGATGGGTTTAAAATCTGTCTTCACGGTCTAAATAATTTGTCCGCATATATCATTTAAGCAGCACTGATCACAATGAGGTTTCGTTCTTGCTGTACAAACATCTCTTCCGTGATAGACCAGACGATGGCAGAAATCGCTGCCTTCTTCCGGCGGAATAATCTCCCACAGTGCCATCTCTACTTTTTTGGGATCCTTAATTCCATCTACTAATCCAATGCGGTTTACCAGACGGATACAGTGAGTATCTGTTACGATTGCAGGCTCCCCAAATACATCGCCCATAATTAGATTTGCGCTCTTTCTTCCCACACCGGGAAGTTTCAGCAACGATTTGAAATCTGTAGGGATCTTTCCATCATACTCATCCCGCAGAATTTTCATACATTTACTAATATCTCTTGCTTTGCTTTTTCCAAGCCCGCAAGGGCGCACAATCTCTTCAATATCAGCCACATCTGCAGCCGCCAAAGATTCTACGTCCGGATATTTTGCATACAAATCTTTCACCACCACGTTTACTCTGGCATCGGTGCACTGGGCTGCCAATCTTACGCTTACCAACAATTTCCATGCTTCATTATAATCTAAAGTACATCCGGCGTCCGGATATTCTTTTTTTAATCTGGCGATTACTTCCAACGCCAACTCTTTTTTTGTCATATTTCCTCCATCGTTCTATTCATTATCTTTCGTTTTTTCCTTCACTGATAAGCACAGTATAACATTGAGGAAAATATAATTCAATCAAGGGTAAAAAAATAAGGCGGAACAAATCCACCTTACGAAATCATGTTTATTTTTGTTTTACCATTGAGACAACTGCAAGTACCGCATTGATTAGACACCAGCCTGCCCAGATATTCAAATCTGTGAAACTGCCTGCCATGGTGAAACCTACGATTGCTCCGATTCCAAAGATTACAATCAGCGCTATATTAAGTCCCCTTTTCCCCTTTCTTGCACAGATAGAAACAATTCCTCCTGCAAGAAGCATAATAGCAACAATAATACCTGCGCTTCCTCCGGATTCTCCGTTTTCAGCGATCGCATTTCCCACTCCGGCAGCACATGACTGGAGCGCAACAAATACAAACAATACAATCGACAAAATTCCTGAAACAAGCTTCCAAGTTTTCATTTGTCTTTCTCCTTCCCTTTTTTCCCTATTATGTCAAAAAGGACTCTCTGATTGTTCCGCTGCCAGCGTACAATTTTCTTATCTCGATCCCCAAAGAAAGTTTTCTATAATGACCATGCATGTAACAATCAAAATCATAATTCCTGCCACACAAAGCGCTTCGATGATCCAACGAATCAAACGCTGGTCTTTCCACCTGCCAATGGATCTTTCTCTTAGATTTGCAAAATTGCCCAGATATAAAATGATGACAAAAAGCATTCCTAATGCGAAGATTCGCTCTAACCACAAATGTGCCCCGACAATCGGAATCCCGTCCTGATCGGTGATCTCCATCTCCAGACAAATGTAAATCACAAAAAGATATCCAACAACCGCCACTGCCATTTTCCAAGGTACCTTTGAGCGAAATCCCGGAATACCGGATGTTTTGTGTTCTGATTTCTCCGGTCCATTTTCGATTCTGTTTTTTTCTTTTTGGCAAGCTTTTTCTAATGCTTTTTGCAGCGCTTCTATCGTCTGATAGCGTTCTTTCGGGTCCCATTTCACGCATCTGTTAATGATATTTCCCATGGTTTCTTCCGGCATCTGCTTATCTGGATAAGTCCCGGTCAGTATCACGTTGAGCATAACTCCCAATGCATAAATATCCGATCTGACATCGGTCTGCCCCAGGCCATACTGTTCCGGCGGCGCATAATGTTTTGTTCCCAGCAGCTGGGTATCCTTAAATTTCTCTTCCGAATACACTCTCGCCGCGTCAAAATCAATGACATACACCGTTCCCTCCGCACTTATCATAATATTGGAAGGCTTGATATCCCTGTGGATAATCGGATTTTCCTGTTTATGAAGCTTTTTTAAAATCTCACATACAGTCAAAATGATCTCTGCTGCCGCTTTCCCATCAAGAGCTCCATTCTGTTCCAGAATTTTCTCCAGACTGCTTCCATGAATATACGCTTCTATGACAAACGCCTGGTCTTCCTGCTCGATTAATTCATATACTTTTGGAATTCCCGGAATGTCGATCTGACGAATTTTTTGATAAACCGGGATGACTTCTGCCGGTATTTCTTTTTTTACAAAAATATCTCCTGTCGTTATCTCTTTTACCAGATGAACTTTTGGATTCTGTCCTATTTCTGTCAGCTCTTCATAGCAGGACAACTGATATTCCTCTTCCAATCCCATATTCTTTCCTCCGCTTTTCTGGTAAAATTTATTATAACATGTTACGATATAGAAAAAAATACGAGAGGAACCACAATAAAATGAATTGTCAGTCTACCGAAGAACTCAATGAAACTTTAAAATCTACTTCCTGCAATGATTTTCCTGATTACTTAAAACAGCTTCATCAAGCTCCTAGTCTTCAGGACTATTTTTCTATTTATATGGCGCGAAATGAAATCACAGCGGCCTGGATTATTAAAAACAGCGGTCTCTCCAAAAGCTATGCCTATGAAATTTTAAATGGCAGGAAGCCTCACCCTTCCAGAGATCACCTTCTGGCCTTGTGCCTGGGAGCTCATATGGATCTTGACACCACCCAGCACGCCTTAAGAATCGCCCAGCAGGGAGAACTTTATGCCAAAGTTCCAAGGGACGCCGCCATTATGATGCACATCAACCACAAAGTATGGAATCTGGTAAAAATCAACCTCTTTCTAGAAGAACAAGGGCTGGACGGTATCGGGAAGAACCATTGCTAAAATAATATTCATTCATCAGATGATTTTATTTTTACACATTACAAAAAGATGCCGGCTTCTACATTTTCCACCGGCATCTTATCAAGACAGTTTAAGCTTTTCCTACACTTTTGCATATTTTCATTTTATTCATGACATATTTCTTCACTTCTTCTAAACCTAATCTTCCATATTTCTTAGGATCAATCATCCCATCATCCCCAGTTAAGGCTATCCTTACACCATTTGTAAAAGCAATTCTAAGGTCTGTCGCATAATTGACTTTACATATACCTCTCAAAATACATTCTTCCACTGTCTCATCCGGCACTCCTGATGTTCCATGAAGAACCAGCGGTACGGATACTTTTTCACGGATATCGCTAAGCCTTCCTAAATCTAGTTTCGGTATTCCTTTGTATATACCATGAGCCGTACCAATTGCCACTGCAAGAGAATCAATTCCTGTTTCTTCTGTAAATTCCGCTGCTTGATTTGGATCTGTATATGGATTATCTTCTCCTCCATCCAAATCATCTTCTTTTCCACCAACTTTTCCAAGTTCTGCTTCTACCGGAATTTGTCCGGAATGACACATCCCCACTACTTTTCTAGTGATTGATATATTTTCCTCCATACTTCCATGAGATCCATCAATCATAATTGATGTATAGCCTGCCTGAAATGCCTGAGCAGCAAGTTCAAAACTATTTCCATGATCTAAATGGAGCGCTACCGGAACAGAAGCTTTTCTTGCTTCCCTTTCCACCATTGCATGATACATCTGTACCCCTGCATATTTCACAGTTGAAGGTGTTGTTTGAATAATCACCGGGGACCTAAGCACCTCTGCGGCTTGTATCACAGCCTGTGCCATTTCCATATTCTCTACATTAAACGCCCCTATCGCATAATGTTCTCTTTGCGCTTTCAAAAGTAATTCTTTTGTCGTTACGAAAGACATTTTTCTCTCCTTTCGGTTTTTATTTCATTAACAATTCCATGATTTTTTCTTTTGATTCTGCATTTTTCAATGCCTCTCTGAATTCTTCATGCATTACTTTTCCTGATAATTTTGCCAATGTATCCAAATGCAGGTTCTGATCTTTTTCTGTTACCGCAATCATAAAAATTATATGAGCCGGTTTCCCATCTTCCGAATCAAAATCAAACCCTTTTTTTGAGATTCCTACCGCAGCTCTTGGTACCTTCACAGCAGAGGTTTTGGCATGAGGGATCGCAATTCCCATACCCATACCTGTCGTTGACTGTTTTTCCCTTTCATAAATAGCCTGAATGTAAGCTTCTTTATCTTTAAGTACTCCATCCGCTTCGAGCAGATCCGCCATTTCTTGGATTACTTCATCCTTAGTTTCACCTTTTAGATCCATTGTGATTGTTTCCGACGAAAACAAAATCCTATTATTTTCTTTTTGTCCCGTTTCTTTTCCTCTTATCTCAGTTATTACAACAGGCGTTACGGCAACATATAACAAAGCTCCTACAGCAGATCCAACAAGAATACATACTACCCACAACAGTGGTTTATTGACCAAGCCAAGAATCAGAAAACCTCCATGCGGCGCCGGAACTTCAATCTGCAGTATGTAGGTCAATACTGCCGAAATAGAAGATCCTGCCATAAGGACTGGTATGACTTTCAGCGGATTCTTAGCAGCAAACGGAATTGCTCCTTCTGTGATATGTGTGCATCCAAGAATATAGTTTAACAATCCCGCCGTTCTATCTTCTTTTGTAAATCTGTTCTTAAAAAATGTTGCTGCAATTGCAATGATCAATGGCGGGGTAATACATGCTGCAGATACTCCTGCCATGAAAAAGTAGTTTCCCTGTCCCAACAGCATTGTGCCAGTTACATAAGCTGCTTTATTTACAGGACCGCCCATATCAAACGCAGACATACAGCCGATCACAATTCCCAGAAGCACCGGACTGGAATCCTGAAGATTTTCCAAAAAGTTCATCAAAGCATTATTCAGTGCAGAACACGGTGTCCCGATTAATACCATAATCGTTCCTATGACTCCTACTGATATAATCGGTATTAAAAATATGGATTTTAATCCTTCTAGCTGCCGCGGCATTCTATGCATCAACCTTAACAGAAATTCTACAAAATATCCTGCCAGGAAACCTGCAGCAATACCACCGATAAATCCTGAGCCTGTTTCACTTGCAATAACTCCTCCTACCAGACCGGCCAGCATGCCAGGTCTTCCGGAAATAGACTGTGCTATGAACGCTGCAAGAACTGGAACCATAAGATTCATTGAATATCCGCCGACCGTTTTCAACATAGCTGCAATCGCATTATATTGATCTGATGTAGGATCGGCAGAATAAATTCCCCATAAGAAGGAAATTGCTGTTAATACTCCTCCTGCTACGACAAGAGGCAGCATATGAGACACGCCGCTCATTAAATGCTTATAAATCGTATGTCCAACAGATTGTCCCTTGTTATTGTCATTATTTTCTCTGACTGCACCTTCTCTTACCGGAGCCAAACCATCCATACATTTTCGAATTAATTCTTCCGCTTTATTGATACCGTCTGATACAGACACTTCAATTACCGGTTTGCCATTAAAGCGATCCATATCTACATTTTTATCACATGCGACAATGATCGCAGCTGCCTCTTTTATATCTTCTGCTGTTAATTGATTTTCAGCTCCTGCTGCGCCATTCGTTTCAACTTTAATTTCGCAGCCAAGTTCGGCAGCTGCCTTTTTCAGAGCCTCTTCTGCCATGAAGGTATGGGCAATTCCAGTAGGACACCCTGTAACGCCAAGTAGTTTTTTCATTTTTTACTCCACCTTTCTTACTTTTATATTTTTTATATATTGCTCTACTTTTTTAAGGTCTCCGATTGCATTGCTTTCTGCAACATTCGCACCTGTTGCTGCTGAAAGCTTCAGTGCATCTTCTAGTTTCTCCTGTTCAAAGATCCAGATACTTAAGAAAGCCGCTAGCGCTGAATCTCCCGCACAGGCTGAACTTAACAGTTTCACAGGCTGTGCACTGGTAAAATAAATATTTCGGCCATTATAAAAATAAGAACCTCGATCTCCCAATGTCAGAAGAATATTCTGTGCTCCTTCTTCATAAAGATTATGCAGCACATTAATTATGTCGGTTTCGTTCCTCATTGCAATACCGAATATGGATTGAATTTCCTCATCATTCGGTTTGATAAGGTACGGCTGATACCGCATCAATTCTTTCAATTTATTTGAACTGATATCCAGTATGACCTTTACTTTTTTCTGTTTACAGACTTTCATTAATCTTTCATAAAACTCCTCATCCATTCCTTTTGAAAGGCTTCCATTAACAGTTAAATAGGTCATATCCTCTAAATTCTGAATCAATTCAAGCATCTCATTTTCCTGCTGCCTCGTAACAAGTGCCCCTTCATTCACGAACTTAAATTCTTTTTCACCATCATTTAAGAAGATATTGATCCTGGTCGTATCATCCACCCAGACGGGTATCACATGAACTCCTTTTTTTTCTGATTCCTCAACAATATAACGACCGGTAAAACCACCGAAAAAACCAAGAATATGAGAATCTACTCCAAAGTGTTTCAATACAAAACTTACATTGATTCCTTTTCCGTTTGCCGTATATATCGGAGAAAACGTTCTGTTAACAACTCCAGGCTGTATACTGTTTGATATGACATTCAGATCAACCGCTGGATTTGTTGTAAGTGTGTAAATCATTTTGCGTCCTCCCTCCTAACGCATTTATTGTACGAAAAAAAGAAATGAAAATCTTTTCATCATTTGAAAAGAAAATCATCTCTTTTTCATCAGCCATATAAAGCAATGTAGTCTATTACAATTCTGGCAACAATCTGTAATGATAGCCTAGAGGCAACTTCATATTCTTTTATGGAATCATTGGCATCCCGGTAACCTACAATACTAAGATCCGACAATTCCAATAGCTGAGATTTTTCACTGCTGCAGCAGGTTATGACCTTGGCACCACATACATTGGCGTTTTCAACAGATTGTAGCAATTCTTTCGTTTTTCCATTCAGTGAAAAAACAATGAGGAGTTCATCCGAGTTTAATTGCTGGCTTTTTCTCATCATAATATTAGGATCCCTTATAAATACAGAATCATATCCCAGAAGCTGCAATTTTAAGGAGAACTCTTCGCCCACATATTCTGTAAGTCCTCTGGCAATTACATATATTCTTGATACCTGATTGATCATCTTAATGATTTCCAAAATAGAGGAAACCGATGTCTGTTCTATCACTCTTTGTGCTTCGATCAAAGATTTATTCATAACATCCGCCATGTTGGATACTTCTTCTTTTCCCGTTTGCATACTTGAACGATATCTTAGTTCATTAAATCCATTTACGCCACATTTTCTGACAGCTCTCGAAACAGTAGATGGGGATGAGAAAGTATCAAAGGCAATATCCACGATTGACAATTCTGACATTCTTCCTTCATTTTGGTTAATATATTTTATGATTTCCAACTCTGTTTTTGTCAGCTGCTCAATAATGCCCTTATTCAATTCAATTAGCATATAAACTCCTTCTTTAAAAGAAAAGCACTTTGCCATTTTTGCAAAGTGCTTCCCTCTATTTTCAAAAATACTTATCGTTTTTCTACGCCTAATTCTACTTTTTCTCCGTTGATGTTCCATTCTTTGGTAAATCCGGAAACTTCTCCTTCTTTTACCTCGTCTGCCAGAACATCTCCGGCAATCTCTGCTTCATTCTTCGCGATGATATCCTGCGCTTTGTTGCTTCCTTTGTAAGATAAGGTAATGTGATCTGTTACCTCGAATCCGGCTTCTTTACGCATAGACTGTACTTTGCTGACTACCTCGCGGACAAATCCTTCTTCCAGAAGTTCCGGTGTCAGATTTGTATCCAATACAACCGTTACTCCATTATCCGCTTCCGTCACAAAGCCTTCCTGTTTTACCATCTCGATCAACAGATCTTCTTCTGCCAGCTCTACCGGTGTTCCATCTACCGTAAATTCCAGTACGCCTTTGGCATCCAGATCCGCTTTCGCCGCATTACCGTCCACATTTGCAAGATAGTTGCGGATTCCGCCAACCAGCTTGCCGTATTTCGGTCCTACCGTCTTTAACTGCGGTTTGAAATTGTAAGTAGTAAATGCAGATACGTCATCGGTAAATTCCAGTGCTTTCACATTTAATTCGTCTAAGATGATTTCCTGATCGTAATCCGGAAGATCTCCTTCTGCCTTCACATACATCTGTCCGATTGGCTGACGGTTCTTGATGGCCGCACTGTTTCTGCAGGCACGTCCGAGAACTACAATCTTTAATACCATATCCATGTCAGCTTCCAGTTTCTCATCTACCTGATCCGCCTGATATGCAGGGAAATCGCATAAATGAATGCTGGCAGGTGCACTGTTATCCACACTTCTTACGATATTCTGATAAATTTCTTCTGTCATGAATGGAATCATCGGAGCCGCTGCTTCGCATACGGTTACCAATGCTGTATATAATGTCATATATGCATTGATCTTATCCTGTTCCATGCCTTTTGCCCAGAAACGGTCACGGCAGCGTCTTACATACCAGTTGCTCATGTCATCTACAAATTCCTGCAGAGCCCTTGCAGCTTCCGGGATCTTATAATCCCCAAGATTTTCATCTACTGCTTTCACCATGCTGTTCATCTTAGAAAGCAGCCATTTATCCATAACGGAAAGCTTATCATATTCTAAAGCATACTTCGTCGGATCGAACTGATCGATTTCCGCATAAAGAACATAGAAAGCATAAGTGTTCCATAAAGTTCCCATGAATTTACGCTGTCCTTCTGTTACTGCTTTATCGTGGAAACGATTCGGCAGCCATGGTGCGCTGTTGGTATAGAAATACCAGCGGATCGCATCTGCTCCATGTTCCTCTAATGCCTCAAATGGATCTACCGCATTTCCTTTGGATTTGCTCATCTTCTGTCCGTTTTCATCCTGTACGTGTCCCAAGACGACAACGTTCTTATAAGGCGCCTTATCAAACAGCAGCGTAGAAATTGCCATCAGAGAATAGAACCATCCACGGGTCTGATCCACTGCCTCGGAAATAAAGTCTGCCGGGAAGTTATCTTCGAAGATTTCTTTATTCTCAAACGGATAATGCCACTGTGCGAACGGCATGGATCCTGAATCAAACCAGCAGTCGATGACCTCTTCCACACGGTGCATTTCTTTTCCGCAGATCGGGCATTTAATTGTTACATCGTCAATATATGGACGATGAAGTTCAATGTCGTCCGGGCAATTGTCAGACATACTCTTTAACTCTTCAATGGAACCGATAGAATGCTGATGTCCGCATTCGCACTCCCAGATATTTAACGGAGTTCCCCAATAACGGTTTCTTGAGATTCCCCAGTCCTGTACATTTTCCAGCCAATCTCCAAAACGGCCTTTTCCGATGTTTTCCGGTACCCAGTTTACCGTATTATTGTTGGCAATCAGCTGATCTTTTACTTCGGTCATCTTGATAAACCAAGATTCTCTTGCATAATAAATCAGCGGTGTATCACATCTCCAGCAATGCGGATAGCTATGCTCAAATTTCGGAGCATCATATAACAAACCTCTTGCATCCAGATCTTTTAATACCTCCGGATCGGCTTTTTTCACAAACAATCCGGCAAATGGCGTCTCAGGAGACATTTCTCCCTTTTCATCTACCAGCTGTACAAACGGCAGGTCATATTTGCGTCCCACTTTCGCATCGTCCTCACCAAATGCAGGGGCAATATGAACGATTCCCGTACCATCTGTCAATGTTACATAACCATCGCAAGTCACATAAAATGCTTTTTTATGCTGTTTTTCTGCTACTTTGGCAGCACATTCAAAGAGAGGTTCATATTCTTTATATTCCAGATCTTTTCCTTTATATGTCTCTAAAACTTCATACGCAGGAGTTCCTGCCTCCTCATCTGCAAGCTTTCCAAGAACAGTATCCAGCAGAGCTTCTGCCATATAATAAACATATCCGTCTGCTGCCTTTACTTTCACGTAATCCTCTTCCGGATTCACGCACAGACCGATGTTGGACGGCAATGTCCAAGGTGTGGTCGTCCAGGCAAGGAAATAAGCATCTTCATCCTTCACTTTAAAACGTACAATTGCAGAACGTTCTTTTACATCTTTGTATCCCTGGGCAACTTCCTGGGCAGACAGCGGAGTTCCGCATCGTGGACAGTACGGTACGATCTTAAATCCTTTATAAAGAAGTCCTTTGTCCCAGATCTGCTTTAATGCCCACCATACAGATTCAATAAAGTTGTTGTCATAGGTTACGTATGGATCATCCATATCCGCCCAGAATCCAACGGTGTTGGAGAAATCCTCCCACATTCCTTTATATTTCCAAACGCTTTCTTTACATTTCTTGATGAATGGTTCCAGACCATAATTTTCGATCTGGTCTTTTCCATCCAAACCAAGAAGCTTCTCTACTTCCAGTTCCACCGGAAGACCATGGGTATCCCATCCTGCCTTACGGATGATTTTGTGGCCTTTCATTGTCTGATAACGTGGAATCATATCTTTGATAACACGAGTCAATACGTGTCCGATATGCGGCTTTCCATTGGCAGTTGGCGGTCCGTCATAAAATGTATACGTCGGATCGTCCTTTCTCTCTTCGATACTTTTCTCAAAGATCTTATTTTCTTTCCAGAACTTAACGGTTTCTTTCTCTCGATCTACAAAATTCAGATCGGAAGACACTTTCTTGTACATGTTCACTTCTCCTTCTATGAAAAATATTGCTCTTTGTATTACATGAAAGAATCCTGCTTTGCAGGATTCTCCGCCTGCGGCGGGAATCTTCTGATTCATAGGATATCCTATAGAAAAAGAAAAAGGTGCTGTCCTAAAAATAGGACAACACCGTTGCTTACAAACCACCTATTTCACATACATCATAATATGTTATCCCGTTAACGGAGGATACCGGCACAGCTTACTTCGTTCAGCCTGCAGCTTGGGAGTGATCTTCCTCATACGTCTACTGGCATCCGGCTCTCACCATCCCGGACTCGCTCCTGCGTTCCTCCTATGAGTACTGTCTCCTTCATCGCTTTTCTCATATGCGACTATCTTACCACTGAATCCCCTGTTTCGTCAATAGATGATTCAGTATTTTATGCCGGTACCGCCGCAGTAACTGCATTGATAATTTCCACGACAGTAATTACAGTTTCCTGTACCTCTGCAGTAACTGCAGGAAGTTTTTCCGAGACCGCTGCAGGTTCCGCATCTTCCGGTTCCCCGGCAGGATGTGCAGGTGCTCTTTCGGAACATGATACCCGTTCCTTTGTATGTATATCCATTGCCGCCGCAAGGTCCGCATCTTCCAGTTCCCCGGCAGCCTATGCATCTCTGTGTCCTCATACCTTTGCACATGGAGCAGGATCCGGTCAAACAATATTTACAGTGACCCAAGCCCCCGCAAAAACTGCAGATACTAGAGGAAGAGCCTTTTCCGGAAGACGAGGAACCGCCTCTGTAAGAAGAGCTTCCACTTCCTGAGGATGAACTGGAACTGCTGCTTCCAGAAGATGAGCTGCCGCTTCCTGAGGAAGAGCTGGAACTGCTGCCGCTTCCATTCTCCTCATAACGGGCAATAAATTTTGCATTGTATTTTTCTATGGAATCCAGGATCTCATCTTCATCAAAATCTTCCGGATCAATGGTTCCTTTATACCAGCTCTTATCCTCGAAATAACTTCGAATCCAGCTGGTATCAAACTTTCTTCCATGACGAGCGTAGATTTCATTCCTTGCCAGCTGAAGTTCTCTGCTGCTTAATGATTTAAGATCGCTGTTTGTCACTCTTTTTTTGTCACTGTCAGGCAGAATGTATTCCTCTTCCTCAGAATTTTCTTCTTCTGCCGCTTCTGTCGCTGCTTCCGTCGTTGTCTCCTGTGTCGATTCCTGACCACTTGAAATACGATTCCCTTCTGTAGAAACATCCGTTTTCTTATCACAGCCGGTCAGGAAGAAAGACATAACGATTGTCATCACAATGAAATGCCATACATACTTTTTCATTCCTTTTCTCCTTTCTCCCTATACAGACTTCCGTTCTATGATTCTTAGTATCATTTTAACATAAGACTGCTGAAAAATCAGAGAAAGGCAGAAAATTCTTATCTTTTTTCAGAGAAGTCTCGATTCTGCCGATGTTTCCTTCAGAATTTTTACCAAACGGCTGGTTCCCAATCGATCTGCCCCGAGAGACAGGAATCTTTCCCCATCTTCAAAGGAACTGATTCCGCCGGCTGCTTTGATCTTAACATCCGGTCCTACATGATCCTTAAACAGAGCTACATCTTCCGGCGTCGCTCCTCCGCTTGAAAATCCTGTGGAAGTTTTGATATAATCAGCTCCGGCCTCTGTTACCACGTGGCACATCCTGATTTTTTCATCCTCTGTCAAAAGACATGTCTCAATGATTACTTTCAGAATTTTAGATCCGCAGGCCTCCTTGATCTTTTGGATTTCTTCCCTTACTTCATCGTATTTTCCATCTTTTACAGCGCCAATGTGAATGACCATATCAATCTCGTCTGCTCCATTTTGGATCGCATCTTTTGTCTCAAATATTTTTGTCTCCGTCGTGCTGTATCCGTTGGGAAATCCGATGACCGTACAGATCTTCATCTTTTCTCCCACATATTCTTTGGCATGTTTTACATAGGCTGCCGGAATGCAGACGGATGCTGTCCCATATAGGATGGCGTCGTCACAAATCTGTCGGATTTCGTTCCATGTGGCACACGGATCCAACAGCGTATGATCGACCGTTCGCATTATATCTTCTCTCATCACACAATTCTCCTTTTCCAATCAAAACCTTGTTTTCTATTGTCCCAGCTGCATGCGAATTACCTGTTCCAGATCTTCTGCCGTCAATCCAAATTCTTTTTGAAGAAATTCCGGTGTTCCGACCTGACCAAATCGATCTTTCACTCCTACCCGTTTCAAAGCGGCCGGAATCTTTTGCTCTGCCATAACTTCTGCCACAGCGCTTCCAAGTCCTCCATATACAGAATGATTTTCAAAAGTCACAATCAGGCGTTTGCCCTCGCTTTCCTTTTGAATCAATTCTTCATCCAGCGGCTTAATCGTAAACATATCGATGACTTCTACGGAAATATGATCTTTTTCCAAACTCTCCGCACAGTCCAGCGCATCGGAAACCAGCTGTCCGGCTGTGATCAGCAACACATCCGTTCCTTCTTTTAAAATATTTCCTTTTCCGATGACGAATTCAGATCCAGGAGCATATACGTTCCGGACTGCCTTTCGATTTCCTCTGACATAATGAATCCCTTCTCGTTTTGCAAATTCCTTCAGAATCCATTCCATCTGAACATCATCTGCAGCATCGCAAACAACAGCCTGGGGGATTTCTCTCATCAATGCCACGTCTTCCCAGGTCGTATGGGTTCCTCCGTTGGCTCCTACGGTAAATCCCGGATCTGATCCATAAATATTCATCGTATTTCCTGCATAAGCGCCGGATAAATATAACTGATCGAAAATTCGCCTTGTTGCAAACGGTCCAAAAGTATGAAGAAACGGTTTAAATCCGGTAATGGAGAGTCCTGCGGCTACTCCTGCCATATTTGCTTCCGCGATCCCGCACTGCACAAATCGATCCGGATTTGTTTTCTGGATTTTTGTAAATCCGCTGGCCCCGCCAAGGTCCGCTTCCAATGCGACGACTTTGTCGTCATAAGTCATTAAATTCTGGATCGTTTCTACCACACAGGTGCGCAGTTCACGCCCTTTTTGATTCCTGTCTTTCGCTAATTGATACATGATCCCGCGCTCCCTCCTTCAATCAAATCTTCCAGATCTTTGATAGCTTTATGGTTTATCTGGAGAATCTCATCATTGTTAAATTTCACAGAATGATTCCCTTCCATTTGTTCATAATACGGAACTCCGGCACCTTTGATCGAATCCAGCACAATACATACCGCCTGATCTGTGATGCTCTTCGCCTGATCAATTGCCGCATCAATTGCTTCTTCATCATTTCCTTTTACTCTTTGTACATGAAAACCGAACGCTTTCATTTTCTCTTCCAAGTCAAATGGATTCATGACTTCTTTCGTGGTTCCGTCTAACTGTCTTTTATTTTCATCGATGATTACAACACAATGATTCAGCTTGTAATGAGCAATGTACTGAAATGCTTCCCAGCACTGACCTTCATTTAATTCTCCATCCCCAACGATTAGATAGACATACTGATCGCTTCCTTTCATTCGGAAACCGGTCGCAATCCCTGCTGCTGCGGAAGTTCCCTGTCCCAAAGAGCCTGTTGTCATATCGACTCCCGGTGTTTTTTGACGGTCCGGATGTGACGGCAGCCTTGTTCCTCCGTCATTTAAAGTATAGAGCCAATCTTTTTCAAAAAATCCCTGCTCTGCCAGCGCACAGTACCAAGCTGGTCCCGCATGTCCTTTTGAGAGGACCACCATATCCCGTTCCTCCCAATCCGGACGTTTAGGATCATATCGAAGCTGCTTTCCATACAAGACGCTCATAAGTTCTACGATCGATAAAGCCCCTCCCAGATGTCCATATCCCCGTTTTTCCAACATTTGCAAAATATCTCTTCTGATTTTGGCTGATAATTGTTTTAACGCCCAAAGCTCACTTTTTTCCATACACAGTTCCTCTTTATTCTTTCTCGAATTCTGCCTTTAACTTCGTCTCCAGCTCTTCTTTGTCCATGATATTGTCAAGGACAATGACCCTTGGCAGCTCTTTTACGAAATTCTCCAAGTCTTTTCCAACAACAAACAGATCTGCTGCCCCTTCTGCCGCATCCGATAAAGAGGAATGGGATACAGATACTCCGGAAACTCCCAGTTTCTGTACAGCCTTTTCCACATTCATTCTAACCAACATACTAGAACCAAGTCCTGAACCACAACAACACATAATTGAACGAATCATAATTTTACCTCCTAATAATATAAATGAATATTTAGTTCTGTTTTTTCATATAGCGGAGAAATCGGCTCGTGCCGATTTCCCCTCCCTGTTTTGGAACTGCCGATTCACCGACAGCCCCACATTCAGCTTTGAGCGCTATTTTTTCTTAGGCGCCACAAGGTTATAAACAATCGGAATCAGATACAGTACGATACATACAACGAACAGTCCGCCGCCCTGAATAAACTGAGCGATATTTCCAAGGATAATTCCGGCTACTGAGAAATCCGCATCAGAGAATGTACAGTTGGCAAAGTTCAAAGATCCCATAACCGGCATACAGATTGCCGGTAAAAATGTAATCAAAAGACCGTGAAGGAAGGATCCTAACAGGCATCCTTTCAGACCACCCTGCGCATTGGCAAAAACTCCGGCTGTCGCACCGCAGAAGAAATGCGGAATTACACCTGGGAGAATTAATGCTACCGGTACCAGTGATTTATTGATTCCTCCCAAGATGAAGAGGCCTACGATTCCACCAACAAAAGATACTAAGAATCCAATCAATACTGCATTCGGAGCATACGGGAATACTACCGGACAATCCAGCGCCGGTTTTGCGCCAGGAACGATTTTTTCCGCGATACCACGGAAGGCAGGAACGATTTCTCCGATAATCAAACGCACTCCGCTTAAGATAATATAAACACCGCCGGCAAAGCTAAGCCCTTTTGTAATCGCCCATACCAGCCAGTGGGTCTGCGTCTCACCCTGGAAGAAAGCAGAAATCGTTGGATCATTCATACCGTCTTTTACAACAACCGCCACAAATGTTACAATAGTAAAGAAGATTACCATGGTAAGTCCGATGGCAACGGTCGTATCCCGCAGGAAAGAAATACGCTGTGGAAAGTTCGTTTCTTCTGTGGATTTGCTCTTGCCTTTGAAAATCTTACCAATTTGTGCAGCGAACCAGTATCCGACGCCTCCAAAATGTCCGAAACCGAGTTCGTCTGTACCGGTAATCTTTGACATTGTCGGCTGACAGATTGCCGGAGATAATACCATGATCAATCCCAGTACCAATCCTCCGCCGATCCATAACTGAGGACCGCTTAACTGTCCGACATTTAAAATAACCGCCAGCATACATGCCATATACAACGTATGATGTCCTGTTAAGAATATGTAATGCAGTCTGGAGAATCTTGCCATGACAATATTGGCAATCATTCCAATACACATAATATATGCCGTATCACTGGCGAACTTCTCCAATCCAAGAGATACGATTGCTTCGTTATTCGGAACAACCCCCTGCATGTTAAATGCATAATTAAAGATTGTTCCAAAATCATTTAAGGAACCTGTCTGCAGGAAATTAGAACCTGCGGTTAATACAAGGAATCCAACAATCGTTTTTAAAGTACCTTTTACAATATCTTCTATCGGTTTCTTTTGTAAGGTCAACCCGATCAATGAAATTAATCCAACCAGGATTGCCGGTGTTGACAAAATGTTAATAATAAAATCCATTTAAATCCTCCTTCTCTTTAGTCATCCACAGCGTGGACAAACAATTGATAAATTTCATCTGGTGTCTCTGCATGAATCACTTTTTCAACGCTCTCTGCTTCGGAAAATAATTCAGACATTGCCTGTAACGCTTCCATATGTGATTCCGGATCCGTTGCTGCCAAAGTAACCAAAACTCTGACATCATGCCCATCTTCCCGAAACCTTACCGGTTCACGAAGCAAAGTGATTGCAATCTGCCGCTTTAATACACCCTGATCCGCACTGCCATGAATCAATGCAAGATTTTCACACAGCACATAATACGGCCCTAATTTTTCGGTATTTTTAATAATCTCATCTGCGTATCTGGCTTCGCAATATCCTCCTTTCGTTAATGGTTCTACCGCTTCATAAATCGCCTCCTTCCAATCCTTAACCCCGGGAATTATCCGGACATTTTCTGGTTTTAACAAGTTATAAATTTCTTTCAT
The DNA here is from genome assembly GCA_019114985.1 of Candidatus Anaerostipes excrementavium. Classification (GTDB taxonomy): domain Bacteria; phylum Bacillota; class Clostridia; order Lachnospirales; family Lachnospiraceae; genus Anaerostipes; species Anaerostipes excrementavium. The sequence goes on from DXEM01000016.1 coordinate 51,914, forward strand.
GATCCCTCCTGTAACATGTGATAAATAACATCTTGCACCTCTTTCACACTTCTGCATTTGCAGATCCGTTCCGTATTTTCCTCCTCTTTAAAAATCGTCATGATTTCATTTAGGATTTTAATATGTCTGGTCTGATCCTGCGTAGAAAGCACTAGAATAATTTTGGCCTTTCTTTCTTTTTGATCCTGCGTCCAAAAAGTCACCGGCTCCTGGAATATGGTCAATGCAATTCCCAATAGATTGGCTCCGGCCTCTATTTCGGAATGTGCCAGCACAACATGATCTGTTATAAACATATAGGGGCCATACTTCTTTGTCTTCTGAATCATACTCTCAATATAGGACTCCTCAATCGATCCATCCTCCACAAGACTCTCCGATGCCGTATAAATTGCATCTTTCCAATCCATTGGCTGCTGTATGATCTGTATATTGGACGGTTTTAAGGTCTGACAGATGCCATCCCCATAGTGATTTTTCCTTCGATAAGTTTCTAAAATCAAATTAGAACAGTATTCCGTTAATTCTTTTTTGAATTTCAGAAGATCCTCTTCCTCCATATATTTCTTCGCGATTTCTGTAATCTGATAGACATTCAGGCTTCCTTGATTCTCATACTTCATACATTTTTTTAAAATGCTGATCCTGTCATTATCCGTAAGAATCGGATGAACCATGATCAGGTTTTCCTCATTTTCAATGACCATCGTGGAAATCACCATATTATATCCATGATCCTTTCGATATTCTTTCATGGAAATCATATCAACGGTCTCAGCATTCGGCACCAATGTATAGATTTCTTCACGAATCATATTTGCAGTGCTCAGTCCATTGGGACAAACAACCAAAATATTCAGTTTTTCTTCTTCCGGGTGTGTTCCGGAATTGATAAAAGCGCCAAAATGAAGGGCGAGATAGGCAGCTTCCCCTTCCGGAATCGGAACCTCAATCTCTCGTTCCAACTCTCTGCATGCCTGGCTGGTGATTTCAAACAAATCTCCATATTCATTCTTTATATCATCCAGCATTGGATTTTCCAGCTGAATTCCATAATGATACCGATATAACGAAGTCTTTAAGTGGGATGTAATCGCCTGAATTAATTCGTCCTCCCGGTCAAAACTGACGCATGCAATTCTGGAAAAAGCTCTCACTAGGATTATGGAGAGCTTATGGACTTCCCTCCCGTCTGTTCCATTCATAATATCTGCTGATATACTTTGAACTCTGGATCCTAATAAATGCAACGTCAAATAAAGCAGTTCGCCTTCCTCTAATTCACTGAAATATTCCTGAGCCAGCATAAATTCTTTCGTATGAACGATCTCCTGTTTCTGTCCCTCTGTAAATTCCATCGTTTCTGTCCGACTTTCAATCGTTGAAAAAAATACAGCGATCGAATACAGAATTCCTGTAACATATTGAATATCCAGTGCTTCTTCAATATTTTTCAGTTTTTTAAGAATCGCCTGGACCTTTTCCAGATTTTCCACAGGAAGTATCCCTTTTTTATAAAAATCTGCTATAGAACTGAAATATAAGAAATAAATACTTCTTTTTTTCACCAAATCGCCAACAATATGGTAACCTTTCTTGTTGTCATAACAAAAATAAAGCTGGAACTTCGCTATCTCATCGGATGCTGCTTTTAAATCTTTGATAATTGTATTCCTGCTTACCTGACAAAGGTCCATAAAATCATCAATGTGCATATTTCTGCTTCGAAGCAATACCGAACATATGATAATCTTCATTCTTTCTTCCGGAGAAAAAATATAAGCTAATTTCAGAGGAATCTCTTTTAGCCGTTTCCTGATCTTTGCCTTTTGTTTTTTCCCAATCAAGATACCCTTTTTACGCTCGATTTCCAATGGCGGCATTTGCTGCGCCTCCAGCCATTCATTAATCTTACGGATGTCATAATACGCACTTCTTTTGGAAATACTCTTTTCATCAGCAATCTGCTGTATCGTCGTATAGCCGTCTTTGTACAAGAGATATTCCAATATTTCATAGCATCTTACATTCAAGTTATAAATGATTGACATTCGAACCTCCCATCTTGCCTCCCTGCTTTTAGGATAACGGATAATTTCGTTTCTAGTAAAGTCCAATAAATGTCATAAAAATTAATTTATTCTGCACAATTTGCACCATCCATTTGCTGTTCATTTCTTTGTCTTTTCGTGCAAAAAATAGACAGCAATAAAAACGACATTGTGGCTGAATAGTTACAATTTTTTAAATAAATTTTATATCATCCATAGGATAGTTCCTAAATTTGTGTTAAAATTAGAAAAAACAAAAAATGAGTAAATGGAGGAATTGCAGTATGTTAAGAATCGGATTATTGACAAGCGGCGGCGACTGCCAGGCTTTGAATGCAGCAATGCGCGGCGTCATCAAAGGCATAAGCGCCAAGAGAGACGATTTGGAGATCTATGGCTTTCAAGATGGTTACAAAGGTTTGATGTATGGAGACTTCCATATTATGACTCCGGATGATTTCTCCGGAATCCTTACAAGAGGAGGAACGATCCTGGGAACATCCAGACAGCCTTTTAAGAAAATGAGAGTTCCGGATGAGAATGGACTGGATAAAGTGGAAGCAATGAAATCCACCTATCACAAATTAAAACTTGACTGTCTTGTGATTTTGGGCGGCAACGGAACCCATAAATCCGCTAATATGCTTAGAGAAGAGGGGCTTAATGTCGTTACCCTTCCAAAGACAATTGATAACGACCTTTGGGGAACCGATATGACTTTCGGATTCCAGAGCGCTGTTGATATCGCCACGGATACCATCGACAAGATTCATACAACTGCTTCTTCTCACAGCCGTGTATTTATTGTAGAAGTCATGGGACATAAAGTCGGATACGTAACACTGCATGCCGGAATCGCCGGCGGCGCGGACGTTATTTTAATTCCGGAGATTCCTTATGATATCAACGAAGTTACCAAAGTCATCAAGAAACGTTCTGAGTCCGGCAAAACATTTACAATCCTTGCAGTGGCTGAAGGAGCTATTTCCAAAGAGGATGCAAAACTTAAAAAGAAGCAGTATAAAGCAAAGCTTGCTCAGAGAAAATATCCATCCATTGCCTACGAACTGGCCGCTGAGATTGAAGAAAAGATGGACAAGGAAGTTCGCGTTACCGTTCCGGGACATACCCAAAGAGGCGGATCTCCTTGTGCATATGACCGTGTCATTGCAACACGCGTCGGCGCAGCTGCGGCTGAATTAATCCTTAACAAAGAATATGGATATATGATCGGTATTGTCAATAATGAAACGGTCAAAGTTCCATTAAGTGAAGTTGCAGGAAAACTGAAGATGGTAGATCCAAAATCCAAACTTGTTCAGGAAGCAAAAGCTATCGGTATCAGCTTTGGAGATTAAGAATTGTTTTTAATAGAAAAGGATGCGCACACAAACGCATCCTTTTCTCATTTTATTTCTTATCAAAAACAGCCAGAGCTGTAACGCCTCCGATAATACAAACCATCCCCAGGATATCCATAGCTCCAAAGACCTGTCCAAGAACCGCTGCTGATAAAATCGATGCCGCCAAGGGCTCTACACATCCAAACATACTGCCCTTTACCGGTCCCAGCAAAGCGACTCCATGCAGATAGCATCCGAACGCTATGATTGTACCAATCAGGACCACGCCTGCCATCATCAAAACCGTCATAGAATCCCAATTCCCAGGTACTTCCCAGACCTTCGTTACTGGAGCCGCCAGGATTCCTCCCACAAGCATCCCCCATCCAACAGTTTCTAAGGTACCAAACTCTTCCAACAGCTTTTTCGGCTGTATATTATACACGGCACAGGTCACAGCTGAAATCAGTCCCCATGCCAGCGCCTGCTCTGTAATTGCCAGACTCTTTATATTCCCATGAGTCGCCAGCATAAAAACGCCGATAATAACAGATGCCAGTACCGTTACTTCCAAAAGCCTCGGCATCCTTTTCTCTTTTCCTAAACAAAACAGCATGATCAGAACCGGCGCAAGATATTGCAGCACCGTAGCCGTACCCGGATTAGAATACTGCACCGCCAGAAAATAGGACATCTGACAAGCCGCCATTCCAAAAATACAGAAAATAAATTGGCGTACTGCAGAATCTTTCCGTTTCCAAACATCAAAAATCTTCATTCCACGTTTTGCCCATGCCGCTGCCAGCATCAAGGCCCCGGCAGATAACAATCTGACAGTGACTAGCCAAACTGCTGTGAGCTCTTTTACATCAAATAAATATTTTCCCATGACCCCGGACAGCCCCCAGCAGGAACCTCCGATAATGGCAAAACAAATTCCTTTGGCACTTCGACTCATATATTTTTTCCTTTCTTCTTTCGTTACATTGCCTACTATCATATCATAAACGCCATATTCCTGTAAAATCATATTCTTCATCCACAAATTGTGTAAAAATTTTTGCAAAATTTTCTATCTGTCCAAATTTTTTATTTAACGTTACAATATGTTCATAGGGTTGGAATGGGGTACGAAAAGAGTTCCATTCTGCCCGTCCTACACAAGGACAATACAAAGAGAAAAGGAGGAATATGAAAAATGGTAGGAATTATTCTTGCTACACATGGCGATTTTGCCAAAGGGATCCTGCAGTCCGGATCTATGATCTTCGGTGACCAGCCGAATGTTGCGGCTGTAACATTACAGCC
>DXEM01000017.1 GCA_019114985.1 Candidatus Anaerostipes excrementavium
TTTGCTACGATATTGGCAAGGTTTTTGCTCTGCGTAGTCCCTGCGTCGTCTGTACAATCATATACCGTATGTCCTTGAGCTTTTAAATATTTTATAACAGCATTTTTGACTTTCCTATCCTCTGTTACTTCATCCAAGATCCCAGCGGCTCCCGGTACCTTCTTATTATGTCCGCCATGTACATTATACTTTGCCATGCTACTCTTCTCCTTTCACTGCTTTTTCTGCTTCTGCAATGTCTTCCGCTGTTGGTTCTACTCCTGCATCCAGCTCATATCCTTCTTTAAATTCTCCCATAACTATTCTCCTTCCTTTTCTGTTTCATTTTCTGTTTTTAGTTCCGGCAATCCCTTAACCGATGTAAGCAAAGATGCCACACCTGCTAATGCCGCCGTTCCTGCAACCGTTTTCCAATCGACAGCTGTAATCGTTGCAGCCGCCGGAAGCATTGCCACAGCGGTCTGCGCCATAGTCTTTACTGCTCGGATCCCCGCCGCCTTTGCCCATGCTTTGTATTTCTTCACGCTTCGTTCTCCTTTCGTATTTCTTCTTTGATTTCATCTCGTATCTCATCAATCCGTTTCCAGATCGTCCGGATCTCTGCCTCTGTCTTGATCTGACGTTCCGTCAGTGCCTGAATCTGGCTGTTGATTGCCTTAATATCTGACCTGGTCTCATTGGTCGTGGCGCAAATTTGATCAAGTTTCATGTTGGCCTTTAAAACACCCTGACTGTCCTGCTGGATGTCCTTCTTCCGATTTGCAAAGAATGTAGCTGCAGCCACCAGCAGAGAAGACACGGACACTAATATAGATACGTCAATTACGGTCCCTGGGTTCATATATCCTCCTTTCTCTGGAATTTATTGCATAAAAATAAGACCCCTAAGGTCTTGCTCTGATTTATTCACACAGATCCCAAAATTCAGGAACAGAATCGGGAGGTCCCCAAACATTATTCGCTGCTTTGGATTTGTAAAGTCTCTCATCTTCCGGATCCATTACAACCTGATCCAAAGCATAAATACCGCTTACTCCGTCCCAAGCTTTCCACTCTTCATAACCGCCTTTATCCATCTTGATAAGAGAATATAAAGCAGTAGTTCCTTCATCGCCAGGTTTCCATTGCTCCTGGGATGTATGATTTTGACCGATACGATAGATATCATTTCCGCATTGAATGATATAGCCTTTATCGTAAGTCTTACCAGGAGCCCATTCTTCGAATAATCGAGAAACGCTTAATGCTTGTTTGTCGGTAAATGTTTTAGCAGAAGACTGAACCATTAGCACTATAGCGTTTTCCATTTGTGTCTTCATATTCACTGTTTTGACAGCTTCTACTTCCGCTTCGGATAAAGGGATAGGATCGTAAATTAATTTTTCGCCGTCAATACGATAGTCAGCTTGTTTGCTAAAATCAAAGCCTTCCGGAAAAGAAAACTCGATTGAATCTGGTTCTGCAAACTCTTTATATTCTGTTGTAGATTCTATTCTTCCATTTTGATCTAATTTTACATGCATATTTATATCACTCCATATATTACATCTATAGCACAATCAGCTTTATTTGCAGGATTGCCGCCGTCATCGTAGATTGCGAATTTGTGAGCTTTTCTAAGCGTTAATGTTGTCCCCGAAGACGTCAGAGAAAAACCAAATATTTCCATAGCTCTGGAGCCGCTCGAATGGTTATAAGGATTCAAAACACCACCACGAAAAATGTTACCTAAGCCGGAAGTTTGTGCATCTCTGCATAATATAGCTGTCGCAGCGAATCCATAAGACTTCACAAGCAGAATATTATAATAAGGTAAATCAGGAATTGTGATAGATCCACTACTAAAATTACCAGACCATAATAATTTGCATACTCTGCCACCCAATCTAGCGGATGTCCAATTAAATTCCACTTGTCCACTTGCATTTTTCTTGATGATACTTAAAAGAACATCAATATCTTCTTGGGCATCTGCGGCTGCCTGAACCGCTGTATTTGCGGTAGTCTGCGCATTGGATGCATTTGTCTTCGCTGTATTCGCTGTACTTTGGGCAGTCGCCGCATTCGTCTTTGCTGTATTCGCTGTTGTCTGTGCCGCTTGGGCTGCTGCTTTCGCTTCATCCGCTGTATCCTGCGCCGCCTCTGCCGCCGTCTGTGCAGTTGCTGCATTCGTCTTTGCTGTATTCGCTGTACTTTGGGCAGTCGCCGCATTCGTCTTTGCTGTATTTGCCGTTGTTTGTGCTGTTTCGACATCGGTTTGCACTGCCACAATCGCTTCTTCTGCCGTTTTTACACGTGCCTGCAGTGCTGTCAATCCGCTTTGGGCGGCATCTGCATTTGTCTTCGCTGTCTGCGCTAAGCTTTGGGCAGTCGTTGCATCTTTAGCGGCTTCACTTGCCGCCGTCTGAGCCGCTTCTGCAGCTTCTTTCGCTTCATTCGCTGTATACTGTGCTTGCTCAGCCGTTGTCTTTGCTTCTTCCAGCTCCGTTTTCTTGGCATAATCTCCCTGCAGAGTTTTGGACAAAGCTGTCAGATTTTCTTCTAGAGATTCAATATCAACAAGAGCTGTTTGGGCGCTTGTCATTGCCTTATCAGCACTCTCCTGCGCTGCCTCTGCTTTCGTTACACCAATCTGCGCTGTGCTTTGCGCCGCTTGAGCCGCTGCCTGTGCTGTCTCTGCTTTTTCATCTGCAGTCTGCACCGCCTGCTGCGCTTGCTGGATATCTGTTTGGGCACTGTTTATCTCTGTTTTCAGTTCCAAAACATCTTTTTCCATCTCTGTCACTGTGGTTTGCGCCTGATTCGCTGTATTTTGCGCTTCATTTGCTGTATTGGTCACTTGGACGATCGCCTGCTGTCTTTCCTGCTCCTGCTTTTGTCTTTCTGATTCTGCGCTTGCCCTTTCCGTTTCTGCCTGTTGACGTTTTGCTTCTGCACCTGACACATCATCTAACTGTTTTAAAATAGCTTCGATCAGGTCTTTGTTCTCCTGGATCATCTTTTCCGTAGTCTCCAGTCCTTCCAGGACCGTAAGCTGTGCAATCGTGGTGTTAAATTCCTGCTGTGTCACACCCTCATCATCCGTTTTTTTGAGACAAACAATGAATCGAATCGTCCCTTTGTACGCCATTGCATTTCGGCTCAAAAGCCAGCTGAATGTCATATGATCCCCGGACACTTCTTTGTCCGTAACGACATATACATCTCCTTCCTTGTTCGCATTTAAGTAATTTACCCGAACATCGAACGCAGATAAATCCACCTCGCCATATTGCTTTGGCATCTGGAAGCACAATCTTCTGACATCCGAATCTGATTCTACACCAACGTTTTGGATATTAGAAGGAATCGTGATTGTCCGCAGTTCGTTGTCAATCACAAAGAGTTCTTCCTCTTCTTCCTGGACTTCTGCCTGTTCCAGAGCTTCTTCTAATTCCATCCAATCACCGCCTTTCCTGCTGAATTATGATTTCATCGGTTGTAATCCGATAATTCTCTTTTTGACCGACCAATCGGACACTAAAACGATCCCAGGTAAGCGCATCTGCAGGTATCTCGCATCTTCCATTTTTGACCGGCTGTGCATACTCCTTCCCCAGGCATCTAAAAACGGCTGCCATTCGACAGCCTGCCCACTCTTTCGATACATTAAATTCTGCTTGCAGATAGCCTTTTGTACCGGAAACAATACCGGAGAAATCACATCCGGGATCCATGGTGATAATTTGTGTCTGAACGATAAATTTTAAAATTCTCATGTCTTCATCACTCCCTAACCAACAAAATATGTAATACTAAATGGAAACCAAGTGCCAGTGTCTGCCGTAGTATATTCATCGAAGCTATTTCTCAGCCTTCCAACTCTAAACTCTCCTCCAACCCCTACTTCCAGGTACCATATACTTCTTCCAGAAGCTTGGCATAACTGCGGCGTTTGAACTATTGGCCAAAAACCTTTTGGCAGTGTAAAAATCGTTGTCTGTTCTTGCCCGACGAAAATATTTTTTGTTGGCCTTAATGCGCCAACTATATGAACTTCATTGCCGATTCTTCGATAGCGTGGACGCCATCCGTAAGAATATGGTTCAAATCCTCCACCAACATCCGGAATAATCCAATCAGTATCCTCGTTTGTGCTGCATAGATTCAGGCGTTTTCTAACTTCCGTCACATTGATTCCATCTAGCTCTACTTCAAAAACAGGACAATCGTCAATCAGATCCCCTTGCCGCAAATCTCCTTCTGTATAAGCCGGCACGACCGGGTTTGATTCCGCTGGCGTTCCTTGGATCACAACCCATTCGTTTTTTTCTATTTCTGTTCCTTCCGCAAAGGTGTAGCGGTTCACCACCAAGTCAATTCGCTTCATCCCTTGCGTGCCGTTTTGAATCGTAATCTCGTCGTATGTACCATTTTCTACCGAAGAAATATTTCCATGGTGGCACATCATGCCAGATTTGACACGCAAGAGATTATTCGAAGCCAGTTCCGGCTCCAGATGATCCCCTGTCTGCAGAATGCAGCTTAAACTTCCTATTGTTCCCTCAATAAATTGTCGGAACTGTGCCGATGTCACATGATCATTTTCGCCTCTGCCTGATACTATTTTCATGATTCTTCTCCTTCCAATTCATATGTTTTGGCTTCTATGTCATTTGTAATGCTGTAGGTAATATTCTCCACCGGTTTTGACATATACATTCCGGTCAGATAATCACGGCCGCCAACAATATCTCCGATATCCACGTCCATTCCAAGAGCCGCCACGTCCATCTTAAATGTCTGTCTGTTCATAAGCTCCTGCAGCTTTTCTTTGGATGTCTCTTCCAACTCGTTCGTTTCCGTCGATGTATTTTCATAAATTTCTGCGATCTCGTCTAAGCCAGTAAAGTATTGTTTCTTGCCAATACTGCCATCCTTCTGGACATACAGGTGCAATACATTCCTGTTTTGCAGTTCTCCTTTCCCGGTTACGATCAGATGATTTACACCATCACGAATGTCCTGCATCGTATAATTTAGTTTGCAGTCCTTGGACAACTCGATCTCATTCGAATAATCCACAATCGGAACCGCCGCAATCCACACTTTCCCTTGCTGCCCTTGTTCTCTCCGGAACGTAATTTTTAAGCGGTACCCCTTGCTTTTTAACATTTTCGTGATCCCGTCCAGCAGAGTACAATACCGATCGAATTGGTAGTTGCTTACGGTTACCCCAGTGTCTTCTTCGGATACAAAAAAGAGAGATGGTTCCGACTCATTTCCACCAAATGCCGGCTCTATCAAATCTTTCATGACTGCGTTCAGTTCTCCCGAAACTTTTTTATAATCCTGTCCAGATGGTGGCTCGATAATCTTTTTGGCCAGCCTGCCCCGCCAGGAATGACCTTTTAGTTCCACATAGTCCAGCGTGGTGTCTGTCAGCACCTGGCCGATAATCCCGCCGTATTCCGTGCCTGGGATATATATAAAGTAGGAAAAGGTAAGTTCCGGAATCCAATTTGACCGTGCGATCTGTACAGAAAAGTTCCGGTTTCCATTCAGGTCTACGGTTACATTGGCATTTTGGATGGAGCCAAGTTCCTTCCGGTTTGGGTCTGCTAAGATTACCATGCAGCCTCCCTCCTCTCTAAATATAATGTCAAATCAAAGCCAAAGTCTCCGCTCCAATTAAAATTAAGCAATCCAGATGGAATTTTCTCGAATATGGAATGCTCTAGTCCTCTATTGTGGAAAAGATTCTGGACTGTTCCATTGTTTAAATATTTATAGACTGTATCGCTCTGGCTGTCTATAATCATATAATCCCCGGCATCTAATGTGGTAAAAACCTCATACGGATATCCATTGATTAGTATTCTAGGATTTACGCATGGACCATATACAATCATCTGAAACTCACTTGATGTTGGATGCTCGATGTTCCAGCTTACCTGCCCTTTTTGCGAAGGCGCAAAATTGAACGGAAAATTAAACGGAAAGTTCAGTCCGTCAAGTGTCGTTTCCTGACGGACAGAGAACTGCTTTCGCATCTCTCGCACCCATGAAAGCGCAGGTGCGGCAAAAACAAGTTCTACCTGTGCCGATACAAAACTTGTCCATTCTGATTTTTTAGAAGATGAAATCTGACATCTTAACCAGGTATCATTTACGCAAAGTTTTCCATATGCGCCTTCTTCTGCATCAACGGCAATAATTTGATACAAATTTTCAAGGTTTGAAATCAGCTCTGAGCTTGTTTTACCAAGCACATCCAATGTGACTTTCCGTTCATATTCTGCTCCTGTCTCTTCCCAGTCTGCGTCATACCAATCAGCTTCTACAGCGCGATACGGAGACTTCATGAAATTTATGGTCTGTCCTCTTGAATTTTTATAATACGCTATCATATCCGTGGCACCGCTCCTTCCGGTAATGGTTTGTCAATGCGCTCCGTGCCGACATAGATCGGCCGGTTACTCTGCTCTTTTGCAACTCTACGCTGAATGCGCTCAAATCTGTCATAGTCAAACAATTCCGTGTTTCCAGTTTTCTGTTCCGGATTGCTAATTGACTGCACAATCTGGTAAATCTTGCCCTGCTTTGATGTGGCAATACGATTCAGCTGGCTTTCCATTGCACTCCTCATTTCCACGTTCAGCACAGGCAAATTCAGTTTCGTATCTGCAAATTTCTTTGCCATGGCTCTCAGCTCCGGAGTTAAGTCAATTTTGGAAATCTCCCTTGTAAGGCTTTCGGAAAAACTTTGTCCAATCTGGCTTCCCTGTCTTTCGGTTAACTTTGTTGCCACATCAAGTGCTCCACCGACCATAAGACCGGCGGCCTTGTTGACAGGCTTAAAGCTTCTTTCCAATCCGATTACATATCCAGCCCCCGAATTGCCGCCTTCTTTAATCCATTCTTTTGCCGGAGAATGTGACTTCTGTGCATTTTTTCCACCGCTGATTGCGTTCTTTACAAGATTCCAGCCAGCGTCAAAAGCCCGTCCAAGCCATGATCCAATTCCGTTAATGAATCCAGAACCTGCGTTGCTTCCTTCATCGTATAAATCATCAGAATCTGCTCCTTTTTTAGCATTGTCCGTCAAGGATTTTCCGGATTTTTTTGCCGTACTTTTATTGCTGCTGGAGCCAACGCCACCGCCATAATTCTTTCCGGATTTCTCTCCAGACTTTTTCATTTTGCTCGGCGCTTTATCTGCCTCTGTCGTCATAAGATTGTTCATAGTAGCCACGGCCTGCTTCGGAGACATCCGTCCTTCCATTACAGCTTGCTGTATATTCTTTGGTACATTCCGTCCTGCTGCCGATGATTTACTCAGCAAATCGTTAAATGCAATCAGATTTTTCATCTGCTGTACAGCGTCTTTCGGCTTCGTCTTGCCAGATGATACCTGCTTCTGCAAACTATCTGGAATCTTATATCCTGCATTACTCGCTTTGGTTACTAAATCATTAAACTGGATCAGGGCCTTCATTTCATTCACGGCTGTTGACGGCTTGGTGTTTCCGGTCCGGACGCCATTAGAAAGATACTCCGGGATCTGATAACCTTTTTGCCCGGCTTGCTGCACAAGACTGTCATAGCTTACCAGGGCTTTCATCTGCTCCACGGATTGCGGTACCGCATACTGGCCGGACATAATTCCCTGTGATATGCTTTTTGGTATCTTAACTCCAGCCTCTGTCGCTTTCGTGGCAATACTGTCAAACTTGACCAAATTCTGCAACTGGTCTACAGACTTAGGCACCTCATATTGGCCTGATAAGATTCCGCTGGACACGCTTTTCGGTACTTTGACACCTTCTTTTTCTGCCTTCTGGGAAATCTTATCAAAACTTACTAATTTTTCAAGCTGATCCACAGATTTTGGAATCTGGTATTTTCCAGAAATAATTCCGTCAGAAACGCTCTTTGTTACCTCGATCCCATCTTTCTTTGCTTTCTGAACCAGTTTATCAAAATTAATTAATTTGGTAAGCTCTTCTCCTGTCTCAGGAGTTGAATATATACCTTTCTTGATTCCTTCTCCAATGGATTTCGGGACCTGTTCTGCCTTGATACCTGCTTCTTTGGCCAGATCATCTAAGTTTTGCTTAAATGTCGCAAAGGCTTCCTGGTTACTGTGTGCTTCTCCCAATTTATCCAGTTCTCCGTTTAATTTATCCAGTTCTCCCTGGTATTTATTAACGGAATCTGTAGCTCTTTTATAATTTCCTTCGGCCTTGTTCTGTTCCTGCTGCGCTTTTTGCCATGCTTTCTCTTCTTTGCTTCCTGCTATTGACCCAGCATTAAGATATTCTTCTTTTGCTTTTTGCGTATTTTTTATAGCATCGGCTTTTCTTTTTTCCGCCTCAGTCTGTTTCTCTGTAGCCTCTGTAAGTTTTATCTCAGTATCTACAATATCTTCGCTTACATCTTCCATCTGCTTCGCATATGCTTTTGCAAGTGCAAGCTCTTTTTGCGCAGAGATATTTTTCTTGATTGCTTCTGTGGATTTATTTAACTTGTCTTTTTCAGAATCATATGCAAGACCTAAATCAGGTACCAATTCATTCAGCCGCTTTACGATCGTCTCGATCTGTTGTTTCTGCCCGGTGGATTTCTTCTCAACACTCATAAGGCTTTCCAGTTTCTGCTCCAGAAATTCCGCCTGTACACCTTCTGCAGCCGCAGACTTAATCGCTTCTTCTCTCTTTTTCCGGTTGTTTTCCAGTTCTGCTGTATGTTTCTTCTGTGTTTCTGCGGACTTTTCCAGTTCTGCCGCGAACTTGGTCTCTGCAGATGTGCTGTGCTCTTGGGATAACGCATATGCAGCAAGCCCCGCCGTTAAAGCCCCGATCGCAACTACAGCCAGACCAACCGGTCCGCCGGCCAGCGCACATGCCTTATTGAATAATCCCATTGCCGATGCGGATAATGATACTTTTCCAGTAAGTACGCCAACTGCCGTCTGCAACGCAGTAAAACCTCCTGCGGCAGCCACTCTGTTCGTAGCCCCAATCTTTTCCGTTGCGTTTAAGACCTTATATGCAGATGTAAGAGTTTTCACGCCTGCGGAAGCCTGCTGGAATACTTTATAAGCACCCATGGCTCCAAAGTATGCTGTGGTCAGCGGAATCAACGTATCAAGGTTTTCTATCAACGTACCTGTTGCTACACCTAATGTCTTAATCCCGCCTTTTGCTACAGTCCCTGCAATCTTTCCAAGGTTCTGCACGGTATTTACTGCTTCTTCCGGTACAATTTCTTCAATCTTGTTATTTTTAACCGCCTTTGTAAGCTTATTAAGTTCTGTCGTTCCGGATCTGACTGCTTTTTTAAGTGGTCCTTCGATGTTTTCAAAGATTTCAATTCCCAGAGATTCTACAGACCCGCCAAACTCTTCAACCGCTCCGGAAAGATTATCCTGCATAGTCTTTGCCATGTCTTTTGCGGATCCATCGCAGTTCTTGTATTCATCTGTAAGTTTCCGAACTTCTCCGGATCCACGATCCATAAGAGCCATCATACCGGAAAGGGATTCCTGCCCAAACAGAGTAATAAGAGCCTGGTTCTTCTGTTCGTCCGTCAAGCCAGACATCTTGGTCTCTAACATCTCTGTTATATCAGCCAGAGACTTCATCTTGCCGTTAGAATCGTAAAAGGACAACCCTAACGAATCCATAGTTTCCTGCATTGCCTTTGTAGGTTTCGCAATCCTGGACAAGGCACCTCTTAATGTCGTACCTGCCTGGGAACCTTTGATTCCGGCATCGGCCATGATTCCGATTGCTGCAGCCGTCTCTTCAAACTCGATTCCCATTGACTTTGCAACCGGAGCAACATATTTCATTGCCTCTCCGGTATCTGCTACTGCTGCATTTGTCGCCGCTGCATTTTTGGCAAGTACATCTGCCACATGCCCGGCAGAACTTGCTTCCAGTCCAAATCCCCGAAGAGTGCTGGCCGCAATATCGGCACTGCTCGCCAGATCTTCTCCGGAAGAGGCCGCTAAATCCAACATTCCAGGCATAGCCGCTATGATCTCGCTCGTGCTAAAGCCGGCAGATGCAAGATTTTCCATACCTTCCGCCGCCTCTGTGGCAGAAAAGGCAGTATCTGCACCTAACTGTTTTGCCTGTTCTTTTAATTTTGCAAACTCTTCTCCTGTCGCCCCGGAAATCGCTTTTACCCTGGACATCTGGGCTTCAAAATCCATTCCGGTCTTGATAGCTTCCGAGAATAATTTCCCGATCCCAATAGCCGCAATGCCTTTTGTGATCGTTCCCTGCAGCCTGGACAGCCCGGATTCGACTCCGGAACTGTCTAAATCTGTTTCAATTACAACTTTTCCGTCGCTCATAATACACCTCTCGTCAAATAGTTAAATGTTTCCAAGCTATTTGACGTCCTGGGTGCATTATCCCTGCATCACCAGGCCTACGCCTGTTCGCTTCTAATTTTCTCCAACACTCCGCTCACATCTCCGCCATTCATTAGCGCTTCTTCGATCGCTTTCTGCATCTCAAGTTCTTTCTTGGATACTTTTATTTCAACCGGAAGAGCATATAGGTTCTTCATTTTCCTTGCATATTTCCTCTGCTCTTTGTTCATCTTGGATAAATCCGCTCCACGCCACCCCATGATCTCGCATATCTTGCAATCATCGTGCAGAGCAGAAAAAAGAGACATGAATTTCCACCAATGCATGTAATCTACGTCAAATAGATCGATTCCATAGTCCTGCAAAAATCCAGCATTGATATAATCCATGTCGTTTATAAATGAGAGTACCGGTTCTTTCGGCTTGCTCCCTTTCTGCTTTTTCCCGCAGGCATAAAACCAAATCAATTTTTCTGTTGCTTCTTCCAGATCATCCGGTATGCGGCCCTTGTAAAATAACTGCATGGCATAAAAATACCTTGCATTCAGTTCCGCATCTTCTGCAGATAATTCGGACTGCCTCTGGATTTCTCTTGCAAAAGCTTCCTGCTCTTCCGTAAGCGGCCCAAATATCATGTTTTCTACCTCGATGATCGTCCGAAAATCTGTCTCAATCTCATAATCCTTTTCGCCGACATTTACAGACGCCGGCGGTTTTCTCAAAATCATTTTTTATCATCCCCAGTGGCCATTTTCGCAATTTCTTTTATTTTCGCCTTTTCTTCCTGTAACTGTCTTTCTGTCAGATTATAGATCTTCTTCACTGCGCTTGTCCTGTCTGCCAGATTATATGTTTCACCAAACATTTTCTCTGCCACGCCTTCTCCCAAAACTTCATTAAAAAACGCATCTATAATCTTGCATTCTTCCTTAATTCCTTTTCCGTAGATTTTTCCATCTACCGAATTTTCTTTTTCATAATCCGCAAGGCTTCCCAACATCTTAACAAATTCTGCATTAAACTTATCCATTGTATCCGCATCCAGAATACTAAACGGATACTTTTCCTTATTCCAAATAAACACGATTCATTCTCCTTCTTGCGCTTCTAATTTGCTGTCCGCTGTAAATGTTTTTGTCTGTGTGTTAAATTCTCCAAGTACCGGGTCTCCTTTATCCCGCAGTGTTCCTTCTACCTGCCATTCACCATCGTTATCTGAAAAGGAGCTGATCTCTGCCGCCACATTGAATTTTCTCGCTTTGAATGTATTATCCTTGCTTGCTACAGCGTCATCCAGATCCACTCTTATAAGTTCTCTTTCGGCATCTGCTCCGGTTTTTCTCTGCTTTCCAATGTCGATAAGGTCTTTAATAGCGGCCTGTGACACGATCTGATCTGCCGTGAAGGAATGTTCTCCTTCGTAGGATGTGATAGATGATGTACTTGACCTGTCAGAAATATACCGCTTTGTTGTGGTCTGAGCCCCAGGATCTTCGTTCAGTTCCTGGAATCCGGTACCCATCAGCTCAAAAGCTTCACCCACTTTTAAGTAAGATGCTTCCTGGTATCTCGGTTTTACTGCATTTGTTACTGTTCCTGGCATAATTATTTACCTCCTAAAAATTCTTGATAATAAACTAACTGGCACTGGATCTGGTACTGTGCCTTTGTTTCATCGGCGTTCATAACGTACCCGTTGGTCAGTGCCTGTATTTTTAATGGTTCTTTGCCTGCATCTAATTCCGGCAGGTTCTTCTTTAAACTGCATTCTTCCAGCCATTCAGAAAAATCTTCATAAAATTCTGCTACATCCATGTTTTCCACAGTGTCTAAACCAAAATATTCTCTGCTGGCAAATACAAAATTAAAACGGCGGACTGTATCACCGTTTAAATATCGTTTCTGTATCGGATTATCTGTCACGGATGCTTCGATCATGAATGATTTCGCATCCTCTTCCAGGTACTCCACTCCCACAAGAGCGTCAAACTCTTCCAAGAGAGGGCACTGATTTACAAATGCCCGAATACTTCCTATCACACTCATTCCGCTTTTCCTCCTGCCATTTTTGCTACAGATTCCAGGATAGAATCTCCGTTATCTGCCCAGCATCTTTTATCCCATTCTCGCCCTCTAAGGCCTTTTCCTTTGTTTTCATGGTACTGCCTCTTCGCGTAGGGCTGTCCATACTCCACAGAATCCTCATGTTCTATTGCCGTGTTTTTCAGTGTCCCAGTCAAAAACGGCACATAGGGATCCATTTTCCTTCGCATCTCGTGAGTAAAAAACCGTTGAACCGAACCGCCTTTTTGCAGTCCTCGTTTTGCAAGGATTTTCTGTGCTGGATCCATCTGCAGCTTAATCTTTTCTGCCAATCTTACGCACCTCCAATCCTCCAGTGCGGCAGACCGCCTCGGCGGTTATCCGAAAAAGATAACACTTTTCCAGTGTACTGCCTTTTCAGAAATTCGGATTCTTTTTCAAAATCTTCCAACAGCCCACGGCCAAACAAATCTCCATTGTTGATCGTCCAATATTTTTCCGCCTCTTCATCCGTAAGTTTTGCATAAACGTCTGCGTCTATGTACTGCTTTTCCTTCGTGTCCGCATCTTCCGGAATCCGAATCTTATAGAGATCCGCAGACACAAGTCCTTTCTCCGTTGTTTGCGTTTCCTGCTTCGTGTAAAAGTTCACACCTTTAATCTGTGTCCGGAAATAAATTGGCCGTGCTGTCTCTTTGTCTATGCCTCGTTTGTTATAAATCGTAAGATCTGCATTCGTAATCATCTGATCCCCCTGTATAATAATCCTGTATGAGCAAGATACTGGCTGGCCGATTGATAAGCCCTTGCTTCAATCGACCTGCCTTTTTCGTCCGCACTGGTTACAAAGTCAACACTGTATCCGTCATTGTTTTCGGATTTCTTTTCTCTTCCAGCTTTATCTCTGGATAGATCATCTTTATACATCAGATCAGCTACAGCACACGCCGCTAATTTTGCTTCTTCCGGGATATTCGTTTCATCAATGCGGCCGAATGTAATGTATCGAATAAAGATACCTGCTCTCAGCATGGCAGACGAAAAGTCATCTTCCGGGATTGTGCTGCCATGAAAATTTTTGATGTAAAATTCAAAATCCGCATACTCTACCATATTTTATCCTCCTATGTCTACCATGCTTTACCTCCTATGATTTCTTTGCCAATGAAACTTCTTTTGAAACTGGGCTGGAATCTACTGTTACACTTTCTGTAACCTGACTATATCCAGTCTTTTTGATCTTTGCCGGATATGTTCCTGCTCTCAAATTAAATTCAGCCTGTCCAGACGCATCTGTTTTTAATCTTGATCCATTGACATCAACAATAGCTCCTTCAATAGTGTTAGGTTCATCTTCCGTATCTTTTACGGTAAATGTAACTTTCTGTGTAGTAATCGGAGTTGCTGGCTCCAAGTATGCAAATGGGCATCCTGTTCTATCTTCATTCATTCTTGTTGCTGGATTTGGAAGTGCCCATCCCATTCGGAATACAATACGGAGAGCCACCATATCCTGCTGCGCCAAGTTATATACAATTTCTTTTGTGGACGGGTCCTGAATTACACCCTGATCCAGAATTTTAACTGTTACATCCTGTCTGATAGCATATACAGCCTGTTCAAAATCTCCTACAACTAACTGCGCAACTTTATTATCAAACGCTCCATTTCTTGGGAAGTATAATGGCGCTCCATCTAATGAATACTGTGTTGCACCCTGCATATCAGATTTAAAAATTGGAGTTCCATCATTTGCTCTGATTCCTCTCAATTTTGCCCTCATGCTCATGGATGACAATGCTCCTGTACACATATATCCATCTTCTTCTACTTTTGCGATCACTCCATTTTCTGCCATAATTAAATTAAAATAATCTGCATTTGAAGATGGTGTAGCTACATTATTTCCTGCCTGTCTTGCCAATGTGATAATGTCATTTTGCCAATTTGCCGGTCGATTAACTCCAAAAATAACTGCACTATCCACTCTTTGGCCAATCGCTTCATTTACTCTTGGCGTAACTTCTCCAAAAATATCAAATTCAGCATCATCCAGCACTGCTTCTGGAATTGGAACAATAACAGCAAGTTCAGCTGCATTAAGATATACATTATCCCATGCCTGCTTAGTTGTCTGTTTCATTCCTGTATCTCCGTCTACCCAGTATGCTGTTGGTAAGAAATCCAGAACTCTGATTCTTGTTTGGTTGCTTGTCATGTTTGGCAATTTTCTTGCCATACTCATAAAAACAGATTGCTTTGGTGCATCCTGGAAAATCGTGCTTACAACCTGTTCTCTAATAATTGCTTCTGCATCTTCCCTATTAGTAATGTTTACTGGCATATTTACCTCCTATCATCTGCCTAATACGCTTCTTAGCGCATCATTTGCTTTCGTTTTTAAGTCATCTGTATTTTTGGATACACCAGGGGTACTAGATACAACTTTTGGAACTGGTTTGTCAGAAACAAACATATAATCGCTTTCTTTTTTTACTGCTTCGATCGCTGCTTGAATATCTTTGTCCTGATTTTTGCTTTCTTTTAACGCATCAACATCCAACATAGCCATAATAGCTTTTTCATTTCTTCCTCCGGCTTTTCGGATCGCTGATTCTAACGCCATTCCGAACTTAAGATCGGCAACTTTTTTATCGCCTTCTTTTCTTGCGTTTTGTAAATCCTGCGTTAATGTGGTAACTTTAGTTTCCAATTCTTTTACGTTCTTAATATCAATACCTTCAAACTCCTTTAAGCTCTCCTGCGCATTGTCGAGCTGAGTTCTTAAGTTATCTCTATCTGCTTTAATTGGATTTAATTCTTTTCCATATTCCGACATAACATAGTTGATCTGATCCTGATTTAATCCCTGTTTTTGTAATTCTTCTGTATTCATTTCTTGTTCCTTTCCCACTATTAAGTTATTTATAGGTGCGTAACTATTCACCGAGTGACTGGACTGTTTTAGGTCTCATCTCCTGACCAAAATGCATAAAAATAACACCCAGATTTCTCTGAGTGCTTCATGCAGCTTTACCCTGCTGCCGGGAGATATTGGATCACCGCCTTTTATTCTTCTGTGTGGCATGTATTTGTAAGTTTCTTGTATACATCTTCGTGCAGTTCTTGCTTATCTCCATTAAATGTATACTCAGCATAGATTCCGTCTCCACTAACAGCTGTAGCAGCCAAACATTTATAATTTTGGAGTGTTTTACAACTCCATACGATAAATACATCTTTTAAATCAATATGATTTTCTGGCATATTTTTGTTGTACCACTCTACCAATTTCTTTTGGCATACACTTTCAAAATGTTTCATTCCTGTGATAATCAATGTAATTCACTCCTTTACTTTTTTGATTTTCTATTTGCCCATACTGCTTTCTGCGATACACTTCGGCTAAACCCAACAATATTCCCATTTTTATCTCTGGTAGCATGAACTTGTGTCCTAGCCGATTCATACCGCCTTCCAGTTTGGTAGCATAAATTTTTCAACTCCGCTTCTTGCCCTTTGAGTTTTATAGATTGCGTATTAAATTCCTTTTTGAGTGCATTTTTTGTTTCCTCATTTCTGGATGACTCCATTCCGGAATTGATTCCAGCTAGTACTCTTTTATATTCCCTTATCTTTCTTTCGTGCGCCCTTTGCATCTGGCTTACTTCGTATTCCGTGTATTTAACTCCGTTATACTCCATGTTTTTGGAATCATACTCTCTTAACATGCTTTTGGTATAAGCCGGAGAAGAAATTCCAGGAAAATAAGCATGGAAATTATGACGGCAGTTCCATCCACACAATCCAGGTCCTGTGCCGTATCCAGTGCTTTCGTAAAAAGGAGGATAGTCTTTATCATTTCCTGATATGCAAAATACTCTTCCTTGCCATACTGCATGAGATGGTCTGGCTCCAGCATGTGCTGTTGTCTCTACATAATCACATCCTGATTCTTTCGCATATTGCAGATTGATTTCTGCTGCCGTCTGATTTACTCCGGTAAGAGTTGCTCTCCTAGTTGCTACATCTAACTTGTCCACATGACCTGTCGGATATAATACTTCTGTGCTTATTCTGGCAGCCTTTTTTATTGCATTAGCAACAGCTCTGTTATAATTTAATGCTCCTGTTTGTATCTGCATCATAGCAACGTTGCATGTATCAATAAAAAGAGTTTGCGCTTTGATTGCTGTTGTCATTGTCAGATTGCTTAAATCTCCAAAAGTTTTTTGGATGTTCGCACTTAAAATCTGTTGGATTGATTCAGACTGATTGAGTGTTATAGTTTCTTTTCCTGCTGCCTTATAGTAAACAGATTCATTCTCTATATTCTTAACACCTGCTTCTTCAAACATCCTTTTGATTTCTTCTTCTGTGTATCCGGTTACCTGACTAATACGCCGAATCACATCATCATATATCATTCCGGCATTTTGCAATATCTCAATCTGATAATTACTTGTCTCTGATATATTTCCCATCATAATAATTCGTTTTGCAATGTCTGATACAACTGATACTGAGAACTCATCAATTATCGCAAGAAGCTGATCTGAGAATCTATCCAAATATTCTGGGCTTAACATCTTTTATTCCTCCTGTATCTGGAATCTAGTATCTACCGCCGGCATCATTTTCAATGCTTCTTCTTCCGAAACTCCATATTTCTTTGCGATATACAGTTCTTTCCGGATAAATCCTAAGGATGCATCCTGCTGCATGGATAAGAGTTCTTTTTCTTTATCAGCTAAAATGCTGTCTCCCCAGTTAAAAGTAACATCGTAGTTACCATATGGTGCAAGATTATAAATACTTGCGTAAAAATCCATCGCATAGATCATATCTTCCAATGCAATCTGCAGATTTTTCTGTATCTCTTTCGTGAAATCAAACGATCTTTGTTTGCTGCTTCTGATTTCTTCCGCTGTTTTATCTGTATTATTCGGATCTGACAGCGTTCCGTACGCAAGGCCACAGTTAAACTCTACAAGTCTTAACTGATGATTCAGTCCGTTGTAATACGATATATCACGGATATCCGGAGAAAATACATCCAATAACGGCTTTTCTGTCGCTCCTGATGCATATTCAAGCTCACGATATAACCGCTCTTTTCCTCCTGGGTATACCATTTTGTCTCTTGTTGGATCATATTTCAGTAAAGATTCTGCAATATGTACTGCAGTTTCTTTGGAATCAAATTCCCAGTCAATTTGTGAGTATCTTTTATCGGCCACACGTATTTGATCAACAGCTTTTGAATAAGCAGATACACCAATAGGTGATGTCGAATCTGTGTTGTTTGCTAATGGCATTTTTAAATATCCAAACGGTAAACGATCAACTCCAGAAAAAGATGCAGCGGCAGAAAGCTCTGACCATTCCGGAACTGATGCCACAGATATTTCAGACCCTAAGCTAAAATCATTTGTTGATACAAATGCTCTGTTACTTATTTTGAGAAATCCTCCTGACATCTCGTGCATCTCCAGCTTAGTGTATATCTTATTTCCCTTTCTGATTTGACTTGCGAACACACATTTTGTCATTCGATTCGAACTGTCAAAATCAATCGGAAAGAACGCATCTGCCTGTATAAATTCCACACTGATTCCTGTTTGAGTAACGTATGGTTTTAATATCAACCCGCCTTTTGCGCACCCATATTCCAGCATTGTCCTTAAATTATGAATCACTCTATGATATGATTCGTTTATCATATCTGCTCTTACTGATCCCGTGATACCTGTCTCAAATTCCAGAAGCGTCAATCTTGATAATTCTCCTGCAACCGCTGAAGGCAACCCCATTGTATGTACCTTATCTTTTACTAACCACGGCGGGTGGTTTTCATACATCCGGCTCCATAGTTCAATCACTGATGCCATTTGTGATGTTAGGCTAATATCAATTTTGGTATCAGATTCTTTGTTGAGTACTTCTGTAATTAATGTTAAAAGTCTCTTGAATTTCATTTTATATCTCCTATTCATAGCGTATCAGCCTTGAAATATCTCGTTCTATCGTATATTCAAAGCTGTCTAAACTATCAATATCACTTGTTCCATCATCCAATCTTATATTCTTAGTTATTTCATCTGGATCCCATACAGCACTGCAAAGTGCAGCGACAAGATCATCACACATGAGATCCATATAGCTGTATCTTCCCTGCGCCATAAGCCTGGTTGTCAATCTGATACGGTTATTAATCTCTTCTTTCATAGCATTTTCAACTCGTATCCATCCAAGGCCTGATTTCCTTAAAGATGATTTAATCCCTAAAATAAGTGTCTGCTCTGCGCTATCACAATACACTACGGTGATATACCCATAAAGATTTATGACTTGTAAGCAAAAATCTACGAATAATTCTCCAAGTTTTTCTGGATCAATATCAATCTGGTTTCCATTTTCATCTTGACACAAATGTCTTTTTGCAGCTAAACTTACAACTTCTTGATATCCTCTAGTAATTGCCGTTGCAGAAAAAGCATGTCCAGAAGATGAGCCTCCAAAATCCACTCCGATAATAATTTCCATAATATCTTTTGGTTTTTCTGTTCTTTTGAACTTGTGGATTCCATCATTGAAATCCTCCGCAAATTGTCTATAAATAAGACCTTGGGCGGTAACACGCTTCCCTTCTATGTCCTGCATATACCAGATGCTTCCTGGAGTATACTGGCTTTCAACTTCTCGGATGCGCTCTTTTGTAAGGTTTATATTGTCGTATAATGTGCAGTGCATATAATTATAGCCGCCGATAAGTTCACCTTCGGCGGCCTGCTTTGCATATTTGTCTATGTATTCCTTGTATATCCAACTATTTGGATTATCCGGGTTTAAATCCCAGAATATTTTTCTCCTGTGAGCGGCAATTGTACGATTAAACGCTTCTCTGATCGTTTTCTTATGATGCAGGTTAATCTCCGTTGCAATCCACATGCCATAAGAATTACCGCGGATCCGCTTATAACTATCCTCTTTCGCCGCCCCTGCAAAAATAACAATCCTCTGTCGGCTTCTTGTCGCTGGACCCTTGATAAACAAAGCCTCATTATCTTTGTACTTTCCCCAGTGGCACTGCCCTCGGAAAATCCACTCTAACCCGAAACCGTTCGCATCGCCAATGTTCAGCTTTGCAGTACCAACCGTAGATCCTGTAGCCAGATGGATTCTGTCTTTTGTCGTTTTTAGTTCGTGGGCAAAGGCAAAAACATTATCTACTGTTTTCCCGGCTCTGACCGCTCCTTCTGCTACATTATACATGCAGGATTCGCATTTCCGGATATATTCCTTATGTTTTTCTCCAAACCGGAACGGTATTGTTTTCTTTTTCTTAACCTTCGCCTCCATATATCTCATCCTCGATGTCATCCAGATCCTCTATCTCCTGATTGTTGCCTGTCAGCTTATCACGCTGCGCCTTTAACAATTCTATCTTCGCTCTTTGCTCATTCGTGGCGATGTTCATATGATCAGTCAGCCACTGCATTGCTTTCATCTTATCCAACAGTTTGATCTTGGCTCCATCTTTTCCTTTCGAAACTTCGGATATAAGCGTTCCGTCTACTGCATCACTATCCTTCAAATGCACAAAACTGTATTTCAATTCCTTCCCTGTATCAGGGTCTTGATATGTTTCATTTCCAAATTCTGCATAATCAGTCATATCAGCAAAGGCAATATCCATGTACTTCTGGAAAATATCCGACTCGTCCAACATTTCCCGGTTCAAGCGGTTCTGCTTCAACTGCTCTATCTCTTTTCTGATAACAGGATTCTTCATAAGTCTGCTTCCCAAAACGGCGGCAGATGCATAAGGGCATCCCGGATAAGCTTTCTGATAAGCCTTGGTATAATTAAACATTCGAGATTGGTACAAACAAAAAAGCCTCTGCTGATCTGTCAACTGATCGTTCTCCATGACCTGTTCCACATCTTCAGCAACGGCTTCTTTTTTGTGTGCACCCTTTTTATTTTGTGTGCACCCTTTTTTGGTGCATTCTTTCTTATCTCTTGACCAAGCGTATCTCTTCTTCCAGCTCTTTACCGTATTAATCGATACGCCATATTTAGCGGCGATATCTTTATACTTCATGCCCTCTACATAATCTGCCTCGGCCAATATGTAATTTTTCTCATTCAATATCACCACCTCAAACATCTATAAAATCGGAACACCCGGAGTCGAACCGGGATAGCAGGGCGCGACCCTGATCATCTACCATTAATGATATGTTCCGCGTAAATTTTGGTACGAAAAAAACACCCTAGGGGGTGCCTTGTTTTTCTGCTTATCTCTTGTTCTTTATATCAAAATATTTTCTTACAACGTCCTCGCCAGATATTCCATATTCTTCTCCGACTTTGTTTGCAAAATTTTGAAAATAAGGATACGCTTTATCGAATGCCATATTTGCCAAATTTTCCTTTACATACTTTTCCACTTTTTCATAAATTTCTTCTTCCATAGAAATATCCTCCTTTTCCACTCTCCATAGTTTTTTCTTTTATCATACCACAATCTTCCAGTATATTCTACAAATTGTGACATAAAAACAGCACCCATCTCTGGATGCTGAAAAAATAATAAATAAAGGAACACTTATATGAAAAAACCTATCATCAAACAATGTAAAGACTCAGAGTCCGAAGATCATCCAAGTTCGTTCTTTACGCGAGAGGGCGCCACTTGGGACGCCCATGGTAAAAATCCATAGGAAGATTTTATGAAAAACGTTAGATCATCATCTACTCGTTCTAGTCTACATTTAACCACTTTTCTGGTGGACATGACCGGACATTTTTCAATTTTCTTCAAAAAATCTTGTATTTCTTTTTCTGCAGCTATCTTCCGTGTAAGCAATCCGACGTTTCGGGAATATCCGATTCATTCGATGTGCCACCTGGATCCATGTCATACCATCAATGTAGTAGAGCCGGAACATGATTCGAAGTTCACTCTTCTCAATGCTCGCTATGTACTCTTCCACTTGGTTCGTAAGCTCCAAAAGCTCTGTCTCTTTCTCCACCAGCGCAGCTTTCCTTGCCTTAAGCAACATCATCTTCCTGTTGTACTCTGGTACTGGGAACCCTTCCACGACAAAGTGCTGCGTACCTCCCATACCGCCGGATACCGTATCCTTTACAGCTCCCTCTTCCTTGATTCGATCAATCTGCTTTTCTAACTCCCGGATTCTCCTTCTTAAATCTTTTATCTCTTCTTTCATGTCGCAATACTGGATCAGTATGTTCTTGTCCACGCTCTCCCCTCCTGCTTACATCTTTGATCTGCTTCTTTACTCTGTCGCAATAACTGCCGTACCATTCCAGATACTTTATCCGATCCCAGCACAAGCCCATGCAGTCTTCTACACAGGCTTTGCATGGATTCTTCACCACAATACCTCGATCAGTTTTTGAATCATCTTTTCTTTACGATCAACTAACTTTTTAAGGATTTCACTGCTCATTCTTTCACTCCTCTATCACGTGCAGATGACGATCTACCTCAAACAACCTTCTTCCACAATCTGCACAAACAGCATATTTTCCAGTATTCCTATACTGTAATCCCGAATGTAATTCTGCCGTATCCACATCTCCAGTTTTCAAATCCACATAATACTCTCCGTATCCACATATATACTGTCGAATTGCAATCTTTCCCCCTCCGCAATGAGGGCAACTGGAAATCGGGAAATTATAAATATTCTTTTTCATTCTTCACCACTCCAATCTAGCACCTGTCCGCATCTCGTGCATCTCTGTAGTAAAGTCCAGTGTTTATAATATCCATCTCCTAAACTCTCTGACAATCTCACTCTACATGTAGGACACAAAGCAGGACTCCATGGCTCAATGATTACTTTCTTCGGTTTCTGCTTCTCCACAGCCTCCCGGCATTCTTCCACAGTTCCGATTTCCCGATACTGCTGGATTTCTTCAAGGGCGGATATTGCCGTATCAAGCGCTTTCCTAAGCATATAATAACCGCTTGTCGGCATATTGGATTTTATTACTTCAATCGCTTCTTTCTCTGTCATTCTTTTTTCTCCTGTCTCTTTGCTTCTCCCAGTGTCCACAAAGTAACACCTACGGCACCAAATCCGGCGCCTATAATAAACGCTAAGATAGTTCCCATTATTCTGCTCCTTTCTGTGCTAGTTTTGCATAATTCCAGCCTATTGATTTATCCTTATCATTTCCGTTTACAAAGCTAGTGGATCTGTTCAACCAAGTAAAAACTTTTCCATCCTTATAAAATGCAAAATGTCGCCTTTTCCATGGTTCTTCATCCGAATCTCTTACCAAAACAGGTGTATCCACTGGGACTTTAGACCAGTCTGTTTCCGTCTCTTTCTTTGAAATGTATGAACCCGGAAGTGGTTGCCAGGCGATAATTCCATCTATATCCCCAAAACTTACGTCTAAATCTGCGTCGTATTCTGTGAGATATATGTATTTTCCATCAGTACATAAAACAGAGTCACCATCTCCTGGCAATCGTTCTTCCACCGGAATCCAACCTCTTGTTCTTCTTTTATCAATTAGGTCGCATAATGTTTTCAGGTCACTGTAGGACATTCTTACATCAATCATTCTCTTTGGCTCTGTAGCCCAGACACTCATCCAGAATGGTGCCTCTACTGCATTTTCAATCGATATTCGATCAATCTGTTCTGATCTGTCTACACCCCCAACAGAATTTTCGTCATTCATGTGCTTATTAACTATTTCAAAGTATCCATCCAAATACCCCAACACAACATCCAGACTATACGAACTAAATCCTATATGATATTTGTTATCTGATAAATCGAAATATTCTATTTCGTAATACGGCTTTTCCTGTGTTCCATGTACAACGATTTCTGCGCTTGACGCCTTGATTTTATCAGGCCCTTTTTCCGATAACATCTCTTCTAAAATCTTCTCTAACATGTCATTTCTCCTTAACTTTTCTTAACTTTTTCATTTCATTCTTGCCGAGTTACTTTTACTAGTCCTTTTCAACGACTTTAAATGGAACGATTGATTCTGGAATATAATTGACCTCATATTTATATTTATTTACCTTTGCACCTCCAAGATCTTCTACTACATACATCGTATTTTCATTCAGTCCTACGATATGTTTTTTGTAACTTCCATCTTCCATTTCTGCGACAACTTCAATCTGATCATCATCTTGATCTACATGCAAGGAAAATGCACCAATCAATTCAAATTCTACTTTATCTGTCCTTGAATTAATGACTGCCAATCTACGAAGGACATTAAAATTATCAGCTTCTTGTGATACGTTCTCAGATACTTTATCTGCCTCTGTACATCCGACAAGAGCTCCCGTCATCAAACAAATGCTAAATAATACTACTGCAATCTTTTTCATCATGTATGTTCTCCTTTCTTAACAATTAATGCTATATAAAATCAAACAATTCCATTTGTCCGTCTCCTTTTTCCTCTGCCATTGCCTCTTCGATTCTCTTTCTACACTCTGCAAAGCTTCCCAGATAGGCTTCCGGATTCCTATGCCTGCGCATTGCAACCAGGTCACCTATCTTTATTGCTTCTTCCAATCCGGAGACATATCCCATCACTGCTTCATAGTAAGTCTTTTTCTTTACATTCGTACTGGTATTACACCGAAGAAGCCATTGATAGTTTTCCTCCGCTTTGTACTTCGCCAAGCTTTCCCTTGCATCTTTTTCAATCTGCTTTGGCTTTGCCATGTAATAGTTCGGCACTTCCGGCGGTGTCGGGATGTGGTATTCTTCCGGAAGATCCAGGCTGTTTTCCTCACAGATCTCTTTGATTTTTCCTTTATCGTAAATCACATGATTTCTTGTCAGGTTCATGTTGTATCCATCTTCCCGAAACGGATCATTTCCACCTTGTATCTTTAGATTATTCCAACGATCTATTTCCAATTTTATCTCTTGACATAGCTCCTTAAGCTGTTGCTCTGGACTCTTTTCCTTTTTCGCCATCGCTTCTCCTTTCCGCCCACTGCCAAAAAGGCAGCAGGCTCATGGCTTATACATTGGCTTGTTTCTTATGCGCCTTGGTTTCTGTGGTATACAAGGTGCTATTGCGAAAACTGACTTTCCCGGGTCCCACCGAAATATTCTTTTGACTAA
>DXEM01000018.1 GCA_019114985.1 Candidatus Anaerostipes excrementavium
AAAAATTAGAACTATGAGATGCCGGAAACCCGCATAAATACAAGAAAAACGCTGCTTCCGGTATCTTCCAGAAGACAGCGTTTCCGATGAGCGTGCGGGGATTCGAACCCCGGACAACTTGATTAAAAGTCAAGTGCTCTACCACCTGAGCTACACACCCAAAAACTGGGGTAGCTGGATTCGAACCAGCGGTACAGGAGTCAGAATCCTGGGCCTTACCACTTGGCGATACCCCATTGCTTGACAGCTCATTTATACTACCATGCCAACACGATGTATGTCAACAGTTTTTTCTATTTTTTTCTTTTTTTTCGCATCCGGCATATTGACTCTTCCAAAATTCTCCATATTCTGCGTCTTGGTTCCGAAATACAATCCGGCCTACTTCCCCATTTTCGGAACACTCTGCAGTATCCTCATTCTTTCCTATATACAATTCTTCTATCTCAATTGCTCCGGACTCATTTCCCTGACAGTCATATAGAAAAAGCTGCTCTCCCGTCCTCATCTCTCCCCGGACATACTCGACCTGCATCTCTCCTCTTCCTTCTTCAATCTGACTCATCCAATTGATATAGGCAAGGCTTCCATCTCTTCGATGAAGTTCCATAATCCTTTCTTTTGCCTTTTCGTATTCCGGAGAAACTTCTTCCTTTTTCAGATAATCCCACAATCCCATAGATCTATCTCCTTTTTCGTACTTTTTTTATTATAGCTCTTTTTTCTCTTTTTCAAAATAACTTCTTAGCAAAAAAGAATATTTTCCCGGTTGACACATACAATGAATTATGATAGATTGACATTAACGTAATGATTTTAAATACATTGATGAGGAGCAGTAGAATATTTTAGACATCCAGAGAGCTGCTGGCTGGTGGAAAGCAGTTGTTGAACATATTTGAACTCGCCTTTGAGTAGCATGCTGAACTAGCAGTAGGCATTGACGGATTCCGACCGTTACAGCGGAGCGATATCGGCTGTCTGACAGCCCGTATCAGAAATAAGCGCACACCTTTGCGGTGTGAATTAGAGTGGTACCGCGGAATGATCTTCGTCTCTATCCTGGAAGGGAATAGATTCGAAGTTTTTTTTTGCGGTTGTCGAGAAGTTTTGCTTTGTTACAGACAGCTTCCGGATCTCAATATGACTGCCGCTCATCATCATACATCAGAGATTTTATTATTTTCAGAAAGGAGATTCCTCATGAATCCAAAGAAATATCAAAGACAATATTTTATGCCGCCGGAAACCTGCTTAGACTGGGCATCCAAAGAGTATATTACGAAAGCTCCAGACTGGTGCAGTGTCGATCTAAGGGACGGAAACCAGGCCCTGATCATTCCGATGAGCTTAGATGAGAAAGTCGAATTTTTCAAATATCTTGTGAAAGTTGGTTTTAAGGAGATCGAGGTTGGTTTCCCTGCCGCCTCTGAGACCGAGTATACTTTCCTTCGTACATTAATTGAACAAGACCTGATTCCTGATGATGTAACCATCCAGGTATTGACTCAGGCGAGAGAACATATTATTAAAAAGACGTTCGAGGCATTAAAGGGCGCTAAAAAGGCAATCGTTCACGTTTACAATTCCACTTCTCTGGCACAGAGAGAGCAGGTATTTAAAAAATCCAAAGAAGAAGTTATGAAGATTGCTACTGACGGCGCAGAGCTTTTAAAACGCCTGGCTGACGAAACCGAAGGAAATTTCTTGTTCGAATATTCTCCGGAAAGTTTTACCGGCACGGAAGTCGATTACGCACTGGACGTCTGCAACGCTGTCTTAGATGTATGGAAACCGCGTCCGGACTGGAAAGTTATCATCAATCTCCCGGTTACTGTGGAATTATCTCTGCCGCATGTATATGCCAGCCAGATTGAATACATGAGCAAACATATGAAATACCGTGAGAACGTGATCTTATCTCTTCATCCGCATAATGACCGCGGCTGCGGAATTGCTGATACAGAACTTGCGCTTCTGGCCGGCGCAGACCGCGTAGAAGGCACTTTATTCGGAAACGGAGAACGTACCGGAAACGTAGATATCATCACGCTTGCGCTGAATATGTACACACATGGAGTGGATCCAAAGTTAGATTTCTCCGATTTGCCAAAATTGACAAAAACATACGAAAAATTGACAAGAATGTCTGTGTATGAAAGACAGCCTTATACCGGTCAGCTGGTATTCGCCGCATTTTCCGGGTCTCATCAGGATGCAATTGCAAAGGGAATGCACTGGAGAGAGGAAAAACATCCGGAACACTGGGATATTCCTTATCTTCCGATTGATCCAAAAGATCTGGGCCGCGAATATGAAAGTGATGTCATCCGCATCAACAGCCAGTCTGGAAAAGGCGGCATCAGCTATGTTCTCGAAGAGAATTTTGGTTTCCACATTCCAGGCAAGATGAGAGAAGACGTGGGATACACCGTAAAAGATGTTTCCGACAAACGGCATCAGGAATTGTCTCCAAAGGATATTTTAAAAGTCTTTAAGAATGTTTATGTTAATATTGATTCTCCGCATCAGCTCAAAGAGGTTCACTTTGTACAAAAGGACGGCGGAATCGAAACCGAGATTTCCCTGAACAAGGCCGGTGTTCCAAAATTGTACCACGGAAAAGGAAACGGGCGCCTGGACGCTGTCAGCAACGCGCTTCAGAGACACAGCGATATGAACTATTCTATCGTGACCTATCAGGAACATGCGCTGAATGTAGGATCCAATGCCCAGGCATGCGCTTATGTAGGAATCCAGCAGCCAAACGGCGACGTTACATGGGGTGCAGGAATTCATGAAGATATTATCACAGCTTCTGTTCTTGCCCTGATCAGCGCTGTCAATCGTCTGAGCGACAAATAAGCAAATTTCTTAAATCATATAATCAAAAACCTATACAGCACAAAATCGGTGTTGTATAGGTTTTTCTTTTTCTATAAAACGTCTTTCTCCCCTCAGGAAGGCTGACGAATCTCTATCCATACTCTGTTAAGAAAGTATTTTTATCTCGCCGTCAATTTCCGCGAAATATCCTTCCCCTATTTCTTTTATTGCAGCCTTTCCCCCGGAAGCTTCCATAAAGTCTTTCTTTATTTTCCCGACAAGATCCATCGGAACAACAATATCAAAAGCAACTTCATCCGTATACTGTGTATCCAATATCGGAACCGATCCGGAAGCAGCAACATACTGAATCTTCCCGGATGTGGAATAATCACATCGGACCTCCATTCTTTTTCCCAGACGCTTCGTTATGATCTGACAGTTCTTAATGCCTTCCTGGGTACTCTTTGTATAGGCGCGGATCAAACCTCCGGTTCCTAAAAGAGTGCCTCCAAAATATCTGGTAACTACAGCCACCACATTATGAAGTCCTTCCCCCTGTAAGACTTCCATCATCGGCATTCCGGCAGTCTTGCTGGGCTCGCCGTCATCACTGCATCTTAAAATCGGCTGATCGATCCCTATGCTGTACGCCGTACAGTTATGCCTGGCATCCCAATATTTCTTTTTGATTTCCTCTATAAATGCCAGAGCCTCTTCTTCCGTCTCTGCAGGCGCCACATGCGCGATGAATCTTGATTTCTTTTCTGTAATTTCCGCTTCCCCGCCTTTCCAGACGACTTTATAGGATTGTATTGCCATCCTGATCCTCCATCCATTGAATTGTGTCAACTGCCTCTGCCAGAGTCATCGGCGTTACCTGATATTCCATCAAATATCTTACCATCCTTCTGGCACTTTCCGGGGAATGAGAAAGAGCTGGAACAGCATCCCATTCTATCTCATCAGAACCTTCCCGAAACTTCTCAACCGCGACCCCGTAAACTTCTCTCTCACGGTCTTCCATTAAATAATAGGATACTATATTCTGCCTGGATTTGTCATCTAAAAATGTATTTCTTCCTTCCATGATTTTTCTTTTCATCTTTTCTTTCCTCCTCCGTACTTTTCACGCTTTGTCCTTTGTTTACTTGGCCATTGTTATCTGATATAATACCTGTCAGGAGGTTCTTCTATGAAATATACCAAAAACAATGTAATGAAAAAAAGAAATCAACTGTCTTCTGAGCAGATCAGAAAACACTCTAAGGTCTCTCTTTTTCTTTTTAAATACCTTCTTATCGCTGCCATTGCGCTGATCGCTGCCTTTCTTGGATTATCGGTCGGTTATGTACGCGGAATTCTGAAGACCACACCGCAGATCACAAAGGAGTCTGTCCATTCCAAAGGGCACACGACCACAATATATGACAAAGAAGGGAAGAAATTATCTACCCTTTCCAGCAGTGATTCAAGTAAGATCTATACTCCTTTATCCGAAATTCCTAAGAATCTGCAAAATGCCTTTATCGCAATCGAAGACGAACGATTCTATTCACACAATGGAATTGATTTTTACGGAGCAATACGCACAGCCTTCCTTAATATAAAAAGTAAATCCAAAATCCAAGGGGGCGGTACCATCACACAGCAGCTGGTAAAAAACAATGTACTGGGCATTCAGTCAGAGAAAACCTGGATGGAGCGTATCGAACGAAAAATCAAGGAGCAGTCGCTGTCTCTTGAATTAGAAAATATTGCTTCCAAGGAATTCATTTTAGAAGAGTATTTGAATACAATTAATTTGGGAGAAGGGACGCTTGGGGTTCAAGCTGCCTCTCAGAAATATTTTAATAAGAATAGTTCGGATCTTACATTATCAGAATGTGCCGTACTTGCAAGCATCGCGGATAATCCTTCCAGATATCATCCAATCAATCATCCGGAAAATAATGCTTCCAAACGGCAGATTGTTCTTCAGAAAATGCTGAAACAACATTATATCACAAAAACAGAGTATCGGGAAGCGATGCAGGATGACGTTTATGCCCGGATTCGTAAGAATGCAAGCAAACCGTCCAATGAGACCAACTCAAATTCTTCTTTCCAAGATGCCATGATCCTGCAGGTCGTCGAAGACCTAAAAGATCAGTTGGGCTATGACGAGACCAAGGCATATAACGCTGTCTATAACGGTGGTTTAAAAATATATTCCACTCAGGACAGTACGATTCAAAAGATTGCAGATGAAACAGCCAATGACGCTTCCTATTATCCATCCGACGCAAAAGTGGCGCTTACCTATACGCTTACTGTAAGAGACACCAACGGAGACGATGTAACATACTCTGAAAATAACGTGTTGGAATATATGAAGAAACATAATCTAGGAGATTCCCTGATTTTCTCCAGCACAAAAGAGGCAGAGAATGCCGCCGGACATTTTCGGCAGTCTGTTGAGGATTCCGGTTCCATCATTGTCGGAGAATATATTTCTACGCCGATTCAGCCTCAGGTTTCTATTACAATCATTGACCAGACTACCGGCGCCGTTGAGGCATTAGTCGGCGGAAGGGGCAACGTAAGAACCACAAGTTTGACGGAAGATCGTGCGGTCTCCGCTCAAAAACAGCCTGGATCTAATTTTAAGATCTTATCCACTTTCCTCCCTGCATTGGATCGTGGAAAAGTAACATTAGCTTCTGTTTACGATGACGCCCCATATCATTATCTGGATTCAAACTATCCGATTAAAAACTATTATGATGGTTATAAAGGGTATACGACGATCCGCGAAGCGATTACCGATTCCGTCAATGTCGTAGCGGCAAAAACAATGACCGATGTAACCCCTCAAAGGGCTTATCAATATTTATTAGACTTGGGATTTGATACTCTGGTAGATGATGAGATGCTGGAGGACGGTACAACAAATACCGACATTCATCAATCCTTGTCCTTGGGAGGGCTTATCAATGGCGTTACCAATCTGGAACTTACCAATGCCTATGCCTCCATTGCCAATGGCGGCACGTATCATAAAGCGAAGCTTTATACGAAAGTGGTAGATCAAAACGGAAATATTTTATTAAGCAATGATTCTTCCGGAGAGCGAGTCATGAAAGAATCTACATCCTTCCTTCTGACAAATGCCATGGAAGACGTATTAGAAAAAGGAACCGGAACTGCAGCAAAGCTGTCTTCCGATATGCCGGCTGCAGGAAAAAGCGGTACCACATCCGATCACACCAATTATTGGTTTACCGGATATACTCCTTACCATACGACTTCTATTTGGATGGGATATGACCTGGATTACAGATTCGAATCCAACGATCTTCATAAGAAAATGTGGGCAGATATTATGGACAAGATCATCGAAGAAAAAGGCGAAAACACAAAAGCTTTTGAAAAACCAGATAATATCGTGGAAGCTAAGATTTGTAAAAAATCAGGAAAACTGGCCATTCCGGGTATATGTGATCATGATCCCCGCGGCAGTATGATCACTACCGAATATTTTGCCAAAGGAACGGTTCCGACTCAAACCTGTGATACCCATGTCTCTGTAGAGTTATGTAAGGACTCCCAGGAGCCGGTAACTTCCAGCTGTCCGAAAGAAGACCGCATAAAGAAAATATATATTGTTCGGACCAAAAACAGTCAAGGAGAAACCGCAGATACCCCATATCTGCTTCCGGAAAAATATAAAAACAGTACCTGCCATATTCACAAAGAAGGGAAAAATTAAGAAACGGCGCAAGATCATGGAGATATGATTTTGCGCCATCTTTCTTATTCTTTCATTTTCGGCTGGAAAATCAACGATGCCAGATAAGAAAAAATCAGGGCTGCTGAGGTTCCTACCGATGCTGCTGTAAATCCGCCTTCAAACAGGCCTAAAAAACCGTGCTGATCAATTGCTTCTTTCATTCCTTTCCATAGGTTAAATCCAAATCCGGACAATGGTACGGTAGCGCCGCAGCCCCCGAATGCCTCTATTTTTTCATAAATCCCCAAGGCTCCTAATATTACACCGCTGATTACCAAAAGTACCATGATACGTCCCGGCTGCAGTTTTGTATTATCCATCAGAATCTGAACCAAAACACATATGATACCGCCTACAAGAAATGCTTTTACATATTCCATGATTCTTCCTCTCTTTCCAGGAGGATCGCATGAGCAATGCCTGTTACGCTTTCTCCTTCATTAAAACTGGTTTTTGACATCAATGCCCCGGTCGGAACAAATAAGATTCGATTCCATTCACCGTTTAATAATTTCCGAATCAGCATAGCTGACAAAACAACTGCGCTGCAGGCACACCCGGAACCGCCGGAATGGGTATCCTGCTTTTCATTTTCATAGACTTCCAACCCGCAATCACCATGCACTTTGGAAATGTCATATCCATTTTCATCAAGCAGCCGAATGAGAATCTGTTTTCCCACTTCTCCCAGATCGCCTGTATAAATCGCGTCATAATCTTTCGGAGATGTGCTGTAATCCTGAAAATGCTGATAAATGACCTGTGCTGCAGCCGGAGCCATGCAGGCTCCCATATTCATCGGATCTTTCATTCCATAGTCCACAATCTTTCCGGTCGTAATTCCTCGAACCTTAATCGGGCTCTTTTGTTTGGATACAATAAATCCTCCTGCTCCGGTCACCGTCCAGGTTGCGGATAAGGGTCTCTGATTTCCATATTCCAGCGGAAAACGGAACTGCTTTTCTGCGGTTCCAATATGGCTGGAAGCCGTGGCTAATACCTGATCCGCAAATCCTCCCGCCACCGTCATAGAGGCAAGCGACAGGGCTTCTCCCACCGTAGAACAAGCTCCGAATAATCCAAAAAGAGGAAGATCCAAATCTTTTAATCCATAGGAAGTCGCCGTGTTTTGTTCCAGCAGATCTCCTGCGAATACATAACGAATATCACTCGTTGACAATCCTGCTTTTTGGATGGCCAGCATCGCCGCCTGTTTCATGAATCGGCCTTCGGCTTTCTCCCATGTATCCTCTCCGAACAAAGGATCTTCGATCACTTGATCAAAACGATTTCCGAGAGGTCCTTTCCCTTCTTTATCTGCAACTACAGAAGCCCATCCGGCAATATACGGCGGATGATCAAATTCTACACTTTGCTTTCCTTTTATCGTTTTCATCCAATCCACCCCCATTGTACTGCCGTCAGATAGATTACGCCTGCTATAAAAGCAGAAATAATTCCATATAAGATCACAGGTCCGGCAATCGTAAATATTTTTACTCCAATACCAAACACCTGTCCTTCTTTCTGATACTCAATGGCAGGAGAAGCTACGGAATTGGCAAATCCGGTAATCGGCACCAGTCCGCCTGCCCCGCCGAATTTTGTAATTTTCCCATATAAGTTAAAGCCTGTTAATATGACGCTTAAAAGGACCAATTCAATGGTCACGAACAACAGGGCATCTTTTTTGCTTATATCCCAGTAATTCATCATCAGCTGTTTCATTGCTTCTCCCAATACACAAAAAAGTCCTCCTACCAGAAATGCTTTCCCACAGTTTTTGATACAGCTGTGCTTCGGCGTCATTTCTTCTACCATTTGATTATATTCTTGTTTGCTCGGTTCTTTTTTCATGCCTTGCCTCCTTTGTTAAAATATAAAAAATTGAAGATAACATCCCAACATTTTCCCAAGCGCAAGCGCGTAAATCGAATATTGAATTCCATCCTGAAGTTTGATCCGCGTAGAAAAGATCGGCAGACTTTTTAATACCTCTGCCAGGGCCCCGATCAGACATCCGACAAAGATTCCTCCGAATAATCCGAAAATAATCAGAAGCGGATATCCAAGCGGAACACTCCAATGATAAATAAATACCGCAGTTCCCAAAATACCTCCGGCTGCAATGCAGTCTTCATAAATCCTTGCATATTTGATGGATTTGGTTAACGCTGCTAATCTCGGAACTACACCGATCATGCTCAAAAAAGCAAGAAAACTGGCGGCAATCAATCCTCCCGCACACAGTCCGTAAATACTTAAAAAAATTTCACGTATCAACATCTTCTTCCACCTTCTCTCGGTCCGCATCCATAACCAGGGCATCATTCACATCTTTCTCGTATAAACGCATCTGAACCTCAAACGGCGTAGGGTCATCGCTGATCTTAAATTTGCCGGCATGATTGAAAAATACGATAATTCCAATGGCAAGCCCAATGGTATAAGATATATGCAGAAGATTCGGTCCTGCGGCCTCTCTTCCCATAATCAGCTGATATACATTGGTAAAAAGATCTCCGATACCCACATCGGTGTTATACGTCATAATCGAAAAACTAGCTCCAAAGAAAGAGACCAGACAAACAAATGCGATTTTCCCAATTGTCTTCCATGATTTTCCGGAATTCCTTTCCTCATAAGAGACTACGAAATCTTCCGGTCCCATATTGACCACATCGATATCTTTGCTGACTGTCTGAATCCTTTCTACGACTTTTAAGATGGAAAAGATCTTTCGTTGTTTTTCTTTGGAAGGGAATCGAAAAAGCATTATTTTCTTGATCTTTTCTCCAATCTCATAATCGGAACAATATAACGACAAAACATCTTCCAGCCGTATCGCCGCATGATTGATTCGTACGTTATCTTCTGCTTTAATATAAACCTTCACCATCCCATGTCCTTTCTAAAACGAACGATCCATTTTCCATTTTTTTATCTTGTTTGCCTGCCAGCAAAAACATAAGGGCGACTGCCAGCAGTACAAACAATCCACATAGAATCCATTGATATTTTCTCATATGATCACCTCGGCATTATTATCTGTAGTTTCTGTTATTTCATTCATAAGTTGCAAGAAAAGGTCATAAATGTTATGATTGAAATAGTTTTTAGGAGGTTCGATATGGAAAACAATCAATTAACCTTATACAAATTAATCATTTTATATCTCATTCAAAAAGTAGATTTTCCATTAAGCAATTCTCAAATTTTAGAATTTATCATTGACAAAGGATATACGAATTATTTTAACGTTCAAAGAGCGTTCCATGAGTTAGAAGACGAAGAAATGCTCCGGATAAAAACGATCCGCAATATGAGCCATTATTATCTGACAGAGGAAGGCAACGAAGCAATTGAGATGTTCGAGTATCAAATTCCCAATTCCATTAAGGAGGACATCTCTCAGTTTTTAGATGAGAAAGAATATGAGCTGCGCAAAGAGACCGATCTGGAAGCAGATTATTTTCCTGCAAAGAGAGATGAATACACGGTACGCTTAAAGATCAAAGAAAAAGACACCCTGCTCCTTGAATTGAACTTGAATGTCGTATCAAGAGAACAGGCTGTCCATATATGCGATCATTGGAGCGAGAAACATTCTGATGTTTATTCGGCTCTGATCCAAACGTTATTATTTGACGATGAGAATTCCTAGGCTTTTTCTTAGTCTAGGATATTTTCTTCTATAAAATCCCATATCTCCTCACGTCCCTGTTTTGATAAGGCTGAAAAAGGAAAAATAGGAATATCTTTCGGCATCTCCAGGGCATTCCTGATTTCTTTTAGATGTTTGGCTACCTGACTGCGTTTTAGCTTATCCAGCTTGGTTGCAATAATGACCGGCTGATATCCGTTGTGCAGGATCCAATCATACATCATCTCATCATTCTTTGATGGTTTGTGACGGATATCTACCAGAAGAAATACCGTTTTCAGCTGTTTGGACGTCTGAAGATAATTCTCAATCATATGTCCCCATTTTTCTTTTACCGATTCTGAGACTTTGGCATATCCATACCCCGGAAGATCCACATAATAAAGTTCCTCATTGATGTTATAATAATTGATCGTCTGGGTCTTTCCCGGCTGAGCAGAGATCCTTGCATAAGATTTACGATTCATCAGCGCATTGATCAAGGAAGATTTCCCTACGTTGGATTTCCCTGCAAAAGCCACCTCCGGAAGTTCGTTTTCCGGAAGTTTGCTGGTAACGCCGCATACCGTCTCCAAATTTACACTTTTTATTATCATATCTTTCTCCTAACACAAATTCATCCTTCGTGACAAACCTGGCAAAAGGCTCTTTGACTGCCTATGCCTGCTGGGAACATTCTACGTGACCTGATTTTATTTGTCAACTGATTTGTGCTGGACCGGCTTCGTATTTTCCGTAATCGGCAGGATCTGATACCCTTCTTTTTTCAATGTTTTGATCAGGGAATCCAGTCCCTCTACCGTATGCTTGGCTTCATGAAGATCATGCATCAGCACAACGCTTACATCCTGGCGCCGCACATCCTTTAATATGTTTTGATTTAGCTGTTTTGCACTTGTATCAAAATTAAGCGCATCTCCGCTTAAGGCATTCCAATCAAAATAAAGCCATCCTTGCTGATTGATATATTGAATATAGGAATTGATATCTTTCACACAGGAATTGCTGCTTCCTCCCGGAAATCGATAAATAAAAGGCTTTGTTTCCGTAATCTCATAAAGGTAATTATGAAGCTTATTGATATCTTTCTTGAAAGCATCCAACGAAGAGTAAATCTGATCGTAATTATGACTGTATGAATGCATGCCCAGCGTATGTCCTTCTAAGACAATCCTTTGGTAGCTTTTTTTCGCATAAGCTGTTTCTTTCCCCACTACAAAAAATGTGGCCTTGACTCCATTCTCTTTTAAAATATCCAGGATCTCATTGGTATGATCTGACGGACCGTCATCAAACGTAAGGTAAACCTTTTTCTTGTTCATGGAATTGCTGGCAAGCAGCCCCCCTTCTCCCTCCGTCTGACCGGCAATTCCCAGCGGATCCGCCTTTTCCCGGCTCCACTGACAGGCAAAACATAGCGTCAGCAAAATCAGGACCACGGATGCCATGATTCTTTTTTTCATTCTCATCCCTCACTTTATCTATCAGAATATGAAAAAATTTCTGATATTAGAATGTGCCGGCATCAAAAAAAGATACCGAAAAAATCCGGTATCTTTTCCAATATTTATGTGAAATTGTATGAAAGATTTTTTAATTCAATCTAAACCTCAAAGATTAAGTCGCCGTAACTTGGCATTGGCCAATCTTCTTTAGCAACCAGCATCTCCAGCTTATCTGCAGGCTCACGCACGGCATTCATATCTGCAAAAATCGTATCATGATAGTATTTTGCCTGTTCTTCCGCATTATCATCCATAGATTTTGCTTTTTCCTCGTCAGCTGCAAGCACACCAATGGCTTCATACATGTCTTTTAAGTTTTCTGTAATATCACCCAATAATGCTTCCTGAACAGAGGTATCTACACCTGTTGCTTTCAATACGGAAACAGAGTCTGCTAAAGTTTTCTGATATTTCATAACAGCTGGCACGATCTGTTTTTTCGCAATATCC
This sequence comes from Candidatus Anaerostipes excrementavium, assembly GCA_019114985.1. Lineage (GTDB taxonomy): Bacteria > Bacillota > Clostridia > Lachnospirales > Lachnospiraceae > Anaerostipes > Anaerostipes excrementavium. The sequence continues at coordinate 12,218 of DXEM01000018.1, forward strand.
AGGGTTGCCAGCGCTTCGATATTGACTGTCTGTGCATACTGTTCGAATAAGATTTCTGCGCGGGATTCCAGCTCAGCCTTTGTAAATACGCCGAATTTTTCGAACATTTCAACAGATTTTTCTGTTACCAGAGTCGGAATCGCATCCACCATGGATCTCAGGTTTGGAAGACCTCTCCTCTCAGCTTCCTTGATCCATTCATCAGAATATCCGTTTCCATTGAAGATAATTCTCTGATGATCTGTCAGAATCTGTTTTGTCAGTTCATGTGCTTCCATTTCCACAGCTTTTACATCTCCCGCAAATTTTTCCAGATGATCACAAATCTCTGCAAATGCATCTGCAACGATCGTATTTAAGATAACGTTCGGGTCGGAGATAGACTGTGTAGAACCTACCATACGGAACTCGAATTTATTGCCTGTAAACGCAAATGGTGATGTACGGTTGCGGTCTGTTGCGTCTGTCTCGAAATCCGGCAGAGAATGTACGCCGGAAGCCAGTTTGTCTCCGGTCTTGGATCTGGTTGCCTCTCCTCTTGTTACCAGCTGTTTTACCACGTCTTCCAGCTGTTCTCCAAGGAAGATAGAAATAATTGCAGGCGGTGCTTCATTGGCTCCAAGTCTGTGATCATTTCCAGGAGTAGATGCTGACATACGAAGCAGATCTGCATGTTCATCTACTGCCTTGATGATTGCTGCAAGAATCAATAAGAACTGCTGATTCTCATGAGGCGTTTTGCCCGGATCCAAAAGGTTCTTGCCTTCGTTGGTTACCATGGACCAGTTATTATGTTTACCGGAACCATTGATTCCTGCAAATGGTTTCTCATGAAGCAGACATTTCAATCCGTGACGCTCTGCTACACGTTTCATTGTCTCCATCAAAAGCTGGTTATGGTCTGTGGCAATATTGTTGGAATCATAGATCGGCGCTAATTCGTGCTGTGCAGGAGCTACTTCGTTATGCTCTGTCTTCGCCGGAATACCGAGCTTCCAAGCCTCGATGTTTAAGTCTTTCATGAAGCCTGCGATTCTTTCACGAATGATTCCGAAATAATGATCGTCCATTTCCTGTCCTTTTGGAGGCATTGCTCCAAACAAGGTACGGCCGGTAAAGATCAAGTCTTTTCTCTGTAAATATTTTTCTTTATCTACCAGGAAATACTCCTGCTCTGCACCAACGGATGTGCTGACGCTCTTTACATTCTCATTTCCTAACAAACGAAGGAGTCTGGTTGCCTGAATATCCAGCGCCTGCATAGAACGAAGCAGCGGTGTCTTCTTATCCAAAGCTTCTCCTGTATAAGAACAGAAAGCGGTTGGAATACATAAGATGGTAGAATCCGGTGTTTCCTTGATAAATGCCGGTGATGTACAATCCCATGCAGTATATCCTCTGGCCTCAAATGTTGCTCTTAGTCCTCCGGAAGGGAAGGAAGAGGCATCCGGCTCTCCTTTGATCAGCTCTTTGCCGGAAAATTCCATCAATACCTTTCCGCCGTCTGTCGGAGAAATAAAAGCATCATGTTTTTCCGCTGTGACTCCGGTCAGCGGCTGGAACCAATGGGTATAATGAGTCGCACCTTTTTCAATGGCCCATTCTTTCATCTCATTGGCAACAACATCTGCGATCGCAGGATTTAATTCGCTTCCTTCTTCGATCGTCTTTTTCAAATCTTTGTAAACAGCCTTCGGCAGTCTTGCCTTCATGACACTGTCATTAAACACATTCATTCCAAAGATCTCTGTAACATTCGTTCTCTCTTTCATAGGTTCTCTTCCTTTCTTTTCCACCGCAGTGCGATCTACGCGGAGCGTTTTTGGTTTCATAGGACACGAAGTTTTATATGAAATAAAAAAATGGGCGACAAACAATCTGAACCTAATTGTTTGACGCCCTTGTCATTAACTTCATTGGTTATAAGATACACTACTTCCCATCTAAAATCAAGCATTTTTTTGTATTTTATTCGATACGCTAATTTTTGATCTGCATTCCTGACGGATCCATCCGATAGTTTTCACGGTAAATCAACTCCGAAACCGGCACAAACCCATATCCTTGCCTTTTCAGCTTTTGAATCATTGGCTTCAGCGCTTTTTTTGTACATTGAGTTCCTGTATGCATCAATAGGATAGCTCCGCTCTTTAGATCTTTATGGCCGCATACTTTCTCAATCACAGCGTCCGCTCCGGGTTCCATCCAGTCCAGGCTATCCACCGACCATTGAATCACATAACATCCCATGCTCTCAGCCGTCTCTACTACCTGAGAATCATAATCACCGTAAGGAGGGCGAAACAGCTCCATAGAAGTTCCCAGCAGCGCTTTCGCCTTGTCATTAGCTCCCCGAATCTCTTCGATCTGCTCTTCTTTGGACAGTTTTGTCATGTATTTGTGATGATCTCCATGGTTTCCGATATCATGTCCGGCTTTGGCAATCTTTTTCACATCTGCCGGATAATTCTCCATCCATTCTCCGGAAAAGAAAAATGTCGCTTCTACCTTTTCCTGTTTCAAGATCCTAAGGACTTCTTCCATATCTTCATTTCCCCAAGCCACGTCAAAAGTCAGGGCCAGAACTTTTTTCTTTGTATCCACACAATAGATTGGCAGCCTGCGGTCTTGATCTTCTTTCCACACATAAACATTTTCACGCAAAAGATCTCCGGCATTCTGAAAAATTCCCCATAAACAGCCGCAGAGGATCAGAAATACAAGAATCTTCGAGGACCATTCTTTCAAAAATTTCAAGGCGTTCTATCCTGTCTTTTTTAAAAGTTTATGAGCCATGAAAAAACAGTATGCCTAATTCCTCTTCCTCCCTATCTTCTAGCGGTTCGGCCGAAAATAAAATTTCCCGGAAATCTGTTCCGTCTTCATTACATTGACAAAGGCATCCGGATCCATCCTGCGAATCATGCGAATGACTTTCTTGCTCTCCGCGCTGGAAACAACAGAATAGACAAGCTTTCTTTGGCTGCCCTGATAGGATCCCACTGCATCCATGACCGTAGCGCCATGATGGGTAATCTTGGCGATCGCCCGATAAACCTCCCTTGGCCGGTTGGTCACAACGATCAGCGTATGCTGCTGATATTTCTTATACATCATGTGAAGCACCTGGGTCGAAGTATACTGAAAAATGATGGAATATAATGCTTTATCCCATCCAAATAAAATGCCTGCTGCTGCCAGAATCAGCACATTCAGTCCAAAAACAACATTCCAGGAATCAATCTCTTTTTTCTCAGAAAGATAGATCGCTATAAAGTCAGTTCCTCCTGTCGTGGCATTCATCATCAAACAGGCGCTGATAATGGCTCCATTGATCAAACCTCCGAAAATACTAATCAGCAAGGTATCATAGGTGATGGCGTATCCGGGGATTAAATCGGTGAAAAAACCGGTCAATAAGATCATCAGACAAGAATACATGGTAAACTTCCTGCCGATAAAACGATATCCGATATAAACCGGTCCCGCATTTAAAAGGACATTGACCAGCGTATAGGGAACTTCTATTCCAAAAAACATTTCCCCGATCCGCTGGATCAAAAGCGCAAGTCCTGTAGCTCCTCCGGGATACAATCCTCCGGTCCTTACAAAAGACTTAATATTAAGCGCCATAATCAGCGACGCCAGACAGATACCGGCCACCTTAAGGATCTCCTGCTTATAACGAATCTTCATAGGCTCCTCCCATTGTTCTTCTTATGTTTCTCTCACTTTCATTATAGCCGTCTAAGAAACGTTCTTCAAGAAAGAATCCCGCTTTTATTTTTTTATAACCAAAGTATCATATCCCCTTTGCCGCAGCTGATTTTCCAGCTGAACTGCTTCATCCAGTGTAGAAAAAGAACCAAGCTGGACTGCATAGAAAGGATCCTCATATACGATTTCCCCATCATATCCCTGAGCCAATGCTTCATTTAATGCATACTGAGCATTGGAAAAATTCCGATACAGTCCGATCTGCACTCGATAAACGCCTCCCGGCGCCGGCTGTCCCCTTCCTATTGTATCCATAATACCATCCGCAATTGCCTGCGCAATATCCTGAAATCTCTCATCAAACAGCCGGTTATCCTGCTCCGTATTGATGAATCCTGCCTCGATCAAAATCGCCGGCATGTTTGTTCTTCTAAGGACCGTAAGATCCGGTCTTTCTTTTACGCCCAGATTGCGGAATCCTACGCCTTCCAGTCTGGCATTCACATTCCTTGCCATCGCCGCTTTTATACCGCTGTCGTCATAGACCAAAGTCTCTACACCACTGTATTGATTTGGGCTCGGACTGGAATTGCGGTGAAAGGAAACAAAATAGTCTGCACCGCTTGCGTTGGCGATCCTGGCCTTTTCCGACGGCGATTGATAAATATCATCCTGCCTCGTATACATGACCGGGATCCCATTTCGTGACAAGATCTCGCCGACCGCCAAGGCCAGCCGCAAATTATCGTCTTTCTCTTTCCTTCCGTTAAACTGGGCTCCGTTGTCATAACCCCCGTGTGCTGGGTGTTAATTGCGCTAGTGATTTATGTACCCGACAGAACATATCGGGAATTTTGAAATGTAATTAGACAACCTTTTCTTCCATATCTGCACTGTAGATACTGGAAAATAGATGTTCCAGCTCATTTGAAAAGTTATATGTGATTTTGATTTTACGATTTTCATACACCTTTATCTCGCTTATCATCTCTACCACAATCTCTCTATCCAGTTTTTCAATGTCTTTCAATTCCAACAGCCTTTTGAGCCACGGAGTATCAAAAACATCATCTGTAATACTGTCGCTTTTCTTTTCTTCCAATGCTTCAATCTGTTTTGAGTAAAGTTCTTCTTTTTTCTGGTAGTCCTCACGGTAAGAAAGAAATTCTTCTTTTGTTATCAGTTCTTCTTTGTAGTCCTCATAGACGGATTGTTTCAGCCTTTTTACACGCTCCAGCTCTGAACGGATTTTACTGATTTCCGTATCAGCGACACGTTTTATTTTGGAAGCTGAAAGGTGCTGTGCGCTGACAAGTTCTCTCAAATCTCCAACATTCTGAACGAGGGTTTTTAAGTCCTCTAATACAATCTGCTCCAAAACTGCCATTGGCAGAGTATGTGGTGTGCAATACTGTTTCCCATTTCTTTTATATGTTCCGCAATACAGAGAATACGTTTTGCTTCCGTCCGCACGACGCCACATGTTTTTTGCCATAGCCCTGCCACAGTCGCCACATTTTACGAAGCCTGCAAAGATGTTTTTATTCGTTTCCAAATCAAGCTCTCTTGTCCTTTTATGCAAAAGGCTCTGGGCTTTTTCCCATGTTTCCTTATCTATAATTGGCTCATGGGTATCTTCCACGATTATCCAATCTTCTTTAGCCATTTTTTTCTGCTTGCTTCTCATGCGCTGGTGCTTTGTACCCTGTACCATATTCCCAACATACATTTCACGGTGTAAAATGCTGTTAATTGTGGAATACGACCAGTATGTTGTACTCTCCAAACGGTTCGGATTGTGATAATTAAGCCCCATAGCTCTTTTGTATTCAGACGGGCAAAGTATTCCCTCTTCATT
>DXEM01000019.1 GCA_019114985.1 Candidatus Anaerostipes excrementavium
CAAACAAACAAACAAACAAACAAACAAAGCGTAGCTCTGCCCTTTTCTATTGTCAATACCCAAAACTGCATAAAATTAACAGGCGTATTCTGTCCGATTTATCACGGGCGGAATGCGCCTTTTTTTGTTTCACAGGAAATTTTCGTTCCTATGAAACAAGAAACGCTCCGCAGGAATCGCACTGCGTCGGGATGGAAGATAGCTGCTTTGCAGCCCCAACGCAGGCGGAGAATCCTGCAGAGCAGGATTCTGTTTAAGTTATAAGCAGCAATACATATCATATGGAAAGGATTTAGACGATGAAGAAAATGAAAAAATGTCTGGCATGCCTGTTGGCAATGACAATGGTACTAACCCTCTTGCCCTCCGGAGTGTCGGCGGCAGAGGATGATATGTCGGCGGATAAAACGCCTGTGTGTACCTGCGAGACGGCCTGTACAGAGGACGCTATGAACGAGGACTGTCCGGTCTGCGGAGCCGAGGGTGCGACTCCGGAAAACTGCGGTCAATATCAGGCATCGGAGCAGGAAGGGGACGGCGAGAAATCGAAGACCTCTAATCCTGAGGATTCCGCTTCCCAGAAGCAGTCCGCTACAGAGAAAGTACAGACTCTGATCGATGATCTGCCTACAGTGAAGGAACTGAAAGCGATGAATAAGACAGAACAGCAGACGGTTTATGCTGATTTACAGAAAGCCTATGATGCATACGAGGCTCTGTCCGATGCTGAAAAGAAAGAAGTCACCGGCGCAGAGATTATGGATGACCTGTTTGCCGTATTCAACGGAATGACGAATGTTTTGGCGGACAGCGGCTTTACCGTTACGGGCGGCGCGAGCGGAGCGGACTACGACCTTTCCGGCAACACGCTGACCATCAAGTCGAGTAAGCCCCTAACCATCTCCGCTGGGACGGCAGATAGCCCCATAACCGGGCAGATTGTAATTCAGCCTGGCATCAGCGCCAACCTGACGCTGGATGGGGTGAACCTGAACGGTGAGGAAGCTGATTTACTTGGTAACCGAGCAAAAAGCGCGATTGAGTTGTCCTCCAATTCTAGCTTGTCGCTGACATTGAACCAAAACACAAACAACACCCTGACAGGAGGTTCTGACTCCTCTAATGAATCTGGTGCACCAGCCATACATGTACCGGAGGGTAGAACTCTGACGGTTCTGTGTGCGAATCAAAGTGACAATGGCCATATATGCGGTAATGCTTGCGGTTCATTGTCGGCTACAGGCGGTTCATCCGCAACCAACAATGGTGGCGTTGGGATCGGCGGTGGAATTAGTGGTAGTAGTGGGCCGGGCGGTGGTGGACTCACCAGCGAGGGATGCGGCACGGTTCTTCTACTGGGAGGAAAGATAACAGTAAACGCTGGAAGCAACCAATCCGGAAGCAACCCCGCCGTGGACATCGGCGGTGCGGATAATACAGGTGGCGTTGGCGGCGCAGGCGGCACCATTATCATTCTGACCAATGTAACAAGTTCCGACGATACGCTCACAATTGGCGGCGGAAACAGCAATGCCGGACAAAGCGCCGCCGACAACGGTGCGGGCATCAAGCCCGGTTCCGGCGACAATACCTACGAGGTCTACGGCAATCTGTCCCTGCCCGCCGACCTCACCATTCCCAAGGGCGTGACCGTGATCATCCCCAGCGGTGCCACCCTGACCGTGCCCTCCGGCACGACGCTTACCAACAATGGCACCATCAGCGGCTCGGGTAAGGTTACGGGCGACGGGACATTCACGAATCACGGGGTAGTCAATATCACAACCAACGACTTCAATAACAACACGGTTGCCGGAGCGTTCAATATCACCGGCGGTTCATCAGGCACCGCCTATACCTACGCCGGCGGCGTGCTGACCGTCAAGGACGGCGCCAACCTCACCATTTCCATGGCGGACGGGGCCACCGACCCCACCAGCGACCGCATTGTGATCGCCCAGAACGCCACAGCGACCATCGCCCTGGATGGGGTGAAAATCAACGCACCGCAACAAACGAGTGCGATTGACCTTTCCTCAGGCTCCAAACTGACCCTGATTTTGCCCGCCGGCACAGAGAGCACTCTCGTGGGGGGAAACTGGGACAGCAGTGACCTTAGCGGAAACAGTTCCGGCTGTGCTGGCATCCATGTGCCCAATGGCGCTACGCTCAATATCAAGTGTTCTGAAACCGATATGCACACCTGCTCGGAATCCTCCTGCGGCAAATTGTCTGCCACGGGTGGCTACTATTCTGCCGGCATCGGCGGCAATCAGAATGAGACCTGCGGTACAATTATCATTGATGGAGGGATTGTGAACGCTACTGGCAGTATCAATGCCGCCGGGATTGGCGGCGGCGATAAGGGCAGCGGCGGGGATATCACGATCAACGGCGGCGTCGTAACGGCCAAGCTCGCCTCCGACGGCGGCGGTAACGGCGCGGGCATCGGCGGCGGAGCGGGTGCGGACAACGGCACATTCAGCACCAGCATTGATGGTACCACCGGCAACGCCGTGATTTTTGCCAGCAGCAGCCTTGCCGGAAACGAGATTGGCGATGACGAAGACACCTCCGACTGGAGCGGCGTGATCTTCCGGGGCAAGGAAGGCAAGGTATACGGCAATGTCACCCTGTCCGACAGCTTTGAAATCCCCGAGGACTACACCCTCACGATCCCCGATGGAACCAAGCTGACTATCCCTGAGAGTGTTGCCATCACCAACAACGGAACAATAGATATGGTAGATAACGGCAAAATCGACCCGGAGAGCCGGATAAGCGGCAGCGGTGAGATTCGGCAGTTCTACACTGTGACTTTTAACACAAACGGGCATGGGACGGCTCCGGAGAATATCCTCGCTGTCAAAGACAGTAAGATCACCCAGCCCAATAAGCCAACTGCAACGGGCTATACCTTTGATGGCTGGTATAAGGACAAGAACTGCACAACGCCTTGGACCTTTGACACCGATACTATAACGGAGAAAACCACCCTGTACGCCAAGTGGCTGCTCAACACCACCCCTATTCTTCCCGGCACCACCGTACGCTACATTGTGCAGCACTACAAGGAGGGCGACAGCGGCTATATCTTGGCGGAAACGGAGTGTCCTGCCGGAGAGATTGGCGACACCGTCACCGCCCAGCCCAAGACCTACAGCGGCTATGTCTATAACGCAGAGAAATCCACTGCCAGCGGGACATTGAAAGAGCTCAAGGCCGATGGCGATATTGTAATCCTGAAGCTGTACTATGATGACAGCAACGCCCCCGAAGGCACGATTTCCGTGGAGGATAACGAATGGGGAACTTTTACAGAAGACATCTCATTCCGTATATTCAGTAAAAATAAGTATGATGTAACCATTAACGCAAAAGATAATGAAATTGACGTTGCCAAAACAGAATATCTCCTGTCTGAAAAAGAACTTTCTAAAACGGATCTTGAAGATCAGACCGGTTGGACAGCGTATGATAAAAAATTCAGCATTGAGAACGAAGGCAAATATATCATCTATGTGAGGATAACCGACAAGGCAGGCAATCAAACTTACATCAGATCCAACGGATTGGTTCTTGATCAAACGGCACCGGTGATCCGCGGTATTGAGAACGGCAAAACCTACTGCTCCGCTGTGGAGGCCACAGTGGATGAGAAATATCTCGATAAAGTAACGGTAAACGGAAAAGCGGTTACGGTTACGGATGGGAAGTTTACCGTCAGTCCGGCAGAAGGCGAACAGACCATAATTGCCGCCGACAAGGCAGGAAACGAAACAACATATACCGTGACTGTAAACAACGGACATCCTTGGGGAGAAGTTTCTTATGAATGGAAAAAGACGGAAGACGGTTATACGGTAACAGCAAAACGAACCTGCACAAAGAATGCCGCGCATACACAGGAAGCCACGGCAAAGGCAGCCGGTGAAGTAACGGTAAAGCCAACCTGTACCGAGAAAGGCAAAACAACTTATACGGCAGCCTTTGATGCTGCCTGGGCAGGCAGTCCAACCAAAACGGTGGAAGATATTAATGAAACGGGACACGACCCTGATTCATCATGGACGCAGGAAAACGGAAAACATTATCATAAGTGCAAAAACGGCTGCGGCACACATCTTAACGAAGCGGACTGCTCCGGCGGGACAGCCACCTGTACCGAGAAAGCAAAGTGTACGGTCTGCGGCAATCCATACGGAGAAAAGGATGCAGATCATCATACAGGAGACACAGAAGTCCGTGACAAGAAAGAAGCGTCCTGCACGGAAAACGGCTATACCGGAGATACCTACTGTAAGGCTTGTGATGCCAAGCTTCAGACAGGTTCTGTGATTCCTGCCGCGGGACATACCTTTGAGTGGAAGATTGACAAAGAAGCCCAGGTGGGCACAGCAGGAGCAAAACATGAGGAATGCACCGTCTGCGGCTACGCAAAAGAAGCAGTGGAAATCCCGGCTCTGAAAGCAGAAGAATATCCACCGGTCGTAAAGGACACCGACGGCGGCAAGGTGACGGTCACTCCGGAGAATCCAAAGGCGGATGAAAATTCCCCTCAGAGCGATCATGAAAGTCAAATGGATGGACACTCCCCTCATGCAGGAGACGACAGTCATATGACACTGTGGCTTGCGGTTCTGCTGGCGGCAGGCGCCGGTCTTAGCGGCATGACAGCTTACAGCCGCAGAAAGAAAAAACATCATAGATAAAACAATACAAAAGAATCCCTGAGGAATTCAGAAATCAAAATAAGGCGGCCCCAAAAGTTAGACTTTTGGAGCCGCCTTCCTGAATCTCATGAGATTCTTTCTTATTCTTCTTCATCGGCTTTTAAGAGATATTCTCCCGGGTACAGGAGTCCGAACTTCTCTGTCGCCATCTTCTCGATAAACTCTTTTGTTTTCACGTATTCTTTCTTGTCTTTTAATTCTTTCTTTTCCTTTTTTGCATCCCTGATATCAGCTTCTACCTGTTTCTCTTCTTTTTTCAGTTCCCTCGACTGCCTGTACAAGCCAAGATAAGAAACAGACATGGCAATCACAAACACCAAAACAAAGAAGAAAACGATCTTCGTCCTCTGGTCCATCTGCTTATTTTTTCTCTTTTTTTTCATGAAAACCACCTCGTTTGCCGCCTCTCTTTAGTACCATTTTAACGGATTGTCTTTCTTTTTTCAATTTCCACTTTATATTCCTCTTGATCCTGACCGCCGGCCGATTAGCCAGATGAAAGCCTGCCCCTAATATATGGCGCAGCTTCCCGAACAGCAGCGTCGATATCTTAAGAATATAGGGACTTCCTTTCCAATAATAGGCGGCCATTCCAAGAAGCAGTCCAAAGAAAAAAAATCCTCTTGGCTGCCCCTGATTATATCCGCATAAAAATACAAAACTGGCAATCCCAACAAACATCCAAAAAACCAGATCCTCCAAAATGACGAAGAAACTTTTATGTATCCAGGCTCTGCGAAACCCCCGAATCACATCATAGACCATCAGGAGTGACGCACCGAATAAAATAGACGCCCCAAAGAATAAAATCTGTCCGATCACTGCTTCTTTCATTATTTAAACAGCCTTCCAAGAATTCCTTCCTTGCGTCCGGACGACTCGTCCACGTTGGAGTATAGGAAGCTTTCGACTTTTCCGTCGATCTCTACCTCTCCCTTCTCTACCAGCAAACGTTTGACATGCAGATTCGTTCCTTTGATCATTAAAAGCCCTTGTTCTGTATCCAGAATAATCTCATTTAAGTCAAAAGAAACTACGTCCCGAACGCCGGTTATGACCCCCAGAGAACGATTCAAAAGACTCACCTTATGCGTCTTCATAGGTTGTCTATCTTCTATCATATCATCTTCTCCTTTCGATTTTGTATATCATATGAAAGGAGAAATCAAAACATGCCTATAAATAACGATATAATTCATTGGCCTGATCTTTTTTCACAGTGTCCATGACAGCCAAAACTTCCACTGCCACTTCTCGGTTGCCAAACTGAATCCTGATCTGATCGCCTGGCTTTACGTTGGTACCGGCTTTCGCTGCCTTTCCATTGACTGTGACTCTTCCCGCAGAACAAGCCTCATTCGCCACAGTTCTTCTCTTAATCAATCTTGATACCTTTAAGTATTTATCCAGCCTCATGAAATATTCACCTCCAAACTGCATCTTCTACCCGAAGGTTTCATTTCACAGGAGCACAGCTGCCCATGAAATAAAAAGCTGCCGATTGAAGAAACCGGCAGTTTTTAAAATCAAATGAACTTTCTTATTCGTTTACGATGTCTTTTAATGCTTTTCCAGCTTTGAACTTCGGTGCCTTAGAAGCAGCAATCTTCATGATCTCACCGCTGCGAGGGTTTCTTCCTTCTCTTGCAGCTCTGTGAGATACTTCAAATGTTCCAAATCCAACTAACTGGATCTTCTCACCTTTCTTTAATTCTTCTGCTACAACATCTGTAAATGCCTTTAAAGCCTTCTCAGCATCTTTCTTAGACAATTCTGTTCTTTTTGCAATTGCTGCGACTAATTCTGTCTTGTTCATTTATTCTTCCTCCTAATCTCAATCCAAACATAATAAATGATATGTTCTTGAATTCGCATAAGATAATTCTATAGTCTTTCGGAATGTTAGTCAAGTAAAAAATATTCAAAAACCACGTTTTTATGCTACTTTCATGGTTTTTTTCCTTGTTTTTCCACCGAACCTTCCCTCCGGCTGCTCCGTGAGCCTTTTTCTTCTACCACAATCCAAAGGAACTATGGTATACTAGTACAAAAGATTATAAGAAAGAGGATACATATGATTCAATTAGGAAAATTTCAAGATTTATATATTGTTAAGAAAAAAGACTTTGGAGTCTACGTCAACGACCGGAAAGATTCTGCGGAGGGAAGCATCCTGCTTCCTGCAAAACAGGTTCCCGAGGGAGCCCGCATCGGTGATTCCATCTCTTGCTTTGTCTATAAAGATTCGGAAGACCGGCCGATTGCAACAGTGCATATTCCCAAAATCACGTTAGGCGCTATCCGACCTTTGAGAGTGAAAGAAATCAGCCGTATTGGGGCATTTCTTGACTGGGGACTTGAAAAAGATCTGTTTCTCCCATTTAAAGAACAAGTTGGAGAGATCCGTCCCGGAAGAGATTATCTGGTTTCCTTATATATCGACAAGAGTTCCCGCCTGTGTGCTACCATGAAAATCGGAAAATCACTCTCTTCCGACCATTCTTTGAAGGCAGGAGAGTGGGTGATGGGAACTGTCTACAATATCCACCCGGATCACGGCGCTTTTGTTGCTGTGGAAGATCAGTATCTTGGAAGAATTCCCAAACAGGAGATCCATGAGAAAATTTCCGTCGGTGACCATCTCCATCTGCGGATCGCATCCGTCTCTCCGGATGGGAAACTGAACCTAAGCCTTCATGATAAAGCATATCTTCAGATGGATCGGGATGCAAAACTGGTTATGGATACCATTGAGAGTTATGACGGAGTTCTCCCTTTTAACGATAAAGCAAAACCGGCTGTTATTGAACGGGAACTTGGTTTAAGCAAGAACGCATTTAAACGTGCCGTTGGCCGGCTTTTGAAAGAGAACAAGATTACGATTACGCCTACCGGCATTTTGAAAAAATAAAGGAGATTTTTTTACATGAATTACTTTAAATCATCGGGCTTCTTCTGCTTGTTTTTTGTATTTATTTTCTGGTTCTTCAACATCTTCCTGGCTATCTTTATTCCGGATAGCCAGGTAATTACGATCCTGATTTACCTGGGACTCATCGTCGTTTCCCTGGCATATTTGACCCTATGCAGAAAAGATATTCCAAAAACACTTCGTCTTCACAAAGTGAATCTTTGGTCTGTATTTCTGATTCTTATCTTATCTGTCGTGGTTCGTCCGCTGACCGGTTTTTTCAGCCTGCTTGGAAATATGTTCTTTCAGGATCTTGTATCTTCATCCATCACCCAGGAAGTATCTTCCGGGCTTATGATCGTTTTGGTATCCACAGCCCTTTTTCCGGGGATTGTCGAAGAACTGATTTTTCGAGGGATTATCTACTCTGATATGCGAAAAGCAAATCCAATCAAAGGGATTCTCTTATCTTCTTTATTTTTCGGAATTGCTCATATGAATTTCCTGCAGTTTTGTTATGCATTTGTCCTGGGTATTATTTTAGGAGTCCTTTTAGAAGCTGCGGACAGCCTTTTTGCTCCTATGCTCCTTCATGCCGCATTCAACGGAACTTCCCTGATTCTTACCTACCTCATGACATTGTTTCCTTCCATCTCCGACGCAGCCACCACAGGTACAGACATTCATTTGACGACGCTGATTGCTTTTCTGCCTTCTGCTATCATCAGTCTTATCCTAACGGTTCTTCTCATCGCTGCGATCGCTCATTTGAACGGGCGGCTCGGTTATATGAAGACATGGTTTTCCTCCAGGATCCGAAAGACCTGGCCAAAAGAAAAAGCCGCAAGCATCTCCTACTTTGCGGCTGTTGGGATCTGTTTCTTTTTTGCGGTCTTTACAGAATTGCTTGCATCCATCGCCTAATCTCATTTTACTTTTCTTCTTCGGCATGATCGTTCCATGCTTCCAAAGCCTTGATGCACTGATACAGCATCTCATTGCATGGAGTCGGGATTCCCAGTTCCCTTCCCATGCGTATCACGGCTCCTGCAAACATATCCACTTCTGTCTTCCTCCCGCTCTCAATATCCTGGGTCGTAGAAGTCTTTCCCCGGAATGGATAGGCTTCTACTTTTTTTCTCTGTGCGATTAAATCATCTTCTGTTAAATGAATTCCCTTTGCCTGTGCAATGGAAAGAACCTCTCTCGCTGTTTTCTCCCTGAATTCATTAATTCCCGGACTAACCTGGAAGATTCCGTAAGGCATGCGCATCATAGCTGAAATCTGATTTTCACTGACATTGGTCATGAATTTGAACCACATATTCTTCAGCATGTCTTCCGGTATCTGATATCCAACGGCGCTTTTTTCAAATAAATTCCGAACGGCCTCCACGTCCTCTGAAAGCTCTGTATTTACCGCTTCTCCAAAAGAAATCTCTCCCCATCCATCCGGATAAGAAATCTTTCCATTCTCATGCATAGACGGAATTCGAATCACAGAATATAAGATGTGATTTTCCGGGTAATATTTCCTTAAGATGTCTTCGCTCTCTACCCCGTTGAGCAATGACATCAGAATTGTATTCTCATCAATAAATCCGGCTGCGTCCAAGGCCGCCTGTTCCAATCCCTGATATTTTACAGAGAAGATGACAAGATCTGCCGGCTTCTCGGCATCCCCAGGAGCTGTAATACGAAATTTCCAGATCTGATCGTTAATATTGCATCCTGCTTCCAGTCTCTTTTTTCTCTCTCCATCGGCAATTACCGTAAATCCTTCATCTCCCAGTGACATCTGAAGTTTTGGCGCAACATATCCGCCGATCGCTCCCAGACCGATCAATGCTGCCGTTTGAATCTCTCTCATATTCCTTTGTTCCTTTCTTTCATCAGATAATAATTGACATCACATCGTCCGCTTTTCGTATTTGCCCCCTCAATGGATGCAGAACTGGTATACTGCCACATACGATATTCAAATGGAATCGCCGGCGATGATGCGTCTGTGTAATGGGCTACCCATATCTCATAATTTTTTATTTTATCATAAATGAAATGATTTTTTAATGCGGAAGCGCTGGAATATACCATCGGGGTGTACCCTGCCTTTTTGATTTTATCACAGAAGGCAGCTGTGATTTCACTGACATTTTCTTTGCCTGTATTCAATACGTCTCTTTCCTCGATATCAAAAGCTACCGGAAGATCCAGATCATCCGGCTGGATGCCATGTTTTTTCAAAAGTGACAAACAGTGCTCCGCCTCTTTTCCCGCCTCCTCTTTCGTCGCGGCATAAGAATAATAATATACGCCGGTATGGATGGCGGCATAAGAGGCATTGCGATAATTGGCAGCAAACAAAGGATCTTCCTTTCCCTTCCTTTTTGGCTGCCGAATCCCCGATCCAATCTTCAGCATCGCGTGATTGATCTTTTGATCTTTAACCTTCTTCCAATTAACTTTTCCGTTATAGGAAGAAACGTCGATTACCTGAATCCTTCCCTGCTTGACATTGGTCTTAATCGGAAGACCAATGTTCCTGGCCGCCCACAGAAATACTGCTCCGATCAAGGCCAGAACAACTGTGATCTTCTTTAGTTCTTTTTTATTTCTTTTGGTCAATTTCATGAAATGTCATCACTTTCTACTGCATAGACAAAGGTACGATTATCTTCTTCTTCGTAGCTGCATGTTATAAATGTATATAATTTGCCGATCTTTTTCCGATCTGCTTCGGAAACCCCCGCTGATACATCACTCTTTTTTAAAATCTCCGCTATATAATCCTCTTTCTCTCCCTCATCAGAAAACATGATCGGAATCTTTGTGCTGCCTTTCGCCGCATAAGAAGCGATCACCTTCAATGGGATCGTTCTTTCCGGTGTATATAAGATTACATCGTTTTCTTCGTTTATAAACGATTGTTCCCGGAATTTCAAAAGATCCGCAAACATCGATCCATCTCTCATATGATGCCCGTAAATCACGCTGTTATCGGACGCAAATTCTTTGTCACAGTTCTTGTCCATAAAAATGGCGCCGGACCGATTCGACGTCCCCTGGAACGTACGGCTCAGATATTCATTATTGTCATGACTGATTACAATCGGATAATCGATCTCGGTTCCTTCCATATAGATCCATCCAATTGTATCGGAATTCATCTTTCTTAGACCGTCAAAATCAATTTCCTTTCTATCATTTCCTGCGTTTCTTACTTTCCGAATCTCCTGATACTCCTGATCGGCCTGATGATAAGCAAAAAGATACTGACCAAGCTTCCAGGCACAGAAAAGAAACGTGATGGTGCAAAGGATCAAAAAGAATGTATATATTTTCTTTCTCAATCCAATCCTTCCTCCCTTCCCTTTTTCTATCATCATAACAAAAAAAGCATTTGATTTCATTGAAAGAAACCAAATACTTTCTTAAATTTATCTTTTTCTATGGCTATGGCATATGCACCGTGTCTTCTTTCATACGAAAGACACAGCGCCGCTCCAAAACTCCAATCTCTTCTAAGGTAGACATCATCCGATAGACTGTCGCCATTCCAATCGATGGATCTCGTTTTACCGCTTCGTAATATATCTCTTTGCAGCATTCCCATTGTCCATTCAAAATGATATCCAACAAAATCTTTCTTTGCTTTGTAATACGCTTCCCATTATGCTGCAATACCTTTTCTACATCTTGTTGACTCATACCTATTCACCTTCAACTCCTGTCACATGGTCAACAGATCCGACGCTTATGCGCCGGCTCTCTTCCCATTGTTTTTATTGATTATTACTATATAACGGAACATGAAGTTAGTCTTTCCTAATCCATATATAGGTTAGCATTTACTAACTCATTTGTCAACCCCTTTTTTGCTTGCTTTACAGTTCTTTTTTCTTATGCTATAATGTGGAAAGATTTTAACGTTATATCTGTTTTTGTAAGGAGGAAGCTTTTTGAAGATACAAGAGTCCGCTGAAAATTATCTGGAAACGATTCTGGTCCTGGGGCAGGCACAGAATACCGTTCGTTCTATCGATATTGTCCACAAGCTGAATTTTTCCAAACCAAGTGTCAGCGTGGCGATGAAGAATCTTCGTCAAAAGGGACTGATCATTATGGACAGCGACGGACATATTGCCCTTACAGAATCCGGCCGTCAGATCGCCGAGACGATCTATGAACGTCACACGGTTTTATCAAAGATGCTGATTGATCTGGGCGTGGATCCGGAGATCGCCGCAGACGATGCCTGCCGAATGGAGCACGTTATCAGTCCGGAAAGCTTTGCGGCAATCAAACAGCACTTAGAACAACGTCAGCCAAAAGACAGCGAATAAGCTTTTCTATTCGCTTCGCATGTAAAAATGCTGTGGATATCATTAGAAATCGATATCCACAGCATTTTTTATTTCTTTATAGAATGACTCGAACTTTGTATCCGGCATTTTCTACTGCCTGTCGCAGGACGTCATCACTGACTTCTTTTTCATAGGATATCACCGCTTCTTTTGTGTCCAAATAAACTTTCGCGGAAACTCCCTGTATCTGATTGATCGCTTCCATTACATTCTGTACACAATGTTCACAATGCATTCCATCAATTTTTATCGTTTTTCTTCCAAGAATCGGACCTGAAAGGATCTTTTCCTTCATCTTAACTTTCGATGCCTTGGAATTCCCGCCTCCGCAGCAAGACCCTTCTCCCCGAAAATGTTTCAGGCTCTGTTTTGCGGCAAGCACCATCAAAAGGATGACTGCTATAATAATTACGGCATCTGCCATTTTCTAAACACCTCAAACTTTCTTACTTTTCGGACCGCCGTCTGTTCCTCCACTTTTTTATTGCTTGAAAGCCTTGGTAGAGCAGCATTCCGACGATATAAATACCAATAAAGATTGCAAACATATAAAACATAGAACCTGTAGAATTTCCCATTTCCTTATCTCCTTCTATTGGCTCTTCTTTTCATCCAGCGTAAATCCACTGCATCCGGAACAACCGGCACAGCTTCCTCCGCATCCCTGACATCCCCCGGCGTTCTTTGTTTTTTTACGCCGATTCCGGATGATATAAGCACAATATCCAAAAACGAAGATCAATATAATAATATCTGCCACTTTATGCTACTCCTTTCCAATTCCATCTTCCCGCTCTATGAAACTTTTTCAAAAGACGGGAAACCGGACGCAGTCTCCCTGCACCCGGTTTTCTGTTTTATACGGACTGAACAGACCTCTTAGAATAAACTTTCTGATTCTTATACGGATCCGGTCTAAACAACAAGAAGAGAAGAATCACTGCGAAGATAATTCCAACTGCAGTTCCGACTCCAAAAGCTCCGCCCATTGCAAAAGATCCGATCTGATAAACACAAAGGCATACAACATAAGCGAAAACATTCTGGAATAAAATCGCGAACCAGAACCATTTTCTGGACTGCAGCTGCTGTGCCATCGTAGCGATTGCCGCAAGGCAAGGAGAATCCAATAAGTTAAACAACAGGAAAGAAAATGCTGCTGTCGCACTTGGGAACCATGCCTGCACTGCCTGACCGACTGTCAGTGGGTTTTCTACATCGTTTGCTCCTACATTTGCTAAAACACCCATCGTAGAAACGATTGCTTCTTTTGCTGTGAATCCGGACAGAGAAGCTGCTACCGGCTGCCACTCACCGAATCCAAGCGGTGCGAAAATCGGAGCAATTGCGCCTCCAATCACAGCCAATAAACTGTCTGCGCTGTCTTCTACCATTCCAAAGCTTCCGCCTGTGAATCCGAAACCGCCTAAGAACCACATCACTACACATGCGAGGAAGAGAATTGTTCCGGCCTTAATAATGAAGCCTTTCAGTCTTTCCCATACATGGAGCAGTACCGTTTTCGCAGATGGAACGTGATACTGAGGAAGTTCCATAACGAATGGCGCCGGTTTTCCTGAGAATGGTTTTGTTTTCTTTAAAATAATCGCAGAAACTAAGACTGCAATAATTCCTAAGAAGTACATTGCTGGAGCAACCAAGCCTCCGGCTTCATAGCTTCCTGTCGCATAGCTGGCCATAACACCGCCCATCAAAGCGATTACCGGAAGTTTCGCTCCGCAAGGGATAAATGTCGCTGTCATAATCGTTAAACGTCTGTCGTTATCCTGCTCAATCGTCTTAGACGCCATGATACCCGGAATTCCACATCCTGAAGAAATCAGCAGCGGAATGAAACTCTTTCCGGAAAGACCAAAGTGACGGAACACACGGTCCATGACAAAGGCAATACGAACCATATATCCACAATCTTCTAACAAAGATAAGAACAGGAATAAGATTGCCATCTGAGGAACGAAACCAAGAACGGCTCCTACACCGCCTATAATACCGTCAACGACCAATCCAAGAACCATATCTCCTGCACCGATACCGGTAAGGAATCCTGATACCGCATCCTGGATCGCTACAACAAAGACGTCATTGGTCCAATCTGTTACAATCGTTCCGATTGTTGTTACTGATATGTAATATACCACAAACATCACTGCAACGAAAATCGGAATACCTAAAATTCGGTTTGTTACGATACGGTCAATTTTGTCGGATACCGTCAGTTTATCTTTTCCTTTTTTTACTGCTGTCTTTACGATCTTCTGAATAAACTGATAACGCTGATCTGTTACGATACTTTCCATATCGTCATCGTGTGCCTCTTCGATTTTCTTTCTTGTTTCTTCAACTTTTGATCTCGCAGAAGCTGACAGATCGATGGATTCCATAACTTTGCTGTCATTTTCAAGAAGTTTTACCGCATACCATCTTCTCCTATCTTCTGTCACAGATGCAGGAACAACTTTCTTCACATCTTCTACTGCGCTTTCCAGTTCTTTTGAGAAGATTTCTTTTGGAAGATTTACGGTTTTCTTATTTGCAGTACGAACCGCTTCGTCAATCAACTCATCTAATCCGGTTTGCTTTAACGCTGACGTCTCGATAATCGGACAATCCAGCAGCATAGATAAACGTTCTGCATCGATTCTGATTCCACGTTTTTCTATTAAGTCTGCCATATTCAAAGCAATCACAACCGGAATTCCGGTCTCGATCAGCTGAGTCGTCAAATAAAGATTTCTCTCAATATTGGTAGCATCCACCAAATCAATGATAACATCCGGATTCTCATTCAAAAGGAAATCACGGCTGACCACTTCTTCCAGAGTATACGGTGAAAGTGAATAGATACCCGGCAAATCCGTGATCGTAATATCTTCGCCTTTCCTTTTTCCTTTTAGTTTACCTTCTTTTTTCTCTACGGTAACCCCCGGCCAGTTACCAACATATTGGTTCGCACCGGTCAAAGCATTGAACATGGTTGTTTTCCCACAGTTCGGGTTACCCGCAAGCGCAATGTTAATTGCCATTTCTTCTCCCTCCCTTGAGCACTCGCTCGTTTTTCATGTACTTCTTTTCTACGCTAATTTTACTTCTACGCACTGGGCGTCATTTTTTCTTACAGAAAGCTCATAGCCTCTTACTGTGATCTCTACCGGATCTCCCAGAGGCGCTACTTTTCTGATATACAGCTCACTTCCTTTTGTAATGCCCATATCCATGATTCGCCGCTTATAAGCGCCGTCTCCTTCAATTTTCGCCACTACCACTGTACTTCCAACTTCTGCTTCTCCTAGAGTCATCGTTATGTCTCCTTCCTTTTCATAATCATTATTTGCAAATCCTATACAGAATCCACTCTGAAAGCGTTCTCTCACTGCATATGTCCGGCCATTAAATCATAATGCGCCTGGCCATATCTTCATTAATCGCAACCCTGGAATCCTTAATATTTACAATCACGTTCCCACCGATTGCAGATAAAATCACTACCTTTGCTCCGGAAACAAATCCCAGATTTTCTAAAAATCTCTTTGTCTCTTCGTTTCCTCCAACCTTCCGAATGATATTCTCTTCTCCGGTACCTGCCATAACTAAAGGCATCATATCTCTCCTTCTTTCATTCCATCATACGTTCTTTTTTCATTCGTTAGTATACACTAACCTAAGTTAGTCGTCAAGAACTATTATGTCTTTTTTTCCAAACATCCCAATAAATACTATGAAAATTAAGGTTATTATATTCTAACCCATCTTCTATTACTATCGAATCGTGATCTTCGCAGGGTACTTTTTATCTCATAAAAGCGAAGTTTTCCAGTGAACTGAAACAGACCTTTCATTATGAACTCATAACGAAAGATCTGTTTCTTATCTTTTAAACCGCTGCGCATTTCTCCTCCAAAATTTCCTGAAGAGCCGCCTGGCTGCTTGTATGACAGCGAACGATTTCTATCTTTTTATTCTTGGCCTCCGCAACCGCACATTTTACCATTTTATGGGAAACCGTGTTGGTAAATAACACAAGAAGATCCGGCATCCCGATTTTCTTGTTTAATGAAGAAGGCATCTGCGTGAATACTTTTGCCTTACATTTATGTTTCTTACAAATCTGCTTATACTGACATACCATACGGTCATGTCCTCCAATAATCACAACACTCATAAAACCTTCCTTTCCATCCGGCGCCGGATCACAAAACTACAGGGAAGCCAGTTCTTTGCCTAATGCTTTTAAATCATCCTGAGCATCTTCGTCCGGAGCTTCCTGGCATATTGCATCTTCTCCTCCGTAGACATCCGCTCCTGCTGCCTGCATCTGGTCTGCCCAGTTCCGCATCCATTCGCCGTCTCCCCAGCCGTAAGAGCCGAATAAACCGATCTTTTTGCCGGAAGCAAATCCTGTTACTTCATCTACGAATGGTTCCATTACGGATTCTTCCAGCACCTCTACTCCCATAGACGGGCATCCAAGGGCAAATACAGCTGCATCTTTCAAGTCATCCGCATTTGCTTCTTCTACCGGAATAACTTTTGGTGTCTTGCCGCCTTCGCGGATTCCTTCTGCCACATATTCTGCCATTGTCTGTGTGTTTCCAGTTCCCGTCCAATATACTACCATGATTTCGTCCATTTCTTATCCTCCTTATGAACAACTCTACGCATAACTTGAAATCTGATACCTGCCATATGCTTTCATCAGCTGATGCAATGACGTCCCATACTCTACCTGTTTTACCATGTAATAACGGATCCGATCATACGCATCGAACAGCTTTTTTGTCTCTAAAAGGTTGTCGTACACCTTCCAGTATCCAGAATACAGGTAATTCTGTCCCTGGTATTCCATAAAGCCTAAGACATCACACAGAGGGTATCCGAGAATCAATCCGAGTTCATGCGGAAAACCTTGCCGGTCATCTTTATATAATTGGTAGCGTTCCCTAAGCGCATGAAGAATGTCTTTTAGCTGAAAGGATGAATATCCACAGTTCTTTAAAAATCTTTGATGTTTGGGAATCATCAAGTACTCCTGTACTTCCTGCTCCCGGTACAAAAGCCACAAACATTTTCCGGATCCCGCATGGATCAGCCAAATTTTTATATCGCTGTTTCGGAATGTCTCCACAAGCTCCCTGGAATCCTGAAGATCTAAAGTTACTGTATTGGATGGTTTGATTCCCGCAAATACAGGCCCGCAGTGCATTGCTATCTGCATCCGCATGGTCTTTTCCCACTTCACCTGTCTTAATTCTCTTTGATACCTCATCTGGTTCCTCCTTTTAAGTTAGTTTCGACTAACTAATATGTATCATACGATAGTTTTCCGGAAAAGTCCACACAAAAAGGCGAGAAATATTTTCACTTATCTTCCCGCCTTGTTTTTTATTCTATTCTGTTTCTCATAATCTATTCAAAAAACGATCTGGAGCTTTTTACCAGATGATCTGATCCAGCGCGTCTTTTGCTTCTTTGATCCGTTGTCCGTCTTCTTCTGTAATATTCTGAGGCTTCACCTTTTTCATCGTTTTTTGAAGCTCTTTGATTGCTGATTTCACTGCCGCTTTTTCTTCTCTGGACAGCTCTTTCTTTTTCTCTGTCAAATACTGCTGCCCTTTGTAAATGCTTCTTTCTGCCTCATTGTAAATATCAATAGCTTCCTTTTTCTCCTGATCCTGATTTTCGTATGCCTGCGCTTCTTTCATTGCGCGGTCGATTTCCTCATCAGAAAGGTTTGAACTTGCCGTGATGGTAATGGACTGTTCCTTTCCTGTTCCCAAGTCTTTCGCGGATACATTCAAGATTCCATTTACATCGATATCAAAGGTTACTTCAATTTGAGGAACGCCTCTCATGGCGCGCTTGATTCCTTTCAGACGGAAATTGCCAATCAGCTTATTATCCCTTGCCATGGCCCTTTCTCCCTGAAGTACCTTAATTTCTACCGCAGTCTGAAAGTTCGCTGCCGTTGTAAATACCTGACTGTATCTGGTTGGAATCGTTGTATTACGCTCGATCAGACGAGTCGCAACTCCGCCTGCCGTCTCAATTGACAAAGATAACGGTGTTACATCCATCAAAAGAATCTCATTTAAACCGGATTCTCCTGCCATTTTGCCTCCCTGGATTGCCGCTCCCAGGGCAACACATTCGTCTGGATTCAGGCTCTTGCTTGGCTCCATTCCCGTCAGACGTTTCACTTTCTCGCTGACCGCCGGCATCCTTGTGGATCCTCCGACCAGAAGTACCATATGAAGCTGTGATGCACTGATTCCCGCATCTGACAGCGCCTGATTCACCGGTCCGGACGTACGGTCTACCAGATCGTCGGTAAGTTCCTGGAATTTTGCTCTGGTCAGCGTAATATCCATATGTTTTGGACCGCTGCTGTCTGTGGTAATAAACGGCAGATTAATCTGCACCGTCATTGCAGAAGACAGTTCTCTTTTGGCTTTCTCCGCCTCTTCCATAATGCGCTGGACTGCCGTACGATCCTTTGACAAATCAATTCGCTCCTGACGTTTAAACTCTTCCAAAAGATAATCTACGATTCTGGCGTCAAAGTCATCTCCGCCTAAATGGTTGTCCCCGGCAGTTGCCAGAACTTCTACGACTCCATCTCCGATTTCAATGATGGAAACGTCAAAGGTTCCGCCGCCTAAATCATATACCATAATCTTTTGAGACTGGGACTTGTCAAGTCCGTACGCCAGGGCTGCTGCCGTCGGCTCATTGATAATACGTTCTACCTTAAGGCCTGCAATCTTGCCTGCATCTTTTGTCGCCTGTCTCTGGGCATCGCTAAAGTATGCAGGAACTGTAATCACTGCCTGCTCTACCGCCTCTCCAAGATACTCTTCTGCATCTTTTTTCAGCTTTTGTAAGATCATGGCGGAAATCTCCTGAGGACTGTATTTTTTCCCATCAATCTTCACCTTACGGTTGGTCCCCATCTGTCGTTTTACGGAAGCTACCGTACGGTCTACATTGGTAACCGCCTGGCGTTTTGCCGGATCTCCAACCAATCTTTCTCCGTTTTTTGAAAAAGCAACGATGGACGGTGTTGTGCGCTGACCTTCCCCATTCGGGATCACAACAGGCTTTCCTCCTTCCATGACCGCTACGCAGGAGTTGGTCGTTCCTAAATCAATTCCAATAATCTTGCTCATGATATTTCCTCCATTTCCCTTCACCTTCCAACTATATGCCGTAAGGACTTCCGCAGCAGAATCCTCCTCCGCCGCAGCATAAATTGCAAGCAATATTCAACATACACAGTTTCATGCACCAATCGCCGCCGGAAGCATATGGACTTTCATAATTTCTCTGCCTCTGCTGATACCAATTCCCATTTCCTTCTAACTGATTCACCAGCGCCTGATACTCCCCGTTTCCAGGTTCCATCTGCGCTGCTCTTCTGGCGTGTTCCATTGCCGTTACATTATTTCCCAGTCCGACATTGGCGCAGGCGCTGTAATAATACCATCTCGCATTGCGTCTTCCTTGTTCCATGCCGTCCAGCACATTTCTAGCTTCCTGATAATAGCCGTTGCGTACATAATTTCCCGCCGCACGCAGATGGCTGTCTTTCTCATATCCTGTGCTGGTCTGCCTCTGCTGACCTCCATATCCATAGCCTCCGAAGCCGCCAAATCCACCGAAAAATTCCTCAAACGGATCCCTTTGACCTCCGTAAGGATTCCCCTGACCGCCATAAGGATTTCCCTGGCTTCCATAAGGGTTTCCCTGGGCTCCGCCGTAGCTGCTTTGACTATATCCTTCGGTCTTTTCTTTCATGACCTGCTGATACGCCTGCTGGATCTGCTTAAACTTTTCCTCCGCAGCTTTTGGATTATCCAGATTCGCATCCGGATGATATTTTCTGCTCAGCTTTTTATATGCTTTTTTTATCTCTTCTTCCGAAGCGTCCCGCGACACTCCGAGGATTTCATATGGATCCGTCATATTCTTCTCCCTTTTTCTCTTCTCGTTTGCTTCTTACTTTTTCATATCGATACCATACACCGGAATACAGGATATTTCTTAAAATCTCAATATGATCGATCAGCGGAAGCTGCTCAAATGCTTTCGAGCATTCTGCCATCATCATCGTTAAGATTGTATGGCACCGTTCCTCAAAATCAGGTTCCTCATACATCTTTCGGAATGGGTTATAGGTTCCATTCTTTCGGTCTTCTTCTATATCTTCATACGCATCCATCAGATAAACAAATTTACCGAGATAGAAACCAAATCTTACTAACAATTCTTCCCATTCATCTCTTTGATAAAGCATGATCTCTGCCATGATCTGTCCAAACATTCCTGACATATAATCAAGATCTAAGTTATCTTTTTTCTCTTCTTCCGACAGTTTCCGAAGAATACATTCGATCTTTTTCCACTTTTCCCGGTAAAAATTCTTTGAAAATCCACATTTCCTATATAAAGCCTTTGACATCAATAACTGCTTTTTCTTTTTCTCATCTTCCCAGTCATCCCGGCATTTGTAATAGGAGAGCAGCACATTCATATGTGCCGCATAATCTGTAATCTCATTGATCCTTGTGGGATGTTCCTGAAACGGATGAGCCACACATTTGGTCATTCCCTGAACCGTCTGCGGTTCATACAGACTGGTCAGCATCATCACCAGGAATGTCATATCATAAGATAGAGTCATCTGTCCGATCTTTCCATAGTGCTCTTTTAGCTTCTTGCATAATCCGCAGTAATATCCATGGTAAACATCAAATTCTTTAAATTTCATCTCTGGCTTATTGACTATGATATACCCGAACATCTTAACTCCTTTTTATAAATGTTTCTCCGCATTTTGGACAGCGTACCTCGATCTTTCCTTTTCCTCTTGGAATACGAATCTTCTGCCTGCATCCCGGACAAGTATAGATATGATAATATCTCCTCTGGCTCATGCGGTCCCTTCGTACACGGAAAAAATTCCGAATGCCGTTTGTTTTCTGAAGGAATCGATTATTTTCCTCTGTTCTTTTGTAAATATTTCTGGAAAATGCCCGAAAATAACAGTAGCTCATATTGATCAGGGAAAGCCAATATAAAATCGTCGCCACAGAAAGCGGTCCGATCTGAATCCGTCCGGTGATCAATGATAAAATCAAAGTTACAAAAAATATTTTTACTAAAAATCGGTTCAGGTCGTCATATCCGTACCTGCCCTGCATAAATTGATTGAATCTGTCTCTCATGTCTGCCCATCTCCTTTGACATATACGCCGCAAAGCGAATGATCTGTTACAAATCCCTGCGCCAGCTTATCCCAAAGCTTTAACAGCTGTTCCATATCCTTCTGCCCCATATAATCCATCACTCTTAAGAACCAGCGATCCAATTCTTTTTTAGAATCGCCGTAGGTCAGCGTCCCTTTCTCTGTCAGCCTGACCATTGTATTCCTGCGGTTCCATCTGCCGCATCTGCGGGTTACATAACCCTTTCGTTCCATTCCCCGCACCATTCTGGAAACCGCCGGCGAGGAAACATCTAACGCTTTGGCTATCGCCGATACACTGATGCCTTCTTCCCTGCTGTCCATCTCACATCCTCTGTCAATAACCTCCAGCATAAAGAATTCTTCCCTGGAAATTCCATGTAAATGCGAGGAAAAATCAATCTTTAACATCTTTCGGAACAAGCGGATCATGGAATCTTCCATTTCTTTTTGCTTCATCGCCTCATTCCCTCTTACCATAAATAGTTAACACTGTTATCAATAGTACAGGGAAAAGCATATCACCCAAATGAGTGCACTGTCAATAAAACACCTATGAATAATTTATAAACAGAAAATTTATAATTGTAAAAAGAAGCCGATGGAATCTCTTCCCGTTCCGACTTTCGTCAGTCAAAGAGAGCCCATCGGCATCCTCATTCAGCTTTATTTTAAACAAAATTCCATGAGTCCGTCATTTTGCATTTCATCTTGATCGGACAAATAAAACTCACATATCATCTTGCCCTCTGCTGTCAATTCCAGCTGCTTTACTTTGTATTTTACCAGCTCACTAATAGATATTTCTCCATCAGATTCCCAAACTGCAGTCGCTAGGATTCCGGTGAGATTTCCTGCCTCAGACTTTAAAAAGATAGCACTGAATCCTCCGGATGGATTGACGCGAACAATCGAAGTCTCTCCCGTTTTGTCATCCTGAGTTTTCTCATAAAAACGCTCCAGTGCCTGTCCATTTTCCATAACCGCACCGCTTTCAGAGGCGATAGCGGATAATCCCTGGCTTCCCATCGCTTTTAAAACTTTTTGTTTATCATCTGCAGAGATTGCTTTTCCTGCTTCTTGATATGGAAAAATCCCATGATACGCCTTGGCCGCTTGTTTGACGACTGTTTCTGCCTGCTGCTTTTCTTCCTCAGACACACTGAGAGGTTTCCAGGTGTTCTCCTCCCCGGCTGTCTCCTCTGCTTTATAGCTGTCTTTCTCTTCCGCTTTGCCGCCGCATCCTGTACTTAAAATCCCAATCAAAAATAATACAAAAAACAATCGGACGCTTCTCTTACTCCAACATATATGCTTCCAGGATTTTCTTGGTTTTTCCAACCACATATCCGCTTCCTCCTCGTCCTTTTACATCTTCAACCATGGAAATCATTTCAACCTCATCGTCTTTCCCATTCTTTTTCGTGAATGTTACAAACCACCCCAGTTCAGTGCCGGAAACATCCTCTTTGGAATCTTTGATTTCCGCGGTTCCGGTCTTGCCGAAAATCTTCAGTCCCTGTGTTTTTGCCTGATGTCCGGTTCCATGGGCATCATCGATCACTGCTTCCATAGAATCTTTGATCTGATCGACTGCTTTTTCGGAAAACACTTTGGTTTTCCATATCTTTTCTTTTTCGTTTTTCTCCTTTGTAAGCCTAGGAAGCAGCATGTCTCCCTGATTTTCAAATGCAGAATAAATCGAAAGCATATGCACCGGATTCATCATGATTTTTCCTTGTCCATAGCCGCTGTCTGCCAGCTGAATCTCCGATTCGAATCCATCGCTTTCTCCATAAGAAGACTTTGTCAGTCCAAAATCAAAAGACAGTTCTTCGCCAAAACCAATCGCTTCCAACTCTTTCTGAAGGAGATCCCCTCCTATCTTTAAGGCTGCTTGGGCAAAATAAATGTTATCAGAATATATCATCGCATTTCTTAAATTATGATTTTGGTATCCATGAAGGGTCGTCACATAATATCCGCCCCAGCTTTTATCCTTCTGCCAGCTTGTTCCGTTGTTTCCAAAATCCTCTTCCGCCGTAAATTTGCCTTCCGTCAGCCCAATGGCTCCGATAATCGGCTTCATAGAAGATCCCGGACACCAAACCGCTTTCCATCGATTCTGCATTGGCAGAGCCTCATCCTGGGACAAACTCTTCCAGTCCTCCTGGCTCATCCCCCAGGAAAGCGCCTGATTATCATAAGACGGTGTGCTGACAAGAGCCAAAATCTCTCCGGACTTTGGATCCATTGCACAATGAGCCCCTTTATCTTTTTTAAACTGCTCATATATTTCCTGCTGAAGATCCCTGTCAATCGTTGTCTGAAGATCCTGTCCATTTTCCTCCGGTTTGATTGCCAGCTTCTTTTTTGTTCTTCCGTTTTCATCCTGGATTGAGATCATCTTTCCGTCTTTTCCCTTTAACTTCTCGTCATAAAGTTTTTCCAAACCGGCTTTTCCTTCGCCATTTTGCACATAGCCGGTAAGGTGCGCCGCTGCCTCTCCCAGAGGATACACCCGCTGGATCGTACCTGATACCATAATTCCGCCGATATCCAGCACTTCATCCGGATATCCATCCATAGTCTGAATCGGTACAAATGATGTATCTTTCACCCATTTTTGCTCCAGTTTTTTATTAATTTCTTCTTCCGTAAGATCCAGGGCTTTCGCCAATCGGCGAACCGTATCGTCCTCCATCTTCCCGGGAACAATGCCGATCGAATCTACCTCCCCTTGTCCTGCAAGAAGAATCCCATCTCTATCTGTAATCTTTCCCCGCTTTGCCTCGATTGTCTGGACTTTCACTTTATCTTCTGATGTCAGATCCGGGAAAATCACCGAATCATCCCAATCCATCTTATATGTTCCATGTTCTTTCATAAATCTGGTTTTCGTGCTGAATTGAATATTCCCTGCGCTCGTCTCCATCTCCACACGATATGCCACGGTTTCTTCCCGTTTCTTCGATGTCACCTGAACATTCAAATGTTTCATGGAAATACCTTCGTAAATATTGCGGTTTCTGGCAATAAACGCTTCTTTGGAAATGCTTTTTTGACTGTCTTCGTCCAACATGGCATACATTTCCCCATATTTTCCATCTTCCAGATATGCCATATACCTTAAAAGAAGATTTCCGGGACTGTTCAAAATATGATTTTTCACAAATAAAATCGCTCCGGCCGCTGCCAGAAGGACCGCAACGCCCATCAATGTTTTCTTGACTCTTGTCATTGATACTCCCCTTTCTCTTCTCTTTGTTGTCTATAATATTACATATGTAAGATTTAAAGTCAAGGTGATCTTTCTATTTTTTGGGCGGATGCTCTTCTAAATACTGATGAAAAATCCCTGCCGCCATTGCTGCCAGATTGGGACAGGGCCTTTTCTTGTAATATGCCTCTGTCCTATGGGATGGCTCCGGATCATCCTTTCCTTTTCCCAAGCCTAACAGATCTCTGCATACGATCGATCCGTTTTCCTTTCGAAATTGTTCCGCCAGATGTTGAATTCGCTGATAATGTTCTTTTTTTGCCTCATAATCCTTGGGATCACCATATCCGTACAGATAACCTGCTGCCATAAACATTCCGCTCACACAGCCGCAGACTTCCCGGAGCCGCCCCATTCCTCCTCCGAAGGAGGAACTGATTTTCGCCGCAGTCTCAAAATCCATCTCATAATAGTCCTGAAATGCCAAAAATACAGACTGAGAACAATTATAACCCTCCATGAACAATCGTTTCGCTTCTTTTGCATATTTGCTTTCTTCTTCCGTTTTCAATGATTTCACCTCCGCTTTTATTCATTATATCAACTTTTATGCTATACTAAAAGAAAAACACAGAATAGGAGACAGAACACTATGATGATTGGAACCATCGCAAACACCTGCACAATCTTAGCCGGCAGCGTGCTTGGAAGCATCTTAAAACGAGGCATCAAGGAAAAATATCAAACCTGCCTTTACAATGCTATGGGTCTTGCAGCTTTAGGCATCGGAATCAATGCTATCACGTCGAATATGGCGGACAGCCAATATCCGGTACTGTTCATTGTAAGCCTTGCCATCGGAAGTCTTGCCGGAACAATCCTGGATCTGGACGGCAGATTCCATGGACTGATGGGACGCTTTGGAAAATCTGAACTGGCCAAAGGGCTTTCCACGGGAATCCTGCTTTATTGTATCGGAAGCCTCTCCATCCTTGGTCCAATCCAGAGCGCCCTCTATGGTGATAATACCTACCTTTTTACCAATGCGACCCTGGACTTTGTTACTTCCACTGTGCTTGCCTCTACCTACGGCATCGGAATGGCTTTCGCAGCCCCTGTCCTGTTTTGCTGGCAAGGCAGCATTTATCTGGGTGCATCTTTCCTTCAGACATTTTTAACCGACGCTCTGATGGGAGAAATCACCATCGTCGGAGGTTTTTTGATTGCGGCTTCCGGCCTTTCCATTTTAAATGTGAAAGATATGAAGACTTTAAATATGCTCCCATCCCTTTTGATCCCGATCCTGTTTTTCCTTTTCGTGTAAGGATCTCTAATGAACCGTATCTATTCTGAATAATTGATACAAATCTTTTCTTCGGTTTGTAAATACAGGGTTTTCCTGTCGGGCTCTATCGATTTGATCGAGTTCAATCTCCCCGACCAGGAGCCCTTCTCCTAACCCTCCCCGCAGAATCTCTCTTCCATAAGGGTCAAATCCAAGGCTTCTTCCCATATAATGTTCTCCGCAATGACAGCATCCAAATACATACATTTCATTCTCAATGGCCCTGGCTTGCAGCAGGACTTTCCATTGCATGAATTTTCCTTCTCCCGAAACCCAGGCAGAAGGATACAGCATCATTTCTGTCCCTTCCAAAGCTTCAAGGCGAGCTAGCTCAGGAAAGCGCAGATCATAACAAGTCCCAATCCCCAATCTCCCAATCGGAGAATCTATCGGCTGGAAAATCTGATCCCCGGGAATGGTCTGTTTCGACTCTTTCCATTGGTAAGCATCAAACAAATGCGCCTTTCTGTAAAATCCTCTTTGGTTCCCCTCACTGTCAGATACGATGATCGTATTATAACTGCGCCCTTTTTCTTCTCCGATTTCATTCATTCCAAATGCCATCCAGATTCCATATCGTTTCCCAATATTTCTCATCTCCTGCACAAATTCTCCATCGATTTTTTGTCCTTTTCCCTGGTAGGAGCCGTCTCGCAGAGGATAATAGGTCATAAAATATTCAGGGAACAACAGCAGCTTCACCTGCTGTCTCGCTGCTTCCCGGGCATATTTGTCTGCTTTTTTTATATTTTCTTTCCAATCTGCCGAAGAATCAACCTGCGCCAATCCGATTTTTTTTATCATCTTTTTCTCCTTTAAAATAAACGTAATTGAGGATCAATATAAGTCTCCTGTTTTGCCTCCTGCACCGTATCTCCCGGATTTAATCTTCCAATGAGCAGGGGCGACGACGGGTCATGCAGTTTCCGATTCCAGGATACCGATTCCTGATCATAATTTGCATAGCAGTAAATACAGCCATGTCCGCATGTATTATATGCGCCGATATCCGCACCCAGCAGACATCTGCACCCTTCCCGGATCATTTTGCCGCGGGATGGTACTTCCAAATATTCCCCAATCGCCTGCTCGATCACATCCTGCCGCATACAGCCGCCGCAGTCTGCTCCATAGGGTTCCAATTCCGTTCCCTCACAGCAAGTCATGATTTGAATTCCATTTTTCTTCCCGATTTTCACAAACTCTTTTCCGATTGCGATCCGATCTTTTCTCTCGACTCGTTTTGCCTTGGGAAAATTCCGTCTGGTCTTCTCATATAGATCAATAAAACTGATCACACATCGCTTAGTACAGCCATTTAATGCCTTCGCCATAGTCTCAAACGCATGAAAATGGTAGGCAAGGTCGTAAACATCCGTAAGAAAAATCGGATCATACCGCCAAATCACACGTTCTGCGCCAACTTTCCCGGACAGTTCCTGAAAAGAAGCTATAACCTTTTGTTTCTTGGGAACGTATGGTTCTATCTCTTCGCCGTAGGGAGTGATCGTAACATACCAAAGCTGCCGGAACGGATCCAGTTCTTTTAGTCTGGAAAGCATAGGCTCCGGGTTTTTCGTGCAGAAACAAAGGCAGTCCACTACTTCCGGATCCAAACGGTACCTTAAGATCTGCTCCGGATTATAGGGATTTCGAACCAATACATATCCCTCCCTGATTCGTTGATAAAACCATGTACTAAAAAATGCCGGAATATCCGTTCTATTTCCTGTATTCAGTATCATATTTTTCCCTTTCCTTTTGTATTATCTTATCACATGGAATCCAAAAAGAAACACTTTCTTCTTATTTCGACACTTTGTCTCTGTCTTTGGCATATCCTAAGAAAAAAAGGAATGATATCTATGTTTGGCAATACACGACGCAGACCTGGCTGTCCGCCTTGTCCTCCATGCCGATGCGGCAGGGATCGATGGGATAACCGCAGAGATGATCGCAGGGACGACCGCAGAGATGACCGACGAGATGATCGCAGAGATCATCGGCAAGACTGGAGATCATAAAGAATAAGAAAGAATCCTGCTTTGCTGGATTTTTCGCCTGCGGCGGGGCGCTTTAGTGACGTTTTCCACACCGCCGCAGTGCGTCTTCGTTCCACTCCGGTCGGCGCAGAGCAAATGTCCACCGGACATTTTGCGCCCTCGCGGAGCGTTTTATTTCATAGGATTGGAGTTTCCTATGAAATAAAAAAAACAGTCATTTCTGACTGACAAACAATACGCAAAATATGCTTCTTTCTGAATTCAAAAATAAGAAGTTATCCGGCAGGCGTCGCCTCTCCTGCATCTCTTTTGACCCAAAGGGTGCGTGGCTGCAACGAATTTTACCACCTCAGATAACTTCTCATTAATTTTATTATATCTAGATTATATAATGTTTATTCTTTTTTGTAAAGGATTGTTTTGTTTCTCAAATAATTCTGCAATCTTCTTTCACTTATCTTCCAACATGATATTATTGAATTTTTGTAATTAGGGTTATCACCTGAAGTACATATCCTTAATACTATTTGGGTGTATTCTTTTCCCGTCTTTATTTTTTTAATGATAAGCCCTGTATTCTTATGTTTATCTTCCATGATAAAATCTGGTTCCCAAATAATCTCTGATAAATAATCAATAACTTCTTTATAAGCCTCTGGGTGTCTTTCCAATATATGTTGTATCTGATTGTCTGTAATGATGACCTCATCTGTTATAATATCCTTCGTAATGCAGCTGTAAATATCGCGATTAATTTTCCCTACTGAATGCACCTGAACGCCCTCTTTTGTAATCAATAAATTAATTATATCAAAATTAATCGCTTTTTCAACTGATTACTTAAAAATTTCCCATTATTTTCCACACCGCCGCAGTGTGGTTCTCGCGGAGCCGTTTTTATTTCATAGGATTGGAGTTTCTGTAAAATAGAAAAAATGCCATCCCCGGCTCTCGCCAAAAACAGCATCTTTAGTACGCGATGAGGGGTTCGAACCCTCGACACCCTGATTAAGAGTCAGGTGCTCTGCCAGCTGAGCTAATCACGCATATCTTATTTAATTTCGCCTCATCTCTGACGCAAGAATTATTATATATGATTGTTTCCAAGAATGCAAGCACAAATTTAATTTTTTTTCATTTTTCTGTTTTCACTTGTGAAATCAAGCTTCTGAAATTATAATAAGGTTATCATGAAAAAAGGAGGCCCGCCTCTATGGCTGGAAATCATAAATTTGAATCAAACAAAAAATATTTTACGATTTGTATCTACACTATTGCCGTAATTCTGATCGGTTGTATCATCTTTCAATTTGTTACACAGTGGGACGTAACGAAATCTCTGATTACAGAACTATGGGATATTTTATTCCCATTTTTCTTAGGATTTTTGATTGCTTACATCATTAATCCGGTGGTTGGATTCTTCCAGCGGAATCTTTTTTCAAAGATCATCCCTGACACACACAAACGCTTGTGCAGAGGAATTTCCATTTTATTCAGTTACCTTTTATTTCTTGGCGGACTTGCCGTCTGCCTGATTTTCGTTATCCCCCAGCTGATCGAAAGCATTCAGGAACTTTCTCTTCAAATTCCTGGAATTTACAATACACTCACTGATCTGTCTGATCGATATCTGAAATCAAGCACCAGTATTCTGCCAAGTGAAGTTATTGAAACCATTGAAACAAAGACATTGCCTAAACTGATGTCTCTCACGAACGATCTGATTTCAAATCTGATTCCGTGGATTTATAATATAACAGTTTCTTTGGCAAAATGGATGTTTAATCTTATTATCGCCCTCGTTACTTCTATTTACATGACCGCGGATAAGAAGATTATAATCAAGTTTTTGAAAAGATTTGTTTTGGCAATTTTTTCAGAAAAAACTTCTTATTCCGTTTTAAGAAAATGTAAGGACTGCCATAAGATTTTTTCCAGTTTCATCATCGGAAAATCTATCGACTCCCTGATTATTGGGATTTTATGCTTTTTGCTGATGACGCTCCTGCATCTTCCATATGCCGTTTTGATCA
This sequence comes from Candidatus Anaerostipes excrementavium, assembly GCA_019114985.1. Classification (GTDB taxonomy): domain Bacteria; phylum Bacillota; class Clostridia; order Lachnospirales; family Lachnospiraceae; genus Anaerostipes; species Anaerostipes excrementavium. The sequence continues at coordinate 29,875 of DXEM01000019.1, forward strand.
GCGTCATTGTCGGAATTACCAATATGATCCCTTATTTCGGACCATTCATCGGAGCAGTGCCGGGCGCTTTCATCTTATTTATTGTCAGCCCGATGAAAGCTTTGATTTTCATTATTATGGTGTTCCTGCTGCAGCAATTTGACGGTTTTATTCTCGGTCCTAAGATTCTCGGAGAATCTACCGGAGTAAGGCCATTGTTAATCTTATTTTCTATCACGGTCGGCGGCGCTTACTTTGGTCCTCTGGGCATGTTCCTTGGCGTTCCGTTTTTTGCCTGCGTCCAATACCTGATTGAAAATTGGGTGGATTATCGATTATACAAGAAAAAAATAACCTTATCTGAAAAGGATCTTTAAAACTACACCGGTCGAAAAAACGACCGGTGCATTTTATTTCTGCTGTTCTATTTTCTCCGTCAGATCATTGAGATAGACCCATCGATCCATTTTCTCTTCCAGCATTTTTTCTGCTTCTTCTTTTTGCTGTACCAATTCGGCTAGCTTCCCGGAATTCGTAGCATTTTCTATCATATCTTGATCCAGTTTTTCGATTTTTTCTTCCAGCGCCGCGATTTCATCATCAATCGTTTCATAATCTCTTTGTTCCTGGAATGTAAATTTCAATTTTTTCTGGTGCGTTTTTTGAAATTTCTTTCCTTTCTTCTCTTTTTGTTCTTTTGGAATTTCGCTTTTCCTTGCTTTTACCTTATCTAAATAATCCGTATATCCGCCTTCGTACTGTGTTAGTTTTCCACCCTCTTCGAATGCAAAGATACGGCTGACAACCCGATCCAGAAAATAACGGTCGTGGGAAACGGTAATAACGATTCCCTGGAAAGAATCCAGATAATCTTCTAAGATCGTTAATGTCGCAATATCTAAGTCATTGGTCGGCTCGTCCAAAATCAATACATTCGGAGCTTCCATCAAGACTTTTAACAGATATAAACGCCGTTTCTCACCGCCTGACAGCCTGTTAAGAGGTGTATATTGAAGTTCCGGCGGGAACAGGAATCTCTCCAGCATCTGAGATGCACTGGCCTGTCCTTTTGCTGTTTGAATATATTCCGCCGTGTCTCGAATATAATCAATGACACGGATGTCTCCATCCATCTCCTGATTTTCCTGCGCAAAATAACCGATCTTTACCGTATCCCCTAAAATAATCTCGCCTTCATCCGGCGTAAGAAGCCCCATAATCATTTTCATCATGGTAGACTTTCCACATCCATTGGGACCTATAAATCCTAATCGGTCTTCTTTTAATACAATGTAAGAAAAATCTGAAATCAGCTGCCGTCCCTGGAATCCTTTGGACACATGGGACAATTCGATTGTCTTTTTTCCTAAACGGCTGCTAAGGGAATCGATCTCCACTTGCTGCTGCATCTTCGGTCCTTTGGCGTTTTTCAACGCTTCAAAACGTTCGGTTCTTGCTCTCTGTCTGGTTCCCCTGGCTTTTACGCCCTGCTTCATCCATTCCATTTCTACGCGAAGCAGACTCTGCCTTTTTCTCTCAGAAGCAATTTCCATTTCTTCCCGCTGTGCCTTTAACTCCAGGAACCCGGAGTAATTGGCATCATATTCATACAGCTTGCCCTGATCGATCTCAACTATTTTATTGGTCACACGATCTAAGAAATAACGATCATGGGTTACCATGATCAAAACGCCTTTGAATTGATTCAAATAATCTTCCAGCCAAAGAACCATATCATTGTCCAAGTGGTTGGTCGGTTCATCCAAAATCAAGATTTCCGCAGGATCGACCAATGTCCTTGCCAAGGCAGCTCTTTTTCGCTCTCCTCCGGATAAATGCTGTGTCTTTTCCTCAAAGTCATAGATTCCGAGCCTTGTTAAAATGGTTTTGGCTTCACTTTCCGTCTGCCAATCCTGATGTTCCTTTCCTTCCATAACATAAGAAAGAATCGCAGGATTTCCGGAAAACTCCGGATTCTGCGGCAGATAAGATACCCGGATCCCATTTCCCCGGATAATTTCTCCTTCATCCGTTTCCTCCAAACCTGCTATGATCTTTAATAGCGTCGTCTTCCCGGTCCCATTCACTCCGATGATTCCGATTTTGTCTCCCTGATGAATTCCAAGCGACACATCATCAAAAATTACTTTTTCTCCATAAATTTTATGTATATGCTCAATATTCAGTACGTTCATCTATCTCTCCCATTTATCCCCTATCGGTCCGCAAACAAAGAATAGCCCGGCGCATGGAAAAAGCACCGGGCAATCATTCTCGTTTCCTATTTTACTTTGTCAATTGCCTCTTTCAGGACCTCTTTCGGCACTCCGCCGATGATCTTATCTACGACTTCTCCATTCTTAAAGATCAAGAATGTCGGAACGGACATGATGCTGTACTGTGCTGCGATATCTCCATCTTCATCGATATCTAATTTTCCCACTTTCACTTCTCCGTCATAGTCGTCTGCCAATTCTTCTACGACCGGCGCCATCATCTTGCATGGACCGCACCAGGTAGCAAACATGTCAACCAATACCGGCTGATCACAGTTTAATACTTCTTCCTGAAAATTTGCTTTTGTAAATTTATATTCCATTTGCTGCTCCTATTCTTTTCCGCACAGACATCGCTTCGCTTCTTCTATGGACAGGCAAAATCTGCAGATCCATCGATTGACGCAAGGATGCTGATAGAGAAATAACTGTATACTTCTTTGATACCTTCTTTGCTTCATTATTTATTCTAACACTTTTGGTTTATCATATGCAACCAATTTACGATTCATGCCGGTATGCCGTCAAACGGCAAATAGGATTCCCTTTTGCAGAAAATTTTTCCTCGTATTCTGTCATCACATTCCCTTCATTATATTCGCTGTGATGAAGATCATAGGTATAATTCTCCAAAATCCATCCGGCTTCCTCGACCTGCTCCAATGAAAAGTCAAACAAATCTTTGTTGTCGGTTTTGAAAACGATCCTTCCGTCACTGGTCAAAATATTGTCATAACGCTCCAAGAATCTGACAGAAGTCAGGCGTCTTTTTGCATGGCGGTCTTTCGGCCATGGGTCTGAAAAATTCAGATAGATCCGACTTACCTCGCCTTTTTCAAAAACATTTTCAATATCTTCCGCATCCATACGAATCAATCGAAGATTCTTTCCTTCAAAATCCTCTGTCTTTTCTACGGCACGGACCAAAACACTGGAATACTTTTCAATCCCGATATAATTCACCTCCGGATTCCTCCTTGCCATCTCCAAAATGAACTTCCCTTTGCCCATTCCCACTTCGATATGGATCGGATTCTGATTTCCGAATTCTTCTGCCCATCTGCCTTTATAAGTCTCAGGTTCCTGGATTGAAAAACAGCTTTCTATGATCGTTTCCTTTGCTCCCGGTACATTTCTCAAACGCATAATTCTCTATGTGCTCCTTACTTTTTTGTTTTTTCCCAATCTTTGTTGATTATAACACAGTCACTGGTTATAATAAAGAAAAAAGAAACGGAGGGTTTTCCTATGGAAATTGAACGTAAATTTATTGTTTCAGAGCTGCCTGCTGATCTGGAAAGTTATCCCCATGCTGAGATTGAACAGGGATATTTATGTATGGAACCTGTCATTCGCATTCGTCGAATGGATAAGGAATATTTCCTCACTTTTAAATCCAAAGGGCTGCTTTCACGTACAGAATCCGAATTCCCTCTGGATAAAAAGGCTTACGAACATCTTCTTCCGAAGATTGATGGCATCCTGATTCAAAAGACTCGTTACAGAATTCCTACTGAACATGGCTACACGATTGAACTTGACGTATTCCACGATACCCATGAGGGACTCGTCATGGCAGAGGTGGAATTTCCAAGCGAAGAAGCTGCTTTAGAATATGAAGGGCCGGAATGGCTGGGCGATGAGGTGACCTTTGATGCAAGGTATCAAAATAATAATCTAGCCAATCGATGAATTCTGTCATCACGATGCAACTGCCGGAGTAAGAGAATACTGGATTGTTGATCCGGACAAAAACCGGATTCTTATTTATAATTTCGAATCGGAAGATACCGGGGATTATACCTTTTCCGATACCGTAAAAGCCGGCATCTATGAAGATCTGGAGATTGATTTTCATACGATAGAACTTTAGAAGAACTCTTCTAACAAAAAATGTGTCAGACATTTCACTGCCTGACACATTTTTTATTTCTGTATCATTTTTTCCCGGACTAACGCTCGTTTTAAAGCCAGCTCTGCCCGCATAACATCGATCTCTGTTTCTTTGGCCTCCAAACGTTTTCTTGCCCGTTCTTTGGCTTTCTTTACTCTTTCCTGATCGATCTCTTCCGGCCATTCGGCTACTTCTGCCAAAATGCTCATGGCATCCGGCGTTATTTCCAAAAAACCATTCATCAAAGCGGCCTTTTTCTTCGTTCCATCCGGCTCTGTAATCGTCAGCACACCAGGGGCGACGATCATTGTCATTGGAATATGTTTCGGATAGACACCGATCTCACCTTCTGTCGTTGTCAGTTCTACCATTGCCGCAGTTCCTTCATAAAAGATTCGCTCCGGTGTGGTCACTTCCAACCGCATTCCTTCATCTGCCATAGGATCACCTACTTCTTCGCTGCCGCGCGTTCTACGACTTCATCGATACTTCCGGCATTCAGGAACATTCCTTCCGGAATGTCGTCATGCTTTCCTTCCAAGATTTCCTTGAATCCCTGAATCGTATCGCTAAGCGGCACATACTGCCCTGGTTTTCCGGTAAATTGTTCCGCAACGAAGAAAGGCTGAGATAGGAATCTCTGAATCTTTCGTGCTCGATCTACCACCAGTTTTTCCTCTTCTGATAATTCATCCATACCTAAGATTGCAATGATATCCTGCAGTTCCTTATATCTTTGAAGAATCTCCTGGACTCCGCGGGCAACTTTATAATGATCTTCTCCTACGATCTTAGGATCCAGAATCCTGGAAGTGGACTCCAGCGGATCTACCGCAGGATAGATACCCATTTCAGAAATGGAACGGGACAATACCGTTGTAGCGTCCAAATGAGCAAACGTCGTTGCCGGAGCCGGGTCTGTTAAGTCATCCGCCGGCACATAGACTGCCTGTACCGATGTAATGGATCCGTTTTTTGTTGAGGTGATTCTTTCCTGCAGCGCACCCATCTCGGTCTGCAGAGTCGGCTGATATCCAACGGCACTTGGCACTCGGCCAAGCAATGCGGATACCTCAGAACCAGCCTGGGTAAAACGGAAAATATTATCGATAAACAAAAGGACGTCTTTTCCGCCTCGATCCCTAAAATCTTCGGCAATCGTAAGTCCGGTCAATCCTACTCTCATACGAGCTCCCGGCGGCTCATTCATCTGTCCGAAGACCATCGTTGTCTTATCAATAACTCCGGATTCACTCATCTCATAATAAAGGTCATTTCCTTCTCTGGTTCGCTCTCCAACACCGGTAAATACAGAATATCCGCCGTGTTCCGTAGCGATATTTCGAATTAATTCCTGGATCAGAACCGTCTTGCCTACTCCTGCACCCCCGAACAATCCGATCTTTCCGCCTTTTTGATATGGGCAGAGCAGATCTACGACCTTAATTCCGGTCTCCAACACTTCTGTATCGGTTGACTGCTCGCTGAATTCCGGTGCCGGGCGGTGGATTGGAAGTCTTTTTTCTCCTTTCGGCGCCGGTTTCTGGTCAATTGGTTCTCCAAGAACATTAAAGATACGTCCTAATGTTTCTTCTCCTACCGGAACCGAAATCGGTCCGCCGGTCGCTTTCGCTTCCATACCGCGAACAAGACCATCCGTCGTTCCCATCGCGATACATCTTACCGTATCATCTCCCAGATGCTGGGCGACTTCTACAACGAGTTTCTCACCGTTTTTCAGCGGAATCTCGACCGCATCATTGATTTCCGGGAGTTCATTGCCGCTGAATCTAATATCCAAGACCGCACCAATCACCTGGGTAATCTTCCCTGTATGATTATCTGCCATTCTATTTCCTCCTAATCTTATTTCAGTGCTTCCGCTCCTGAAATGATTTCTGTCAGTTCTTGTGTAATCGCACCTTGCCGTGCCCGATTATAGGCAAGTTCCAGATCAGAGATCATCTCTTCCGCATTGCTGGATGCGGCATCCATCGCCTGCATCCTGGCTCCATTTTCGCTGGCTGCGGATGATACCAGAGCGCCATATATCATGCTGCATATATACTTAGGAATCAGCAAGGACAACGCTTCCTCCGGTTTTGGCTCGAAATTCATCAAAAGCTTTCCTTTCGGTTCTTCTGCATCCTTTTCCTTCACCGCTTCCATCGGCAGTAATTTCATAAGTTTCGGCTCATGAACTACCGTATTCTTAAACTCAGTATACGCAAGATAAATTTCTCCAATCTGCCCTTCTTCATATGCTTTTAATACTTTATTTCCTAAGTTTCTTGCATCTTCATACACCGGTTCATTGATAATCCCGGAATCATCTGATACGATCTGATATCCTCGGTGAGCAAGAATTTCCATTCCTTTATGTCCAACACCATAAACAACGATCTCATCCCGATCCAATCCACTGTCGCGGATCAGCTTTACAATGTTATTGTTGTAGCCGCCTGCAAGTCCTCGATTAGAAGAAATTACAATGATGCCTTTCTTCTCTGAACCATTCGCACAAAGATATGGATGATCGATGCCTTCCGTCTTTCCCAAGATCGACGTCACCGTCTGATACATTTTCTGAAAATATGGTTTTGACTCTTCTGCTCTTTGTCTCGCCCGCTGAAGCTTCACAGTAGAGACGAGCTTCATCGCCTTGGTAATCTGCTCCGTACTCTCAATGCTGGTCTTTCGTCTCTTTATATCAATCATTGATGCCATGACGATTCACCTTACCTTTTCAAAGAGTTTTTGCACTCATCAATTGCCTGTACGATCTTCTTCTCTGTTTCTTCTGTGATCACTTTTGTTTCCCGGATGGATTCCCAAATTTCAGGATATTTTGTATCGATCAGCTCGAACAATGCATCCTGGAAATCCAACACCTGCGCTGTTTCCAAATCCAATAAGTATTTTTTCACCGCTGCATAAATGATTACGACCTGTTTTTCCACAGGGAGCGGTTCATACTGCGGCTGTTTTAATACCTCACGGATTCTCTCACCCTGTGCCAAACGTTCTTTGGTATCCTGGTCAAGTTCAGAACCAAACTGAGCAAATGCCGCCAATTCTCTGTACTGCGCTAAGTCTGTACGAATCGGTCCTGCAATGCTCTTCATCGCCTTGATCTGAGCTGATCCTCCCACACGGGAAACGGAAAGTCCGGCATTGATCGCAGGACGGAATCCTGAATGGAACATCTCTGTTTCCAAATAGATCTGTCCGTCTGTGATAGAAATCACGTTGGTCGGAATGTAGGCAGATACATCTCCTGCCTGTGTCTCAATGATCGGGAGAGCCGTCAGGGATCCTCCTCCCAATTCATCGGATAACCGTGCTGCCCTTTCCAAAAGTCTGGAATGGAGATAGAAAACATCTCCCGGATAGGCTTCTCGTCCAGGCGGTCTTCGAAGCAGCAAAGAAAGGGTTCGGTATGCAGTCGCATGTTTGCTCAAATCATCATAAATGATCAGCACATCTTCGCCTTTCTCCATCCATTCTTCACCGATTGCACATCCTGCATACGGCGCAATATACTGAAGCGGCGCTAATTCACTGGCCGTAGAGGCTACGACCGTCGTATATTCCATTGCGCCATAGTCATTGAGTGTTTTTACAATATTAGCCACTGTGGATGCTTTTTGTCCAATTGCCACATAAATGCAATGTACGCCCTGATTTTTCTGATTAATGATCGTATCGATTGCTATCGCCGTCTTTCCTGTCTGACGGTCTCCGATGATCAGCTCTCGCTGTCCTCGTCCGATCGGCACCATCGCATCGATCGCCTTGATTCCTGTCTGAATTGGCGTATCTACAGATTTTCTTGAAATTACCCCGGATGCCACTCTCTCAATCGGACGATACGTTGTCGTCTCAATCGGTCCTTTCTTATCGATTGGCTGTCCCAGCGCATTTACAACACGGCCTGTCATGGCGTCTCCTGCCGGCACTTCCACAACACGTCCCGTTGTTTTTACCAAATCGCCTTCGTTAATATTTTTTTGGCTTCCAAGCAGTACGGCTCCTACATTATCTTCTTCCAGATTCAGCACCATACCATATACGCCCCCCGGGAACTCCAGCAGTTCTCCCTGCATGGCTTTTGCCAGCCCATGGATCCTGGCGATCCCGTCTGCGACCTGTATTACGGTTCCAACATCAGAGGTTTCAAGCTTTGTTGAATATTGTTTGATCTGCTCTTTGATCACAGAGCTGATCTCTTCTGGCCTTAAATTCATAGGGCTTATCTTCCTCCTGTTCTATACTTGTATTTTCGACAAATGCTTCGCCATAGAATCCAGTTTTGTTCTCACAGAACTGTCCACAACCCGATCATCCATACTGAGGATTAATCCTCCGAGAATAGACGCATCTGTCTGATAAGAAACATCCAGCTTCTGATAAGCAGATGCTTCCAATACCTTTCCTTCTATCTTTTTCTTCTGTTCCTGCGACAGCGGAAAGGCTGAGGTAACACTTAAGATACCGATTCCCTGCAGTTTCTTTAACTGCTCCAGGATATAATCAAAGATCTCCTCTAAGGCATCCCAGCGTCCCTTTTTGATTATGATCATCAGGAAGCCCATCATATCATCCGATGCTTTGCCTCCTAAAATATTTTCTACGGTTTCCATCTTCTGTTTCTTTGTAATCTGCGGATGGCAGAGAAAGGCAATCAGCTCCTCATCCTGTTTCATGATTTCTTTCATTGCCATGACCTCTTCGGCAGCCTGTAAAAGCTTTCCTTCTTCTGCCTTCAGCGAAACATAAGCATCCCCGTAGATCTTGCTTACTCTTGAAGCCATGTCTTATCACCCATTTCCTGCAAAGTCTCATCAACCAGCGTATTCTGCTCCTGGGCAGTAATCTTGTCGGAAATGATCTTACCGGCCATCATCACGGCCGTCTGAATGATCTCCTGTTTCATCTGGTCTTTGACCTTTGCCTTCTGAAGTTCTATCTCATGATCCGCATTGGCAAGGATTCTCGCAGCTTCTTCCTTTGCGTCTGCAACAATCTCCTCCTGCCGCTTCAATGCCTTTTTTCTGGATGCCGCCAGGATCGCATCTGCTTCTTTTTCAATATTTTTTAATTTCTCTTCATATTCTGCTTTTAACTTCGCGGCTGCTTTCTGATCTGCCGCCGCCTGATCTAATTCTCCGGCAATCTTATTCTTACGATTCTCCAGCAACTTTCTGACTGGCTCAAATAAAAGATAAGAAAGAAGCCCGAACATGATAAATACCGCAATGGCCTGGAAAATCACATCAAAGCCAAGCTGAATATCTAATCCAAATATTCTTCCGTCCACGCCTTGGCCTCCCTTCGGCTATTTTTCTTAAAGTCTTCCGATCAATGGATTCGCATACAATAAGATAAGGCCGATAACCAATCCGTATAAACCTGTGGTCTCTGCAACCGCCTGTCCCAGCAGCATTGTGGATGTGATATCTCCCTTTGCGCCAGGGTTTCTTCCAACGGCTGCCGCACCTTGTCCGGCCGCGTAGCCCTGTCCGACTCCAGGTCCAATACCAGCGATTAACGCCAATCCTGCTCCGATTGCAGAGCAGCCTAATACAAATGCTTCACTTGAAATGTTCATAATTCTTCCTCCTACATTATGTTATGTCTTAAATTTTTCCTGTTCAGGCATCTCTCTTGTCTGTTATAAATGTCATCGTCAGCATTGCGAATACAAATGTCTGAATCGCCCCTGAAAACAGATCAAAATACATATGAAGAAATGCCGGTATTCCTAGCTTTGCAAATATCGGAAGCAGCCCATACCAAAGCGCCATCATGATCGTTCCTGCCATAATATTTCCAAACAAACGCAGGGACATAGACAGCGGTGTTGCAAATTCTCCGATCAAATTAATCGGAAACAAGATCGGTATCGGCTTAAAGAGATCCGTAAAAACCCCGAATCCGCTGGTCTTAAATGCGCTGAATTGAATCAGCACAAACGTAATCAGCGCCAGCGCCAGCGTTGTGCCGTAATCCGCCGTCGGCGGCCGCAGTCCAAACAAGCCTGACGTATTGCTGATAAAAATAAAGATCATGATCGTTCCGATATAATTTACAAACGGTCTCCAATGCCTGCCCATATTTCCCTGTACCAAATTGTCCAGGGTCTCTACCAAAAGCTCCACAAAATTCTGGACTCCTTCCGGTTTCTCACTGGCATTTAGAATCGCTCTTCTGGCTGCAAGTGCCAGGATCAAAATAAAGATCATTACGATCAATGTTGTTACATGTGTCGTCGTGATCCACACCTGATGTCCAAAGAACTTCAGCGGTATCAGCCCGTGTACCATGAAATCCACATCATTTCCCGATGCGGCAGCAATCATGGGGGCTCCCATCATTCCCATAGCATTACCTCCTTTCTCTTAATCTTCCATAATTTTTCTCGTAATATACTGATGAATTGGCTTCTGCAAAAATGCAGCTGCCTTATTCCCCAAAAATCCAATGACAATACCGATAAAACAAGCAAAATCACCTTTTATCCCCAAAAGCAAAATCAAAAGCATCGCCAAATAACGGATAATGGAACATTTGACCATATAGCGGCTTGCCTGATTGGTATCCATATGCACCGCTTTCTGGATGCTGACCATCATATGGATCAAAATTCCCGCCGCGGCTCCGGTTCCGGCTGCGATACCGAGCAGATACCATAAATTCCCTTTGGTTATTATCATGCCCAAAATCCCAAATACCACTCCGCACAAAATGATCCCGATCAGCAGATCCAGGAACATCTCGTCTATCTGCCGTAATTTATCCTTCATCTTCGCCCTCCTTGCTGTCATCATTCGCATGTTTTACCAGTGCGTAGACGCCTCGAAATCCGCCAAGGACACCTAGAATCAGAAAAAAAAGGAAAAAGTGGGTCGAGAATGTACGGTCAATCCATAATCCTGCGAACATACACAAGAATATGGAGGTCAGCATCGTAATTCCAAGCTGTGTGATCAGGGAAAGCATCCGAAAGATCGATCCGTATTTTTTCATGAGTCCCTCCTTGCCGTCTCTCGTCATTTCGGTCATTATAACATTTCCTTCCTGTCATCACCACCACATTTCCGTTCTTTTGTATAGTTTACCATAAAACCCAAACATTTCAAACACATTATTGGTCAAAATCCACAATACAAAAAGAACCTATGAAAATCAGATGATTTCTCCTGATCTCCATAGGTTCCTGCTTTTCTTATTTATTTTTTTGTATATTTGGATGTGACTTTCAGCCTTGCCATGGCTCTGGACAATGCAGCCTGCGTATGATAATACTGCAGCCGGCTTTGTTTCTGCCGCAGGCGTTCTTCAGCCCGTTCTTTTGCTTCCCGTGCTCGGATAATATCTACATCTTCCGGCCGTTCTACCGTATCGACTGCAATGACAACAAAGTCTCTTGTAATATCCGCAAAGCCTTCTCCAACAACAGCGGCATGCCATTCTCCATTGACTTTGAACCGCAGTTCTCCGGCTACCACCGCCGTTACCGTATCTTCATGGTTGGCAAGAACGCCGTATAATCCGTCCACCGCCGGAAAAATAACCTGTTCACAGGCTCCGCTGTAAAATTTCTTGTCGCTTGCAATAATCTCAAAATAAAAGGTTTCTGCCATACTATGACACCTCTTTCGCTTTTTCCTTTACATCATCGATCGTACCTGCCATCAGGAACGCAGCTTCCGGATATTCATCCATCTCACCATCCAAGATTGCCTTAAATCCTCGGACGGTTTCTTTGATCGGCACATATTTTCCAGGAATTCCCGTGAAATTCTCTGCTACGTGGAATGGCTGAGACAAGAATTTCTGAATCTTTCTGGCTCTGTAGACTGTTACTTTGTCTTCCTCGTCCAATTCTTCCATTCCGAGAATCGCTATAATATCCTGGAGCTCTTTATATCTTTGAAGCGCTTCCTCGACGCGGCGTGCCACCTCATAATGCTCTTCCCCGACGATATCTGCTTCCAAAATTCTGGAACTTGATTCCAACGGATCCACCGCAGGATAAATTCCCTGTTCGGAAATCGCCCTGGACAATACGATCGTTGCATCCAAATGTGCAAAGGTCGTTGCCGGCGCCGGGTCCGTTAGGTCGTCTGCCGGCACATAAACAGCCTGGACCGAGGTAATGGAACCATTCTTTGTAGAAGTGATCCTTTCCTGGAGAGCTCCGACCTCATTGGCCAAAGTCGGCTGGTATCCTACCGCAGAAGGCATTCTTCCAAGCAAAGCAGATACCTCAGATCCCGCTTGTACATAACGGAAAATATTATCGATAAATAACAGGACATTCTGTTTTTCCTGATCACGGAAGTATTCTGCCATCGTAAGTCCGGTCTGCGCTACACGCATACGGGATCCAGGCGGCTCATTCATCTGTCCGAAAACCAGCGCTGTATTTTTGATAACGCCTGATTCGGTCATCTCGCCCCACAGATCGTTTCCTTCGCGGGAACGTTCTCCTACACCGGTAAAGATAGAATATCCGCCGTGTTCTGTCGCAATATTGTGGATCAATTCCTGGATCAGCACGGTCTTTCCAACACCGGCTCCTCCAAACAATCCAATTTTTCCTCCTTTTGCATATGGCGCCAGAAGGTCAATGACTTTGATTCCTGTCTCAAGCATCTCCACCACCGGACTTTGATCCTCAAACCGAGGCGCTTCCCTATGGATTGCCCACTTTTCACCTTCTGTGATCTGTTCCCCGCCATCAATTGTCTCCCCGAGGACATTAAACATTCTCCCCAAAGTCTGCTTTCCTACCGGAACCTGTATCGGTCCTCCGGTTACTGTTACTTCCATACCTTTATGAAGGCCTTCGCTTGCCGCCAGAAGGATGCAGCGGACGGTTCGATTTCCTGTGTGCTGCGCAACTTCCATTACGACAGTCTTTCCATGATTATCTACAGTTAAAGCATCATTGATAAAAGGGAGATCTTCGGTCTCAAATTCTACATCGATAACCGGACCTATGATCTGTACGATTTTTCCTTTTTTCATCTTCTTTTCCCTTCTTTCGCTACGGTTATTTCTTCCTTAATGATCTTGCGCCGCCTACGACTTCTGTAATTTCCTGTGTGATCGCCGCCTGACGGGCACGATTATATAAAAGTCCCAGAGAATGGATCATCTCCCTCGCGCTCTTGCTGGCTCCTTCCATTGCCATCATCCTGGCATTCAATTCGCTGGAGAAAGATTCTACCATGGCTCCATAGACCAAACCTTTTACATAATTCGGCACCAAACGATTGAGCACCGCATCGACTGACGGCTGAAAATCCGTATATCTTCTCGGTCTGGTTCTTCCCGCCATGATATATTTCTTCGGATTCAGCGGCATGACCTGAATGATCTGCGGTTCTGAAGCCATGGACGAAATCATCTTGGTGTAGATAACATAAATTTCATCTAATTCTCCATCCAAATATAGCTTCAGAAGTTTTTCCGCAATCCTTCTTGCCCGATAAATGGTAGGATTCTGTGTCGTATAAAGGAAATCATCATCCATTCCCGCTTCATTTCTCCGGCCGAAATAATTTCTTCCCATATATCCTATCACAAAGAGCCTTGCGTCCGGATCATCTTTGATCTCGTCTTCTGCCATTTTCAAAATATTATGATTGTAAGCTCCGGCAAGCCCACGGTCCGCCGTCATGATCAAATACCCTTTCTTCGGCTTTTCTCCTTCTTTTTTCACCCGAAGATAAGAATTTTTCAAATCCGGAGAATGGGCAATGATATCAATCAGCGTTGCCTGGATCAGTTCAAAATACGGTTCCGTGACTTCCAGCTGTTTTCTGGCTTTTTTTAATTTTGAGGAAGAAATCAAATACATCGCATTGGTGATTTTTAATGTATCCTCAATGCTCTTCATCCTTGTCTTTATTTCTCTCATATTCGCCATGGAACTCACCTACTTCTTATATTCTAAAATTCCCTGCTCGATTTCCTTCGCCAGCTCATCCGTCAGGACTTTCTTTTCATCGATCTCTTTTAAGATTTCCGGATGTTTCCGTTCAAAATAAGCCACCATATCCTCAGTCTCCCTGCGAAGTTCCTTGATTGGTATATCATTCAGCATCTTGTGGGATGCCGCATAGAGCAAAACAATCTGCTTATGAAGCGGCATCGGCTGATACAGCGGCTGCTTCAGCAGCTCAATCAAATGGGTTCCGTGATTCAAAGTATTTTTCGTGCTTTCATCCAGATCGGAGCTAAACTGAGTAAAGACTTCAAGCTCCCGATACTGTGCCAAATCGATTCTTAAGTTTCCTGCAACCTTTTTCATGATCTTTGTTTGTGCCGCCCCGCCGACACGAGATACGGAAAGACCAACGTTGACTGCCGGACGAACGCCTGAGAAGAATAACTCGCTTTCCAAAAAGATCTGTCCATCAGTGATGGAGATCACATTGGTCGGAATATACGCAGATACATCTCCTGCCTGAGTCTCGATAATCGGCAGTGCCGTGATGGATCCCCCGCCGTGAGCCTCATCCAGCCTGCAGGAACGCTCCAGCAGTCTGGAATGAAGGTAAAATACATCTCCCGGGTACGCTTCACGTCCAGGCGGTCTTTCCAACAGAAGAGAAATTGCACGGTATGCCACAGCATGTTTGCTCAAGTCATCGTAAACAATCAATACGTCTTTTCCCTGACTCATAAAATATTCTGCGATCGCTGTGCCGGAATAAGGGGCAATATACTGCTGGGACGCCAGATCACTGGCTGATGCAGATACAACGATGGAATATTCCATTGCGCCGTGTTTCTTCAAGTTCGTAACGATCTGTGAGACTGTGGAAGCTTTCTGACCAATTGCGACATAGATGCAGATAACATCCTTTCCTTTCTGGTTCAGGATCGTATCTACCGCAATGGATGTCTTTCCTGTCTGACGATCTCCGATAATCAATTCTCTCTGTCCTTTTCCAATCGGGAACATAGAATCAATTGCCAAGATTCCTGTCTGCAGCGGCTGATCAACCGATTTTCTTGCGATAACTCCCGCTGCCTCATGCTCGATCGGGCGGCGTTCTTCCGCCTGAATTTCACCTTTTCCGTCAATCGGTTCCCCGATGGCGTTGACAACTCGTCCAATCATGCCATTCCCTACCGGAATGTCAGCCTGCACGCCGGTTCTTTTCACTTTTGAACCTTCCATCAAACCATGATCAGAGCCGAGCAAAACGACCCCGATGCAGTTTCTCTCCACATTCATGACTAACCCATGGACGCCGGTCTCAAAGGTTACCAATTCTCCGTACATTGCCTGATCCATCCCATACACGGTGACGATGCCATCCGCAATCTGGATGATCCTGCCTTCTTCTTTTACTTCCGTCTTATGATCATAATTCTCTATTTGATCCTTCAAAACAGATACCACTGTTTCCGGATTAATACTGCTCACCTGATCTTCACCTCCATGCAAGATTCTGCGTCATCATTTCCAGTTTTCCTTTTAGGCTTCGATCCATAACCCGGTCGCCCACCTTCAAAATGAATCCGCCAATCAAAGACGCGTCCTCTTTTAGTTCCAATATTACATCTTCCGCCTGATATTCTTTCTTCAAATATTCCCTGATACGGGAAATCTGCGCTTCCTGCGGCTTTGTCACATAAGTCAAAGTCCCGGCAAGAATTTTATTCTTTCTGCGCATCTGCTGGTCATAATATAGAAATGCTTCTTCCAAACATTCTGCGTCATCATTGCGGCAGATAACTTTTAGGAAGCTGCTCACAGACTCTGAAAAAATCCGGTCAATAACCCTTTCTTTTTCCTGAAAGGAAATCGTTGGGTTCCTGAGCGCATCTTTCAGTTCTGGGCTTTCCCTCAGAATCTTTCTTGCATCTTCTATCTCTTTTTCAGACAAATCAAGCTCAAAAAGAGCTTGTCCATAGGACATTGAAATCATCCTCATATCAGACACCTGCCTCTTTTAGGAAATCATCTAAGATCTTTTCATTTTCTTCGCTTCCCGTTTCTTTTTCAACGACTTTCGCAGCAGCCATCAGAGCGATTCCCGCGATCTCTGACTGCAGTCCGGCGATTGCCTGCTGTTTCTCTGCTTCGATATCTTTCTGGGCATTCTGTCTGATCTGCGCTGCCTCTTCGTTCGCCTTCTTTACCTTTTCCTGGTACTCATTCTTCGCCCGTTCCCTGGCGTCCGAAATGATCTGTCCGGCCTCATCCTTTGCCTTACGCAGTGATTCTTCATACTCGGACTTTATCTGAGCTGCCTCCTCTTTCGCCGCCTTGGCATCCATCAGATCTTTTGAGATCATCTCTTTGCGCTTCTCCATAATAGCAGCAACCGGACCGAATAAAAACTTCCTTAACAATAGATAAAATACGACGATATTAACGATTGGCCAGATAATGCCCCAATCCAGTTTTAGAAACATATCTTACCGCCTCCTGTTTTATTTCAGAACGATCAATAAAATCGCAACGACCAAACCATAGATTGCTGTTGACTCTGCAAGAGCACATCCAAGCAATAATGTCTTATTAATGTTTCCAGCTTCCTCCGGCTGTCTTGCAATGGCATTCAATGCTCCGTTTGTTGCAATACCGATACCGATTCCTGCTCCTAAACCTGTCAAAACTGCAATTCCTGCTCCTAATAATCCCATAATCTTATTCTCCTTTTCTTACTCAATTGATTCATTGATAAACAATGACGTTAGTAAAACAAAAACATATGCCTGAAGCAAACCGTCAAAAAAATCAAAATAACAGCTAAACGGCAGCGGCACGATTGCCGGAGCTGCGAATGTAATCAATTCCATCAGGACAAATCCGCCTAGAATATTTCCAAAAAGCCTCATACACAGAGACAGCGGTCTTGTCACCAGTTCCAGGATGTTGATCGGAACCATCATCGGCATTGGCTCAGCATAGCTGAAAAAATAGCCTTTCAGTCCCTTCTCCCTGATCCCGGCAAAGACGATCAAAAATAAACTGATCAATGCGAGTCCTGCGGTTACATTCAAATCTTTTGTCGGCGGCGCAACCCTGAAAAATCCCGAAATGTTGGAACAAGCCAAATAAATTAACACGGTTCCGAGAAAAGGGATGTACCTTTTACCTTTTTCTCCCAGAAGATCTCCGATGAACCCATATATAAATCCTACCAAGGCTTCTACATAGATCTGCGGACCTTCCGGAACGACTTTCAGGTTCCTTACAAATATGATGCAAAGCACAACAACGATTGCCATGATGCCCCATGTAATCACGGTTGATTCCGGTACCGGTATCCCGCCTGCAATCGGAATCACAAAGCTGGTCTTAAGCTGCAGCGCTTCCATCAGCTTATCTGCCAATGAACCCATCTTCTCACCTTCTTTATCCTGAGATTTAAACTATATCTAAGATACAGTTTTACTTAAAACAAGAGGGCATTTACACTATGCCCTTAAAGCTTGTAAACACCCTTGTCTTTGGTTCATTTTATGCCTCCTTTTTTTATTTGTCAATCCTTTTTCTGTTAAATTTCCGTATATTTTTTATTGATTTTGCACAAAATGACTGTTTATTTTTTAGTAAAAATGCCAGATTGCTTCTCTGCAATCCGGCATCTGATCGGTCTGTCATCTCATTGATTCAAGTGATTAGAATCCTTAATCTTCACTCTCAATCATCTGAATCCTTCGAATATGTCTCTCATCATTTGAGAACTTTGTCTCCAAAAATGTATCTACGATATCAAGGGCAAGACCTTCTCCGGTCACACGTGCGCCCATCGCCAAAATATTCGCATCGTTGTGCTCTCTTGTTGCTTTGGCACTGAAAGTATCTCCACACAATGCCGCCCGGATTCCCGGTATCTTATTGGCTGTAATGGAAATTCCGATTCCTGTTCCGCAGATCAGGATTCCCTGCTTGACCTCCCCTTTCTTGATACCTTTTGCTACTGCTTTCGCATAGATTGGATAATCACAAGATTCTTCGGAATAGCATCCATAATCTTTCACTGCATATCCTTTTTCTTCCAAATGTTTGATCACCGCTTGTTTTAAAGCAAAACCTCCATGATCGCTTCCAATACCTATCATCTGATTTCCTCCTAACCTTTCTTGCCATATTTTCTGAACCAACCTGGTAATCTGCATGAAGCAGCGTTCATAGTCTTCGTCTTCCATGCCATATGGATCGATGACTGCGCCGGCAACTCGGGCATACTCATTGATGGTCGCCACCTCTTTGTATCCGTGATATTCTTCCAGAACTTTTGCTTTCTGCTCCTCCGTCATGGTAAGGATCAAATCACTTTCCTCCACATCTTCCTGCAGGAGCTGGCGGGAATGATAATCCAAAATCTCGATTCCGCTGTCTCTTACCATTGACGCTGCTTTCGCGTGTACAGGCTCCGGAAAAAGCACGATCAGCCCTCTCGAAATAACTTCGATATCCTTTTGGTGCGCTTCCTTCAGATATTGCCTAAGCACCGATTCCGCAATAAAACTTCGGCAGGTATTGTTGGTGCTTACCATTATAATCTTTCTCAAAATATTCTCCTTTTTAAATTCGAATCATCCTATGGCCTGCTGCCTTCACCAGACGATTCATGACCGCTTCTCCCAGCGACTCTTCCTCGAATCCTTCTGAGTAAATCACATCAACGGCCTTATCATCAAATTCTCTCAGAACATCATACAAATTCGCCATCACGGTCTCCATATCGGCTCTTCTCCCTACGGATAAGACTTCATCTGCCTCATAGTCACCGGCTGTCTCATCTGCAGCAAGAACTCCGACTTTTCCCCCGCGGCTGTGTTCCTGTTCTGTCAGCTCATTGATCTTGGAAACGACAGCCTGCTGGTCTTGTCCAAGCACAATTGTCATCTGAGCCTTCGGAGCATAGTGCTTATACTTCATTCCCGGGGCTCTCGGCACTCCGCCGTCATCTGCCTTCAAAGACGTATTCATGACCGTCTTCTCTCCGATCACACGCTCCATCTCTTCCTTCGTGATCCTTCCGGGTCTTAAAATCACCGGGGGCTCTTCCGTAAAATCTACGATTGTAGATTCCACGCCGACCTTCACCGCACCGCCATCTAAGATCAATGGTATCTTCCCGTTCAGGTCATCCATCACATGTTCCGCCTTTGTCGGACTGGGCCTTCCTGAGGTATTGGCGCTGGGAGCCGCAATCGGCACTTTCGCACATTCAATCAGTTCTCTGGCCACCTCATCTGCCGGCATACGGATCGCCACGGTATCCAATCCTCCGGTGATACATTCCGGCACCTGTTCTGATTTTCTCAATATAACCGTCAGCGGACCCGGCCAAAAATACTCCATGGCTTTCCTTGCTGTCCGGGGCACTTCACTTACAAGATCCTTCAGCATATCCATTCTGCTGATATGAAGGATCAGAGGATTATCCGACGGTCTTCCCTTTGCCTGATAAATCTTCTTGGCAGCATCTTCCCGAAGGCCATTGCCCCCAAGTCCATACACCGTCTCTGTAGGAAAAGCCACCACTTCTCCCTGACGGATCAGCTCAGCCGCCTCTTCAATCACTTCCTGACAATCTTCAATTTGATGAATCTTTCTTAATTTTGTTTCCATATTTTCTCCTAAACATACCTTATAAGTATAACATCAAACAAATCAAAAAGAAAGTGCGTATTATCTAAGCCTGCACATGAATATATTATTACAAAAAGCAAAGGCCCTGTTTTATGAAAAAAGAAAAGAAGATGTTCTTGTTTGGCTGCCTGACCATACTTTTATTGATCTCTTTTTCTTCTGTTACGTTTCCGATCTTCGTCAGTCAGACAATCAAAAAGCAGCAAACGATCCTGATCGATCCTGGACACGGGGGTTCTGATCCAGGCAAAGTCGGCAGCGGAAGCATCCTGGAAAAAGATATCAACCTGTCGCTGTCTCTTCAATTGAAAAAAATATTGGAAAAAGAAAAATTCAAAGTATATCTGACTCGAGATGGGGATTATAATCTTGCATCGTCAACTTCCAATGTTAAGATTTCAGATTTAAAAAACAGAAAACAGCAGATCTTCGATCTGGAACCTGCCGCTGTCATCAGCATTCATCAAAACAGTTATCCAAGCGGTGAAGTCAGCGGAGCGCAGGTCTTCTATTATCAGGGTGCTTCTGACAGCAAGCTTCTGGCCGACTCGATTCAGTCTGCTCTGATCAAAGGCCTGGATCCTTCCAACCGCCGGCAGGCAAAATCAAATGCCGATTATTATCTGCTCAGGGATAATCCATATCCTACTGTCATAGTGGAATGCGGCTTCCTGTCAAATGCGGAAGAGCTCAAAAAACTGCAGTCAAAAACTTACCAAAAAAAGGCTGCAAAATGTATCCGAGACGGATTAAAAAAGTACCTGAAGCAAATATCTTAAAGTTTTCCCTGATACACAGAGATTCTATGCCGCAGGGAAAACCATAAACTAAGAACCTTCATCATCATAAAAATCAGCTGCTCCCGCAGACTTTGCCGCAGCTTCCCGCCGACGGGAATCAATGTCCCGCCGGCGCCGCGATTCCCAGCACTGCCTCTTATTACGGCAATGGATCAGCGGCTGTCTGCTGCGTAAAAGCACTTTGCGTTTATTCTCTGATTTTTTGATAATCGACGGCAAAAATCTCCCCTTCCCTGTTTTCAATGAACTCCTTCATGTAAGAATCATCTTCCTTCAATATAAGATCTACATGTTCCAAATTACGCTTATTGACCGTAATGCCGTCTACACGGACTGCCAATCCCAGAGACAAATAATAAGATAATTCATCATGATTCGTCATAACTCCCTCCCATCTGCTGTAACCGTACGTACATTATTCCAGCAATCTTCGCAGTATATTCCTGTATCCTCATCAAACCTGTATGAGATACTGTCGCGACATAGTCTAATTATATACATAATTGTAAATTTTTTCAATATATTTTTTGGGGATTTTTGTAAATACCCTAGAAATACTTTACACTTTTCCAAAGTCATACTATAATAAACATCAAAGTAAGGAGTGATGATTATGAAAATTGAACGTATCAGCGATAATCAAATCCGATGCACTTTAAATAAAGAAGATCTCGAAGGAAAGGAAACCCTGTTAAACGAGCTGGCTTTCGGTTCTGACAAGGCCAAAGGCTTATTCCGCGAGTTAATGAAGAAGGCTTCTGCCGAATTAGGTTTTGAGGCCAACGACATTCCGCTGATGGTCGAAGCGATTCCGGTTTCAAAAGAATGTCTGGTCTTAGTCATTACCAGGGTCGATAACCCGGAAGACTTCCACCAACATTACAAGAAGCTGGCTAAGAATATTTCTCCGGAACATATTCATATTTCGGAAGACAGCGATTTGCTGGACTTCCTTAACAGACCGGAGGATTCCCCTCTGAAAGAGTTTGAGGAATCTATGAAGTTCGCTTTGACGGATTCCAGCATAAACATATATTATTTCAACACTTTGGAAGAAGTCGCTGCGGCAGCGAAACTGATTCAGTTTTATGATACACGAAGCAGTTTGTACAAGGATCCGGAGAGCCGTTATTATTATCTTACGATTGACAGTCTCTCTGATGATCCCAAAGATCAGACAATGGATGAGATTCATTCTATCCTCTCTGAGTACTGCAGACGCCTGCCAAACACTTATGCGACTAAGTCTTTATTTAATGAGCATTTGAAGCCTTTGATTCAGGCAAGAGCTGTAGAAGAAATGGTTCAATATTAACCGCAGGATCCCCGGAAACCATATTCCCGGGGATCTCTTTTTTATTTTGCCGCAGTATAGATTTTGATCAGATCTTCTGCCTTCAGTTTTTTGAACACGCCCAGTTCCGTGGTATCTCCATTGGTCGCTTTCATTGCCATCTCCTTGATCTGATCTTCGGTCGGTTCTACGCCCAGCTCTTTCATATTTGTCGGCATGTGAATGGAACGATAGAAATTCTCCATTGCTTCAATTCCTGCAAGTCCGGTTTCTTTGTCGCCGCCTTTATCCTCTGTGCCCATTACATTTTTTGCAAAACGGGCAAAACGTTCCGGTTTCTCATCGATTACATATCTTGCCCAGCTGCCCCAGACCGCTGCAAGTCCGGCTCCATGAGCTACATCAAATAATCCTCCGATTTCATGCTCGATAAGGTGAGTAGCCCAATCGCCGCCATTTGTCCCGCATCCTGTCAGGTCATTGTGAGATAATGTTCCGCACCACATAATCTCTGCTCTGGCTTCATAGTTTTCCGGATCTTCCAGCAGAATCTTAGCGTTTTCCATGACATTCCGCATGAGGGATTCCGCAATCCCATCCGTGATCTTCATTGTGTCTTCCAACACAAAATACCGCTCCATCGTATGCATCAGAATGTCTGTACATCCGCTTTCTGTCTGATATTCCGGCAAAGTATAGGTAAGTTCCGGATTCATAACCGCAAACTTACATCTTGCATAATTTGTGTTCAGCGCTTTTTTATACCATCCTTCCTCATTTGTAATAACAGAAGAATCGCTCATCTCGCTTCCTGCAGCCGCGATGGTCAAAACAGCTCCGATCGGCATGCAGCCTTTTGGCTCTGCTTTTCCTGTATAGAGATCCCACACATCACAGTCCGGATTTGCCATTCCGTATCCAATGGCTTTTGCAGAATCAATCACGCTTCCGCCGCCCACTGCCAGTATAAAATCAACGCCTTCTTTTCGGCACAATTCAATTCCTTCATAAACTTTTGAAAGTCTTGGATTCGGCACCACGCCTCCAAGCATCACATAGTCGACATCTTGTGCTTTTAATGCCTCACAGATCCGATCCAAAAGTCCGGATTTTTTTGCGCTTTGTCCTCCGTAATGCAGCAGGACTTTTCGGCATCCCTCTTCTTTTACCAATGTTCCCGTTTTTAGCTCTGCCCCTTTTCCGAATACGACTTTCGTAGGTGCATAATACTGAAAATCTAACATCAAAAACCTCCGTTTCTCTTGCTAAGAAAAAAGATCCCGCCAGATAATCTATCCAGTGAGATCCTCTTTTCTATTTTAGTTTACGCTCTTTTCAAAAGCTTTTAAAATCAATGCCGCAACATAAGCTCCCGGATCTTCCAGTTCTCTGGACGCTTCTCCACGTGTCGCAGCTCTTCCGTGGACTGCAAGCATTGTCGTTGTCGCTTTGAATCCTTCTTCTGCAGCCTGTGCAGCTTTTCCTGCCATCTCTGCCAAAGATTCTCCTGCTTCCAAAGACGCCTGAAGGCTTTCTACTGCCGGATGGATTCCATCCAGGAAAGTCTTATCTCCGACTTTTGCTCCTCCAAGCTTTGCCACTCCGGCTTCATAGGAGGCAAAAATCTGAACGATATCTCCATCTTCCAAAGATTCTTTTCCTTTCAGATCTTTTCCCGCCTGTTTCAGCCCGGTAGCCATCAAAGAACCCATTGTAGACGGAACTTTATTCGCCATAGCTTTTCCTGCTGCAAATAAAAGTTTTCCTGCATCTGTGATTGCTCCGTCTTCCACTGCGTCATAAGCCGCTTTGAATCCATCGCTCATGGTAAGACCCAGATCTCCATCGCCTACAATCCCATCCATGGCAATCAGCTTCTCTTTGTTCTCACTCATAATTTCGCTGATTTCTTTCAGTAAACCAATTAAATATGATGTCTCCATTCTCAAATCCTCCTAAACTTGTTTAAAGAACGGTGTATCTACCGGATGATCGATATATTCTTTCAGCTCATCATCCAGCTTCAGCAAAGAGATAGAGAATCCTGCCATCTCAATTGCTGTCGCATACTCGCCGACATAATATTTATAGACTTTGATTCCTTTCTCTTCCAGTACCTGGTTGATACGGCGTGTCACAATATACTGCTCATCCAACGGAGTCGCTCCAAGTCCGTTTACGAGAACTGCTACTTCATCTCCATTTTCATATGGAAGATCTCCTACGATTTTCTCCAGCATCTCGTCTACGATCTGATCTGCCGGCTCCAGCTTGCCGCGTCTGATTCCCGGCTCTCCGTGGATTCCCATTCCGATTTCCATCTCATCATCTGCGATCTCGAAACTAGGTTTTCCAACTCTAGGAACGGTACAAGGAGTCAGAGCAACGCCCATGGTCCGTACATTCTGATTTGCTTTTTCTGCCACACGTTTTACTTCCTCAAGAGACAGCATTTTGTCTGCTGCGGCTCCGGCACATTTGTACACGAAGAAAATACCTGCAACACCACGGCGAGTGCTTTTTTCTCCCGGTGCAGACGGTCCTGCAGAAGCCACATCATCGGCTCCAAGAACCTCTGCGGTTTCGATGTCATCTTCCATCTCCACCTCATCTGCTGCCGGACGGAAGGTAAAGATATCTCCGTTATAATTTCCGTAAATATATAAAACTCCCGCACCGCTGTCGGCTTCTCTTGTCAAGGCAATCGCCTGATCTACGCTTGGAGACTGGAATACATCACCAACTGCGCATCCATCGATCATTCCTTTTCCTACATAACCAAGGAATAACGGAAGATGTCCGGATCCTCCTCCGGTTACGATTCCGACTTTTCCTTCTTTTTTATGTTTTGTTACCAGGACCTGCAGATCCCCATCCACGCAGGTAAGATCATCCGCGTGAGCTATGTAGATCCCTTCCAGCATTTCTTTAATATAATTGTCTGGAGAATTGATAATCTTTTTCATCTTTTTCGTGCTCCTTCCTACTGCAATCTATAGTTCCATGTTCTCTCCGGCTATTGCGAAAAAACAAAATCCTATTTATTTGGGAATTTGATCTGAGATGGATATTCCCATTTCTGCAGTTCTTCCGGTGGGAAGAAGTATGGCTCTTCTCCTTGTCCTGCGCAAAGAGCATTGAAATATAACTGCGCTAACTCTTCAATATAAGCAGCTCTTAAGTAAGCATCATAAATATCTCCCTGAGATACCGCAACGGCTCCATGTCCCTGAAGCAGGAATACATCTGCTTCCTGAACCGGTTCAATAACACTATCAGACAGATCTGTTGTTCCAGGACGTCCGTAAGGCGCTACCGGAATTCTTGATTTTGTAACTCCGAGATTTGCGATTTCATATACAACCGCCGGAATTGGCTTATTCAATACGGCAAATGTGGTTGCATACATAGAATGTGTATGGCAGATTGCATTTACATCCGGTCTTGTTTTATAAATCTGAAGATGCATCAGTGATTCACTGGTCGGACGCAGTCCGGACTGATTTTCGATTACGTTGGCATCCAGATCAAGAACAACCATATCTCTTGCTGTTAAAAGATCTCTGTCTACCTGAGTCGGTGTGATAACAACATATCCTGTTTCCGGGTCTCTCGCACTTAAATTACCTGATAAATGTTTGCATAATCCTTCTGCCTGCGCACGTTTTGCCATAGCAACTACGTCTTTTTTTAATGATTCTAACATATTCATTTCTCCTTTTTTTCGTTCTGAACTAGTTGTAAGATCTCTTCCGGCTCTTTTGCTGCTTTCAGCCGGCTCAGAGCTTTTTTATCTTCCAATAAACTATTTAACTGTTCTAATACGCCCAAATGTTTTGTCGGATCCGGCGTTCCAATCATTAAAATGATATCCGCTTCCATATATCCCGCCACGTCGATCGGCTCCGGCATTTTCAGCAAAGAAAGACATACCCGTCTTGCCCCATCTTCTATTCCGGCATGAGCGATGATAACACCATCCGCAATCAGAATAAAAGGCTGATCTTCACGAATATTTTCAATTGATTTCTCAACATATCCTTCCGTCACATCATTTCTTACAATCAAAGGCGCCCCGACCATCCGTATCGCCTCTTCCCAGGAAACGGTGTGATCCAGAACCTGAATCGTCTCTCTTACCAAAACATCTTTCAAACCGATCGAAAACTGGGTGTTTATCTTATACGTATGTTCTTCTTCCGGCTCCGGACTTAAAGCATTCGCAATATCACGCTTTAAAGCTTCTTCATCTTTTACAACAGCATGCCTGCGTATGATTTCCATCAGCCCCGCCGTATCGATTTCATGAGGAATAATACCGGTAAGTTCTCCCATGACTTTTTCTCGAAATTTCTTTTTCGACATTTCGTCGATCAAAGGTTTGACAAGGAATTGCATCTTCGTTGTTTCCAAACGTCCCATTGTGAATACAACGTCATAATTTTTTTCGTCGTATTCCGCAAAATCCCTTAAAGATAAACATGTAACAAAATCAATTTCCGGGAAAAGTTCTTTCAAAGTAAAATACAGAAAATTAGAAATGGAAACTCCATTCGCACAGACAACGACGGCTTTTTTCCTGGTTTCTACCAAATCCAGGATTCCTTCCCGCCGAAGCCACGCTCCGAACAAAGCAGTAATATATACCAATTCTTCATCGGGAAATTCCGCTCCCACCAGTTCCTCAAATGGCTGTATGGATTTCCTAACGATCGCGTGCAGAGAACTGTACTGCGGAAGCACCATATCCGCAATGCTTTGCTCGATATGATAGTGGTACTTAATCCGATAAAATGCCGGTTTGATATGCTGAAACAACGCTTCCAGCAAGGTCTCCCGCTCATTGATCGTAACGCAGATCATATTCTCAAAGTTCTCTATGACCTTTTCCGCAGCCCGCATCAGCTCTTCTTCTTGTTCCGATTCGCTTGTCTGCATACTGTGAAAATTGGAAATCTGAATCTGTGCCGCCAAAAATAATTTTTCTGACTGCCATGTGATATCGTATGCTTTTGCGAATTCCAGCATCGCCGTGTATTCCTTTGTTCCGGCAATATGCTGAAATACTTCCGGCAGCTCTCGGATAATCCTTCTCTTTTTTGTCCGTATGACCGTCAGGCACAAAATCAACGGAAGCTCTTTCATCCGCTCATCCGTAAACCGAATCCTAAGCTTTTCTTCAATACATGCAATCTGTTCTTCCACCAGCGTCATCAAGTCTTCTGATATCCGGCAGATCCCCATGATTGTATCTTTTCCGTTCGGCAGTTTCAAAATACCTCTGACGGCTTCGATCATCATCTCTCGTTTCGCAAATTCGCTTCCGACCAAATGATATCCTTCCTGCCGATTATAAGACACTTCCAAATGAAAACCTTCCAGCTTGTGCTCCAGTTTTTTGAGATCTGTCAAAAACGTATTCTTGCTGATCTCAAGTTCGGATGTAAAATGATAAATGGAAAGCTCCTCCTGAATGCATAAAAGCATTAAATAAATCAAAAATCCCCGATCTTTATCCGAATAGACATAGGTCGTATCAAAGCCATCCATATCTTCTGTCTTGTATTGCTCCAGTACCATCACCGGAACAATGAACTTTCCGGTCCTTAGCCGTTCAATTTTCGGCATCCCATTGCCCTGCAGATAATCATTGATTTTCTCAATAGCATAACTTAACTGCTTTCTGGTTAGCTGTAAAGAAGCTTCTACTTCTTTGCCCGTTATGGACGGGTTATTGACGATCGTTTTAAGAACAGTATAACCTCTTTCATCTAAATACAATGGTGCACCTCTTTCAACTGCAATTTCTAAACTTCGATTCCTGGTGATTTTGCCTCGTAATCTAATAATTCTTTTAACTCGTCATCCAGTTTCATTACGGTCAGAGCCGCTCCGTTCATATCCAGCGACGTCACATAATCTCCGACGAACACTTTATACACAGAGAGTCCCTGTTCTTTCAGATACGCTTCTATCTCGTCGTACAAAATGTATAATTCCATGATCGGAGTCGCGCCTAATCCTGACATCAAAACCGCTACCTCAGAGCCTTCTTCCGGCTCCATATCGTCAATGACCGTTTGCGCCATCTTCCGGGCGATCTCTTTTGCCGGTTCCAATTTCTGAACGTTGATTCCCGGCTCTCCGTGATGACCGATTCCAAATTCCATATCACCATCGGAAATCTGGAAATTCGGATGTCCGACAGCCGGAATCGCACATGGCTCAAGTCCGACACAGATACTTCTTGTATTGTCTACCGCTTTCTGCGCAGATGCAATGACTTCATCCAGATCGCCTCCAAGAGCCGCTCTGGCTCCGCCGATCTTCCACATAAATACGCCTCCGGCAATACCGTGACGTTTTTCTTTTGTCTCTTTCGGTGAGGATGCCACATCATCATTGGCTGTGACATATTTTACCGTAACACCTTGTTTCTTTGCTTTGCGGATTGCCATTTTGACATTCATATTATCTCCGGCATAGTTTCCAAATAAACATGCAACACCTTTTCCGGAGTCTGCCGCCATAAAAGCGTCATAAAATGCTTGTGCAGAAGGTGAAGAAAATACTTCACCTACTGCAACTGCATCCATCATATTTTTTCCTACATAGCCAAGAAACGCCGGTTCATGCCCGCTTCCGCCGCCGGTCACAAGACCGACTTTTCCTTCTACCGGAGCATTGATGTACTGTACGACCCGGTCATTTGCTTCGGATCTGACAATCATATCGCCATGAGCTTTTACGAATCCTTTGAGCATATCTTCTACGACATAATCCGGATCATTTACAAATCTCTGCATAAACTCAACCTCATTTCTTCTGCATATTGTCTGTAAAATCGATGATTAGTTAATTTCTCTTCCTTCTTTTTCTTCTTTTCCAAGATATTTATAGAGTGCTACAAAGCATACTACAAAAATCACACAAAGAACTAATGGCAGGAAGTTTCCATCCAGAATCTTAAATAAATGTGAGAATGCATATGTCTGAATTGGTCCATCAATGGATGAGCAGGAAATCAGCTCTCCGGCTTTCAGGCTGACTGCGCCTGTAGAACGTGCCAAATCAGAGATAAACGGTGCCATAACGGTACCTACCCACAGGTAAGCCGGTGCAAATAAGATAACAAGGATGCACATACGAATGATGTTTCCGCCTGTTACCAGGAATGCAGCAACTGCGATCGCATTGTTTACAATACCGGCAAATGGAAGAATATCATTTCCCGGAAGGATCATGGAGTAAATCAATGTTACCGGAATACATAAGAATACTGCCAGCCAGATTTCGTTGGCACCGCCCATGAACGGCCAGTCAAGTCCGACTACCAATGTTCTGTCATCAAATTTCTTGTTCATGAATGCGCTGATTGCTGAGGAGATTGGCTCCAATGCCATCATGAAATATTTAGAGATAACCGGGAACAAGGTCAGGGAGCAGGATGCCTGAATACCTAATGTTAATGTTTTTGCTACATCATATCTTGCCAAAACACCGAAAATAATACCTAAGATAAATCCTAATACATGGGATTCAGCGAAGATACCGATCTTATCTTTCAGAACTGCAGCGTCAAAACGTTTGTTAAGCGCTGGGATCTTCTTTAACAGACAGTCGATCGGGAACATGAAAATACTGGTAAATCCCATTTTATGAGTACAGGTTACACCTGGAATTCCGGATAATTTTTCAATACGATACTGATACATATCGGCCATCTTAAGCTCGAAGATGATCTGAATTCCTGCTGTAACAAATGCGATACCGATAGATCCTGCTGTTCCGAAATATGGTTTACATACAGCAGCTACTGCAACACCTGTAAAGATTTTGCCCCATACATTCCACAGATCGGCATTGAATGTCTTTGTCTTGTTGATAATTAACATGATAATGTTGATACCAATCATTAATGGGAACATTAAGAACGCATATGGCCATGACCATGCAATCGCGGATAATGTAGTCCAACCTCCATCAACGATCGGCAGGTTAATACCTGTGCTCTTAAGCATTGCTTCCGCTGCAGGTCCGATTGCGGAAGACATAAAGCTGATCAGCATGCTCATTCCGGTAAATGCAACACCAAGGGTAATACCAGCGGATACCGCATCTTTTAATTTCATTCCAACGATCAATCCGGCGATAATGATAATGATCGGCACGAAGATTGCTGCTCCTAATCCTAATAGCCAGTTAATGACATCTTGTAAAATACTCATATAATTTCCCTCCACTCTCTTTTTAAAATCAGCCGTTATTTACTGCGTCTACCAACTTTTTAAATTCTGCGTCCTGTCCTACACCTGTTAAGAATGCAATTCCATTGATAACCGGAATCGGATATTCTTTGTCCACTTTTGTGATTGCGATGTAAGCAACACTGCCTGCAATATAGCGGTCAACAGATTTAATATCTACTGCCAGTACTTCTGCAGGAACATTGTTCTCTTTTAAAAGACGGTTTACTTTGCTTGCTACTGTCTGAGAAGTTGCAACTCCACTTCCGCATGCTACGACGATTTGTTTCATTTTTCATCTTCCTTTCTTGATAACATGATCAGTTTCTAAAATCCTAAAGACCTTCCATGGATAAAACGGCTTCCATGTACTCATCTTCAGTCTTTGCATTTACCAGCTTATCCATGATTTCCGGATCCTGGAAATTGGTAACCAGGACTTGCAGCAATTCCACATGCTCATTCGCACCACTTGGATCATCGTGTCCTCCAAGGAATCCGAGCATAAATATGAACTTCACATCATGTTCTTCATCGTTATTTGCCATCTCACACCACTTGATCGGATTTTTCAATCTGGTGCATGCGATGAACGGCCGGATGATATGCTGCGGATCTGCGTGAGGAATCGCAACAGGATACGGTTCTACCGGAAGGGCTGTCGGGAAATTGGCTTCTCTTGTCTTGATCGCATCAGCAAATGTATCTTTGACATATCCGAGTTCTTCCAGCTTTCCTGCCATCTTGTCAAAGAACTCTTCCTGATCGGCCACTTCCCAGTCCAGCTGAATCAGCTCTCTGTAAATCGTGTCGCGGTTTGCCACCTTTTACCACTCTCCTTTCCATAATTTCAGGCTCTTTATTTCTGTTGAACATCTTTCAACATTTTCCTGTTGTTTTCATTATATTTCAGTATTTTTTCCCATACAATCTGATTTGGGTTCGAATAATGCGCCATCCGTTGCTCATTCCTGTGATGAACATTTTATTTGCTCAACATTGTGCAATTATAAAATATTTATAAACAAATTCTTAAACAGCTCTAAATTGCCAAAACAGGAGCCATCAAAGGCAAAATAAGCAGAAAAAAGGCCACGCACAAAAACTTGTGCATGACCTTTCCTTCTTTTTTCAGATCCCTGAAAGCAAAAAATTAAGCTTCCTTAGTTGCCTGATATTCATTCAATCTTGCAAGCAGATCTTCCACATTCATTCCGTGAACGAATGCAGCTTCTTCCAGAGTCTCTCCCTGTGCGGATGGGCATCCAACGCATCCCATTCCGGAAGCCATTAAGATTGCCGCAAAGTTCTGATCCAAGGCGATCAGATCGCCAATTACCATATCTTTTGAAATTGTCATTTCTCTTTCCTCCATTCAAAAAAATCAATAGTTATAGTATAATACAGTATCGTTAAAAATACAACAAAATTACTTGCCATTCCCGCACAAGTATATTAAAATAAGAGTGAATCTAGCGGGTGACCGCTTTTTATTGATTATACTATATAAGGAGGATGTTAGTTATGGCATATGTAATTTCAGACGCTTGCATTTCTTGCGGAGCTTGTGAAGGAACTTGCCCAGCAGGAGCAATCAGCGAAGGAGATGGACAGTACGTAATCGATGCTGATACATGCATGGACTGCGGAGCTTGCGCAGACGGTTGTCCAGCTGGCGCTATCAGCCAGGAATAATTTCCATCGTACATAAAAAAGATGTGCAGAGATCTTTGAAGATCCGCACATCTTTTTTATTTTATTCTTTTCTAAAATATCTTTCCATTGGCTTCCATATATTTCTCTACTTCTGCTGTCGTCGGAAGTGAGGACATCACCCCTAACTTTGATAACGTAAGGGCTGCCGCATAATTTGCAAAGGTGAGAGCTTTTCCCCTGGATTCTCCCATACAGATTCTAGTACAAAAAGCCGCTACAAACGAATCTCCTGCTGCAGTCGGATCAATGACCTTGACATTCGGCGCCGCTTTTTTGTAAACTTTTCGATCCGGTGCGTCCAGCAAAGCTCCGGATTCTCCCAGGGTTGTTAATATATTCGCATATCCCTTGCCCCTCATAATTGCCGAAGCAACCTTCGCTTCTTCCAGATTAAAGATACCGCGGCTTCGATTGATCCGCACGCCTGTCATGGAGCGAATCTCCTGCTCATTCGGCGCTATGTAGGTCAGATGCTTTATGAAATCTTTGGACAGTCTCCGAATAACCGGAGCCGGCTTCATCATCACCGGCACTCCCTTATCATATGCATACTCTGCCGCAATCTCGTTTATCTCCATCGGAATCTCATTCTGAAGAAGAACCATATCATACTGGGCGATCTCTTCCTTCAGAAAAGCAATCTCTTTCGGACGGATTGTCATATTCGAACCGGAAATCACCATGACCCGGTTCTTGTTCTTTTTGCCCGGAGCAGCTTCCAGAAGAATGACGGCACATCCCGACTGCATGCCTGTCTTATCGTACAAAATCTTGCTGGTATCGATGCCCTCTCTTCGGCAGGCCCTCACAAGTTCCTTTCCGTTGGCGTCGCGCCCTACTTTTCCGATAATCGTTACTTCCGCCCCAAGTTTTGCCGCCTGTACCGCCTGGTTGGCTCCCTTTCCGCCGGGAGCTTTTACGAATGCCTTGGCAAAGACCCTCTGCCCCTCCTGCGGAACTTCTTTGACGACAACAATCTGGTCCATAATAAGACTTCCAATCACTAATATCTTAGGTTTCTTCTCCATAATACATTCTCCGCTTTGGATTTTCCAATGAGTATCATATCATATTATAACCCAAGATTGTTTTTCTGGAAATATAATTATCTGTCTTTTTTTCTTCTTTTGAAAAATCTCCTCCGTTCCTTTGCCGCAGCAATCTCTTCTCTGCTTTTTTGCTGCGCGCGAATGGCTTCATCCAGCTTCTGAAACCTTCGTTCTTCCTCGTCTTCACGCAGACGGAACTGGTAATCAATCTCTTTTAAAACCTGATC
This sequence comes from Candidatus Anaerostipes excrementavium, assembly GCA_019114985.1. GTDB lineage: Bacteria > Bacillota > Clostridia > Lachnospirales > Lachnospiraceae > Anaerostipes > Anaerostipes excrementavium. The sequence goes on from DXEM01000019.1 coordinate 62,996, forward strand.
CGATATCTGTCCGCCGATTTCCCTGCCAAGGACGCCTTTTTGTTCCCGAATCGCTTGTCCCATGATTTTTACCATAACATTTTGAAACTGCTGCATCTTATCTGACATCTCTCCCCGTTCCTCTCCCGGAAACGGAATGATGTTGCCTCCGATTTTTTTCTTAATCTCTTCTGTATCCAGACCTTCATTTTTCATATCACGGATTTCCTGAAAAATGTGTATTTCTTTCTCTCCGTAGCATCGGTATCCTTTCTCGTTCCTTGGAATCAAGATTCCAAATTCATCTTCCCATGTTCTCAGATTGTACGTTTCCAATCCCAGCTCTCTGGCCGCTTCGGATATCATGCGCTTTTTTTCTTTCATAAGTCCCTTCCTTTCTTCCTTTTCATTATAAAAGGAGAAAAGATTCAGGTACAGAAAAACCGTCCTCTAAAAGACGACGGTTCCTTCTATTTTTTTTATTGTTTTTAAAGTCATGAAAACGGGATTTCCCCTTCTTCCTCTGCAATCTCTAAGATCCTCTTGGAAAGTGTCGAATACCTTTTTTGTTCGTTGACATTTTGTATCATGGTATTGACCGTCCCTCGGTCTCCGACGATGGTCAGACAATTTCTTGCCCTTGTCACACCGGTGTAGAGAAGATTTCGATGAAACAAAACCCTTGGACCGGCAAGCAGCGGCATAATAACTGCCGGATATTCACTTCCCTGAGACTTATGTATGGTAATCGCATAGGCCAGCTCCAATTCATCCAGCATTGCATATCCATACTGCACTTCCCTGGCATCATCGAATACAACGGTCACCTTTTCCGTAAAATCATTAATTTCCGTAATCTTCCCAATGTCTCCGTTAAATACACCGACTCCTTTATCGATCGTAAACCCTTTTGGATTACGGATTTCCCATTCCATCTGATAATTGTTCTTGATCTGCATGACCTTATCCCCTTCTCTGAATGTTCCGGAAGCCGTATCTTTCTCTTCTTTTTCCGGATCCGGCGGGTTTAAGTACTGCTGCAGGATCTGATTCAGGCGCTCTACTCCCAGTTCTCCCTTACGCATCGGTGTAAGAACCTGTATCTCATAGGGATCGGCATGGACATATCCCGGAAGCTTATCCCGAATCAAATAAACAATCACACCTAAAACGTCCTGGACAGAGTTCCTCTGCAGGAAGAAAAAATCTTTGCTTCTATTATCCAATTCGATACTTCGTCCCTGATGGATCAGATGAGCATTGCGCACAATATGGCTTCCTTCTTCCTGACGAAAGATTTGATTTAACTCTACCACTTTAAATACCTTGGAAGCAATCATGTCTTTTAATACGTTTCCCGCTCCGATGGAAGGCAGCTGATTGGCATCACCGACAATGACCAGACGAGTCCCCGGAACCATCGCCTGCAAAAGAGCGTTCATCAAATAGAGATCTACCATGGACATCTCATCAATAATGATCACATCGGTTTCCAAAGGATTCCCGGCATTGCGTTCAAAAGCCATCCCCATTCGATCCATCTCTTCTTTTGCCTCTCCATTAAGTTCCAACATACGATGGATTGTCATTGCTTCATATCCGGTCGCCTCTGTCATCCGCTTTGCAGCTCTTCCGGTCGGAGCTGCCAGACGAATATCCAGGCCTTCTTTTTCAAAGTACTGAATCATCCCATTGATCGTTGTTGTTTTTCCGGTTCCCGGCCCACCGGTCAAGATGACAATGCTGTGGCTTGCAATCGCCTCAATTGCCTCTTTCTGCTTCTCTGCAAAAGTAATCTGTTCCGCCTCTTCTATACGGCCGATCATCGTCTCAATCTCCGAAATAGATACATCATAAGACATGTTAAGCTCACACAACATCCTTGCCGTATTCATCTCCATATGATACTGGGCGGCTCCGTAGATCCGAACTTCGTCTTCTTCCTTTATGACGATCTTTTGCTCAATCATCATCTCCAGCAGATGTTCTTCCACCGCTTCTTCCGAAACATTCAAAGTGTAGGCCGCATTGCGGCATAAAATGTGTTTTGGAAGATAAATATGCCCTTCGTTCAGCGCCCTCATCAACGTATAGAAAATGCCTGAAATAATCCTGTAGTCAGAGTCGCTGCCGATGCCGACCCTTTTGGCAATCTCATCCGCAATCTTGAATCCGACCCCTGCGATATCATCTGTCATGCGATAAGGATTTTCCCGAATGACCGTATACATCTGATCCCCATATTCCTTATAAATCTTGACTGCAAGGTTATTATTGATGCCATAACCAGACAAAAACATCATCGCCTGACGCATTTCCTGTTTTTCACTAAATTCAACAGCAATGGTTCTCGCCTTTTTCTCTGTGATGCCTTTCACTTCCGCCAAACGCTCCGGTTCTTCTTCAATGATGCGGAAAGTATCCATCTTAAATTTTTTCGTAATTCTTTTTGCGATTGCCGGTCCTACTCCTTTGATCGCTCCGGAGCCAAGGTAACGTTCCATACTTTCCACATCGCCCGGAGCCGTAATCTCATAATTCTTCATCTGGAATTGAGGCCCATGAACCGGATGATCCACATATTCTCCTTCCAAAGAGACATATTCCCCTTCGTTCAAAAAAGGAAACAGTCCAACCACCGTTTCCTCTTCTCCGTCCAGATCCAGACTGAGAACCGTATATCCATTTTTATCATTTCGAAAACGAATATGATCCACATATCCTTCCAAATGCCTCATTGCCCTTTACCTCATTCAGAAAATTTTCATCCGCGATCCTCTGCCGCCTAAAAAGGCCAGGATGAAATCCTGGCCTTTCAAACGTCTTTATTATTTCTTTTTCTTGTCTTCTCCTGCAAGAAATTCGATATATTTTCCGGTACCAATAGCAACCGCAGTCAAAGGATCTTCTGCTGTCATTGTATTGATGCCTGTCTTTTCTTCAATCAATTCTTCCAATCCCTGAATCAAAGCTCCGCCGCCGGTCAGGACGATTCCGCGATCAGAAATATCTGCTGCCAGTTCAGGCGGAGTTCTCTCCAACACGTTATGAACTGCGTCTACGATCTGGTATGCAGGCTCTCTTAACGCCTCTTCTGTCTCTTCGGAAGTAACGGTTACTGTCTTTGGAAGTCCTGTCACAAGGTTTCTTCCACGTACATCCATCGTCAGATTTTCCGGACGTTTAAATACCGTACCGACATTGATCTTAATCTCTTCTGCTGTACGTTCTCCAATTAAAAGATTGTGTTTTTTGCGCATAAAACGAACGATCGCTTCGTCAAAGTCATCACCTGCGACCTTAATAGAGTTGCTTACAACAACTCCGCCCAGAGAAATAACGGCAATATCCGCTGTTCCTCCTCCGATATCTACGATCATATTTCCACAAGGCTTGGAAATGTCGATTCCTGCTCCGATTGCTGCTGCAACCGGCTCTTCAATGATAGACACTTCTCTTGCTCCTGCCTGATAAGTTGCATCTTCTACTGCTTTTTTCTCTACTTCTGTCGCACCGCTTGGAACACATACGCTGATGCGCGGTTTTCTTCCGAATAAAGATTTTCCAACCGTGCGGTTGATAAAGTAGCTCAACATCTTCTCTGTTACGGTATAATCAGAGATTACACCCTGACGAAGCGGACGAACCGCTACGATATTCCCCGGAGTTCTTCCCAGCATCAGACGTGCTTCCTCTCCGATTGCTTTAATCTTATTCGTGTTTCTATCAAAAGCCACTACAGAAGGCTCTTTTAAAACAACGCCTTTTCCTTTAACATAGACTAAGACGCTGGCTGTTCCTAAATCAATTCCAATATCTGTTCCTGCTGCCATGGTACTAATTTCCCCTTTCGATTTTTTCTCTTATTTCTTCTAACGTTTCTCTGCTATTCTTTCTTCTGTTCTTATTATGCTATTGTTCAATTCTTCGTATACACACTCTCTTAATTATAAACATTTCGACAGAAAATTCAATCATTTTTTTGACATTCATGAAAAATTCATCAAAAATTAAGATTTCTCCCATCTTCCGGATGCGCCGCATGGAAGAACCAGACCGTTGGAAGTGACCGGAAGTCCGATTTCATCGGATATTACCTTGCCTCCGAACCGCTTTGTAATCTCGGTTTCCAACATATAAGTAAGTACCGCCGGCTGCAGTCCTGTGGTATAGGAATTGATCAAAAAGAATAATGGATCATCCGATAAAATGCGGCTGCACAGCTGAATAAAAGGATGAATCTTCTCTTCAATCTTCCAGATCTCTCCTTTTGGTCCTCTTCCATAAGAAGGAGGATCCATGATAATTCCATCATAGTGATTGCCTCTGCGGATCTCCCGCTCTACAAATTTCACACAATCATCTACCAGCCAACGGATCGGACGTTCTCTAAGTTCGGACAGCTGTGCGTTTTCCTTTGCCCAATTTACCATTCCTTTGGAGGCATCTACATGGGTTACCTGTGCCCCGGCAGTTGCCGCCGCCAGAGTTGCGCCTCCGGTATAGGCAAACAAATTCAGTACTTTGACCGGTCTCTTTGCATTTCGGATCTTCTCAGAAAACCAATCCCAATTCACTGCCTGTTCCGGAAACAATCCCGTATGTTTAAAACTAAATGGCTGCAGATGAAATTTCAAGTCTTTGTAGTGAATATCCCATTTCTTCGGCAGATGGAAAAATTCCCATTCTCCTCCGCCCTTACGGCTTCTGTGATAATGTCCGTTGGGACGCTTCCACTGTTTTAGCTTCTTTGGCGTATTCCACAAAACCTGAGGGTCCGGGCGTACAAGAATATAATCTCCCCAACGCTCCAGCTTCTCTCCTCCTGAGGTATCCAGTACTTCATAATCTTTCCATTGATCCGCAATCCACATATGTTCTTCTCACTTTCCTTTATCTCTATGTTCCTAAACCATCTCTCATGTTCTTCTTTTCCGTTCCTACATATTTTAACAACATCTCATAAAATTGCAAGATGATTTTTCATCTCTTTCCGCCAATTCCAGAACAACGATGCTTCGTTCTTCCAGCCATATTTTGTTCTCATCATATACCCGGACATCTTTGTTCCACGCCGTATTGGATACAATCTGCCACTGCAGGTCTTTCGGCGCTCTCGGAAGTTCGATCGTATGCGGCTCCCAGTGCATGTTCATGCCGATATAGACAACCTCATCTTTTGTCTCTTCCTGATTCCTTCCTGCAAACATAACGCCCAGTACTCTGGAATCCTCTCCCTCGTCGGCTTCCCATGGGCGGATACCGTGAAAACTAATAGCAGGCCATCCAAGAAGGGCTGCCTTTGTATTCCTCCTTAGTACGCTGCGGCTTCTTCGGAAACGGATCATTTCCTTCGCATGCTGAAAAATATCCTGGTTTTCCTGCAGACGGTTCCAGTCAAGCCATGAAATCTTATTATCCTGGCAATAAGGATTATTATTCCCAAACTGGGTATTACAAAATTCATCTCCCGAAAGAATCATCGGAACTCCTCGGCTGGTCATCAAGACAGAAAATGCATTTTTGACCAGTTTTTTTCGCAGACGGTTCACTTCTTCCCTCTTTGTCTCCCCTTCCTCTCCGCAGTTCCAGCTGTTATTGTTGTTCTCTCCATCTGTGTTATTCCATCCATTGGCTTCGTTATGCTTTTGATTATAAGAATATAAATCCCATAGGGTAAACCCATCATGGCAGGTAATAAAGTTTACAGAAGCTTCATACCCTCGCAGGGATGGATCATACAAATCTCTGGATCCGGTTATACGCTCTGACACTGCCGGGATCATTCCTCCATCCCCTTTTAGGAACCTGCGCAGATCATCTCTGTATTTCCCATTCCATTCCGACCAGCGGTTCCAAGAAGGAAAACTTCCCACTTGATAAAGACCTCCCGCATCCCAAGCCTCCGCGATCAGCTTTACCTTTCCAAGGATCGGATCAAAGGCCAGCCGTTCCAAAAGCGGCGGTTTGCTCAAAGGCGTTCCATCCTCACTGCGTCCTAAAATCGAAGCTAAATCAAAACGAAATCCATCGATCCGATATTCAATGACCCAGTACCTCAGACAGTCTAATATCATGTTCTGCACCACCGGATGATTGCAGTTTAAAGTATTGCCGCAGCCGCTGAAATTATAGTACTGACCATCGGCCGTCAGCATGTAATACACATTATTGTCCAACCCCTTAAAGGAAATCACCGGACCGTCCTGATTGCCTTCCGCTGTATGGTTGAACACAACGTCTAAAATGATTTCTATCCCTTCTTGATGCAGTCTTTTTATCAAACACTTCAGTTCATCCCCTTCACGATTGGATTCTTTTTCCGAAGCATAGCTGGTATTCGGCGCAAAAAAGCCGATCGGATTATATCCCCAGTAATCCAATAGTCTCTCGCCGTTCACCACCCGGTTTTCTTTCGTTTCATCAAACTCAAAAATCGGCATTAATTCTACGGCATTCACGCCCAGCTCTTTTAAATACGGAATCTTTTCCTTAATTCCTTCAAACGTTCCCGGATAACAGACACCTGAAGATGGATCCTTCGTAAACCCTCTGGTATGCAGTTCATAGATCACCAGATCTTCCATCGGGATCTCTTCCCTTCGATCTTCTCCCCAGTCAAAATCCGGAGCCACGACTCTGGCCCGATAGGCAAATCCATAATCCGGATGAACGCCCCATTTGCTCTGCCCTGTCACCGCTTTTGCATACGGATCCAAAAGCAGCTGATTTTTATCAAACAATTGTCCTTTCCCGGGATCATACGGTCCATCAATCCGAAAGGCGTATTCAAACTCTGTAATATCCAGATCAAAGACGATCATGGAATAAACATGCCCAATCCGATATTCTTTCGGGAACGGAATGACTGCGTAGGGTTCTCTTGCTTCTCGCTCGAATAATACCAATTCACAGCTGCATCCGCCCTGTGTCTGTACCGTGAAGCTTACTCCGCCCGGAATCGCTACTGCGCCATTTTCCAGAAAAAAGCCCGGCCGGATCCGGAATCCGTCATACTCGTCTACCGGAATCAGCTGACTATTTTCTTTCATAATACTCATAAACCCTTCCTCCAAATCCAATTTCAACGAAGTTTCCTATAGCGTTTTATTTCATAGGGACGAAGTCTCCTATGAAATAAAATACAAAGGGGAAAGGATCCTTAACAAATCCTTTCCCTTCTCTTTTCTTCTTAAATTATGCCTGGATGCCCAGCAGATGATTGATAAACTGCTGCGCAGTACGCCCTGAAATTCCTCCATGACTCAATTCCCATTTATTTGCTTCTTTGCATAGTGCCTCATCATCCATTTGAATTCCTGCCTTATGCGCCAGCTCTGTCACAATATGGAAATACTCTTTCTGACTCGGCTTAGAATAACTGATCGTTACGCCAAAACGATTAACAAGAGATAACTTCTCCTCCATCGTGTCAGATTTATGGATGCCATTATGATTCTCCACATCATCCCTGTCGCTCCATGTCTCTTTGATAATATGTCTTCTGTTGGATGTCGCATAAATCAGAATATTCTCCGGTTTTGTCTCGACTCCTCCTTCAATGACCGCTTTCAAGAATTTATATTCTACCTCAAATTCTTCAAAAGACAAATCATCCATATAAATAATAAAGCGATAATTACGATTCTTAATCTTCGCGATCACATTTGACAAATCCTTAAATTGATGCTTGTATATCTCTATCATACGCAGTCCCTGATCATAATATTCATTGACAATCGCTTTGATACTTGTTGACTTACCAGTACCGCTGTCGCCGAATAACAGGACATTATTCGCCTTTCTTCCCTGGACAAAGGCCTCTGTATTATCGACCAGCTTCTTCTTCTGGATCTCATATCCAACCAGATCAGACAAGACCACCTTATCCATGTTGTTAATCGCGCGGAATCGGATATCGTGATTTCCGATCTCTTCAATTCGGAACGCCTTGTTCAGTCCAAACATTCCGACTCCATAGGCTTTGTAGAAATCTGTCACCATATCGAAAAATTCATTCTCGTCTTTCGCGGTCTCTAATTTGCTGCTTAAATTCCTTACTTTCTCGCTGACGTTCTTATTATACATCAGTTCCGGCTTTCCGATCGCCTTATAATCAGAAATCCGGCTGAAACAATCGATACCAAGCTTTTCTTCTATCTTGGAAAAGTCATATTGAAATAATTCACGGAAGGCTTTAAAGTCACTTTTCGCAAAATAATTCACACTGCCCTCTTGTGCTCCGATCTTCTCACAGGTAATACTGAATGGATTCTCGTTGGTAATCAGCAAAAATGTCAGATAATTATGCCAGAGGTTCTGATCGAAAGCATAGTCTGTGGCAGTCTCAAGCAGCCTTTTGATCTGGCGAAAAACTCTGGTCGTCAGCACATCAACGCTCTGCGTCTCCTCGTCCATGCAGCGAAAAATATCACTTAGCTGCATCAAAATGGAGTCTTGATCCATATCGCCGTACATCAGTAATTTTGAAACTATTTTATACATGTCTTTTCCCCAATCTATCCATCTTAATTTATAAAATAATGCCAGAACCAAACAAGGCTCTTAACATAAGATGTTTCCATTATAACACTGCTGCGTTTATTTTTCATCGCATAATTCCAAAATTCACATATAAATCACAGCAATTCAGACGCATTCTTACTGATCAAGCGCGGAAAATGCCAGGCACGCCGCCCCGATCAGTCCGCTGTCTTCCCCAAGAACCGCCGGTACGACATGAACATTTCCTTCCAATGCAGCATATACTTTTTCCTTTGTTCTCTTTTCTATTTCCTCTATAAATCCCGGTATTTTTAAAGCGACGCTTCCGCCCAGCACAAAAAGATCCGGATCCAAGACCCCGTATAAAATTCCAAGGAAACTGGATAAATACTCATACGCATCTTCCATAATTTCTTGAGCCTTCTGATCTCCTTCTTTTCCCTTTTCATAGACTTCCCCGGCATGCTGTGCTCGGATTCCCATACCAGCTGCTCTTTTAACGATCGCTGTGCCGCTGGCAATGGATTCAATTGATCCTTTCTTCAAATCTCCCTGGGATGGACCATTCTTCCATAAAATAGAATTGGCCACTTCCTGGGCAAAGCCTCTGGAACCCCGGAAAATCTTGCCGCCTACACAAAATCCTGCGCCCACACCGGTGGAAATCGTCAGAAACTGTACATACTCTTTCCCTTTTCCCGCTCCTGTCACAGCCTCCGCCAGACAAGCGAGATTTGCGTCGTTTTCCAGATAAACCTTCGTCCCTGTGATTTCTTCCAGAGAAGCTGTCAATTGGAAATGATGCCATCCGGGAAGATTCGGAGGCGTAAGAATCGTTCCGTTTATCAAATCCAACGGTCCCGGACAGGAAATACCGATTCCTTCGATCGGATATCCAAATTCCTGAATGATATCCCGGATTTTCATAAGCGTTTCTTCCGGCTTCTCCTTGTTCGTAGAGAATTGTTCTCTTTTTATCATTTCGTACTTTTCATTGATCAGCGCCACCCTTGTATTGGTGCCGCCGACATCGATGCCTGCCGCATATTTCATTGCCAAAACCTCCCTTGATAAAAAGGATAGGGCGGCTTATGCCGCCCCATCCGGTGTCCTGTTCCCTTATTCATAATAATACTTTACTTTGTCTGCGGAATCAAATAATTCTATTTTTTCTCCAATCACCTTTTTGCACGCTTCGATTGGCTCTGGATAGATTTCCAGCGGCTCACGATATTCCGGGTGAGCATTTAATACTTCGCGGCATTTCTCATAAAATGCGACTTTGATATCGCTGGAAATGTTGATCTTGGAGATTCCGATCTTAACAGCTTTGGCGATTTCCTCGTCTTTATTGCTGGAACCGCCATGAAGTACCAAAGGAATATCCAATGTATCTTTTAATGTCTGAAGGATATCCAGGCGCAGTTCCGGTTTCATATCGCTTGGGTAGATTCCATGGGCTGTTCCGATGGCAACCGCCAGGGTATCGATTCCTGTTTTTTCCACGAAATCTTTTGCCTGCTCCGGATCTGTATAGATAATTCCAACGGTTCCTCCCTCAATGGAGTTTCCTGTCGTTCCAATCGTACCAAGCTCACTCTCTACAGATACATTTGCCAGATGAGCAACCTCACATACCTTCTTTGTAATCTCAATATTTTCTTCGTATGGCAGTTTGGAAGCATCGATCATAACAGAAGTAAATCCTGCCTGAATCGCCCGAACTACCGTTTCATATTTGTCTCCATGATCCAGATGGATGACTACCGGCACGTCTGTCTTGGAAGCCTCATAAATCATGCTTTTGATCAGGCTTGTCTCTACAAAGTTAAATTCGTCCGGTGAGAGTTCCAGAATAACCGGACTCTTCATTTCTTTGACTTTCTGCATCACTGCTTTTAGCAGCTGATCACTTCCAATGTTAAACGCAGGCACTGCAAAACCTTTCTCATCTGCCACCTTTAACAGTTCTTTCATGTTCATTAACATAATATGTATCTCCTCTTCTTATAATGATTTTCCTTCTGATTTTGATAAACGGATATATTTCTTGACGAGCTCCTGGCTGTCGATCTCAGCCTGATGCATCATAACCCAGTAATTAATTTCCGGATTTTCTTCCAGCTGCCTCTTTATGCTCTCTGTATTGGCATTCATGAAATCACATCCGACATTAATCTTATTAATCCCATATTCGACACATTTCCGGATATTTTCTTCCCCGGATCCGCTGCCCCCATGGAGGACAAGAGGCATTTGTGTTTTTTCTTTGATCTTTTTCAGGATCCGGAAATCGAATTCCGGCACATATCCTTCCGGATAGTTTCCATGGGAACTTCCAAATGAAATCGCCAATGCATCAGCTCCGGTCTCTCTGGCAAATCTTAAAGCCTCTTCCGGATCTGTTTTCATTGCATCATCGGTATACTGCTCTCCTTCGCTGGCGCCCATACAGCCAATCTCGCCTTCTACACTGGCATCAAACTGTTTTGCAAATTCGACGATTTCTTTGGTCATTTGAATATTGCCTTCCAGATCATATCTGGACGCATCCACCATCACACTTGTATAACCATCCACCAGCGCTTTTTTCAGCAGTCCGATTTCTTCCCCATGATCGAAATTCAATGCAACTTCTACGCTGGCACGTTCTGCCAGTTTCTTCACAATCGGAGCAATCAGATTACTGTCACAGTGATTTACCATATGCTCCTGAACGATGTTGATAATAATCGGAGCACGCAATGACTGAGCTGCGTCGATGACCGCCCTTGCCGTTTCTATATTGAAACAATTGATTGCCATGACTGCGTAATTTCCTTTGTTTGCCCGTTCAAGCATTCCCTTCATTGATACATACATCTCGCTGTCTCCTTTTTTCTGTTATGAAATACTGATTCCTGATAAATCCATTTCTTCTTCTTTGTCGTCAACGATTGGATTTTCGTCTCCTGTCCTTCTTTTTTTGATTAAGACAAGCAATACTCCGGTAACTGCGGTTCCTGCAAGCAGTGCAATCAATGCTGCAATCGGATTGGACATCGCAGGAATTACGAATACACCTCCGGATGGAACTTTACTTCCAACACCAAGGGTGAAGCTGATCGCTCCTGTAACACCGCATCCGGTAGCTGTACAAATACAGGTACGGATTAAGTCATTCATGGCAATCGGGATAACTCCCTCAGAAATCATGCACAATCCCATTGGGAAAGCGACTTTGATATTTTCTACTTCCTGAGCGGCATAGATCGGTTTTTTCATGAATTTTGATAAAACCAGAGAGAATGTAATTCCCAGCGGAGGCACCATAGCTGCTAATACTTTGATGGCTTCCGGTTCTGTGATTCCTTCCAGAAGAAGTCCGTCACAGATCAGATTCGGAACCTTGCTGATTGGTCCTCCAAAGTCAATACATCCCAAAGCTCCGATGATAAATCCATAAACTCCCTTAGAAGACTGATCCAGTCCTGTGATAAAATTCGTTAATGCATTGGTTGCCCATACGATTGGATTTCCAATGACGAAGAACATAATCAATCCGGCAATCAGCGCAGATAACGTCGGGATAATCATCATTGGCATTAAAGCCTCTGCCCATTTCGGCACTTTCAAATACTTGCGGATCAATAATGCGATATAACCTACCAGATAACCGCCGATCATACCGCCAAGGAATCCTGCTCCTAAGAAAGAAGCGATCTGTCCCATTAAGAAACCAGGTGCGATACCAGGACGATCCGCGATGGAATAAGCAATGTATCCGGCGATGAAGGATGGTAGCAATCCCATACCCAGAACACCAAGGGATGTCAGTGCATTTGGAACGGTCATTTTGGAAAGTTCTGTAACATTTTCTCCGCCCATCAGATTACCGATGGCAATCAGCAATCCGGAAGCTACAACCAACGGCAGCATGTAAGAAATGGCCGTCAGCGCATGTCTTTTTAATTCTTCTACGACTTTTTTCATATTCTCTCTTCTCCTTTGTGATTATTTTTTTAACTCATTTTCGATCTTCTCAATCAACTGTTTCGGCGCTTTCACACAAACATTGGTCGGAACTTTGATCGTTGGTTTTCCCTCGAACCTTTCTGTTCCTGTAATCGCGATATCTACCGCAAGAATTACGATATCTGCTTCCTTGATTTCTTCCGCTGTCAGCTCATCCTCTGTGCCGATCGTTCCCTGTGTTTCCACTTTGATCGTATGCCCCATACTCTCTGCTGCGCGGATCAATTTTTCCTTCGCGATATAGGTGTGCGCGATTCCTGATGTACACGCTGCGACTGCTACAATTTTCATAGAAACTTCTCCTTTCAAACTTGTTTTTCTTTGTCTAGCTTAAGCTATTTCCCTATGTCCAAATCATACTATGGAATCCTTCTCTGTGTTCATTAAGTCAGGGCTTTTTAATGCGGAAGTTTTTTCCCGATTTATGGAAAAACGGAGTCTTTTCGACATTTTAATCCGGCATATTTTTCACAAGATCCATTCATTCCAGACATTTTAATCCGGTAACTTTTTAAAGAAATTTTTCTGCAAAAAGAATCAAAGCGCTCACCTTTCGGCAAACGCTTTGATCCTTTGATTTTCCGAATATGTAGTTTAAAAAACTGCCTTTAAATCTTCTACCGTCTCAGCTGCCAGCAGCGCCTGGACGGCATCGTCATTGCCCAGTGTTCTTGCTACTTCCGCAAGCAGCTTTAAGTGTGTCCTGGCATTTTCGTTATCATTTCCCACGGCGAACAGAAAGATCAGCTTGACTCCTTTTCCATCCAAAGTCTCCCACGCAATCTCGTCTTCTACTTTCCCGATCGCGATCCCCACCTGGGTCACAGAATCGCTTTTTCCATGGGGAATCGCCACATAATTTCCGATTCCGGTATGCCCCTGGGATTCCCTCAGATAAATATCTGCTACATATTCCTCCACATCGGCAATGTACCCGGCGTCTTTTAATTTTCCTGCAAGATAAGTGATTGCTTCCTTCTTATCCTTTGCTTTCATCCGAAGATCAATGACCCTCTCATCCAAAACGCTTTTGATATCCATGTTCTTTCCTCCTCGTTTGGTTAAAATTTTATTGAATTAAATATTTATATACCTCTATATTTGACTTCATATTTTGCAGCGTACGGATCTTTTCTTCCGTGTCGATCAGCGATACATATTCATTATAAAAAAGCTGGATCCGGTTAATTTCTTCTCTGGTGCTCATCCGAAAGCCCAGCAAAAATACCATCCGAACCGGTTCATCGTCCCACATGATCGGCTCCCGCAAAAGAGCGATGGCGACTTTCGGTTCATTGACCTCCGTTGGGGATCCATGAGGAATGCTAATCCCATTTCCTATAGTAGTCGTCGTCTTACTCTCCCTCTCCATCACTGTGTCAAAAAAGTCTTTCGTTACAATTCCTTTTTCTTCCATTGCAGCGCACATGATCCGCAGACATTCCTCTTTCGTCTTTGCCTTCAAATCGGTAAAAATGAATTCCGGCGAGAACAGCAAACAGCATTCCGGTGAAAACGGCGTCTGGTTTTCTGCTCTTTGGGAATTAATGACATCCAAATGGCTGCGCAGCACCATCAGACCATTTTCACTGAGGATATTCGGAATAACTACCGATCTTTTATCCCTCTCTTTCAGCGGAGTCTGTGAAATAATAATGTCGCAGTCATCATGATCTGCCAGCCGAAATTCATGGGTACTGACAAATTTCAGCTCTCCGATCTCCGGAACCGCCTTTTTGATCCGCTCTTTCATCAGCTGCACATGCCCCATATTGGAATTGGTAATCATCAAGGCTTTGTATTGATGCTTTTTGCGTTCGATTGCCGCCTGAATGTACAAAACAATGTAACCGATCTCATCTTCCGTGATCTGAAGATTATAACTTTCCTCAAATAAAATACTGATAGCCCAGCTTGCACGGAAAACATTTTTATATTCTTCTTTGATAAAATCAATCAGCGCATTGTTCTGCGGCGTCCCATACCGAAGCCGGAAGATGGTAGGTCTTAGATGAACAATCAGGCTCTCTTTCAGCTTCTGATCATCCGATAAATTCACCTCCAGGATATCTGATATGACCTTCAGCATGCGATCCACAAATTCCACCAGTTTGTTATCGTATTTCTTTACCTGTCCCAGCGTAATCTCTACATCCGAAATTCCGATAAATTTGGAACACAAGATCTGGATGGACAAAAACAAAATATCCTCCGACAAAAAATGTACATGGAACACTTCCTCCAGTTTCTCAAAGATTGCCACGGTAAACGCATATTCACTGTACTTTTTTAAGATTTTTAATTCTTCCGGATTGTAATCGCTTACCATCGGAATCGCCAGCTCTTTTCTTTTATACGCGAGACAGCAGTAAATCAAGATCTCATAAAAAGACTCATCGGTAAACCGATAATTCCATTCATTTTCGGTCTGGATAATACATTTTGTCACAGCCGGAACATCCATATTAGAAAAGAAATAATGAATCTTTTCCTTCATCTCCTCCGTGGAGCCTTTTTCCATGATCAGATTCTTCAGTGCCACTCTATACTCATTTTCTTTGCTTTTCAGTCGATAGCCTTTCCCTCTTTCATTGACCAGGGTGATATGATAGACCGACAGCCATTCCTCGCACTCTTTCAAGACTTTTAACATCGTAGGAACACTCAGATAAAGTTGTTCTGACAGCTTCTGCGTTGTAATCGTCTGCCACGGCCGCATGTTAAAGAAAATCTTCAAGGTTTCTGTCATCCGCTCTCGTGGATCATAGCTGCTAAACTGAAAATGTTCCCGATTATTCAGTAATGCCTGAATCTGCTCTTTCTGAGACGCAGATGCCTCCAGCCATATGCCGACACGCGGTTTCCTTTGAATCTCTCCCAAATTATGATGCTCCAGGAATTCGTTCATTTCGTTTAACTTATTCCTTACGGATTTTTCCGACAGACCGATCTCCTGCGCAATTTTACCCGTTGCGTACACTTCTCCGTCCATAATGCAGTCAAAAATCTGTTTCATATAAAATTTATCTTTTGAACGTCTCATCCTTTCAGCTCCTCTCAACAGCCACGAGTTCTCTCCTGCATTCAGGATACTCAAAGTATATCATGAGGCTCTCTCTCAGGATTATCAATTGAGGGCTTTTTAATACGGTACCTTTTTGTTATTTTTCGCTTCTGACGCAGATAAAAATACGGTAAATTTTTATCATCACCGTTCTTAATTATCATAAAAAACCATGACAGATCATAATGGTAGTATGAGGAGGTGGTTTTATAAAAATCCAATGGAAAACTTTATTGATCTGTCTTGCCATCCCGCTGGCTGTCGGCGGGTTATCTGCGCTGTTAACGAGAAATAGTATGGACACCTTTGCAGCCATTAACAAACCGGTTCTGTCTCCGCCGGGCTGGCTCTTTCCGGTGGTATGGACGCTTCTTTATATTCTCATGGGCATTGCGTCCTATCTGATACTTACATCAAAAAAACCGCATACTGCTGCCCTCACTGTATACGGCATTCAGCTTATATTTAATTTTTTCTGGTCGATTATTTTCTTTGATCTGGAACTCTGCCTGTTTGCATTTATCTGGCTTGTCATCTTATGGTTTCTGATTCTCAAAACGACCTGTATGTTCTACCAAATATCAAAACCTGCAGGATATCTGATGCTTCCATATCTGCTATGGGTAACTTTTGCCGGCTATTTAAACCTTTCAATCTGCCTGCTAAATTAAAAAAGAATCCTATAAAATAAAAAACAGCCTTGGGATCTAACCTATTAAGAGGTTCAAATTCCAATGGCTGTTTTTTTATTTTTTACCAGCTTCCGCCGCCCCCGCCGCCGAAACCGCCGCCGGAGAATCCTCCTCCGGAAAAACTGCTGCCTCCGCCGCTTCCGGTACTGCTCGGCGCTTTTACCGCCAGCAAGGAATCGGAAGCTACACGGTTCATGCATCTGTGAATCCAATAAAAATGGAACAGTGTATCTCCCGGATATGCCACATACCAATCCGGCGCCGGCAATGCAATCGCATCCAATTTCTTCGAGAAGATGTCAGATACCCCCAGAACAGAGGCATATGGAAGGATGTGATAGAACATCTCCGGATGCTCTTCCGCCATCACTTTCATCCGATCCAATTCTGCCGTCTCGATAAAGTCCCTCAGTCCTGCAAGACGTCCCATCCAGTCGATACACTGTCTGGTCCTTTTCTTCATGAATGCAGTAAACAAAAGAGTTATAAGTGATACTGCTGCCACAATATAATAAACCCATAAGAAGTCAAACACATTTGCCTGGACGACCTGATTTCGATAGCCAATCCAGCAAACAGCAGCACCTGCAAGCGGAAACAGGACAGATACCATCATATTGATCTTTTTCATTTTCTTTCCTGTTTTGTACCAGAAATCAACACTTCCTACTGCCCATATTTCTCCAATAAGAAATAAAATAACTCCTGCAATCAACAAAAAGATTGTCCCTGCGCTCAAATAAGTATAGATTCCTATCATGATAATAAAGCTAATCAATGGAATCGGTATTATAAAGATTGACAGGATCCTTGCCGCTGCTGACTCTTTCGTATAAATCTTATGTTTGTAGCCGATCTGTATCTGATCTTTTACCACTGCGATCGTATCCGCAAACTTATATTTTAACGATGACGTCTTCACAGAATCCTTCTTCTTAAATAATTTCTTGAACATTTCCTTCTGATAATTCGGCGCATCTTCTTCCAGATCCTTTAACTTCACCAGAAGTACATCCTTCTTTTTCTTCTCTTCAATCCGAAGATATCCTTTATCTGCCCAATAAAGGATCAGTGATACAACGTCTTTATCATCCAGCGTTCCATCAATCACATATCCTACTGCAGCACTGTCCAGGCCTTCTGGAGGCTGATACTGAATCGATGTTATGATCTTTTCGTCCCGGCCGAACAGCAAATACAGAGCCGCTGTTACAATGAAAACAATGGCCGTAATTCCAAGAACGATCCAATTTCCTTTCGGCTGATGCCCGGATGTAAAATAACCGGACTCCATCGGCTTATAGAAAGTCAATCCGGTTCCCAGCGCCATATTTTTCTTCAATGTTCCTTCTATGGTATGATTTTCCTTGTCCATCTTTAAATCAAACAAGTCGGAGGCATCCTCTTTGGATCCGTATTCGCCGGTATAGAAACGAATATTCTCCATATCTGTTCCTTGCTGGAAATGAATCGTGAATTTACTTCCTTTTGGAATCTGATTCTGCCATTGGAGCGGGAAAATATTGTAATACGCCTGATTCAAAGATGCTTCCTGGTACTGCGGAATAAAATCATAGGTAAACTGATAATTTCCCTTTCTCACATAAGTATCTTCATCTCCGAACCGAAAGACTACATTGCCATCATCTGAATCTTTTTCATAGTCGACATTGCTGTCCTTCATTTTCACTTTTGCGTAATAAGGCATCTGCTTTGTCTTCCCATTCTCTGCATAGAACATCTTCCCTTTATTTGGGATATACCGATAAATGCCATGACGGTCTTGTAAGAAACTGACCTTGATTTTCTCTGTAATCGTATAACTTTGATCCTTGTTTACCGTGACATCGACCGTATATTGTTCTGTCCGCATCGCAGTGTCATTGGTGACACTCTCTGCTGCCTTGACAGATGAAATATTCCCTCCTGCGGCCCAGGTTAAAACCATCAGTAAGATGGCCAGACAGGCTGCGAATCTCTTCTGCATCTTCCTTCCCCTCCTCTCTTTTGTTATGAGAAATCTACTTTTACGTTCCTGCGTTCTTCTTCCGCATCTACCTCGAATAACGGCTTTCTCTCAAACTTGAAAATCCCGGCGATGATATTTCCCGGAAACATCTCAGCCTTTGTATTATACTGGTTCACAACACCATTATAATATCTTCTGGATCCTGCAATTTCCTCTTCCAGTCGATTTAACTGATCCTGCAGCTGAAGGAAATTCTGATTCGCTTTCAGATCCGGATAGCTTTCCGCTACCGCAAATAAAGATCTCAGCGCTCCTGTTAATGCATTCTCACTGGCCATCCTTTCTTCCGGCCCTTCGGCTCCCATTGCAGAATTTCTGGCTGCGATAACATTCTCCAACGTCTCTTTCTCATGCTTTGCATATCCTTTTACCGTCTCTACATAGTTCGGTATCAAATCATATCTTTTCTTTAAAGAAACATCAATGGCAGAGAACGCCTCTTCCGTTTTATTTCTCAATTTTATAAATCCATTGTACGATCCGGCGACTCCTAAGCCGAGCAGAGCAACAATAACTATAATTACAATCAATACAATCATAATATTTCTCCTTTCCTACTCTCCTTATCCTGTGGTTCCTTTCATTGTTATCATGCTATTATTCTAACGATTTCCTACAATATATGCAAGTTCCATCTATATATGCGGCAATCACTTCCGTTTGATCCAGCTCTTTTGAAGGAATTTTAAAGATATCTCGGTCTAAAACTGCAAAATCCGCCTTATATCCTTTTTTCAGCATCCCGATTCTCTGAAATCCTGCTATTTTAGCAGCTTCTCTCGTATATAGTTTCACCGCCGTTTCTATATCCACTGCTTGTTCTTCCCCGCAGTCTGTTCCATCATAAGCCTTTCTTGTAACTGCTGCCTTCAGATTACAAAACGGATTCGACGGCACGGCCCACGAAGTCGCCGGTGCGTCGGTGGAAAAACAGATCCGTACACCTTGAGCCAACATATCCTTTACCGGATAACATTGTTTCATGCGCTCACCACCTAAATTCTCCAGGTAGCTTTCTACTTCTGCATACATAAAGATCGGCTGCGTTACAATGCCGATACCTTTCTCAGCAGCCTTTTCCACACTCTCCCCTGTCGGTTCCGTGACATGTTCAATGCGGACATAAGGAATATCCCCGCTCATCCATGACTCTTCCAAACACGCCCGATCAATCGCTTTTTTAATTGCTTTCGTTCCCATGGCATGGATCGACAGCTGGCATTGATGTTCTTTACAAAATTTAATTGCAGATTCCACCTGAGCGTCGGTGCAGACAGGCATTCCACACTCTCCCTTGCCTCCTAAATATGGGCGCTCCATCCAGGCCGTCTTCCCGGAAACGCTGCCGTCACCGATAATTTTTAGTCCTGCAAAAAAGATTTGTTTTTTATGATCCATCGCATCTTTTGGAATATCAAACTCCGGATCATCCATAAAAAACTCCCACATGTCATAGACTGCGGTCTTCTGTCTCCAGCCTTTTTTGGCTGCTTCCTGAAAGATCAGAAGATTATCGCCCGGCTCCAAATTACCCATATCACAAATCGCTGTAATTCCTTGAGAAGACAGCAATCTGCTTAACTTTACAAGCTTTTCGATTTTATCTTCCGGTTTCTCTTTTGGCATCCATGGGGTGACCAGATTTCTCGCGCTTTCTTTTAAGATTCCTGTAGGCTCTCCGGATGCGTCTCTTTCAATCTCTCCGCCTTCCGGATTTTTAGTCTCTCGATGGATCCCGGCTAACTGAAGAGCTTTGCTGTTTACACAGCGCACATGTTCACAGGTTCTTGTGATAGATACCGGAGCCTCACTGCAGCCTCGATCCAAATCATATCGATTGATGGCTCGCCGCTCTGCAAACTTCCCTTCATCATATCCCCAGCCTTCGATCCATTCTCCATCTTGTAACTCCTGGCTGCGCTCCTTGATCTTCTCGATTAATTCTTCAATGGAATGCACCTGCGGCGGCAGCGCTGAGATCTGCCGGCTGTAATCTGCCAGCATAAGCGGATGCATATGGGCGTCAATAAATCCCGGAATAACACAAGCCCCATGAAGATCCACTTCTTTGCAGTTTACAGAGGGAGCCTGCTCTTTCTGACCGATCCATTGAATGACTCCATTCTCCACAATCATCGTATCCGCATAAGGCAAATCATCATCGGAAGTAAAAATCTTTCCATGGACATACATACATAATTCTGTCTCTCTCATCCTATTTTCTCCTGATCAGACCGATCCTGGCACCGTAATTCATTTGCCAGCACGCCTTCAAACTGCTCCATCTGAAATCTCTCTACAAACAGCTTACATTTGCATAAGAACATATAATAAATATTTTTGCCGCATCCTTGCAGTGTCTCAAAATTCCCCTGTCCTTTTGACAAGATAAGATCTGCTTCCTCAATTTTCTCTCTTGCTTCCGCAGAAATTTCCGGAAGCCAGGTTCCTGTAATACCGCTTCCGTTTCCAATGACAGTCACAACCTCGGAAAGACCGGCTTCTTCCGCATCTTCTAATGTTGCATCATTCAATGCCGGTTTTCCACGGACAATGACGGTAATATCAATCTGTGGATATTGTTGCATCAGCTGGCCGATCAAAATCTTATCCAGCACGATTTCTCCGCAATTATCCGTCAGGTACACTAATTTCGATGCTTCCGCAAGATCTTTTTTTAGATTCGCATACTCTTTTGCATCCACCGGATTCTGTGTGGACCGTTTCAGAAGCTCTTCCAGCTTCTCATCCTCCACTCCATCCAGTGCGCCAAAATCGATATAATTCCCGGTCATCGCATATTGAATCGCCCTTTTCAATGGATCTGCCGATGCCGCAATCTCCCGCTGTACCTCATCCTCCTTATTGAGCATCATCTGATTGTATGTATGCTTAATCTTGGAAAAATCAGCCTCTCGCCCAAACATTTCTTTTTGAAGCTTATGGATTCGCTCTGCAATGACGGGTCCACTCTCTTCTGCGCTCGCCTCACTTAAAATCCTAAGCAATGCCTGCATATATTCTCGTCTTTTTTCTTCCGGTGTATCTGAATCAAAATTGTTAAGCTGCCGATCAAGTATACAGTTGATACAACCGGTATGAAGCCTTGCCTGTTCCATGCGCAGCACCTCCTTTTTCTGCTGTTTTCTTTCTTCATTATATCCGATGCCGTCCATTATCTGCAACAGAAGCTTTGCTCCTCTAATACAACGTCAATATTTGATTTTCATTGGAATCATAATAATAGATATTGTCTGATAGATAATCTTTTTTTGAAATGAATTTAGAAGTAATCATCTTCGCAGTTTCATGAAGCAGATACGACGCATGCTGCCCCCGATCCAACAGTACAAAAATCTCATGAACACTTAATGGCATGAGAAATAAGTTCCAAGAATATTTTTCAGAAAAACTTTTTAGAAATCCAGGATATAGCATGACAGCAGCCCCATAAACTCCCTGTTCATTGGACATAATAAAGACTGGTTCTTTATCCGTTCCGGTACTCCTTCCATCGGGCGTCTCAACACATGCCGGAAACAGTCTTAAGGTATTGTTTAATGCGCATTGATATAGCTCATGGATGCCAATTCCCCACTGCTCCAGATCCCGCTGTTCAACGATCCTTTCTTTTAAAAGATCTCTTTGATCTGCAATTCGAAAGACCACTGCCATATCCTCAAAAATAAGATATGGCCGATCTTGCAGCAGATGGCGGTTCTTTTGGTAATTAATCAAATATACTACGATTTGGTTTCTGATAGACTCTGTCCACTTTTCCTTTGTCATCCTTCTTCTTCCTTTATCTTTTTTCATTAGTTTTCCACAATTCGTTCCAGAAATTCATTTTTACCATACATTTTGTTCTCACTATCTATCATAACATCAACTATTGCTGTCAGCAATATTCCTTTATATCTACAGATCGTGGTGTTATGTGGCTGATAGGAATAGTATTTTTGTGGAGGGACTCAAATGAAATTAAACATAAAGGAAATCGGACAAAGAGTAAAGTTATTAAGAAATCAGCAGAACTTAACACAGGAACAGCTGGCGGAACTGGCCGGTATCAGCACGCACTACGTATATGAGATCGAGGCAGGTCTAAAAACCATGTCTTGTCCTATCCTAGCGGCAATCGCCTGCTCCCTGCATACATCCGCTGATTATCTTTTATTTGGTGACCACGATTATGACCTGGAAGTTGATTCTCCTTCCCAGCATGATGCCCTGGCTCATTTAACTTCCATGCTGACAGCTTCCCAAAGAAATCAGGTCGCCCATATCTTATCTGTTATCGTTCCATATTTAAAGGAAAATTAGTAAGATTAGTAAAATTGGTATTAAAAGCGCAGCAGTTATTCCAACCGCTGCGCTTTCTTTATTTCTAATTCATTCTGCCTTTTTGCAGACATCGATCCATTTCTCTGCCTTAGAACATTCTTTTAATTCTTTCAAATTCATCTCAATTGCGCTATTTCCGCTGCCTGCTGCAGGATAAACCGTTTGAAAACGCTGCAGCGACTGATCCAAATAAACTTTGATGCCCCGATTCACAGCGAACGGACACACGCCTCCCGGTGCATGTCCAATAATCTTCTCCACATCCCGAAAAGAAATCATCTTTGCCTTCGTGCCAAATTCCTGTTTATACTTCTTATTGTCGACTTTCACATCCCCGGCCGTCACAATCAAAATCGGCTGCGGACCTACAAAAAAGGATAGTGTCTTGGCAATCCTTGCCGGCTCACATCCCACAGCTTCCGCCGCCAATTCCACCGTGGCGCTGGACTGCTCCAGGATCTGAATCTTATGCTCAATATGGAACTGCTTTAAATACTCTTCTACTTTTTGAACTGACATGTATGTACCTTCAACTTTCCGCTCTTAAAGCTTAGTAATCTTCTATTATTGTATAAAATCTGGAACAAAAAAGCAATGGCACTCCCATTCTGTCCAAAAGGTTTTCATTCTTATACGCAGCTTGCATGTCAACATGCATGTTACATATGCAAGCTACATACATGTTACTAAATTTGTTCAATATTCTTAACATATTTTTGTTTCGGACTCTTCGGCTTATCTGGCAAAAGCAAATTAATTTTCCCCGAATCAATTAAAGGATATAAGATGTTTTTCATAATTTTAGTTATTCCCCTCTTTCTTAAACAATTGCAAAAAAACCGCAATTCCCTATATCATAAGGAACTGCGGCATTAAGTTTAATTTCTATGATGCTGTATCAAAGATTACTCGATGATCTGAGCAACACGTCCTGATCCTACAGTACGTCCACCTTCACGGTATCAGAATAGTGTGTTGCAGGGATTAAATGGTTATTTTTCGTGTGTTTTGTACGAGAAAACCCAGATTTTCCGCCGTATCCGTGTAATTTTTGAGGATTTTGTTATCATGGTGTTATCACCTCGACTCAACAAGACCAAATATTTGCTATTTCATAATTTTTAATTTTCATAGCTTTTTGAACACAATTTTTTAATTCATCTGTTTCAGCCTTTCCTGTTTTCATAATGCCTCTATAATACTGATGTAATGCTTCTGTACAATTATATAATCCGTCTAAATAATATCGTTCACCCTTGCTTGATAACTCTTCATATATATCAATACACTTGCCTATAGATAATGCAATGTATCTTTGCTCTTCCTCGTGCATAAAAAATGGTTGTCTAAGCAATGGCGTCAAATGAATCCACAATGTTTTCGAAAATTCTATATCTAGATATTTTATTGCACTAAAAAACTTTTCAAAAGATATGCCTTGCCTATTCTCTTCTTTTAAAAACACTAGACATTGTATACCTGTAAACACACTTGAATAAATTTTTTTGTTTTTAGTTAATATAGTATTTTCAAATACATCAACGCACTTCTCAAGTTCGTCTTTCTCAATCATTTCTAGCATATCAATCGCTACAGTATTAATTTTACACTCCGTCAATTCTTTCTTAATTTTCTCTATCAATGGATATATTTCTGCAATCAACTGGTTTTGTATGGCTTCGCAATAAACAAGTGCAACAAGTTCTCCAATCACTAAGAACTTATCCTCACATTCATCTTTTTCTCCCATAAAATCATATTCTAATAACTTTCTCTCATGAATTATAAATTCATAGGAACGTGTTAAAATTATATTTGCAAGCTCTTTATTTAAAATCACTTTATTACATTGCCTCAAAGATATTCCCGATGTTGAATAAAAAAAACTAAAATAATTCCGAACACTTCCGTACGAATTATTACCTACAAACCCTGTTGAAGTTACACTTTCTACATATTTTGTATTCATTAAATATGTAGAATACAATTCTGCGAAATCAACCGATTCTGGATGCGGTAGTTCTTCCCAAATAAACGGATAATATAATTCCGATATAGGCAACGTTTCTTCACCATTTTTCCAAAAGGTTGTAACAATATCATCTCTATATCTCTCTAATGGTTTATTATTCCACAATACTAACAAGCAAGCTAATGCATTATCTCTTTCAGATATATTTTCACTTGAACTCACGCGAAGAGCTTTTTCATAAAATACTTCCATATCTTCTTCAGATATTTCAAAAGACACATCATTAAAGTAACTAGCCAAATGATATCGCGCATCAAACTCAGAGAAAATAATATTCTGACAAGCATTTGCAATATTTCCATTAAATCTGGTTGAAATTATCTGCAAAATCTTTTTTATATCTCTAACTATAAACGGGTCTTCCTTTTTACTGAATCTACTTAACATTTCCAAAAAAATAATTATATTGGCATCTTCTATAAACACCACTAAACGTGATAATACACTTAAGATGTTCTTCACTGATACAAAATATTGTTTTATATCATAACTATCTTTTTCTGAATACATTTTTACAACATCAATCAATTTTTCAAAAAGACACTGTTTTTCTGAATCATCTATATTTAAAAGCGTTTTCCGTGTAAAAATCTGATTAATAACTTTTTCTTGATTTGTCCTAACAGCCAATGACATCTTCCAATAAGCAAATTCACTCGAATGCATTATCTCATCATACACACGTGGGAGCAGTCTTGCTTGATCCAAAAACATCGGCAAGCACAATCTATCTATTCCAAGGATAAAAACAAACGAATTTTTGTAACAAGTATTTTCTCCTGAATAATACACTGTAACACTCTTATTGGAATTAAGACTAAACGGCACTATTCTTTCTTCCTTTTTTCTATCTTTTTCAAAGAAAACTTGCTCCAATTTTTCTCTTTGCTCAACTATAATCCGTCTTGTATTATATAAATTATCATAATACTTATTGTCAGAATATTCCTCCGCTATTTCCCAATTTCCAATTCTATAACACAAATTTAGATATCCCAAATATGAAGCATACATTTCATCCGACAATTTCATCTGTGCTAATTCCGCCGAGCACTCACTTAATATCTTGTCTGCAATGTCATTCTTTGACAGTTGTTTATACAAAGCTGCTTTTTTTATCTTATACTCAAATGACGGTGTTTCTATTTCCTCAATCAGCACCTTCGCTTCCTCATAATCAAATAATGAAATGTCATTTTTCATTTTTTCAATAAGAAATTCATTTTTGTAGTATGGAATTTTATTACAATACACCTCACATCTTTCCATGCAAGCTTCATATAACTCTTTTTTTCCATCAATTCTATACATTTCTGCCAAATACAATAATATTTCACATAAGGTTTCTATTTGTAAGTTTTTTTCAATTAACATTTCTGCTATTTTTTCTAAGTATTCAGCATTTTTATCTTCCAAAATAACCAGACATTTTCTTAATATTTTTATAATAGTTGAAATTATCTTTTCCGGCACTTTCTCCTGATTATGAACTAACTTCACCAATACACTAAAATGTTCCAAAAAGTAATCAGCATATTTAACTCTTTTTTCATCTGGCAACAAAATATAAGGCTCTATCAGCTTTTCAATTTTATATGAATAGTTGTTTAATTTTTTAATATATTCTTCTTTTTCCGCATCTTTAGGTTGCCAAAATATATCAACTTTCTGGTACGGTCTTTCCAAATAAATATCTTTTTCACTCTGATTTTTTTCTAACAAGCCAACAAATTTTGAAATAGCTTGATAATGTCGATTTTCTTCCTTTTGAGATACTAATCCAGAAATATCTACTATGGTAATCCCCTTATTTTCCAATAGCTTTCTCTCTGGTGCGCTGAGTTTCTCATATAAGCCAATCAAATAAATCGTAGGACAGTATTCACCCATATTGTCTCGTAGCCATCCAAGCCAGCTTTGGAAGTTAGGGTCATCCCCAGAAAATCCAAGTAGACATAATCTAGTTTCAAGCATCGCCTGCTGTACGGTATTAACTAATGCTGAATATTTATCTGGGTATGTTCTATAATCTTCATCGCTTATTATATATGGTTTTACTTGAGGAATACTACCATGCAACTTAATTATCCGTGGCTTTATACTTCCTGGTAAATCGTTCTGAGAATATATAATTTCATAATTGTTCTCACGATAAATCATATCTACCGTCTGTTCTAACAGAGTATCATAATTTGTTGTAAAAATATCTGACCAATGTAATTTTAAAAGTCTTTTGTGCAATTCTCCAGGAACAAACATTTCGTCTGCAATAGACTGTTCTATTAAATTATTTATTTTATTTCTATCAAAATTAGCAATATATTCATCTGCCAGCTTTGTGACATTTTTCCCAGATGTCTTTATAATCCTTTGTTTATTCCATTCTTCTTTTTCTTGCACTTCTAAGGGTTCTGGATATAGTTCCTCATACATTTTTTCTGCAAGTTCACTCCAATTCGGTGGCTGCATACTTGCCATTCCTTTACTTTGTGCATTTTTTGAAAATCCAGCGCCAATCATTAGCGAAACATCGCCATATTTTCTTGGCTCTTTTAACCGCTGTGCAATATCATTTATATAAGAATAAACAGTATTATCATTCATCTAAATACCTCTTTTGTAAAAATAACTTTTTTCTCTAAATAAATCCATCAATTAATTCAAACTATTTATTCCACACTCAACACTTTTCATCAAATTCTGCAAGAACTTCTCTCCATCTTGTCAGAACTTCTTTTCCCACAATCAATTCATCTATAAGACCCATATTAAGTGTATCAATAAACCTACACAAATATGATTTCCCTTGTCCCCAAAAAGTATAGTAGCTGTCAATAAACATCACATGGTATACTTGCTGTCCGGTTCTATCATATATTTCATTAAACTCATATCCGTCAAGTTCTGCCTCGTACACAGCATCTGCAACACGACTTCCAAATGATTTAGAATAGTAGTATTCTTTTATTTCCCACACTATCTTCGGATTATAGATCGAAGGATATGCTCCATCAAACCTTCTCGATGATGCTCCAATAATTTTACGATTATTCAACAAATAAACAAGTCCCCTTGGATCCGGGTTAAATTCTTCATCCCCGCCAAGCATTTCTTCTGCAATCATAGTTATAATTGCGGTAAAATAATTTACTTTTTTGATTTCCTTACGTTGTTTATTCATAATCAGCTTACATTTATATTTTCCACTATTTCTCATTTCTTCAAATATCTGTTTAGCTTCATCAGCGTCCATCAAGTTTTTTTCAATGGTATTGTTTAACAAATCCGCTCTCATATTACAATATAAAACAGCTTTATTAACTCTATCTGGTGATACTTCAATGTTCTCTTTTTCGCATAGTTTCTCTATTTGCTCTACTGTATAAGTTAAAACGATTCCTTTTTTAGAATACCCCAATTTTTCACTAATAAAACGTATAAAAAACCAAAACGATTTATCTTCTCTTCTAAATTCCTTAAATGCTTTCATATTGCTCCACCTCAACAAATAATTCCGACTTTTTCATTTGCAATGCATGCGCAATTTTATCTATATTTTCCAAAGAAACATTACGCTTACCAAGTTCTATGTCACTTATATATGTTCTATGTAATCCACATAAATCAGCTAACTCTTCTTGTGATATTTTCTTATCTTGTCGTATTGCTCTTACAGCTTTTCCATAAGCGACACGTATTTCTTCCTGCATTGCTTGACACCTCCAATTAGTTAAATTATAATAGCACTGTAGACTTTGAGTCTACAGACTATAAGTTACATGTGAGGTTTGAGCAATGTCCAAAGTACCAGCATTATTAAAGTGGATCGGAAATAAGCAACGCTTTGCCGAAACCATTATTTCATATATGCCTGAACAATTTAATAACTACTATGAACCTTTTTTGGGGAGTGGTGCTGTAATGGCACAATTACTATACCAAAGCAGCACGACCAACACTCCTATATTTGCCCATTCATATGCCAGCGATATCTTACCATTTTTAATCGATATATTTAATATCGTCAAATATGATCCGAAGCAAATAAAGAACTATTATTCAAAAGAAATTGAAGAATATTATAAAAATCCTAATGACAAATACAATGAAATTAGAGATAGATTTAACAGCAATCACAATGCTCTTGATTTCTGTCTTCTATCACGTACATGCTATTCCGGAATAATACGTTTCCGAAAAGCCGACGGGTATATGTCTACTCCGAAAGGTCCGCATAATCCTATCAAGCCAGAAACTTTTTCAAAAAGAGTAGATTTATGGCATAATCTTATACAAAACTCAACTTTTTCAACTATGTCATTTGAAGAATGTATGGATAAAGCACAGCCTGGTGATGTAATTTATTGTGATCCGCCATATACTCATAGCCAAAGCATTATTTATGGTGCTCAAACTTTCAATATAGAAACGTTGTTCAGTAAAATAGCAGAATGTAAAGCCAGAGGTGTATATGTAATGTTATCAATCAATGGTACACGAGAATCCAACAAAAAGGATATTTCTGTTACTCCACCTATAGGTTTATTTGAAAGAGAAATTTTTGTAAATTGTGGTACCTCTATGATTGATCGATTGCAAAACGCTGGTCAAACTATGCAAAATGAAGTCGTTCATGATAAACTACTCCTTACTTGGTAGACAATTTTTCACAAAGGAGATACTTGCCTCGCTCTTGTATCTCCTTTTACGATACTTCTATTTTTCCAAGACAAATA
This sequence comes from Candidatus Anaerostipes excrementavium, assembly GCA_019114985.1. GTDB lineage: Bacteria > Bacillota > Clostridia > Lachnospirales > Lachnospiraceae > Anaerostipes > Anaerostipes excrementavium. Next base: position 92,391 of record DXEM01000019.1, read on the forward strand.
TATATTCATGTGCCAACATCAAAAATGTTTTTTGTATATTATTCCAGTAATCTGATGATCGGCAATTATGCTGTTCCTTTATAATAATTTCTTTAGGTCTAAAACCAACATCTATAAATTTCTGCATTGACTGCATCCCCAGAGGCAATACATAACCTTCTTGTCGTATGTCTCCGATCATAAATGCACATATTCCCTGCTTCTTTAACACTCTATATGCTTCTCTTGCAACTTGCTCTAGCTCCTTCAAAAACTCCTCATATTTTAAGTGAGAAATATCTCCCGGAATTTCTTTACTGTATCGTATAATATTTGCGTATGGTGGATGCGTACAGATAAGGTCTATGCTTTCATCTTTTATAAACGATAATTCAGTTGCATTTCCTTGCTTAGTGAAAATTTTTGAACTTTCTTGACAAGTAAAATTAAGATTTGTGTTAGATAGCTTGACAGCTTCAGAATTTATATCAACACCGATAGCATTTCTTCCTAATAGCTTTGCTTCTATCAATGTTGTACCACTGCCTAAGAATTGATCTAGTATCCAATCGTTTTTCTTTGAATAACGTAAAATAAGGTTTCTAGGAATATATGGAGACCAATTTCCTCTATATTTCCCCGAATGTGTTGCCCAACTTCCTCTTTCCGGAAAGGACCATACTGTTGTATCTTCTAATTTAAATCTTTCTGGCGCTTCTCTTATAAGAATCTCCCCTTTCTTTTTTTGCTCATTATACTTCTACCATATTTATTTGTCCATAAAAAAACTCCATTCGAATATTAAATAACAATAAACATTCGAACAGAGATTTCTTATTTTTACAAATATATAATTTTTTTCAATGCAATTTCTTCTGCACAAGCTTTAATATTGTTCATCAATCCGACCCATTTCATCTGATCCTGCATTTTCAGCATCTCCGTCACTCCCTGTTTTTCCTCCATCTGCTTCATCACCGTTTCCACCTGCTCTCTGGCTTCCTGATCAACTTGATTCAAGTGTGCTGTCAACTCCCCAGTCATCAGTAAATACTGGTACCTTGCCGGTCTATGCTCTTTCAAAAAACGTTTCCGCAGCATTCCATATTTTCCATATATCGGTTCTTCCTCATTCGCTGCCAGATCCGGCAAGTAATAATCTCCATGCAGTGTGTAGCTTAATCCATTACTTTCATCATAAATGTGCTTTTTCATCATCTTATCTCTCCATTCCTCTGTTCTTTGTTTTATTTTTCTTACGCTGTTGGTTCTCCATCTCACTTTTTCGGGCACCCCAAGCCAATCTTTCGTGAATACTGCCTTTTGGCATTTGCTCCATTTGTCGTTTTTCTTCTAATGCCTTCTGCTCTTGTATATCTTGCTGTACCACATCCTCTACAATATTTTCCCCAAGAACACGCACTACTCGGTCATATCTGTCGGAAACATCCTGCAATTGTTGTTTTTTCTCAGATAACTGCTGTTTTTCTTCACGTACCGTATCTAACTCTCTCTGTACTCGGTTGTATGCCTGCTTTGTTTCCTGATATTTGTGTTTCCATTTTTCTACTTCTTTTGTAAGTTCTTTGACCTGTGCAGCCATTGCAGCAATTTTATTTTTCATCTGGGTAAACAGTGGTTTTATTTTTTTATCTCGGTAAGTTGCTGCGCGTTCTAATGCACCAGCTTCCGGAAGTAGAGTTTTCACTGTTCCATATTCCTTTATTTCCTTGCTGACATTATCCATAACAGGCTGCAACTTCTCTCTGCGTTCTTCCAAGCTGTGCAAATCTTCCTCTGCTTTTTTTGCACGCTTCATAGCCACTTCTTTTTCCTTAACTGCCTGTTCTTTATCAGCTTCTAAATGCTTTATATCAGCCCTTGCCTCCGCAATCTGTGCGATCAGTCCTTCATTCTCTACAGTAAGATATTCCTTTTCTTGTTCCAGTGCCTGTACTTCCTTTTTTCGCTCTTTCTTCTTAAAATTATAAACATCCAGATGCTCCTCATGTGTCCCTTTCTGTTCCAATTCAATTCCATGCTGCCGGGCAATCTCTGCAAGAACTTCTTTTTCATGGTTGATCCACTGGTTCAGCTCCGTATCGTGCTTGTTCCCTCCTTGAAATCCCAGACTTTTTAATGCCTGCTTCAGGGAAACCCTTGTATCCATTCCTTTCCCTTTCCAACCGGTCACATAAGGGACAAAATCAATATGCAGATGTGGAGTGGCTTCGTCCTGATGCAGATAACAGCTAAATACATGAAGTGTCGGATTGCGTTTCTCAAAATCCTTTACATACTCATCCAACACCTTTACTGCAAGCTCCCCCTCCGGTGTTCCGACAGCCATATCTTCACAATTTCCAATCTGGAAAATCACTTCATGGAACAACTTTTCCTGTTTTCCCTGACGGATCTTTTCATAATAGTTTGTAATCTGACGATCCTTTCTTTTTCCTACATTGTATCGTTCCACAGAATCATCGAACAGCTCTTTGTAGACCTCTTTCAGATTTTCATTCTGGTAACAAATGTTCAAGTGTACCCTGTTTGGATCAACATTTTCTGCTATAAAATCTCGTCTGTTATGAGCCAGGGAACCAGCTCCGATCATTCCACTGATGGTTCGTTTCATCGGCATGCTTCTCACCTCGCCTTCTAAAAGCAGTGCCAGATATGGCACATAATTTGTATTTACGCCAGTCATTGCGCTTAAAAGAAATCTTCGCCGGATACGGCGGTTTTGTTACTTTTGTCAAAAGTAACGCAAAAGCACTTTCGACAGCCATACCGTCCATCAAAAGTACCCTTGCGCCCTGCCGGGGGCTATTCCTCCCGCTGGTCGGATTGCTTCTGCGTTACTCGTCTGATTGATCTATTCCGGTATTCTCGCCTGGATATATTCCAGATCTCCACAGTACGATGTCCCTACCAGATACCATTCCCTTGACAGATTCATTTCCATTCTGGTCTGCACCCACTGATCATCAATCAGTACTTCCAGACATTCCCCACAGTGAAATCCTGTATCAATCCATAAATCCGATGATAATAAACCGTATCTGTCATTGCTGCTGTTATAGCCTAATCTTCCTTCTCTCATTGTCATATGATCCTTTCCATTATCCTGCTGAAAGGATGCCCTGATTCGGGGCTCCCTTTCACACCCAATAGCTCATCAATAGACGGTCGGGCAATCCACAACCTCTCGTCTGCACCTTACCGACTTTCTCCTTGTCTGCTACATACAGGTGCGTGGCACGCTCCTGTTCCAAAGTAATCAATAAGAATCCCTACCATCGAAAACTTTCCGGTATTCCCTTTCTTTCCAGGTATTCCTGCCGGGACTCTTCTCTTTCTTCTTCTGTTGGTGCTGTTTTATATTTGCTGTATAATTCCCGATCCACCATTGCATTCAGTTTCTTTTCCAATCCTTTCCGGATGCTGTCTTCACCTTCATAATTCTCCATAAGAAAATATTGCAAAAGCTGATAAAACAACTCATATGGAATCTGTACGTTTCTGTTTTTCATCTGATCTCCTTTTAAGGTGGCAAGATGCCCTTTTCTTAAGATATGGTCACCTTGCCATCTTCCTTTTCTACTTTGATAACATCCAATACCACTGATTTCCATGTTTTACGGAATCTATTTCCAGTTCCATTTTGGCATTTCTCAGTGTTTTCTTTTTTATTCCCCGTTTCTCTGCTTCTTCTTCAATCTTTTTTTGTGGTAAGCCTCCGTCAGCCAGTCTTTCAATCAGAAATTCTTTTGCTTTTCGGCTTTTCTGTCCTTTCCCATCTCCATTAAGCAGTTCATCGGCACTAATATCGTACTCGCCAATCCACTCAAATCCGTTGTCTTTGTCCAGACGGAATGCTATAGCTTTCCCCTCCGGTGCTAGGGAACTCTTTGTATGGCACACAACTCTTACTTCTGGTTCATCCTTAATGCGTCCGACAATCAAGACGCTTCTTGCAGCTGCCTGGAAGTCAATAGAACCAAGTCCCCGGTAGGAAGATTTTCCGTTGCTGTTCTTGTTCATGTGTCCAATTAGGATAATCGCACAATGGTATTTCTCTGCCAGGACTGCAATGCGCTTCATCAATGGACGGATTTCGTTTGCTCGGTGCATATCCACCTCTGCCCCCAGAAAGCCCTGAATTGGGTCAAGTACAACCATTTTGGCTTTTGTCTGCACGATTGCTTCTTCCAGTCGGACATCTGCCATCGTCAGTGGCTGCTCACTATCATCAATGACCATGACCTTTGTACAGTCAGCACCTGCTGCAAGTAATCTTGGTTTTATCGTATCCCCAAGTCCGTCCTCTGCAGTCTGATAGATTACATTTACAGGTGTTTCCAAATGATATGATGATGCATTGTTTCTAATATTTTCTTTATCAACCACACCATCTTCATTATCATCATCTGTTCTTTTATCTTTCGTTGGATCATCAGGAAGAATTGACTCTCCTCTGGTCAGTTTCGCAATGATCTGAAGTACCATTGTCGTCTTTCCTTCTCCCGGATCTCCCTGAATAATTGTTACTTTCCCAAATGGAATAAAGGGATAGAGCAACCATTCGATCTGTTCCACTTCCACCGTTTCCATGTTGATGAGTTTCAGTTCCGGTTCCAATCTTTTCTGTACTAATTTATTTTCAAGTTTTTGCATATGTATCACCTCCTGCCCTTCCGGGCAAGTCTCTGATGAACAGATATTCGGGAATTGTCGTATCTTTCAATTCATGATATACTTAATCTGCTAGGATGATATATCAGTGAATCTGATTATCAGAGAACTTGCTCAGATATTTTGTCTGGGCTTTTTCTTTTTGTCTATCAGTAGTCATAGCTCCGCTCATTACACAAATCTCCTTGTAGGAATAATGATAATTTCAAATTTGCTTCCGTCCTCTAATTCAAGAAGAATCACATAATCTGAATCCCGATCCGGTAAAATGGAACTTATCTTTAACTTTTTACTGTAGTTAATTGCATCAAATATTTTTCTGACTACTTTCTTTGTCTTCATTTGCTTTTTCCTCCATATCTAACGTTTAGTGTCCAACATCTCAGCTACTTTTTTCTGCTGTGACGGATACAGGTGACCATAAGTATTTAATGTCATCTGAATGTCTTTATGCCCCAGCCTTTCCTTAATAATCAGCGGTTCTACTCCCTGATGAATCAGATATGCTACATGACTGTGCCTGATATCATGCACTCTGATTGACTTTACTCCTGTCTTCGCTTCATATTTCTTAAGTCGTTTCTGCAACGTTCTTGCTACAATCGGAAACAACCTCTGTTCTTCTGGAAATCCATAGTGCTTCTTTGCATACTCCTGTACTTCCTCCTTGAGAAAATTAGGAATATCAATGGTGCGAACTGAGTTTTCTGTTTTCGGAGTGTCAACCACATCTCTTTTCTTAATACGGTTATAAGTCTTATTGATATGCAACTGATTACCACTCATATCAAAATCCGAAAGACTTAATGCAAGAAGTTCACCTTCCCTGATTCCGGTCCAGAACAAAATTTCAAATATCAGATAATCCTCACTCCCCGGTTCAATACCGGCAATAAATCTGTCATATTCCTCTTTTGTCCAAAATTCTAGCTTATCAGCATCTGATTTTCCCATCTTTTTTACTTTCTTACATGGATTGTCTTTCAGATTGTAAATTTTCTGCGCATGATTGAACAATGCATTTAATTGATTCTGAATCATACGCTCATAAGTTTTGCTATACCCTTTTTCCTGAATGGTGTTCTGCCACTGGATAACATCTGCTGGCGTGATTTCATTCATTTTTCTCGTCCCAAAATTTGGAACAATGTGCTTATTCATCATGTGCTGCTTATTGCGGATTGAATTTTCTTTCAGTTCATTCTTTTTATCTTCAAAATAAACTTGGATAAAACTGTTCATCTCCATTTTCATATCCGCCGCAGTCTTTCTTATGAATTCCTTTTCATAATTCAATGCTTCTTTCTTTGTCTTGAACCCTCTTTTCAGCTTCTGCGTTTTCTTTCCTGTCCAGTCAATATAGCGGAAGCTCACATACCAGGTTCCCTGTGTTTTGTCTTTATAAGCTGACATTCTAAATCCTCCTTCAAACTGCTCTCTGCGAGCATCCATAAAATTTTGTTTCCCAGTAGGGACGTGGAATCTTTCCACGAACTGCTACATATCCTTCCTTGGCCAGCTCATCATTAAGCTGTTTCAAAATGGAATATGCCTTACTGCGTTTCACACCCAGTTCTTCCATGACATCATCAACTGTCATCATATAATTGGTTCTCATAACATCCTCCTTTCCAGTCACTTTTGTGACTCTTTTGATACTTTCTAATATAATTCACATTTGTGACTTTGTCAATAACCTTTTGCGAATTTTATTTTTCTATTCCATGCTTTTTTTCTAAGCTATGAAAAAATCAACCTCTTTCGCATCATTCACTTTTGTGCTAGAATAGAAGCACAAATATTATTAAGGAGGCAGCATTATGGTTGGCAAAAAAATCCGGGCATTCCGGGAATTCAGAGGATACAGTCAGATACAATTAGCCGAGCTGTCCGGCATTAACGTAGGTACAATCAGAAAATATGAGCTTGGAATCCGGAATCCAAAACCAGATCAGTTAGAAAAGATAGCAACTGCACTGGGATTAAACGTAAGTGTTTTTCTGGATTTTAATATTGAAACAGTCGGAGATGTACTCTCTCTGTTGTTTTCTATTGATGATTCGGTGAACCTCTCACTTGCTGAAACACCTGATCAGAAGGTTGCGCTGACATTCGATAATCCTACAATGCAGGACTTTTTCAGGAAATGGTGTCAATTTAAAAATGTCTATGAAAAGGAAAAAGCTGAAATATTAGCTATTGAAGATAAATACAAAAGACAAGAAGAACTGGATAAGCTGAATGCTACCCAGGAAGAATGGAAACTGCGCGCTATGGGAACTACGATAGGTTGCCATACTATCGTAAAAAAGGGTACTGAAGATACTATTATCAAGACATATGATCTTACATAAGGAGGTGTTAAAACTCATGAATCAATGTACTGATTTTTTGTACCATTATACAAGTATTGAAACTTTGGCGT
>DXEM01000020.1 GCA_019114985.1 Candidatus Anaerostipes excrementavium
ATCTAATGTCAGCGAGCCGTAGATATGGTATAATAAAGTATAGCGTATCAACGGCTCATTCCTTGACGGAAAGGAGCTTCGCACTATGTCTAATGTAAAGAGAAAAGACAATAAGGGACGCAATTTACGACTTGGAGAGAGCCAGAGAAAAGACGGAAGATACGTTTACAAATATACCGATATATACGGGAAACCACAGTTTAAGTATGCTTGGAAACTTGTTCCGACAGACAAGACACCCACTGGGAAACGTGAAGATTTGTCGTTGAGAGAAAAAGAAAAGCAGATCAAGAAAGACCTTGCCGACGGTATCAATACCATAGACGGGAAAATGACAGTCTGCCAGCTCTACGCAAAAAAGAACAGCCAGAGAAAGAATGTGAAACGCAACACAGAAAAAGGTCGCCAGTATCTTATGAAAATTCTGGAAAACGACCCTCTGGGTGTAAGGAGCATTGATACGGTGAAGCTATCGGACGGTAAGGAATGGGCTATGCGAATGTATGAGAATGGCTTTTCCTACAAGACGATTAGCAACTACAAGCGTTCTCTGAAAGCGTCATTCTATATGGCGATTGAGGACGACTGTATCAGGAAAAATCCTTTCAGCTTCAAATTGAGCGACGTTCTGGAAGATAATTCAGAACCTAAAGTCATTCTCACGCCAGAGCAGGAAGAAAAAATGCTTGCCTTTATGGAACAGGACAAGACGTACAGCAAGTATTATGATGAAGTGGTTATTCTTCTGGAAACGGGGCTTCGTATCTCTGAATTTTGCGGTCTGACAGTCCATATTGATATGGCAAACCGTATCATCAATGTAGACCACCAGCTATTGAAAGATACTGAAATCGGCTACTACATTGAAACACCTAAGACCAAAAAAGGAGAACGCCAGCTTCCAATGACAGAAAGAGCCTATCAAGCCTTTAAGCGAGTGTTACAGAACAGAGGAAAGGCAGAGCCTATCATCATAGGCGGTTACAGCAATTTCCTGTTCCTAAACCAAAAGGGCTTCCCTAAAGTGGCTGGAAACTACGAAAGTATGTTGCGTGGGCTTGTGAAGAAATACAACAAGACACATAAAGACCAGCTACCAAATATCACACCGCACTCATTCAGACATACCTACTGCACGAACATGGCAAACAAAGGAATGAACCCGAACACCCTGCAATACATCATGGGACACGCAAACATCACCATGACATTAGGGTACTACGCACACGGTACTTTCAATTCAGCAAAAGCAGAACTTGAAAGACTGGCTCTTGCTTCTTAAATCGGTGATTGTACTACTCATTTACTACTTTTGGTTGCATTTTCATGCTGGTAAATGCCAGCTTTTGCAATGTATCTTCCAAACGGGAAATGCCAATAAAGCCCTAAAATACAGGCTATACCGACATTTACCAGCTTATGAAAAGATAATCAGAAATTTAGTGAGTTTTTATTAAGAAAAAATATCATAAGCAACCTCCCTAATCCCAGAGGGTATTTTACAGGACAGTCTGGGAATTCCTTATACAACAAAATAATCTCCAAGTCATAGCAGCGCAGGCTGCAAAATCACTTAGAGATTATTATCAAAGTACCGTTACATATTATATCTTATGACAAGCATCGAAAGATATTCATAGGGAAATTATAACATTCATCCATATACCAATCAATAAATTAGTAATAGAAAAAGCACCCCTTTTCATGTTATTTGCTTATTTACATGATTACCATTTTGGTTGGTAAGGGGTACTTTTCTTTTCATTTTTTATATTGGTCACAAATTAGGACCATTCAGGATTTGCTTATTCTACGATTGTCGTAAATTTCTTCCATGGAATATCTACTTCTGCGCCTTCATTGATGATGGCATCTACATGCATCAGCAGCGGGAAGTCATCCAGGGATACGATTTCTCTCTCTGCCAGTTTACGAACAGCACGTGCAGTACGTGTAGCGATTACAATAGATTCCAAAGTTACGCCCTGCAGTTCTTCCATTGCCTGATCAAAGGTAAGTCCTCTTCCCAGCAATGTACCGATCTTACGCGTACGTCCTCCGAATACGGTTACATATAAATCTCCGGCTCCATGAATAATATTTTCCGGTCCGCCGTTGATCAGCTCCAGAAGGTGGATCATTTCTTTGACGCCCTGTCCGAATAATGCTGCCTGTGAGTTATAATGTACAGCGCCGATTTTGCCGTCTCTTTTCTCAGCTAATCCTACTGCAAGGGATACTCCCAATGCGTAAGCGTTTTTCATTGCTACGGCACATTCTACGCCGACAACATCGGTAGAAAGGCTGATGTGATAATAATCTGTCTCTAACAGAGATTTGATGTATTTTAACGTCTCCATATCTTTTCCGCAGAATGCTACATGGCTGTCGTCGTGATCTGCAAGCTCATAGCTGGTACATGGACCGCCGATGGCATTGAAGTTGATGTTCTTTCCTTCCGGCTGTCTCTGTGCAAAAATATGAGGATAAGGAACCAGGGTTCCGTCTTCTAAGTCTACCATACCTTTTGTAACGGTAAGCAGCGGTACGTCTTCCGGAAGTACCGGCAAAATCTCATCGCAGAACCAGTCCAAACCAAAGCTGCTGACTCCTCCTAAAATCAGATCCGCACCTTCTAAGGCTTCCTCTAATTCTTCGATCTGATAATATTTAATTCCATCATGTAATGTTCTCTTCAAAGTAATATGAAAATTATCTTTTCTTAACCCATCAATGATATCTCTGTCCAGCGGAGATCCTACCAGACGTACTTCATGTCCGTTCTCAAATGCCGGGAATGTGATTGCAGAGTTCATCTGACCTGCACAAACAAATGTTATAACGCTCATTTCTTTTCCTCCTGAATTTAAATTTACTCTGCTACCTTTTTGCAGGCAACAATATCAACACCAAGACCTAATACATTCGGGATTACAACATCTCCGACCTGCACCGGCGCCTTGACGGTAACCTTATCTAACTCTTTCATAATATCATAAATTTTGCCTTTTGGGATATCTCCTGCAGTTTTTACCGGAACCCTTCTGGCAGTTTTTGCCTCAGCCTTTACGGTAGAGGTGATGACCCTTGTCGGATTTACCAATTCTTTTTCGCCGTAAGCGGCTCCTCTTGGGCATCCGTTTCCGGTTACTTTATATCCATTTTCTTCGTCTACTTTCAGATGGCATCCTTTCGGACATACGATACAAATCAACTCTGTCATGTTATGCACCTACCTTTTCTACTGACACGGTAATTTCACCATTTTCCACTTTATCTAAAAATGCTTTTGGAATCACGATCTTTTCCATCTCTCCCGGAGCCATATGTTCTCTCTTGAAGGAAGCAAGCTCTTTTCCATCAGATTTTACTTTGATCTGTACATCTTTATAGACGTTGCGGGCACGGAACATCACTTCCACCATCTTATCTACATTAGATGGACGTACTTTCTGCGGTACGATGCCGTTCACTCCGTCTCCATTTTGGATGCTTATGTATGTCTGATCTTTTGTTTCTCCGTTCTTTACATACTCAGCAGCGCTCTTTCCTGCTTTCTGGCTTTCTGCCGTAACGAAGTCTACCAGGTCATGTACGTGAACAACGTTTCCGCTGGCAAAGATTCCTTCTGCGGAAGTTTCCATATTTTCAAATACAATCGGACCGCTTGTTGCCGGATCCATTGCAATTCCTGCGGATCTTGTCAGCTCATTCTCCGGAATCAAACCTACGGATAAGAGAACCGTATCAACATCGAATTCGATTTCTGTTCCAGGAATTGGCTGATTCTTTTCGTCTACTTTCTGTACGATAACTTTTTCTACACGTTTGTCCCCCTGAATATCTGTAATCGTATGAGATAAGTACAGCGGAATATCATAATCTTCCAGACACTGTACAATATTACGGGTCAATCCGTTAGAATACGGACAAAGCTCTACGCATCCAACAACTTTGGCTCCCTCTAAGCTCATTCGTCTTGCCATGATCAATCCGATATCTCCGGATCCTAAGATCAAAACTTTCTTTCCGACCATATATCCTTCAATATTAACATATCTCTGAGCAGCGCCGGCTGTAAATACGCCTGCCGGACGGTCTCCAGGAATGGCGATCGCTCCTCTTGTTCTTTCACGGCATCCCATGTTCAGGATGATTGATTTTCCTTCCAATTTCATATATCCATTCTTTTTATTCATTGCATGGACACATTTTTCATTCTCATCTACATCAAGAACCATCGTATCCAACATCACTTCAATGTTGGTCTGCTCCAGCATATCAATGAACTTTCCTGCATATTCAGGTCCTGTCAGCTCTTCTTTGAAATAATGAAGTCCGAATCCGTTATGGATACACTGATTTAAGATTCCTCCCAGTTCCTGATCACGTTCTACAACCAGAACTTTCTCTGCACCATTTTTATTTGCTTCTACTGCTGCCGCTAATCCCGCAGGACCTCCGCCGACTACAATTACATCATATTTCATTATCTGGCACCTCCGTCTTTGGTTTCTCCTGTGATAATATCTGTTCCTTTTCGATCCTGAGGAACTTCTGCCAAAGGAATGTTCAGTTCTCTTGCAATGATTTCCTGTACCCTTGGTCCGCAGAATCCTCCCTGACATCTTCCCATACCGGCATTGCATCTTCTCTTCACGGCATCAATAGATACTGCCGGAATCGGACGATGGAGAGCGTTTACGATTTCTCCTTCTGTTACTGTCTCACAGCGGCAGATGATCTTTCCGTAAGCCGGGTTCTTTGCTACAAGTTCTGCTCTTTCTTCATGGCTTAAGCCTTTAAATCTAGGAATCTTTCTTTCATCTACGATGTCTTCTTTTGCTTCCAGAGCAAGTCCGGATTCTCCGAGCATCTTCACAATATCCAGCGCAATGGCGGTTGCAGAAGATAATCCAGGAGATTCCATTCCTCCGATGTTGATGAATCCCTTATTCTGTTTATCTTCATAGATCTGGAAATCATGATCTTTCGTTCTTGCACGAACACCTGCAAAGTTACGAATAGATTCTCTAAAGTTGATTCCAGGCACAGATTTCATTGCTGTATTGCGTACAAAATCAAGTCCGATCTTTGTTGTAGAAACATCATCTCCGGCGCTTGGCTGTGAATCCGGTCCTACGATCAGGTTTCCATGAACGGTAGGCGCTACCAGGACACCTTTTCCATTTTCATTCGGACATTGGAAGATAACGTGATTGACCAATGTTCCCTGGCTCTTGTCTAAGAGATAATACTCTCCTTTGTTTGGGGTGATCTCAAATGTCTTTTCGTTCACCATCTCGTTTACTTTATCTGCAAAAACACCTGCTGCATTGCAAATATATTTTGCTTCTACCATACCCTGGTTTGTTTCGATTTGATAACCTTCTTCTGCTTTTTCAATGCCGGTAACCTTTGTATCTAATTTGTACTCCACACCGTTTTGCGCAGAAACTTCTGCTAACGCGATTGCAAGCTCCCAAGGACTTACAATTCCTACATTCGGAGAAGACAATGCTGCTTTTGCTTCTTTCGAAACATTCGGCTCTTCCTGACGAAGCTTTTCCTGATCCCAGATTTCCATATCCGGAACACCGTTTGCTTCTCCTCTTGCTTTTAATTCTTCCAGCGTTTTTACTTCTTCTTCGCTGAAAGCCACGACCAATGCTCCGATCTGTTTGAAAGGTACATCCAGTTTTTCACATAATTCTTTCGTGTACTGATTCCCTTTGATATTGTACTTTGCCATCTTTGTTCCAGGCTTTGGATCATATCCTCCATGGATGATCGCGCTGTTCGCTTTTGTCGTTCCTACAGATACATCATTTTCTTTCTCGATCACGACCGCCTTCACCTGATACTTTCCAAGTTCATATGCTATAGAACAGCCTGTGATTCCCGCACCGATAATTGCTACATCATACACTGTTTTCGCCCTCCTGTTTTCGTTTGCGTTTGTTTCTTTCTGCCCTTATCTAATCATAATTTTTTTTCGCTGTCAAACCTTGAAAACCGCCATTTTACGCGGTTTTCAGCATTTTTTAATTAATCATTACATTTGATTAATCCACTGGGTTTCTGCCTTTTTTGACTGCTTTTTCTATCTTTCCCCGAAACACTTGCATTCCTAATTAATCATTTGTATAATATTAATAATCTTATAATTATTTCAATTAGTAATTTGAATTAATCAAAATAAATCACGACTTTTTTTTGGTTCATTTTTTATACTTGAAAACTTTACATAAGCTTTCAGTTTGTATGGCTGAAATTTCACAATGGAAAGGAGCTTTCCCATGGGAAAAAGAAACAAAGTCACGACAAGAGATATCGCCGAGTACACCGGTGTTTCTCAATCTACGGTTTCCATGATCTTGAGCAAGAAGCCCCACGTTTCATTTTCAAAAGAGACCGTTGATAAGGTGCGTGCCGCCGCACAGGAATTAGGATATAAGAAACCACAGGCGGGTATCAAAAAGAAAGATAAAGCTCTTTCAAAGAGCATTATTGTGATCTGTCCGATCTTATCCAATGGATATTACTCTATGATTATCCACTCCATCACCGAACGGGCACAGGAATATGGATATACGGTATTTACCATTTCCACTTTAAGAGATGTTTCCAGAGAGGAACTCTATCTTAATCTCCTCTCCGGATTTGAACTTGCCGGAGTTATTTCTCTTTACCCTCCGACAAAGATATCAGAAGCCAACGCATTGTCCAAACAGGTTCCTGTGGTCTCCATCGGTGATAAACCGGAAGCCTGCCGTTTCGACTCCGTGGAGCTGGACAGCAAAAAACCGGGGTATATTATCGCAGAACATCTGATCTCCCTCGGACATACTCATATTACCTATGTTTCCACACCGATCCGTCCAAAAGAGATTGGAAGAATTCACCGTCTGCAGGGCTTGGAATCCTGTTTTCGAGATCATGGTCTCGATCCGAAAAATATCGAAGTAAAATCACCGACATTAGCTTCCTACGGCAGATATTCTACAGACAATTCCGAATATCAAAATGGATACGATCTTGCCGCAGAGGCTTTGGACGAGCACACACCTTCCACTGCTTTTGTAGGAAATAACGATATGACTGCTTTTGGTATTATGGCCGCAATCTCTGATTACGGATACCGGATACCGAACGATTACTCTGTCTGCGGTTTTGACAATATCCCTTTATCCGGTATGCCTCAAATTTCCCTGACAACCATTGAGCATGCCTCTATTTTTAAGGGACAGGAAGCCGTCGATATCATTTACAAAAAGAACACCCAGCGGGACAAATCTTCCAAACGACACTATATTATGCGAATGGAGTATGAACCGGAACTGATCGTCCGAAAATCTACCGGAAAAGTACGAAAAATGTGATTTTTATAGATTTTGCAGCGACATTTGTTCTATATAAATGGAGTTTTTTCATTGTATACTGATACTTCTGTTCTATATACGAAACAAAATTTTGTCACAACTTTACCTGAAAAATATGACACTAGTGTGTATTGATTCCAGTACAATTCCTGGGTTATGATATATCCATGATAAACGTTTATGCTTAAGACAAGGAGGGCGCATGGCCAGCAAACTTCTATCTGATGATTTTCCTAATTTGATAAGTCTGGATTTTTCATGCCGAACAGCAGAAGAAGCCATCCGACAGGCGGGAAATCTCCTTCTTCAAAACGGTTATGTCACCGCGGAATATATCGAAGGCATGCTAAGAAGAGAGAGAGACTATCCTACCTATCTGGACTACGGTGTAATGATCCCGCATGGTACGGAAGACACCCTGTCCTGCGTGCTTCATCCCGGTATCAGTATCGTAACCATACCAAAGGGATTTCCTTATCTAGGTCATAAGGTCACTTTCGTTATCGGAATCTCCAGCAAAGAGGAGGACCCCCTGCAGGAACTGATGCAGATCACAGATATCCTTTTGGATTCTGAAAAACGTATCCGTCTTTTACATCCTTCTTCAAAACAGGAAATCATCGATGTAATCAATGAAAACTATATGGAAAAAGGAGAGATATAAAATGGCAGAAAAAACTACTGTATCACAAAAGCTCCAGAAGTTCGGAGCATTTCTTGCCGGAATGGTCATTCCAAATATCGGAGCATTTATCGGATTCGGATTGATCACCGCATTCTTCCTTGAAACAGGATGGACGCCAAATGAAAAACTGGCACTTTTGATCACACCGATTTTGAACAGCCTGCTTCCAATCTTAATTGGACATACAGGCGGTAAAATGACCGGCGGAGACCGTGGTGGTGTTATCGGTGCTCTCGTTACGATGGGTGCAATCGTTGCCGTTGACGGAACACCGATGTTCCTGGCAGCTATGATTCTCGGACCTGTATCCGGATGGGTTATCAAAAAATTTGACCAGGCAGTTGACGGAAAAATTCCTGGCGGATTTGAAATGATCGTTAACAACTTCTCTTTGGGTATTATCGGTGCAATCCTTTGCTGTATCGCGATGCTCGTATTCGGTCCTGTTATGGAGACTGTGACATCCGTATTAACAAGTGGTGTTAACTGGATCGTTGATCACAATGCACTGCCATTATCCGCAATCTTTGTGGAGCCTGCAAAAGTACTGTTCCTGAACAACGCTCTGGATCATGGTATTTTCGGACCGATCGGTTATGAGCAGGTTAAAACATTAGGACACTCTGCTCTATTTATGTTAGTTCCAAACCCTGGTGCCGGTCTTGGATTATTACTGGCTTACTGGTTCTTTGGAAAAGGAGAAATGAAAGATGCCGCTCCTGGAATGATTCTGATTCACTTCTTCGGCGGTATCCATGAAGTATACTTCCCATATGTATTATCTAACCCTCTGACTATCATCGGTATGATCGCCGGAGGAATCGTAGGTACCGGTACACTTACAATATTAGACGTAGGTACTGTAGCAACACCTTCCCCAGGAAGTATCTTCTCAGTTATTGCATTGTCACCGCCAAGCTGTATGTTTGGAGTTATCCTAAGCGTTGTATTATCCTGCGCAGTTTCCTTCGTAGTCAACGCATTCTTTGTAAAACGTATGATTGCCAAAGGCGGAGATACTTCTCTTGGAGAATCTGCTATTCCAAAAGAAGCTATGGGCAGCCAGGAATCCGGCAGCGCATCCGCAGCAGTCACAAATGACAGCAGCCTTGGCGTTAATGGATTAGATATTACACACATCAAGAAAATCGTTGTAGCATGTGACGCCGGAATGGGATCATCCGCTATGTCTGCCGCTGCATTGAAGAAAAAAGTGAAAGCCGCTGATCTTCCGATCGAGGTCATTAATACGGCAATTTCAAGAATTCCAGATGATGCTGACTTAGTTATCACTCATGTGGAACTTACAGGAACCGCAAAAGCGGCTCAGCCAAATAAACAACACCTATCTATCTCTAATTATCTCCAGGCTCCGGAATATGATCAGCTGGTAGATAGATTTAAAAACGAACTGTAAAATACATAAATCAAAGACTAAGGTTCTCTATGTCCTTAGTCTTTGATTCTACTACAAACAAAGGAGTCCCTATGAAAGCAATTATGTACGGTGCCGGAAGCATCGGCCGTGGATTTATCGGCGCATTATTTTCCGATCTCGGTTATGAAGTCGTCTTCATTGATGTCAATGACTGGCTGGTCGATACCATGAACACAGAGGGAACCTATCCTCAGATCATTATGAAAGAGCAAAAAGAGGTCCGCTGGATTAAGAATATCCGCGCTGTAAACGGAAAAGATCTTGACGCTGTCCGTGACGAGATCGCAGATGCCGATATTCTGGCAACGGCTGTCGGAGCTTCTGTCCTGGAGAAGATCGCTCCTGTGATTGCCCAGGGCCTGATCAAACGATGGGAAAAAGACCCTGAAAATGCAATCGATCTTTTGATCTGTGAAAACCTTATGGATGCGGATCTTCTTCTTAGAAAATGGTTATTGGACGCACTGCCGGAAAACTATCATTCCATCATGGAACAGCACCTTGGGCTGGTCGAAACATCCATCGGCAGAATGGTACCTCCCCCGGATCCGGAAGAAGATCAGGAAGAACATCATCCTTTGGCTGTCCGGGTAGAAGCATATGATTATCTTCCGGTAGATAAAAGCGCATTTAAAAATCCGATTCCACAATACAAAAAAATTGTTCCTTATGAACCTTTTCATTTTTATCTGGAACGCAAACTTTATATTCACAATATGGCACACGTCACGACAGCTTTTCTCGGAAAGATCCTTGGCGTGACTTACATAGATGAAGCAGCCAAAAATATTTATATCCGTAAAATCGTACAGGGATGTATGACGGAAAGCGCCATGGCGCTGGAGCGAAAATATAACGTTGATTATGCAGACCTTCAATTCCATATCGATGATCTGCTCTACCGTTTCCAAAATCCTTATTTAAAGGATACCGTGGAGCGAGTTGCCAGAGAACCGATCCGGAAATTAGGTCCTGACGATCGTTTGGTCGGCGCCGCGAGAACTTGCGAAGAACAGCATATCCACCCTGTACATTTATCTTTCGCAATCGCCTTGGGACTTTACTTCCTTGGCAGTGACAGTGTTACGGATTTTTTAGAAACAGAGTGTAAGATCCATAAGGATGAGCCTTTATTTGAACAAATCCTGTATTTTTATCAGGAGATCAGTAAGAACAAAGAATCTTTGAATTATCTCATAAGCTGTATCGAAAGGGTTCAGGCAGAACTTAGAGGAGAAATCATTTAACCTGTTGAAGAAAGAAGAGGTAGATCATGCTTATCTCAGATCGTTCCAAAGAAATAATTGAATATTTAATGAATGCAAATGGTCCTTTGACGGTATCTGACCTTGCAAAAGAACTTGAGGTTACGAAGCGAACCATTTACCGTCAGATGCAGGAAGTGACAGAAGTCATAGAATCTTTTGGCTTGACTTTGGACCACTCATCCGGACAGGGAATGATGATTTTCGGATCTCTTTATAATCTGAAACGACTGAGCCAGGCGTTCGAAGATGTAAAAACAGAACAAAGCTACTCCGCAAAAGAACGAGTCGATATGATCATATTGATTCTCTTAAATGAGGATCAATACGTAAAGACCCAGTCTCTGGCGATCGATTTAAATACATCGGCTCAGACAATACGAAACGATTTCGCATCTGTAAAGGAGAAAATACATACTCACAGCGTAGATTTTGAAGCAAAAAAAAGCGAAGGTGTACGTTTGGTCGGAAAAGAAATTCCGAAACGGCATTTGTTCACAAATATTATCATCCAGAATGTTTCTCCGGATAACTTTCTGGACTGGCTGAAAAACGAAAAATACAAGCAAAATCCATTCATCTCGCTTTTACAGAAATTTGATTATGAAGATTCCCTAAAACTTTTATATCGAAATGTCCAGCCAAGCATCCATAAACGACGTGTGGACATTTCTGATAATGAACTGCAGGAATTCCTGCTCCTCATTGGAATATTTATCAAGCGGCATTCTTTGATCGGAAATCAATCGGATGTTCTGAATCTGAATATCACAATAGCGGACACAGAATCAGAATTCCAGCAGGATATCATCTCGATTTTAGAAAAAAAGTTTGGTATCATATTATATGACAATGAGAAATCTTACTTCCACTGGATGATTAATTTATATGTAGGCCGCACTCATTACCAATTGAACCATCCGGCATCCGCGCTGCAGATTTTAGATAACGTCAGCCAGCTGATCGGAGAAATTGAAAACAAACTTCATTTTCCGTTCAGTCAGGATAAGAACCTGGCAGAGAACTTGATGCTTCATGTCAATATGGCAATGGAGCGGATTCAAAATGGCATTACCGTGAGTAATCCTATGCTGGAAGAAGTTTACCAGTCGAACCCGAAATTATACGAGATCGTAAAACAAAGTTTCCTTGATATTTTTGACTCTGTCTCTGTACCGGAGGATGAAATCGGATATATTGTAATTTATTTTATAGGCTCTATGGATTTTCTAAGCAAAAAATCCATCTCTGTACTGGTCGTCTGTTCCACCGGCATCGGATCTTCCAAAATGCTCCGCAGCCGGCTTGAGAGGGAATTTACGGAGATTGATGTGAAAAAAATCATCTCTCTTCACAAGCTCCACGATGAAGACCTGGACAACTATGATTTCATTATATCCACAGTTCCTTTAGACTTGGACAGTAACAAATATTTATGTGTATCACCTTTGTTAAACGAAAAAGAAAAACGTGAAACAAGAAAACGATTAAAAGCATTACATAAAAAAGGAGATTATTATGAATGAAATTTTTAATGAAAACAACATCGTATTAAACGCAAGCTTACGTGACAAACCAGATGCGATCGAAGCCGCAGGAAGAATTCTTTATGAGCAGGGCTATGTAGATGAGCAGTACATTTCCTGCATGCATCAGAGAGAACAGGTTATCTCTACTTATATTGGAAATAACGTAGCAATTCCTCATGGCATTGACGGTTCAGAAAAGTACATTAAAAAATCCGGTATTTCCTTTGTACAAGTTCCAGACGGCGTTATGTACGGCGATGAACCTGCGTATATTGTAATGGGCGTTGCCGGAAAGGATGGTACTCATCTGGATATCCTTATGAAACTTGCAGAAGTCATCTGTGAAGAAGAAAATATCGTAAAACTTCGCAATGCGAAAACAAAACAGGAAGTTTTGGATGTCATCGGCGATTTAGAAATGTAAAATAATACACAAAATTTCTGTGCTGCAGAAATTTTGTGTATTATATTTTTTTTCAAGCTTTTTATAATGACTTACAGGAGGACGATTTATGCTAATATTAATTGATGATGCAGATTTAACAAAAATCAAAGAACTTTATGAAATGTACCCATATGATGGAGTTACAACAAATCCAACAATCTTAAGCAAAACAGGAAATCCGGATCCGATGGATCAGCTGAAAAAGATTCGTTCTATTATCCCGACAGAGGCTATGCTGCATGCACAGGTTCTTTCTACAGAAACCGATGACATGGTAAAAGAAGCAAAGCATATGGTATCCGTATTAGGTGAGAATACATACATCAAAGTACCTGTCACTGCAAATGGATTAAAAGCAATCTCTATTCTGAGCAAGGAAGGTATTTCTGTTACTGCAACTGCTATATATGGCGTTATGCCTGCTTTTATGGCAGCAAAAGCAGGGGCTAAATTCCTGGCTCCATACGTAAACCGACTGGACAACTTAGGTTATGACGGTGTGCAGATTGCCAAGGATATCCATACTATGGTCAAGGCTGCAGGTTATGAGGCCGAAGTTCTTGGAGCTTCTTTCAAGAACTCCCAGCAGGTATTGGAAATGGGCAAATTCGGTATTGGATCTGTTACTGTTAACCCAGATTCTTTAAAAACATTAGCTTTCAATGGGGTAGCCGAAAGTGCCGTCAAAGATTTTATTCATGACTTTGAACAGTGCTGCGGAAAAGGCAAAACAATGCTTGATTTTGAATAAAGAAAGATAAAATAAAAGGAGAAATTCTGTCTGCTAAAGTGATAGAATTTCTCCTTTTTTATTTCATAAAATTGAAGTTTTATCAGAAACAAGAAAGAATCTTCCTATGAAATAAAAAAAGACTCTGACATTCTGTCAAAATCTTAGAAATTGCGGGGGCCGGATTTGAACCAACGACCTTCGGGTTATGAGCCCGACGAGCTACCAGACTGCTCCACCCCGCGACAATATTATAATAGTGAGTCCATCATTGTATGTCTGAAAGGCGCCGACCAGATTTGAACTGGTGATCAGGGAGTTGCAGTCCCATGCCTTACCACTTGGCTACGGCGCCATATGATATAAGTATATTCAACTAGTAATCAAAAAATGACTCCAACGGGATTTGAACCCGTGTTACCGCCGTGAAAGGGCGGTGTCTTAACCACTTGACCATGGAGCCTCTTCTTCTCTGACCGCTTCACGGTCTCTTCCTTTGAAACACTTCCTGTGTTCCCTAGCTCCCCGAGCCGGGCTCGAACCAGCGACAGCACGGTTAACAGCCGTGTGCTCT
>DXEM01000021.1 GCA_019114985.1 Candidatus Anaerostipes excrementavium
GACATAGTTTTTCCTCCTATATATATCCGATCCTATTTCAATTCATTACTTAATTCGATTCCCTGCTGTTTCATAACCATTTTGGTTGTGAAGTCTGTTACCCATCCTGCGAAGAAGTTCATAACAAGACCAACCAGAAGGTAACGAATCGCTAAATCCATTTCATTTAATCCCAATGTTGTAACTCCGGATGCGATACCTGTGTAAATGAACAGCTCACCTGCGTTGATGTGCGGGAAGATACCGCTGTTGGTGTGGCAGTGATAAGCTGCAGATGCATAATAACTTGGTTTCATTCTCTCCGGAAGGAATTTACCCATGGATAATGCCATTGGATTTCCTAACATGAATGCGGAAAGAAATGGAAGTACACCATATGCCAAAATTACATTTCCAGAGCACACTTTTGCGAATTTATTGATCTTGTCATGTCCGATCAAAGCGATGATCGTGTTCATTAAGATCAAAAGTAATAATACCTTTGGTACAATGCCGGATACCCAGCTGACAAAGTTGGCCGCTCCTACGTCAAACAGCCCCATAAATCCTGATGCAGCATTTACAATTGCGTTCATATGTTTTCTCCTTTCATCTAGGCTTTCTTCTTGTTGACACCGTAGATCTTATCACCAATCCTGGTAAGCAGACCCGGTTTCTCCAAGACTTCGCCTCCACTCATAATTGTGTTATAGTTGGAGGAAGCATTCAGCGAAGCTCTTCTTAAGGACACTCCGATGGTACTGCAGTCTTCTTTTGAGATCGTCCCAACATCGATTCCGTTAAAGAAATCCCAGTCTTTAAATCTCGCAAACATCGTAAATCCTCTCATAAAGCACCCGTCTAAGATTATGCCATCCTGATCAATTGCAAACATAACGATGGCACCTGCATGGAATCCGCCTTTTGCTTTTCCGATTACGACCCTTCCCATTTTTCGAAGCCGCGTATAATATTTGTTAAAGCTTTTCATCTGCACCATCTGAAACAAGAACTGCAGTATCAGCGCAGCTAAAAAGCCCACCGCAACGATCATAAAATATGACATCTTCTTCCTCCTTTTTCATTATCTAAAAATATTGTTTTCTTCTGTTATATACAGCAGCAATTCTTTATAGCTTTTCATAGACCGGATTTTATCAATCACGCCCACGTCTTTTCCAATCGCGAGGATCTCATCGTAAAGCCTTACAAGCACCGTATCATCTTCCATTGATTCCGGCACACCGAGCAGAATCACCAGTTTTACTTTTTCATATCCTTCTTCATCCGAAAGTTCCGGATAAATCCCCAATGCCAATGTAAGTTTCGGCAGAAGATTCTTTGTATGCGGAAAAGCAATATTCTGATTTAAAATCATTGTCGAATATTTTTCCCTTCTGGCAACTCGTTGAGCAAAGCCTGCATCCAGCTCTCCCTGACTCGTCAAAGTCTCTGCCATGATCTGCACATTATCTTCGTAAGAACTCTCACCATCAAGGATAAAAAATGTATTTTCATCCAACAGATTCATAAACAAAGAATCAATTCCTCTTCTGATGTTCCTTCCTGCTTCAGCCAGATATCTGATATTCTCAAATTTTTTCTGGATATATTCCCGATCAAATACCTCATCCATAAAAATGACCGGTGTTTTTGTATCGATATTCAGCTCCGTGGTCGTAACGATATAATCAAATGCATTCTTACGGTTCTCAGCAAAATTTCCATTGTAGAAAAATTCAAATTCCGGTTCGATATCGAAAAGCTTTTTCAATTGATTTTCAATCAATCTTCCTATGATCTTTCCCGATCCGCAGACAATCGCGATTTTGCATCTTTTCTCGTCCGGCTCTTGTTCGATCAGAAATACACCGAAATAAGCTGCTAAGAATCCCATCTCATCTTCCGTGATCGTGATTCCTTCTCTTTTTTCAATGACCTCTTTTCCGATCTCTGCCATCTTATATGCAACGCTGTATTGGTTTCTGAAATCATCGATCATCGGATTATGAATATGAAAACCATATTTTAAACGATTGATCATAAAGAATATGTGATACACAAAATCGTCAAACAATTCGTTGGCTATGACCGTCACATCAAGTTCTGTATGAATACGATCCAGCATCTCAATGATCATTTCCGCCACGTCTTCTGAAATGTTGATCTTTTGCTCAATTTCATGGGTATTCGCCGGAGTTCTCATTCCTGCGATCGGTATGGACAAAAAGATCCTTTCCTCTTTCGGTATCTTATATCCTTTGACGCTTTCGATCTCATCTAAAAATTCATCCGCAATGTCATAAGCCTGGCTGTGATACAGTCCCTGATATTTTTCTTCCAGTTCTGTTATAATATGACCGCTCTCGATTCGTTGGATCATCACAACGAAGAATCGGAAAAAGAAACCGAACCCTAAAGCATCCAGCAGAAGCTTCTCTTGAAATTCATTCAGCTTTTCTCGAACCTCAGACCCCAATGGAAAATTTAGATATAACTGTTCGAATATATTCTCAAGGATAAATAAACGGATGTTTACTTCATCTCCCACCAGCCTAAGACCAGTATTTGCTTTTCCTTTGATCTTCAGCTGATATTTGTCAATGATTTTGCGAAGTTTATTCAAGTCGCTGATCGTCGTTGTTCTTCCGACCTTCATTTCTTCTGACAGATCATCCGTAAGATACGGCTCCTTTGCGTCCATCAGCTGCCAGAACAGATAAGCCATCCGCGTCTGAGGAGAATTGAACAGATCATTTTGTGAAAAAATCTTATTTCTGATTTCCAAAAAACCTTTCTGATCAAATACGATCAGCTTACATTCCCCTTTATGGCTGCTTATGCAGGCATAACCGCCCAGAAGATAATTCAGCTCTTTGATATCATTTCGAATTGTTTTGGCAGATACCCTAAGCTTCCCTGCAAGTTTTTCAATACTGCAAACAGACTGCATCTCAATATTTTTTAAAATGGATGATATCCTGTTTTCATCGTTAAAAAGCTCCATTTCCACCCTTTCCATCCGCTTTTCTTCGTACTTTATCCTCTCGTTTTTCCTCCGGCTACATTGATGGTAACTCCATGTACATAAGATGCACGGTCACTTGCCAGATATACACACATATCAGCAACTTCTGATAATTTTCCGGATCTTCCAAGAGGTGTTGTAGAAGTCTTTGCATATCCGGCTCTCAAATCATCAATTGTGATTCCTCTTGTATAAGCTAATGCAGATTCATAAGAAATTGTACGAAGTCCTGTAGCTTCCATAATTCCAGGAGCAACGCCTACCACACGTACTCCCTGTTTTCCAAGTTCTTTTGCCCAGGATCTTGTCAGAGAGTTTACCGCATTCTTTGTAGCTGCATATACGCTCTGTCCTTCAGAACCTTCCAGTCCGCTCTCAGAAGACATGTTGATAATAACACCGCTTCCTTTTTCAACCAGAATTCTTCCTACAGCCTGTGCGCAGAAGAAAACACCTTTTAAGTTAACGCCGCAGACTTTATCCCATACTGCCTCATCCAGCTCATACTGTCCTTTTGGATCTTTCGGATCTACCAAAAGTCTTGGGATATTGATTCCTGCATTGTTCACCAGAACATCGACTGTACCGAAAGTTTCTGTTGTTTTCTCTACCATTGCTTCCACATCCGCAGGTTTTGTTACGTCTGTTTTCACATACAGAAATTTTCCTTCTTCTGCTTCCATTTCCGGCGCTTCCGGAGCCATGTCGGAAATTACTACATTTGCTCCAACTGTCAGAAATTCCTGCGCAACTGCTTTTCCGATTCCAGATGCGCCTCCAGTAACGATGACGGTCTTTCCTTCAAGATTCAACCAAGATTCGCTCATTATAATCCTCCTTTTTAAAACTGCGTTTCTTTGTTTCATGAGTTCATTATAAAGAGCATAAGTCGAAAATTTAATGTTGTCATTTTCCGTCGAAAAGAAATTTCATGTATTGTCTCTAAAAATATTCCCCTGCGACTCTTCGCAGACTAGATAAATAATCCATTTTCCCTATATTTTCTGAGGCTTTGATCTCTGTCTCTGCTGCGATCTTATTTCCATCCTTGTAAATAATCTTTCCGACTGACTGCCCTTTTTTTACCGGTGCTTTCACTGTTTTTATCTTGATTTCTTTTTTCAGCTTCCCACCATCTGACTTTATCCTGGTGATTTTGGTATTGATTTTTTCCGGATAAGAAACTGTTTCTTTTTTCCCCTTTTCCACCGGAATTTTCCCAATCTCTTTGGAAGTGGTGACATCCTCCGTTACCTGGCAATTTGAAAAGCCATAATCCAAAAGTGCACTGGCATCTTTTATTCTTGTTTTAGAATCATCACTTGCCATAACGACTGCAATCAAATCAATTCCATTTCTCGTAGCCGTAGCGCTTAGACAGAATTTTGCCGTACTTGTACTTCCCGTTTTCAATCCTGTACATCCGTTATATTGCTTGATCATTTTATTTGTATTGCTCAATTCAAATTCTGTTGTGCCTTTCTTTGTCTCATGGGTAAAGGAATCCATCCAAATCTTTGTATATTTGAAAATATTCGGATGTTTTGTTGTAAGTTCTCTTGACATAAGCGCAATATCATAGGCTGTCGTTACATGTCCGTCGGCGTCCAGCCCACAAGCATTTTTAAACGTCGTGTGCTTCATTCCCAATTTTTTTGCTTCCTGGTTCATTCTTTTTACAAATGCATCTTCGCTCCCGGCGATGTGCTCTGCCAAAGCAACAACTGCATCATTGGCGCTTGAGACCACAACACATTTGATCAGTGTTTCTACATCTTGTACTTCCGACGGTTCCAGGAACACTTGAGAGCCTCCCATAGACGCCGCATGTTCGCTTACTGTTACTTTATCACTCAGCTTTAATTTCCCGCTGTCAATTTCCTGGAAAATCAAAAGCAGGGACATAACTTTTGTTACGCTGGCCGGAGGCAGTTCCTTATCTTTTTCTTTTTCATAAAGAATCGTTCCGCTTCCTGCTTCCATAACGACAGCCGACTTTGCCGATAAATCGAGAGCAGGCGCCGCTGACGTTACCACGGTCTCCGGCTGATTCCCGTACACAGGTATAACAAACAGAGAGCAGCTAAGCAGCATGATACAAGCAAACAATCGTTTCATTCACACACCTCGAATCTCTTATGTTACAGTCTAATCTGTAAGATTTTGAATTATACATAAAAAAGAAAAATTCGCGCAAAATATTATTTTTACTTTTGTTCAATGCATGAAATATTATTTTATATTTGCATTGTAACATATCTGCTCTTTCTCCACAAGAAAGAATCCTGCTTTGCTGGACCCACTCCGAAATAAGAAAAAAAGAAAGATCAGTTTCCCGATCTTTCTTTATCCTCTTGGCCTCTTTCCCCAGCAATTCGAAGATTTCATTTTCTTATATTCTTCATACGCTTCTTTTAAAATCTCCTTCTCATTTGGGAATTTTAATAAGTGGTAAGCCTCGTGAAATTTGTAGTACCCTGAGTCCACGAAGAACTCTTCTTTCTGCGGGCGAGAATGATAATTATCAGACTCCATCAAATACCAGTAGACGCTCTTTACGATCTGCTCGTGAAAAGAATAAAACGAATATTCACTTTTTCCAACATACTTTACGATCCTTGCGTCTGCGTCCGTCTCTTCCTTTACTTCCCGCAGAGCCGTATCCTCGTGATCTTCTCCTTTCTCAACAGTACCTTTCGGAAGTACCCAGCCATCATACCGATTCTTATAACTTTTGTACAACAGCAAAATCTTCCCTCTAAATATTACGACACCACCACAGCTCGTTGCCTCTGTCATAACAACCTCCTGTCTGCGGATATCTTTTCACTCCGCAAATTGTGTGCCTTTCCTTAGGGAATATTATACCGTGATTAAAATATGATTTCAACCGGTAATGCGTCTTTTCGGTTATCATCCAAAGAAAGAATGGAATACTTTATCTGCAATCGGCGCTGCCGTACTTCCTCCGGACCCTCCGTCTTCCACCAAAACGCTAACCACGATCTTCTTTCCATCTTTTTCCGCGCATCCGATAAACCACGCATGAGAATCTTTGTCATCGTTATATTCGGCAGATCCGGTTTTTCCATATACCGTATACTCGGATGAATATGCTTTTGTTCCGGTACCGCTTGAAACAACTTTTCGGAGCATCTTCTTCAAAACGTCACATTCTGATTTTTTCAGCGGACTTGCCATCTCTTCCGGCTCACTCTCTTTGATGACGCCGCCGTCGATATTTTTTACCTGGTCCACAAGATACGGCTGCATCATGACACCATCGTTGGCAATGGCACACATGACCATCGCATTTTGAAGCGGCGTAATTAAAGTCTTGCCTTGCCCGATTGCGGTCTGAGCAAGCTCGTTGGTGCCGGAATCTCCATTAAAAGTGAAGCGGCTGGAAGTTGCCTGCAGATTAATGGAAATTTTTGAATTATACATCAGATCTCCCGCAAAAGATGCAAGTTTTTCTTTATCGACTTCCTCTGCCAGATGGACAAAAGCCGTATTGCAAGACTTCTCAACGGCTTCTTCCAGATCGACAGTCCCATGCACCGCTCCTCCATAACATTGAATGGAAAGGCTTCCGATATTCGTGTGGCCTGTACAGGTATACCGAAAATCCTGATAGTCGTCCGGATGCTCTCTCATATATTCCAGCGCTGTCACTACTTTAAAAGTAGATCCAGGCGGATATAACCCTTGGGTAGCGCGGTTTAACAAAAGAGAATCTTCATCTGTATTTAATTCCTGCCAATTTTCCTCTACCAGACCAGGCCGGAAATCCGGTTTGGAAACCATTGCATAAACTTTTCCTGTCTCCGGATCCATTGCTACGACCGCTCCCTTTTCTCCCTGAAGCGCATTGTAGGCTGCTTCCTGGACCCTGGTATCCAACGTTGTATAAACATTGTCTCCCTGACTTTTCTCTCCTTTTAAATTACTGGTAATCTGAGAAAGCAAGTTCGCATTTGATGTCAGCAAATCAAAATTGCATTTTGATTCCAGACCTGCTTTTCCTTTGTCATTGTATCCCACCACATGGGCAAACATTCTTCCATAAGGATAGTTTCTGACTTCTTCCCCATTTTCTGTAACCGTCTGTGCCAAGACATTTCCATCACTGCTGATGATCTTGCCTCTTACAACATTCTTCGCCATCTCCTGAACTCTGCGGTTATGTGGATCCGTAATCACATCTTTGCTGTCCACCACTACAAAATGAATAATATAACCGATCAGTACCAGAAACATTCCTACAAAGATATACGTAATCTGTAAGATCTGCCGATTCGCTTTCCGCTTTTTCTTAGGCTTTTGTTCGGTGACTGACCGCTGAATTTTTTGAAGGATGCTGGTTTTCTCCGTATTTTCCGTGCTCTCCTTCTTCCTGCGCTTTAATACGTTCATGCTCTTCTTCCTCACTATCTGCTAACATATGCAATCCCTGAATAATATTAAAAATAATCAGTGTACTAACTACGGAAGTTCCGCCGTAACTTACCAAAGGAATCGTAACTCCTGTAGATGGAATAAATTTCGTAACTCCTCCGATACTCAAGAACACCTGGAATAAGAAACAGACTCCAAATCCTAAACATAACAGCTTGTTGAACAGTTTCTTGCTCCGTGTCGAAATATCCATAAATAAAATGAAACAGCTCATTAACACGAAAATCAGACAAATGCCGAATATGACACCGAATTCTTCGCTTATCACAGAAAAAATAAAATCCGATTCCCGCACCGGGATATCAAAAGGCCGTCCATTTCCCAGTCCCATGCCAAACCAGCCTCCTGTTCCGATTGCAAACAAAGACTGACATACCTGAAGACCTCGGTCTTCAATCATAGAAAATGGATCCCTCCAGACAGCAACCCTGATCCTGACATGAGAAAATAATTGATACGCAATCACCGCCGCCAAAGAGCCGGCGCCCAAACCTCCAAACAAATACGAAGCCTTGGCTGTCGCAACATAAAGCATCATCAGGTAAATCATGAAATAAAGGAGTGCGCCTCCCAAGTCCTTTTCTACCACCAGGACCATCACATATAAAGCTGCTATGACCGTAATCTTTACTAAGTCTTTGAATTCTTTGGCTTTGCATAAAAGAGCCGCCGTAAAAAACACAAAAATGATCTTTACGAATTCTGACGGCTGGAACGCAAATCCCCCGATGCTGACCCAGTTATAGGATCCATTTTTCTGAACACCGATGACAAATACGGAGGAGAGCAGCAAAAATCCTGCTGCCGCATAAAGCCATCCTAATTTGTCCCAAAGTGTAATCTTGTGCATCATCAATGGAATGACGCTGGTTATTACAACGCTGACCGCAGCAATCGCAAACTGTTTGATTGCCAAATCAAAGGAAAGACGTGTCAAAATAACGAATCCAACGCCTAACAAAAAACAAGTATTATTGATCAGCGGTCTGGAACATCTTTTATAGATTCTTGGAAATAAAATCATCAGTACTTCAAAAAAGATGATCTGTGCCGCAAAGAATATCAATATTTTCAAATCAAATTCTTTTAAAAATAAAACCGCATTGCACAAAAACAGGAAAATGAACATGTATATTACCTGATTATCCAACAGATCTCTCTGCCGTTCCTTGTTCTTTGGACGAAACATCGTAAAACAGGAAAACGTATATATCAGACACATGATCAAGATCATGTATTTTGCAATAACTGAAATAATCTGTATCATACTACCACCTATAAGGCTCCCCGCCTAAAATGTCCTTTCGTAATTTCTTTTCCTAAAGACTCGCTCTTGCCTTCTATTACTTTTTTTGCCGCCTCCAAAATCTTCGCTGCTTCTTTCGGCGTCTCTTTTGTCAAATGTATCCGATAAGTCTTTGGATGAAGATGACAAAGAGCTTCTGTCTCATCTCCCAGCCATAACGGCTGTCCGTTATAGATCTCATTGACACAATCGCTGCAGCAGCTGTGCACAAAAAATTTCTTGCGGTAACGGTCATAAATTGTCAGCCACTGTTCCTTCCCATCGCATTGATGAAGATTATCCTTTATGCACTGCACAGAGACCATCAGCGGAAGATATCCGTAAATCATCAAATCTGCTTCCAAAAGATGCAAATCCTCCATCTCCTGTAAGTTACATTCTTCCGGATAGGTCATTCGAATCTCTCCCGCAGCATATTGCTGATATTCTGAAACGGCTTTTTTATTATATCCATACATCATATAATCAAGGACCATCTCTTTGTTGCAATCATTTTCCAACAGCCACTCATATTCTTCCAGATTCCGAACCAGAAATCCTTTGACATTCTCGGAAAAAATCAGCGTCTTTTTCTCTTCCAATTCACGAATCTGCTTTTTTCTTGCAATCTGCGGAAGCATAATATAACATTCTTTTCCTGAAACAGCAATTTGTCTTATCATCTCTTCCGGATTCTTTTGCTGCTTTAACTGCATCCAGGATATGTAAACTTTACGAACTTGATCTTCAGAAAGCGCTACAGAAAGAAGCTTCAAATCTTCCAAAGAAACGGTCAGTTCAGGCTTCTTCCATCTGATAGATTTATCCTCAAAACTTTTCTCTTTCTTTTTCGGTTCATACTTCCTTCGGTATCTGAGAATTTTCTCTTCATCCAGCCGTAAAAAAGCCTCTCTTCTCAGTTTTTTCAAAACAGAACCCGGCACAAAGATATCCGGATCCATCTCGACCTTCAGTTCTTCAAACTCATAATGAGTCTCCCCGGTCTTCCTAAGCTGCTTGGAGATGCTCTGTGCGTCTGCGCTGTGATTTTTGGCCTGATCTATAACCGGACCCTCAGCCTCAACAGCAATTTCATGATTTTCTACTATGAGTTTAGCACATTTTCCTATCGAAAGTATAATTTTTCCCTTAAGTTTTTCCTTCTTTTTCTCCTGATATCTTTTCTCTATATCCTGGATCAGCCTTTCATTTCTCGTCCGAAAGATTTCCATCCCTTTGGACATCTGTCCTAGTTTCTTGCCATTTAACGTCACATAACTGCCCTTTTCCCAATCAGACGGACTCGTAAGTGCCACCGTTTCAGCATTCGAAATCTGAATTTCCAAAACGTCTCCTTTGTGAAGCGCTTCTTTTGTCACGAAAGAAAGCGTCCCTTTCCGTATGTTCTGAACCTTACCAACGAAGATTCCCTGATGTCCCGGCCGATCTAAACTCATCATCGGACGTCCGTGATAGTTTTTATAATATCCATCCGTAAATCCTCCTCGATTGAACAACTCCATTAAAATCTTTTTATCTTCCGGTTCCACACGGTATTCCTGATCAGATTGGTATAAATCTACATATTTTCTGTAAATTCTTGTGACTTCTCCTACATATCTGGCGCCTTTCATCCTGCCCTCAATCTTTAAAGAATCCACGCCATGATCTAAAATGTCCGGAAGCTGCTCAATCGTACAAAGATCCTTTAAACTCAGCGGGTAACATGAATGTTGTCCATCTCTTCTTTCAGAAAAAGGGAGTCTGCAGGTTCCTGCACATCTGCCTCGATTTCCGCTCCTGCCTCCAAGCATACTGCTCATAAAACACTGACCGGAATAACAATAGCATAAAGCTCCATGAACAAAACATTCGATATCAAGACCCGTTTCATCCTTAATCTCTTTTATTTCTTCCAAAGAAAGTTCCCGTGCAGGCACGACTCTTTTCGCCCCCATCTTCTTAAGAAGCTTCGCTCCATGCACACCTGTAATCGTCATCTGGGTACTTCCATGAATCTCCAATCCGGGAAAATGTTCCCGAACCATTCGCAAAGCTCCCGGATCTTGAATAATCGCTCCATCCAATCCCTGTTCATAATAAGGAATCAAAAATTCCAGAAAATCCTGACGTTCCTTTTCTTTTACTAAAGTATTGACTGTTAAAAATATTTTCTTCCCATATAAATGTACATAATCAATTGCCTTACACAGCTCTTCCTGACCAAAATTATTGGCATATGCCCTGGCGCCAAACAAATGGCCTCCCAAATAGACCGCATCTGCTCCGTTTAAGATCGCTGCTTCCAGACATTCCATCGATCCGGCCGGCGCTAAAACTTCAATTTCTCTTTGTTTCATTTTCTACTTTCCTTCCGGAGCCGGAACTCCAAAGTGCTCATAAGCTGCTCTCGTCAGCATTCTTCCTCGCGGCGTCCGCTGTATCAATCCATTTTGAATCAAATAAGGTTCATAAACATCCTCGATCGTTCCGGAATCTTCACCTACCGCTGCTGCCAACGTATCAAGCCCCACCGGTTTTCCCTCGAATGTATCCATCATAATCTGTAAAATCATTCGGTCTGTCTGATCAAGTCCCATTCTATCCACGTCCAAATGATCCAATGCATCGGAAGCAACTTCCAATGTAATCTTTCCATCATACTTGACCTGTGCAAAATCCCGCACTCTCTTTAATAAGCGGTTTGCAAGCCTTGGCGTTCCTCTGGATCTTCTGGCAATCTCCAGCGCTCCCTGGGCATCAATCTCAATCTCCAGCACATCTGCAGATCGCTCAACAATCGTACATAATTCTTCTTTTGTATAAAAATCCAGACGGTTGACCACACCAAAACGATCCCGAAGCGGGGCTGTCAGCATCCCAGCTCTTGTGGTCGCTCCGATCAGTGTAAACTTCGGAAGTTCCAAACGAATGGATCTGGCGGCCTGTCCTTTTCCAATCAAGATATCAATTGCGAAATCCTCCATTGCCGGATAAAGGACCTCTTCTACTTGACGATTCAGGCGATGGATCTCATCAATGAACAAAACATCTCCCTCCTGCAGGTTATTTAAAAGCGCCGCAATCTCACCCGGTTTCTCAATTGCCGGTCCGCTGGTCACTTTCAAATGCACTCCCATCTCATTCGCCACGATTCCTGCCAGAGTCGTCTTTCCCAATCCCGGAGGTCCATAAAATAACACGTGATCCAGGGACTCTCCTCTGCTCTTTGCGGCTTCAATAAATATTTTCAAATTCTGTTTTACTTTCTCTTGTCCAATATAATCGATCAGTTTTTGCGGCCGCAGATGATTCTCAATTGTAATTTCTTCTTCTGCTAATTCCGTCGATATCATACGATCTATCATACACATTCCCCTATATCATTATATTCTTTAATGCCTTCTTCAACAGTTCTTCCGGTTCATAGGAAGCTGCATCCTCTACTTTTCGAACCGCCAGGGCTGCTTCCGTCCTTGAGTATCCCAAGCTTACCAAACCTTCAATTGTAATCATAACAGCATCCTGAGTATCCCCCTGAGGACTCAGCGCCTCGGTTTCGATGCCATCTTCTTCCATTCCTTCAAATTCCATCTTATCTTTCAGCTCAAGAATCAACTTCTTGGCACCCTTAGGTCCTAATCCCGGAGTGGAAGAAATCGTCTTGACATCTTCTGTCATGATGGCCATCTTCAGTTCATAAACCGTCAGCGTCGCCAGAACAGACAGACCCACTTTCGGTCCGATTCCATTGACTCCAATCAGCAATTCAAACGTCTCTAATTCTTCCTGGGATCGAAAACCAAAAAGACTGATGTCATCCTCCCTGACATGCATATGAGTATAAATCTGTATTTCCTGTCCAATCTTCGGAAATCCCTCCATCCTCATCGGCATCATCATACGATAACCAATCCCTTGATTCTCCAAAATGATTCCATCGGGATTTACCTTTGCTAATCTTCCCTTTATATACGCAATCACTGCTTATCCTCCTTGATACGCCATTTGTCTGGTATTATAACACATATGTTCCCCTGATTCCTAGGGATTGCAAAAAAAATATGGAAAAGCTATAATGAATAGACACTTTTTTGAGAGGTGATTTCATGAAGAAACAAAAGAAAAACTGCTTATTTTTTGATATTGAAACCACAGGACTGGCAGCTGATATTTCTGCCATTGTTGTCATCGGATGCCGTACATCAGAAGGCGACTGCATCCAATGGTTTAATGAGGACGGATTTTCACAAAAAGAAATTTTAAAGGATTTCCTAAATTACTGCACCGATTGGGATCAGCTTGTAAGCTTTAACGGAGCAACATTTGATCTTCCTTTTTTACAGACTAAAATCAAAGAATATGGACTCTCAGATTCCTTGTCCGAAAAAGAACATCTCGATTTGTACAAAGAGCTTCGGCCATACCGGCATCTTTTTCCTCTTTCCCGGTTCCGCCAAAAAGACTTGGAAACTTATCTTGGAATCCAC
The DNA here is from genome assembly GCA_019114985.1 of Candidatus Anaerostipes excrementavium. GTDB lineage: Bacteria > Bacillota > Clostridia > Lachnospirales > Lachnospiraceae > Anaerostipes > Anaerostipes excrementavium. Next base: position 13,241 of record DXEM01000021.1, read on the forward strand.
CGCAAAGACACCCTTTCCGGCCGAAAAGTCATCAAAGCCTATCAATCATGGATTGCATCCGGTGATACAAGCTGGAAAGAGCAAGTCCTTCTCCATAACAAGGAGGATTTGGATGGTTTGGTAGCTGTATCAGATCTTTTGTGTTATCCTGCTTTGGAATCCGGAGAATTTTCTATTCAAAAGGCTTTGATTTCCCATTCTTCTTTTCAGGCAGAACTGCTGTTAAATCAGCCGTTTCCAAAAGCCGCTCGATTTGAAAAAGACGGTCTAAGCCTGGAAATCAACGAAGAACTGGCCATATTGGAAGAACCACTCCAAGAGGGCATGCTTAGACATTACTATCCAAACCCAAAAGATTATTACTATCTTCCGAAAGAAGATATCATTATTCCAAAATCTATGAAATCATTTGTTGACGCATCCTCCAGGATCCCTGCCTCGCCTTCTAATTGTTACTCCAAGTTCAAACCAGAACACGATTTCTTTGAAGATTCGGCATCCATGCAAACTTTTCTTGTACATAACATCCATTATTTGTTGAAAAAATAATCGGTCATGTCGGCAAATTTATTTATATGTCGACATGACCTTATATGATTCTAACCTTGTTTTCCGATTTTGCGTATCATGCGGTGCTTTTTGATTTCTTTCTTCAAGAGATCTACAGAACGATTTATCACCAGTTCTTCCGGAAAATCTAATTCCTCAAACAGAACACTGACATGGTCAAATACACCTACTGCATCCGCAAAATGAGAGTCTGTATCTGCTATGACAGGAACTTTTCTATCCTCGCACAGTTTTAACATTGTTTGGAGATTTTTCCATGCTCCGACTCTGGAAGAAAGACAGTCCAGGGAGCTATTATTTACTTCCAAAAGCGTATGGTTTTCTTTTGCCGCATCCACGATCGTATCATAATCAATCGGAATCCTCGCGTCATCAGGATGACTTATGATATCAATCCGCGGATTCTCAATTGCTTTGACGATTGCCTGTGTATTTTGTGCCACGGTACCTACCATATAACACAAATCATGAATACCTGCGATTCGAATATCCAACGTCCGATCAATGAGTTCTTCACTCAGACTTAATGTCCCGTTATAATCCAAAATATTAATCTCTGCTCCCATCATGACTTCTATGCCGAACATTTTTCTGGGAATGACTTTCATGTTGTGAAAATACATTGTATCACATGTTCCCGGAATTCCTGCTGCATGTTCCGTAATCCCAATTAATTCTAATCCCCTCTCTGCTCCGGCTTTTACCATCTCAAGAACCGTCGCATACGCATGACCGCTGGCAATTGTATGCGTATGCATATCAAGTTTAAAATCCATTTTTGCTTCTCTGCCCTTTCTCTTTTTCTGATGTTTTTTCTCCTGCTTATCTCGTTTCATCTTATACCAAGGAAAAATTGATGTCAAGATAGGCGAAAATGCAGATATCGAGTCCATTCGGATTTCAAATTTTCAAGCTGCCCTGTTTCTTTAATCTCAATTGCCTTGCCAGAATATTCATAATCCTCTATTGCTTATTATTTCTAAAAAAATTTCAAAAAGGGCTTGACTTTTCCCGAAAAATGTAGATAATAGATAAAGGTGACTGCAATAGTCGTAATATTATCAAATTAGGCTCCATGGTCAAGAGGTTAAGACGTGACCCTCTCAAGGTCGAGTCACGGGTTCGATTCCCGTTGGAGTCATATTAAAACCTACGTATTTTCGTAGGTTTTATTTTTTTGTAAGTGTTACCTGTGTTACCTTTTAATTCGTCTGAACAAAACATAGGTAATAATGTTGCCATTTTTTAACTATAATATGTACCTGGGTTTTACAACTTAAAAAGAGCCAAATCTGTAAAAGACTTGACTCTTTATTATTTTAAATCCTTTATTGCATAATCTGCTTTTTATGTGAATTATTCACCCACATCTGGAATCCAAAAGATAATCTCCTGTAATTCAAAATTTTATAAATTTTCCAATGCTTGCTCTAAATCTGCAATAATATCATCTGCATTTTCAATTCCAACGCTGAATCGAATCAGATCTGGCTGTACACCTGCCTCCATCAGTTCCTGATCATTCATCTGGCGATGGGTATGGCTTGCCGGGTGAAGTACACAGCTTCTTGCATCTGCTACATGGGTTACAATTGCAATCATTTTCAAACTGTCCATCATCTGGATGGATGCTTCTCTTCCGCCCTTTAATCCAAAGGTCAGAACGCCGCAGCTTCCGTTCGGCAAATATTTTTTAGCCAGTTCATGATTCTTATCTCCTTCAAGTTCAGGATAATGAACCCAGGCAACTTTTTCATGATTCTGAAGAAATTTTGCCGCTTTCAATGCATTTTCACAATGACGAGGCACTCGGAGATGCAGAGTTTCCAAACCGATATTTAACAAAAAGGCATTTTCCGGTGACTGAATCGATCCCAGATCACGCATCAGCTGCGCTGTCGCCTTTGTAATATAGGCTCCTTTTCCAAATTTCTCTGTATATATGATTCCATGATAGGTTTCGTCAGGCTGAGTCAGACACGCAAACTTATCTCCCTGTGCTTCCCAGTCAAAATTTCCACTGTCAACAATTGCCCCGCCTACACAAGTCGCATGTCCATCCATATATTTGGTTGTAGAATGGGTCACGATATCCACTCCCCATTCAAACGGGCGGCAATTGATCGGTGTCGCAAATGTATTGTCCACAATCATTGGAACTCCATGTTCATGGGCAGCTTTCACAAACTTATCAAAATCTAATACATCGAGAGAAGGATTGGAGATTGTCTCTCCGAATACTGCTTTTGTATTCTCACGGAATGCTGCATCCAACTCTTCCGGACTGACTTCCGGATCTACAAAAGTAGCTTCTACTCCCATTTTTCGAATCGTATGGGCAAACAGATTATATGTACCGCCATAGAGCGCGGAAGAACATACAATATGATCTCCTGCTTCGCAAATATTCATAATTGCATAGAAATTCGCTGCCTGACCGGAAGAAGTAAGCATAGCCGCCACTCCGCCTTCCATATCACATATTTTAGCAGCAACTGCGTCATTGGTCGGATTTTGCAGTCTGGTATAGAAATATCCGCTGTCTTCCAGATCAAACAATCTTCCCATCTGATCGCTTGTATCATACTTGAATGTAGTACTCTGATAAATCGGAAGCACTCTAGGCTCACCTTTTTTTGGCGTCCATCCAGACTGGACGCACTTTGTTTCCATTTTAAAGTCGCTCATTGTATTCCTCTTTTCTGATTATGATAATAACATTCTGTCATTTGCAAAATCTTCACCGCTGACTTCCTCGAACTTCGCCAGCAGATCTGCAACTTTCAGATTCTTCTTCTCTTCTCCTGAAACGTCGTAGATCACCCTGCCGTCATTCATCATGATCAGACGGTTTCCAATATGAATTGCATCTTTCATATTATGTGTTACCATCAAAGTTGTCAAGTTATCTCTGGCTACGATTTTCTCTGTAAGATCCAAAACTTTTTTTGCAGTCTTTGGATCCAGCGCCGCCGTATGTTCATCCAATAACAATAAGCTAGGCTTTTTCAATGTAGCCATGAGCAATGTCAGCGCCTGTCTCTGACCGCCGGAAAGCAGTCCTACTTTTGAAGTCATACGATCTTCCAGTCCAAGATCCAAAGTCGCCAATTTTTCCTTGAACATCTTTTTCTCTTTTTTCGAAATTCCCCAGTTCAGCCCCCGGCGTTTTCCGCGTCGATTGGCCATCGCCATATTTTCCTGAATCTCCATACCTGCCGCAGTTCCCATCATAGGATCCTGAAAAACTCTTCCCAGCATATATGCTCTCTTATACTCCGGCAGATCCGAAATATCTTTCCCATCCAAAAGAATGGTTCCCTGATCAATCGGATATACTCCGGCGATCATATTTAACATGGTGGATTTTCCAGCTCCATTTCCTCCGATAATCGTAACAAAATCTCCAGGAGCTAACTTTAAATCTACTCCATTTAAAGCTTTCTTCTCATTAATCGTCCCTTTATTAAACGTTTTATGAACATTTTTTATCTCTAACATCCTATTGCTCCTCTCATTATGCCGGCGTTCTGCGCTGTGAATACTTCGCTTTGATTGCAGGAATTCCTAACGCGATTGCCACAATAATAGCGGTAAACAGCTTCATATCGTCTGTACTTAATCCAAAATGAAGTACCAAAGATATGATCATACGATATACAATAGATCCTCCGATCAATGATGCGAGAATATATGCAAAATTAAACCGTTTTCCAAAAATAACTTCTCCGATTACGATAGATGCCAGTCCGATTACAATGGCACCTGTCCCCATCTTTACATCGCCATATCCTTGATTTTGTGCAACCAGCGCGCCGGACAAAGAAATCAGACCATTAGAGATAACAAGCCCAAGCACTTTTGAAGTATCTGTGTTGCCTCCCAGCGCTCTTACCATAAACTCGTTATTTCCTGTTGCACGAATCGCACTTCCTATCTCTGTTCCAAAGAACCAATATAAAGCTGCAATTACAATGATACCAATCAACAGTCCTATAACGACTGTTGAAAATGTCTGATCCAAATTTAAGGAATACATAATCTTTGTAAAGACCGTATCTTCTCCCAATAATGAAACATTCGGACCGCCCATGATACGAATATTTACAGACCATAGTGCAATCATTGTAAGAATTCCGGAAAGAATCGCCGGAATCATCAAACGCGTATGTAAAATTCCTGTTACTGCTCCTGCAATCATCCCGGCAGCCAATGCCATTAAAAGTGTCACAAAAGGATCTACGCCTCTTGTAATATAAATAGCACTGATACAGCCTCCAAGAGCAAATGTTCCGTCACAGGACAAGTCTGCGATATCCAGAATCCTAAATGTAATGTAAACACCTAAGGCCATGATTCCCCACAGAGTTCCCTGTGCCAAAGCACTGTAAAGATTTGAAAGTAATATCATGTCTCCACCTCTTCTAAAATTATTTTATAAACGCTTAAAAGTGTCCTCTTACAGATATAAGAAGACACTTTTTGCATAACATCTTGTTAATGTTTTATTCTTCTGCTGACTTTTGAGTCTTTACCATCTTCGCTTCTTTCTTCAGATTATCCGGAATCGTGATTCCCAATTCTTTTGCCGTATCTTCATTGATGATCAGATCCGCATTCTCCTGATACTCGATTGGCATATCCTTCGGTTCTGCTTTTCCTTCTAAAATCTTCACTGCCTGAGCTGCTGTCTGTTTTCCTAATTCATAATAGTTTAATCCGTAAGTGGCAAGTCCGCCGCCGACGCACATTCCCTCTTCACCGACAATAAACGGAAGCTTTTCTTCATTTGCAACCATGGAAACCGTATTGATACCGGCTGCGATCATATTATCCGTTGGAGAATAAATTGCATCTACTTTTCCTTTTAAAGATTCCACAACCTGACGAATCTCACTGGATTCGGAAACTGTCGCATCCACAGTCTCAAGTCCTAATTTCTCAGCTGCTTTCTTTGCCAAATTCACCTGATATTTAGAGTTTGCTTCTGCTGAACAATATAACATTGCAACTTTCTTTGCATCCGGAATTAACTCTTTTAACAGATCCATCTGTTTTTCTACCGGTGTCAAATCGGATGTGCCAGATACATTCGTTCCAGGTTCTTTGTTTGATTTCACCAATTTAGCGTCCGCAGGATCTGTTACAGCTGTTACAAGAATCGGAATATCTTTTGTCTCATTTGCCATAGCCTGTGCTGCCGGTGTGGCAATTGCAAGAACAAGATCACACTTATCTGTCACGAACTGCTGTGCGATCGTCTGACAATTAGACTGTTCATTCTGAGCATTCTTATATTCGATCTTAATGTTATCGCCATCTTTATATCCTGCTTCTTCCAATCCTTCTTTAAATCCTTTATAAGCAGAATCTAAAGCATCATGTTCTACAAGCTGAACAACACCGATCTTTTTCTTTCCTTCCGCACTGTCATCTCCCTTGGAGCATCCAGCAAAAGTTGACATCGCCAGCACTGCGGCCATTCCGACTGCCGCTAATCTCTTTAATCTCATAACCTTTCCTCCTCTTTCACGTTGACGCTTCAACGCTTTTATGTGCTAAATTATATCACTAGCCTATAGGGGTGTCAAGGAAATAATAGCAATTCTATTTTGGCTGTCAAAATGCAAAAAAAATAGCTCAGGACCAAAATCCTAAGCTATTTTTCTTACGGAGAGCTGCTGACGGGAGTTGAACCCGTGACCTCCTCACTACCAATGAGGTGCGCTACCTCCTGTGCCACAGCAGCAGAACCGTTATCTACTTTATCATGGGAAGATCTGTATGTCAACCTCTTTTTTCAATATACGAAATTTTTTTCAGCCTTTCTTCATATCTTTACATAGAACTCCTTAAAATCATTTAATCTTAAGCATCCAAGATTTTTCCCATAAGCAGCGCCGCAGTCAATTCCAATCCGATGGTTCCAAAAAGCAATCTTAAACTCTTTGCATCGTTCCCTCTGATCTGCCGGAATTGTTTCCGAATACCGAAGCATTGCACCTGTCGGTGTGTGTCCGAATATGATATAATATGGCGGAATAACCGGAGAATCAAAAAATTCTCCTCGAATCCACAGCGCTTCTTCTTCATCGATATCCTGACAGATTTCTTCCATAGATCCTTCTTTCAACGGCAGTCCCGCATGAATCAAAAGATAATCCACTCCTTCGACAGAAATCGTCCGATACAAAGGCAGATTCCTTACATAATCGAGACATGCAAGACGATCTTCTTTTGGAAGCATACGAAGTCCTGACAGCGTTGTTCCTCCTCCATTGAACATCCATGTACTCATCCACATCTGATCCGTAGGATATTTGCAGGATTTTAACATCATGTCCTCATGATTGCCAAGAATCATTTCTATATTTTCTTGTCTGCGAATATATTCAAGCAGAGAAATTCCTTCCGGTCCACGGTCCACCACATCGCCTAAAATATACAGTTTATCTTCTTGTGAGAAATGGATTTTTTCTAACATTGCATAAAAAGCCTTTCCCTGCCCGTGCAAATCCGATATAACATAAATATTTCCCATATGGTTCCCGCCTTTCTTGTTTCAGGAATCCTGATTTAATTTTCTGCGGATTCTCTGAATCGCATTATCAATTGATTTTTGCGTTTTCCCTAATTTTTGTGCAATTTCCGTATAGTTTTCTCCCCTCAGATAATGTTTTACCACCTGTTTTTCAAATCGGCTCAGCCGCTGATCCATTTCCCGATAATAATCATGAATCATCTCTTTCTGCAGCATCCGCTCTTCCGGATTATCGAATCCATCCTCCGACATTACATCAAAGCTTCCCTCTTCCTGCTCACCGAAAATCGAAATGTAATGGTTTAAAGGACTATGTTTCTTCCGATTAGAGGCTGTTACCGTAGTATAGATCTGACGCCGCACACAAAGTGTCGCAAAAGTCGAAAAAGTAGCTTCTTCCTCTTTTCGATAACCTTGTATCGCTTTAAAAAGACCAATCATTCCTTCTTGAATCAGATCTTCTTCATCTCCTCCGACCAAAAAGAACTTTCTTGCTTCCGCACGAACCAGCTCCCGATACTTTTCCAGGAGCTGCTCCATTGCCGTATCACTTCCGCCTTGAATTTGCTGAAGGAGTTCTTGATCTGTATATGCTTCTTTCCTGTTCATCCTTTACTTTTTCATTCGCTGCCTTACCACTTCGAACGCAAGGACACCTGCCGCAACCGAAGCATTCAGCGAATCAATATCCCCCTTCATCGGAATCGACACTGTAAAATCACAATGTTTTTTTACCAATCGACTGACTCCCGTTCCTTCATTTCCGATTACAAGTCCGATGGATCCTGTCAGGTTCTGATCGTACATCATGTCACCATCCATATCCGCACAAGCAAACCACATGCCTTTTTCCTTTAATTCTTCCATCGTCCTTGCAAGATTAGTCACTTTGACGACCGGCGTATAATGAATTGCTCCGGCAGAAGTTTTTGCAACTGCAGGCGTCAATCCAACTGCACGATTTTTGGGAATAATAACGCCATGAGCTCCCGCTAAATTGGCCGTCCGAATAATAGCACCTAGATTGTGAGGGTCTTCGATCCCATCAAGCAGGAAAAAGAAGGGAGATTCTCCCTTTTTCTCTGCTAAATCAAATAAATCCTCCATCTTAGCATATTGATATGCCGCAACCATGGCAACAACGCCTTGATGATTTTCATTTGTAAGCTGATTTAAGCGTTCCTTGTCGACAAATTTTAAAATGGCATCTGTTTTTTTTGTTTCCCTGATAATTGTCCGAATCGGTCCGTCCTGACAGCCGTCCAAAACAAAAACTTTATCAATTGACTTTTTTGCTCGCAAAGCTTCTATGACCGCATTTCTTCCTGCAATTACATATTCTTTATGTTCCATCATTTTCTCCTAATCCCAGACCTATTCCAATCAGCCATACGGCTCGGTCCATTTCTCCGTTTAAATATAAATATCCAACGAGTGCCTCTACCCCTGTGGCTTTTCGATAGTCAATTACCGCAGCGTTTTTTGCCACTGTAGCAGATTTGGCATTCCTTCCTCTTTTATAAACTGCCCTTTCCCGATCTGTCAGATGCGGCTCCATCTTTTCAAATGTAGCTGCCTGGGCAGAGGCCTTTACCATACCACTCGTTTTTTTGTGATACTTATTTACCCCCATATTTCCATCCGATAATACAAAAGTACGAATCACAATTTCATAAACTGCATCTCCAATGTAAGCAAGGCTCAAAGGAGAATAGTTTTTAGGATCCAGTCCCGGCAAGTGAAACTGCTCCTTTATATGATCTACTAAGCTCGGCTCCATTTTACTCCTTCTCTCGTATCCTTTAAAATAATTCCCTGCTCCAACAATTGATCGCGTATTTCATCTGCCCTGGCAAAATTCTTTTCTTTTCTTGCCGCATTTCTCTCCTCAATCAGCGCTTCGATTTCTTTATCCAAAATCTCCTGCTGACGTTTGGTCTCAATTCCCAGAACACCGCATAAACTTTCCATTATCTTTAACACTTCTTTTGCGTAAGCGCTGCCGGAATCTTTGACCGTAGAATTGGATACTCTGACAATTTCAAAAATTGCGGATACAGCATCTGCCGTATTAAAATCATCCTCCATGGCATCCTCAAATTTGCGCACTAATTTACGGATTTCATCCAAAGATTCTTTTTCCTTTTCTGAAATCTCATCTGCGTTATCTTTTTCGGCATAGTCACGGCACAAATCAACAGCTGTTAAGATCCGTTCCAATCCTGTTTTCGCACTTTCCACCAATGTATCGCTGAAATTAAGAGGAGTGCGGTAATGAGCGCTTAACATAAAGAAACGGATTACCTGCAGCGGATATTTCTCCCCTATCTCCCGCACAGTGAAAAAGTTTCCGGCAGATTTGGACATCTTCTTATTATCAATATTTAAAAATCCATTGTGCATCCAATAATTTGCAAATGTCTCGTCATTGCACGCTTCACTCTGCGCAATCTCGTTTTCATGGTGAGGGAAAATCAAATCTTCTCCTCCGGCATGGATATCAATGGTATCCCCAATATATTTTTTGGACATTTCAGAACACTCAATATGCCATCCTGGACGTCCTTCTCCCCACGGAGACTCCCAGGAAATCTCTCCTTCTTTCTTTGGTTTCCAGAGAACAAAATCCAAAGCGTCCTCTTTTCCTTCCTCTCCTGTTACTTTGATTTCGCGATGGCCTGCTTCCAGATCATCAATATTCTTTTTGGACAGTTTCCCATACTCTTCAAAAGAACGAGTCTTAAAATAGACCGTTCCGTCCACTTCGTATGCATGCCCTTTTTCAATCAATGTCTGAATCATGCGGATCATTCCATCGATTTCTTCTGTCGCTCTTGGCTGATAGGTCGCAGGCTTAATATTCAGTCCTTCCATATCCTTTTGGCATTCTTTAATATAGCGCTCTGCGATCTCCATGGCTGAAACGCCTTCTTCTTTCGCTTTATTGATGATTTTGTCGTCCACATCGGTAAAATTGGACACATAGTTTACATCATATCCTTTATACTCGAAATATCTGCGCACTGTATCAAAAATAATCATCGGTCTTGCGTTTCCGATATGAATAAAATTATAAACGGTCGGTCCGCATACATACATTCCGACTTTCCCCGGATGAACCGGAACAAATTCTTCTTTTTTTCTTGTTAAGGTATTATAAATTTTCATCTGTCTTCTTATCCTTTCTTTGTTGTTCTTCATTTTTTAGACAATGGGCAATAAATGTCTGCAGTGCCTGACGAAGTTCTGCATTTTCTTTTGCAAGTTTTTCAATATCCATATCAATTGGATTTGGCAGATCCATTTGATCCAGATCAAGACTCTGGATGCGATTCACACGTTCCCCGTCTCGTTTGATCACTTTTCCAGGAACTCCGACGACGGTGGAATTCGGCGGAACATCGGATACTACGACGCTTCCTGCTCCAATCTTAGAATTTTCTCCAATCGTAATAGACCCCAGAACCTTTGCACCGGAACTTACCATCACATTGTCTTCAATCGTCGGATGTCGTTTTCCCGTCTCATGTCCGGTTCCTCCAAGTGTCACACCCTGATATAGAGTCACATTGTTTCCTATAATCGTCGTTTCTCCAATGACCACACCGTGTCCATGATCAATAAAAAAACCTTCTCCGATCTGAGCTCCCGGATGGATCTCGATCCCGGTTTTTCTTGCCATTCTCTGTGAAATCTTTCTTGCAATATAAAAATGCCCTTTTTTATATAGTTTATGCGCAATGCGATACCAATACAGAGCCTTCACATAAGGATATAGAAAGACCTCTCGTTCTTCTTTCAGAGCAGGATCTCTCATTTTTATTGTATCATACTGGCTTTTCGCAAACTTTCTAAACCCCATATTCTTACCTCAAAATCTTTCCATTCTCTTTCTCTATTTAGAATCATGGAATCAAACCAGAGGTTTCTTTATTTCATAGGGACAACTATGAAAATAAAAAACTCCGTCTCTTATAAAAGAGACGAAGTTACTCCGCGGTTCCACTCTTCTTAGAAGCCCGCAAAACAGGCTTCCGCTCATCTTCCGTTAACGCCGGCTACGTACAGGACTACTCCGATGTTCGCCCTGTCTGCTCCCAGAGGCATTCCCAGCATCTTCCCTAAAGATCACTTTCAGCCGATGATGATCCCTCTCTGCTAGTTCGAACGTTGGTACTTTTTCTGTTCCTTGCATTTTACTTATGATTAGTTTATGCTTTTTCTTCCAAAAAGTCAACCAAAGTTTTCAAATCCCTCTAAAGCATGTCAATATCCTGTTCCTCACAAACTATAGGGAAGCCTCCATCTTTTTCACAGCATTCCTTGCCTGCTTTCCTACAATCACTGCGATTACAATTTTAATTGCATCCCCTGGCAGATACGGAATCACACCTGCGAATAATCCCTGAACAAAGGTCAAATTCATCTGCTGGCATAGCCAGGCAGTTCCAAATATATAATCAACGATGGTTCCAATTACCATCCCTAAAATGCTGATCCACATATTTCCATTGGATTTATCGATTGCTATTCCGCTAATCAGCGCCATAAAAATAAATCCAACCAAATATCCTCCAGTCGGTCCGGCAAGTTTTGCCACACCCCCGGTAAATGCAGAAAATACCGGAAGTCCTACCATCCCAAGCAGCAAATAAATGAGATAACTTATCGTTCCTCTCTTCCAACCTGCTGTCATAACTGCTAAATAAATGGCCAAATTCGTAAAAGAAATCGGCACCGGCGTCCCCGGTATTACAATCGAAAGCGGTCCCAAAATACAAATAAGCGCCGCAAAAAGTCCTGTCATTGTCATGTCTCTTGTTTTCATTCTTGTCCTCCTGTCTTGTAACCTAAGTCTCGTAACATCTGCTGATCTTCTTTGGTTCTGCTGCCTGTTGTCGTCAGCATATCACCAGTAATGGCCGCATTGGCTCCGCTTAAAAATACTTTTCTTCCCGCATCTTTCATCAGAACTCTTCCCCCTGCCATCCGAATATCTGCTTCCGGATTCAGGAAACGAAAGATTGCTGCGATCCGTAAAACATCTTCATCCTGCAGCCGTTTCTGCTTTTCCAACGGCGTCCCCGGAATCGGCATTAAAATATTCAACGGAATGGATACCACCCCTAATTCCGAAAGATCCAATGCCATATCTATCCGATCCTGCCAGGTCTCTCCCATACCAAAGATTCCACCGGAACAAATCTCCATCCCTGCTTCTTTCGCACGTTTTATATTGCGGATCTTATCTTCATATGTATGGGTAGTGCATATCTCTGGAAAGAATCTCCTTGATGTTTCCAAATTACAGTGATATCTTTCAACCCCGCTTTCAAATAATTGCTGAAACTGCAAGTCAGATAATATACCATGAGAAGCGCACAGACCTATCTTGCATTGCTGACTCATTTTTCGGTATGCTTCCAATGCTTTCTCAAAATCTTGTCCTGAAAGTCCTTTTCCGGCAGTTACAACAGAATATCGGTCGACACCTTTTTTCTCCTGTTCCATACAATCTTTCAGGATCGTTTCCGGTTTTAAAAAATCATAAACTTCCGCACCTGCCGCATTATGGGCAGACTGGGCGCAAAACTTACAATTTTCTCCGCACTTTCCACTCTTTCCATTTACGATCGTACATAAATTTGCTTTTTGACCTTTAAAGTACCTGCGAAGCTCATCTGCTCCTTTGCACAGATCCTCCAGTTCTTCCTGCAAAAGAAATTCTAAAGAATCTTCTCGTGTCAAACGTCTTTCTTCTTTTATCTCTTTCACTATTTGGAGCATCTTTTTTCCTCCTATCCTTTCTCATCTTACAAACAATGGATTCGTTTGCTACATCACATTATACCGATTTTCTATCCATTGTCAACCTATTTATTTTATTAGTTGACAATAAAACCTTAAATTTCCTTTTCAATTTCCAGGAGATTGATATGAAATCAAAAAACGGCACTGCCTTTTTTCTTGACAATGCCGTATCAATTCTTACTCTTCTTCCTCCAGAATCCCTAACTCTTTGATTCTTTCTTCAATCTTCTTTAAGGATTCTTCATAAGAACCTGCGATTTCTTTTTCTTCTTCTTTTTTCTCATCCATACGATCCAAAAGTTCGTCAATATCTCTGCTGTATGGATTGTGATCCGTCTTTCTCGTTAATAAGCCCATTCAAATCTCCTTCTTTCACTTTTCGAATTACTTTGCATGGATTGCCGGCCGCCACAACGTTGTCCGGAATATCTTTTGTTACCACGCTGCCTGCACCTATGGTAACGTTATTGCCAATCGTAACCCCAGGCATAATGGAAGCATTTCCGCCAATCCAGACATTATTCCCGATCACTACCGGAAGCGCCCATTCATACCCTAAATTTCTTCTCCTGGAATCTGTCGGATGACTCGCCGTGTAAATTCCGACGTTCGGCGCAAGATATACATTATCTCCGATTGTGACCTGTCCCCCGTCTAAAATTGTGACATTAAAATTAGAAAAGAAGTTCCTGCCGATTGAGATTCGATACCCATAGTTACAGTAAAACGGGGCTTCGATATGCGCTTTCTCTCCCAATTCTCCAAACAGTTTATGCATCAATTCGCTTCGATAATCTTTTCCATCCGGATGGCTCTGATTATATTCCTTGGTAATCCCTTTTGCATAATTGCGTTCAGCAATCAGATGTTCATCGTCTGCCCGGTACAAAATTCCCATATACATCTTTTGTTTTTCTGTCATCCTTCTGCCTCCATTAGTGATCTTGTCATGACTGTGCATCCATATTTTATGTTTATTATATCATAAAAATCTATGCTGTAAGAAAGAAGTTTGACTTTCTTACAAAAAGAAGGTAGGATGAAAGAAACAAATCGTTTAAGGAGGTATGCAACGTGAACAGAAATTACACCATCTTACTGGATTCTATCAACAAAGTGAAAGATTTCGCTAATATGATCAGCCGCTATCAATGCGATGCAGACCTAGCTTCCGGCCGTTATACCGTTGACGCAAAATCTATCATGGGAATTTTCAGTCTGGACTTGCAAAATCCATTGACCCTTACCGTTTATGAAGGAAGCGATATCGACGATCTGGAAAAAGCTTTGACTCCTTTTTTATCAAAATAATCACATAGACCTCGGCAAAAATGCCGAGGCCTTTTTATTTCAGCGGCAGAATCCTTTTTTATTTTAATACTTTTCTTGTTACCGCCTTCAGCAGCTGAATAATCGGAAGATTCAGCAAAGCAAGTCCATAGACTGTAAAAAGCTGTCCAACTTCCAATGTCTGCACCTTAAATATATCATGCAGTCCCGGAATCATAATAACTGCCGTAATCAATACCAATCCAATCAGAAATGCTCCTGCCAGGAACACATTGTTAAAAAATCGTTTGGTAAAAAGAACCGGTGAGTTCGATTTACTATTGTATCCATGCACCAGACGAGACGTACATAAAGTTGCAAACGCCATTGTCTGTGCTAAAAGAACATTTCCGTTTCTTAACCCGATTGTATAAGCTATGATTGTCATACACGCAATCACGAATCCTTCCAGACCGATTCGAATCAGAAAATCCCTTGTCAAAATAGATTCATTGATCGGACGCGGCTTGCGTTCCATCACTTTTTCTGTATGCGGTTCCAAACCAAGAGCAATGGCTGGAAGGCTATCTGTTAATAAGTTGATAAATAACAAATGTACTGCCGCAAACGGAAGCGGAAGATTCCCGATGGATGCATAGAGAACTGCTAAAATACCGCCAAAATTTCCCGACAACAGGAATTGAATGGAATGTTTAATATTTTCATAAACATTTCTCCCGTTTTCCACTGCTTTGACAATTGTCGCGAAATTATCATCGGTAAGAACCATTGCAGACGCGTCTTTTGATACTTCTGTACCGGTAATTCCCATAGCAACACCGATATCAGCCTGTTTAAGAGCCGGCGCGTCATTTACGCCATCTCCCGTCATCGCGACAATATTTCCCTTTTCCTGCCATGCACGCACGATTCGAATCTTATGTTCCGGTGAAACTCTGGCATATACAGAAATATTCTCCACGAAATCCTGCAGTTCCTCATCCGATAAAGCATCGATTTCCATTCCTTCGCAGGCTTCCTTTTCATCTTTTAAAATACCGATTCGTTTGGCAATTGCAGCAGCCGTTACTTTATGATCCCCGGTAATCATAACCGGCTTGATCCCTGCTTTGATACATTCCTGAACCGCCATACGAGATTCTTCTCTCGGCGGATCCATCATGGAAATTAACCCAAGGAAAACATAGTCTGTTTCATCTTCCACTGAGATTTCTTCTTTTCCATCCATCGCTTTATAAGCAAAAGCCAATACACGCAGCCCGTTTTCTGAAAACGTCTGATTCTGTCGTTCTATCGCTTTTCTGTCTTCTTCCGTAATCGGACAGACCTTCCCATCTTTTTGGATCTTTGTGATACGCTGAAGCAGAACATCAACCGCTCCTTTTGTAATCATAGTTCTTCCCTGTTCCAAATCGTGGAGCGTGGACATTAATTTTCGATCACTGTCAAACGGCACCTCGGATATTCTCGGATATAGATCCCGAATCTCATCTGCGGATGCTCCCATGCGTTCACCTACATGAATCAAAGCAGTTTCTGTCGGATCTCCAAAATCTTTTCCATTTACGACTTTCGCATCTGAACATAGAACACTTGCTGTTAAAAGCTGATGTTGTGCTTTTTCTTCCTTTTTTAAAACATCGGAAGAAAAACATTTCTCTTCTACATAATAATGTTCCACTGTCATTTTATTCTGCGTTAATGTTCCTGTCTTATCAGAGCAAATGACCGATACACTTCCAAGACCTTCCACCGCCTGAAGTTTTCGTATAATTGCACCCTCATTCGCCATTTTCCTCGTTCCAAAAGAAAGGACAATCGTTACAATCGAACTTAACGCTTCTGGAATCGCCGCTACCGCCAGCGCTACAGCAAACATGAAAGCATTTCCCATGGAATTTCCCTGCCATACGCTGATTCCAAATAAAAGAGCACAGAATAAAATGATGATAATTGATAATTTCTGTCCAAACTGATCCAAATTCACCTGGAGCGGTGTCTTCTTTTCAGACGTTGATTTTAATAAGGAAGCAATTTTACCAACCTCTGTCTCCATTCCGATCGCTGTTACAAGGAAGGAACCTCTTCCGTAAGTAACAAAACTTCCGGAAAAGACCATATTCCTCTGATCTCCTAAAGGTACTTTTCCTTCTAGAATTACTTCTTCTTTTTCCACGGCCAGACTTTCTCCGGTCAAAGCACTTTCGTCTACCTTCATGCTGGCGCTCTCAATAATACGCCCATCTGCAGGAATTTGATCTCCTGCCTCTAAAATTACTTCGTCTCCTACTGTCACTTCCCGGGACGGAATCTGCACGATCTGTCCATTCCGAAGGACTTTCGCCATCGGAGAAGATAACTGCTTCAAGCTTGCAAGAGACTGCTCCGCTTTGATTGTCTGCACGGTTCCCAGAATCGCATTAATTGTGATAACAAT
This sequence comes from Candidatus Anaerostipes excrementavium, assembly GCA_019114985.1. Classification (GTDB taxonomy): domain Bacteria; phylum Bacillota; class Clostridia; order Lachnospirales; family Lachnospiraceae; genus Anaerostipes; species Anaerostipes excrementavium. Next base: position 29,890 of record DXEM01000021.1, read on the forward strand.
TAAGATAACCGCTGCACTTTCCACATCACCCAGAAATCCAGATATAATTGCCGCACAGATCAAAATAATAACCAGAAAATCTTTATATTGTTCTAAAAAAATCTGTAAAGTACTTTTCTTCTCGCCTTCTACCAGTTCATTCATCCCATATTTTTTCTGATGCTCTTCTACCTGCTGCTGCGACAAAGGTTTCATCGATCCATTGAGCTGCTTGCGCACTTCTGTCACAGGCTGATGATAAAATTCTTTCATTTAATTCTTCCTTTCTGTTGAAATTTTACTTAGTTCCTTTGCTTATGAAGTGAACCAAGTCTTTTGCGGTATGCAGGACACAAAACAAATATATGTCGTTTTCTTTTTATCTACATCTAGTCATATCCGCATCGCACTTTTCTATTCCATATCAAATCTTTTGAAATAAAAATTTCTCCCAATCTATAGAACAAAAAAAGAGACCTTTATTGCACTTCATTAACTGCAATAAAAGTCTCGCTGTTTCATTACGATACGGGCAGGTTCCTGCCGAGATTGACGACATCGCAAACGCTTCGCGCCAGCTACTCCCTTTTATTTATTAACATAATATCGGATGAATCCCCATTTGTCAATTCTCTTTTTTATCAAATGAATAAAAAAACCTGGAGCGAAAACTCCAGGACATCTTTAACTATCTTACAATGAGCGTGCGGGGATTCGAACCCCGGACAACTTGATTAAAAGTCAAGTGCTCTACCACCTGAGCTACACACCCATACAGTGAAACTGGGCTAGCTGGATTCGAACCAGCGAATGCAGCAGTCAAAGTGCTGTGCCTTACCCCTTGGCGATAGCCCAAAACATAGAAATATATAAAAGCTTTTCTATAAAAAGAAAAGGGTGGGTAATGGGATTCGAACCCACGGCCTCCAGAGCCACAATCTGGCGCGCTAACCAGCTGCGCTATACCCACCATATCAATTCACCTATCCGGTGATCTATCTTTTCAAGAAAAAACGAGCCTGAAGGGATTCGAACCCCCGACCCACGGCTTAGAAGGCCGTTGCTCTATCCAGCTGAGCTACAGACTCAAAAAGCGGGTGATGGGAATCGAACCCACGTGATCAGCTTGGAAGGCTGGAGTTCTACCATTGAACTACACCCGCTTAATCGGGGTGACAGGATTCGAACCTGCGACCTCTTGATCCCAAATCAAGCGCTCTAGCCAAGCTGAGCCACACCCCG